>NZ_CP049871.1:1408170-2071006 GCF_011302055.1 Sphingomonas sinipercae
GCAGCGCACAGCTCGACCTCCATCTCCGCCGCGCTCGGCTTTGCCATCGCCAACAAGCTGACCGGCAACCCTGGCAAGGCGATTGCGGTCATTGGCGACGGCGCGATGAGCGCCGGCATGGCCTATGAAGCGATGAACAACGCCGAGGCGGCCGGCAACCGCCTGGTCGTCATCCTCAACGACAATGACATGTCGATCGCGCCGCCCGTTGGGTCGTTGCGCAACGCGCTGGCGCGGCTCGTCTCCTCCAACAAATATCTGACGCCGCGCAAGCTGGCGCAGAAGCTCGCGCGAGCGATGCCGGCACCGCTTCACCGCACTGCCCGGCGGGTCGAGGAATATGCGCGGGGCCTCGTTACCGGCGGCACCTTGTTCGACGAACTCGGCTTTTATTACGTTGGCCCGGTCGACGGGCACGATGTCAACGCGTTGGTCGAAGTGCTTGAAAACGTTCGCGATGCCGAAGTTGGGCCAATGCTGGTTCATGTCGTCACGCAAAAGGGCAAAGGCTACGGCCCGGCCGAGAGCAGCGCCGACAAATACCATGGCGTCGTCAAGTTCGACGTCGTGTCGGGCAAGCAGGCCAAGGCGGCCGCCGGCGCGCCATCCTACCAGAACGTGTTCGGCGAAACGCTGGCGAAGCTGGCGGAGACCGACGACCGGATTTGCGCGATCACCGCGGCGATGCCCTCAGGCACCGGCGTCGACAAGTTCGCCACTGCCCACCCCGACCGCGCGTTCGATGTCGGCATCGCCGAGCAGCATGGCGTCACCTTCGCCGCCGGCCTTGCCGCGCAAGGGATGCGCCCGTTCGTGGCCATTTATTCGACCTTCCTGCAGCGCGCTTACGACCAGGTCGTCCACGATGTCGCGATCCAGAACTTGCCGGTCCGCTTTGCGATGGACCGCGCCGGCCTGGTCGGGGCCGACGGTGCGACCCACGCGGGCAGCTTCGACCTCGCTTACCTGTGCACCCTCCCCAATTTCGTTGTCATGGCCCCCTCGGACGAGGCCGAGCTCGTCCACATGGTCAAGACGATGGCGGAACATGACGGCGGCCCGATCGCCGTCCGCTACCCGCGCGGTGAAGGACGCGGCGTGCAGCTGCCCGAGACGCCGCAGGTGCTGGAAATCGGCAAGGGCCGTATCGTTCGCGAAGGCAAGAAGGTCGCCATCCTCGCGCTCGGCACCCGGCTTGAGGAAGCGGAGAAGGCGGCCGACCAGCTGGAGGCGAAGGGCCTGTCGACCACGGTCGCCGATCTCCGCTTCGCCAAGCCGCTCGACAGCGCTTTGATTCGCAAGTTGATGACCACGCACGAAGTTGTCGTGACCGTCGAGGAAGCCGCGATCGGTGGTCTCGGCGCCCATGTCCTGACCCTTGCAAGCGACGAAGGCCTCACCGACGCTGGCCTGAAGGTCCGCACGATGCGCCTTCCCGACCGCTTCCAGGATCACGACAAGCCCGAGAAGCAATATGACGAAGCCGGCCTCAACGCGCCGCACATCGTCGAAACGGTACTCAAGGCGCTGCGCATCAACAGCGCCGGCGTCGAAGAGGTGCGGGCGTAGCCAAAATTCGGGCAGACCAGCTGCTCGTCATCCGCGGACTGGCGGAGAGCCGGTCGCGGGCGCAGGCGCTGATCATGGCCGGCACCGTCTTCTCGGGGGAGCGCAAGCTGGCGAAAGCGGGCGATACGCTGGCCGAGGACGCAGCGCTGGAAGTGCGTGGCAAGGATCATCCCTGGGTGTCGCGTGGCGGGGTCAAGCTTGATCACGGACTCACGCACTTCGGCTTCGATGTCGCCGGGGCGGTTGCGCTGGACATCGGCAGTTCGACGGGCGGCTTTACCGACGTGTTGCTCAGTCGCGGCGCAGCAAAGGTGTACGCCGTCGACGTCGGCACCAACCAGCTTGCGTGGAAGCTTCGGCAGGACGAGCGCGTGGTGGTGCACGAACAGACCAACGCTCGCACGCTCGACCGCGAGACGATCGGCGAAGCCATTGACATCGTCACCTGCGACGCAAGCTTCATTTCGCTCACCAAGGTTTTGGAATCACCGCTGAAACTTGCCCGCGCCGGCGCCAGGCTCGTCGCTCTGGTCAAGCCGCAGTTCGAAGCCGGCCGGGCCGAAGTCGGCAAGGGCGGAGTTGTCCGCGATCCGCTGGTTCACCAGCGGGTTTGCGCGGAAAGCAGCGCGTGGGTGCAATCGCAGGGGTGGCGCGTTGTCGGCGTGACCGAAAGCCCGATCACCGGGCCTGAAGGCAATATCGAATTCCTGCTGGGAGCTGAAAAGAATGGCTGAAACGATCGCTGACTCGGGTCCACGCAAACCATGGTGGAAGCTGGCGCTGATCACGGTGCCGGCGATCGTGCTGCTTGGGTCGGCGTCCGGGTTGCTGTCCAATTCGGGCTATGAAAACGGCTGGTTCATCCAGCTCGACAAGCCCTTTTTCATGCCTCCGGGCTGGGCCTTCGGGGTAGTCTGGCCGATCCTTTACGTGCTGCTCGGCCTGTCGCTGGCAATGATCCTGGCCGAGCCGCCATCGGTCGCCCGGCGCAAGGGGCTGATCCTCTTTTTCGTCCAGCTGGTACTTAACTTTGCCTGGTCGCCGATGTTCTTTGCCGCACATCTGATCAAGCCGGCACTGATGACGATCGTCGTCATGGCTGCGATCGCCGCGATGGCTGCAGGCCAATTTTGGCGGATTCGCCCACTGGCGGGCGCGCTGATGGTTCCCTATCTGGCGTGGCTATGCTTCGCGGCGTCCCTCAATGCCGCGATCGACCGCCTCAACCCCGGCGCCGGCGCTTCCCTGTTCGGCGGATAGGAGATTCAGCATGCAGTCAGAAAATCGGCTGTTCGACGATTTCGTGAAAATGGTGAACGGCTTTGCCGGCACGGTGGCGGGCATGGGCCGTGAAGCGGAATCGTCAACGCGCGAGAAGATGCGCGAATGGATCGGCGGGATGGATTTCGTCGGCCGCGACGAGTTCGAGGCGGTCAAGGCAATGGCGGCGGCCGCACGCGACGAAAATGAGGCCCTAAAAGGCCGCATTGCAGCGCTCGAGGCCCAGGCGGCTGGTGTCGCGGCAGGGGCAAAGCGGGCATCGAAGCCGAAGACGAATCCGGAGCCCAAGCCCTGAGCGACATCGAAACCGGCGAGGAGCGCGACGACGGCGCTCCGATCGAGATTCTCGAGCAGTATTTCGAAGCCCGCGGTTGGCCGTGTGAACGGTCGGCCGAAGGCGAAATCGTCGCGTCCGCGTCCGGCAGCTGGGCGCAATATGAATTTCGCGGCGTCTGGCGGCCGGAAGACCAGGTGCTTCAATTCCTGGCGTTTCCCGACATCAAGGTCGCGCCGGAAAAGCGCTCGGCGATTTACGAATCGCTCGGCCTGATCAACGAGCAGCTGTGGCTCGGCCATTTCGAAATGTGGTCGGGATCGGGACTGGTCGTGTTCCGCCATGCGACCATCCTGGACGCGCGAGAAAGCGATGGTCTGACGATCGAGCAGGCCGAAGCCATTTCCGAAGCCGCACTGGAAGAATGCGAACGCTTCTATCCGGTTTTCCAGTTCGTCTTGTGGGGCGGCAAGTCGCCGGGCGAAGCGATCGCCGCAGCGCTGATCGACACCCACGGCGAGGCGTAAGGTGCAGCTTCCCTCTCCGACCTGGCTGGTTGGCTGCGGCAACATGGCCGGCGCGATGGTCGAGGGCTGGCGGATTGCCGGTATCGATCTTTCGACCGCGATTGCGATCCGGCCCAGCGGACGGCCGGTTGAAGGCGTGCGTACCGTCACCGCAATCGGCCAGGCCGGACCCTCGCCCGCCCTCGTCCTGCTCGGTTTCAAGCCGCAGCAGCTCGATAGCGTCGCTCCGGAGCTTGCGCCCCACCTGACGGAACGGACTACCGTCGTTTCGATCCTGGCTGGCGTTGAAGCTGCAAGCCTGAAGCAGCGCTTCCCCGGCGCGAAGATCGTGCGCGCCATCCCGAACCTGCCGGTCGCCATTCGGCGCGGCTTTGTCGGCCTTTATAGCGACGATATCCAAGCCGACTCGCAAAGCGCCCTGGCACAATTGTTTTCGGCGCTTGGCATGGCGCTTTGGACGGATAGCGAGAAGACACTCGGCGGGATGGGCGCGGTCGGCGGCGCCGGCCCGGCCTACGTCGCCCGCTTCATCGATGCCATCGCCAAGGCAGGCGTGGCGCAGGGCCTTCCCGAACAAACCGCCTTTGCCATCGCCCTTGAAACCGTCTTCGGAACGGCCTGGCTCGCTTCCAGCACTCGCGAAACGATGGACCAGCTCGCCCGGCGCGTCGCCAGCCCCAAGGGGACGACGGAGGCCGGGCTTGCCGTTCTGGATGGCGGACAGGCGCTCGACCGGTTGGTGGAGGAGACGATCGAAGCCGCGGCGGCGCGCGGGCGCTCGCTTGCCCAGGATGCGCGCCTGCCCTAGTCCGCTCGCCGGGGAAACAGGGAACGACATGGCGGACACGCAGACCTTTCACGATCGGGACGGCTGGATCTGGTTCGACGGCAAATTGGTGCCGTGGCGGGAAGCGAAAGTTCACGTCCTCACTCACGCCCTCCATTACGCTTCGTCGGTGTTCGAGGGGCAGCGCGCGTACAACGGGCGGATCTTCAAGCTCGGCGAGCATTGCCAGCGGTTGCGCCGGAGCGCCGAACTGCTGGGCTTCGAAGTTCCCTGGAACGTCGAGCAACTGGGGGACGCCTGCAACGAGGTCCTCACCGCCAACGCGATGACCGACGCCTACATGCGCCCGGTGGCTTGGCTCGGATCGGAAAAAATGGGCGTCTCGCCGACCGGCGCGAAGGTGCATGTGGCGATCGCCGCGTGGGAATGGGGCAAGTATTTCGACGCGGACAAGGCGGCCAAAGGCATCCGCCTCACGCTCGCGCCGTGGCGCCGCCCGGCCCCCTATACCGCCCCCGTCCATTCGAAGGCATCCGGCCTCTACATGATCGCATCGCTGTCGCGGAAGCATGCGGAAGACACCGGCTTCGACGACGCCCTGATGTTCGACTGGCGCGGCCAGGTGGCCGAAGCGACCGGCGCCAATGCCTTTTTCATTCGCGAAGGCGTGCTCTACACGCCGACGCCCGACTGCTTCCTCGACGGGATCACCCGGCGCACTGTGATCGACCTGGCCCGGCGCCGCGGCGTCGAGGTCGTCGAGCGCGCGATCTGGCCGGAAGAGCTAGAAAGCTTCGAGCAGATGTTCCTCACCGGAAGCGCTGCCGAAGTGACCCCGGTCGGTTCCGCCGGGCCATGGACCTTCGAAGTCGGCGACCTCACCCGCCAACTTGCCAAGGACTATGACGACTTGGTCAACGGGCGCCTGGCCGACCGCTGAGCGTGGCCGACTCGACGCGCCCTGACACAAGGCTCGTGACGGGCGGTCGGCGCAAGGAATGGCGCGGCCGGCTGGTCAGCCCGCCGGTTGAGCGCACATCGACCATCCTGTTCGACAGCGTCGCGGACATGCGACAGCGAAAGCCGGGGCTGGGCAGCTACGCTTATGGGCTGCAGGGAACCGCTTCCCATTGGGCGCTGGCCGAAGCGCTAACCGAGCTTGAGCCTGGCGCTGCCGGGACCGCCCTCCTCCCCTCTGGCCTGGCAGCAATCACGGCCGCCATGTTGGCGGTTCTGTCCGCCGGCGACGAAGTGCTGGTGGTCGATAGCGTTTATGGCCCGACCCGAATCTTCTGCGACAAGATTCTGAGCGGGTTTGGCATCGCCGCTCGTTACTACGACCCGCTGGCGACGCCCGAGGCACTCGAGTCGCTGGTTGGCGAATCGACCCGCGCGATCCTGCTGGAAAGCCCGGGTTCGCTGACATTTGAGGTCCAAGATGTGCCGGGCATCTGTGCCATGGCCCGGCGCCGCGGACTGACCACAATCCTCGACAACACCTGGGCGACCCCGCTGCTATTCCCGGCGATCGCAGTCGGCGTCGACATCAGCATCCTTGCCGTGAGCAAGCACGTTGGCGGCCATTCAGACCTGCTGATGGGCGCCGTCACGGCGACGCCGGAGTGGTTTGAGCGCATTCAGCACACCGCCTGGGACCTGGGCCATGCCGTCAGCCCGGACGATGCCTGGCTCGCGTCGCGCGGGCTGCGGACATTGGGCGTGCGCCTGCGCCAGCATGAGCACAGCGGGCTGGCGGTCGCGAAGTGGCTCGATGCGCACGCCGCGGTCGGGACAATGCTTCACCCGGCCTTGCCCGATTGTCCCGGCCACGCGCTTTGGCAGCGCGACTTCCGCGGCTCCTCGGGCCTGTTCGCTTTCTCGCTACTCAACGCCGACCGGAAGGCTCGCGATGCAGTCGTGGACCGGCTGCAACTGTTCGGCATCGGCTACAGCTGGGGCGGCTTCGAAAGCCTGGCGATCCCCGTCGATCCGGTGAGGACGGTCGGGAAGCAGAACAGCCAACCGCTGATCCGTCTGCACATCGGGCTCGAAGATGCGGACGACCTCATCGCCGACCTGGAACAGGCCCTTAGCGTCTAGTCCATCGCCATTGCCGGGGCACTGCCGGCGGCACGCGGTTTGCGCATGAGCAGCAGCAGCGGAAGCACGGCGAACGTGACGATCATCATCAGCTTGAAATCGTCGAGATAGGCGATGAACACCGCTTGCCGCGTCACTTCCGCGTTAATCAGTGCAATCACCGCATTGCCCGGCACGCCAAGGCTTTGCAGCAGCGGCCCGGCCGTCGTTGGAAGATCGGAACTGATCGAGCTTGCCATGTCGGCATGGGCGACCTGCGCCATCCGCACCAGTTGCGTGCTGACCACGGAGATTCCGATCGAGCCGCCGACGTTGCGCGACAGGTTGAGCAGGCTGGCCGCGTTGGTCCGCTGGCGCGGCATCAAAGTTTCGAAGGCAAGGCTTTGCAGCGGCACGAAGATCATACCGAGGCCCAGCCCTTGGACGACCCCGCTCCAGATAACCGGCCCGGACGGCTGATCGAGCGCGAAGCCGGTCATCATCCACAGCGAGACACCCATCAGCACGATGCCAAGCCCGACCAGCAATCGCGCATCGACCTTGCCGGTCAGTCGCCCGGCAAGCAGCATCGAAATCAAGGTTCCGATCCCCCGCGGTGCGGTCAGGAACCCCGACTGCAACACGGAATAGCCGTACAAATTCTGCAAGAGCGGCGGCAGCAGCGCGAGCCCGGCGAGCAACAGGACCCCCGTGACGACCATGAACACCAGCCCGGTCGCGAAGTTGCGGTCGGTAAACATGCTGCGTTCGAACAGTGGGTCCTTCGCGGTGACGATGTGGACGACGAACATCCAGAATGCGGCCAGCGAAATGCCTGCTTCCGCAATGATTTCCCAACTGTCGAACCAGTCCTCGCCCTGCCCGCGATCGAGGCACAGCTGCAGCGCGCCGACGGCGACCGCCAATAGCACGAAGCCGAGCACGTCGAACTTGCGCCGGTGAACGTCGGTCTTGGGAAGAAAGCGAAGCAGGAGAAAACCGCAGATGATCCCGACCGGCAGGTTCACGAGGAACACCCACCGCCAATTGTAATTGTCGGTCAGCCACCCGCCGAGCACCGGTCCGAGGATCGGCCCGATCATGATTCCGCCGCCGAACAGGGCCATCGCCTGCCCGTGCTTTTCGCGCGGGTTGATGTCGAAAAGCGTTGCCTGCGCCAACGGCACGATGAAGGCGCCGCTGACGCCCTGCGCAGCGCGGAACAGCACCATTTCCGTCAGTGAGGTCGCCGCGGCGCATAGTACCGACGCGGTCGTGAATCCGACCACCGAGATCATCAGCAGGCGCTTGCGACCAACCCGGTCGGCAAGCCAGCCGCTGATCGGAAGGGCAATCGCAGAAGCGACGATGTAGCTCGTCAGCACCCAGTTGATCGTATCCTGCGTGGCGCTGAGGCTCGCCTGCATGTGCGGCAACGCGACGTTGGCGATCGTCGTGTCCAGCACCTGGAGGAGCACCGCCATCATCACCGCGACGGTGACGATGGCGCGCCGTTGGGGATCGAGCGGGTGGCTGGCGACGCCGGGCGCCGGATCGGCCATGAACTACTTCCGCTCGTCCAGGCGCACCGTGACCACAGCCGACAGCCCGGCGACCATCGGCCGGGCCGGCTTGCCGTCGATTGCGATCCGAACCGGCACGCGCTGCGTCACCTTGACCCAATTGCCGTTGGCGTTTTGCGCCGGGATTACTGCGAATTCGCTGCCGGTGCCGGCGCCGATGCTTTGGACATGCCCCTTGAGGTCGAGGTCGGGGTAGGCATCGACATCGATCGCGACCGGCTGGCCTGGCCGCATTTCCGCCAGGTCCTTCTCCTTGAAGTTGGCCTCGATCCAGGCGCCGGTGCCGTGGACGAGCGACAGCAGACCGACACCCGGAGCCACCGCTTGGCCGGGCTGCAACCGATCCGCGTTGGCGACGATCCCGTCCATCGGCGCTCGGACCTCCGTCCGCTGCAGGTCGAGCTTGGCCTTGTCGACCGCGGCTTGCGCCTGTGCGATCGACGGCTGCTCGCCGGGCGCGATGGCCGATTGCGCATTGGCGGCACGCGCGCGGGCATCGGCCAGCTGCGTTTCTGCTGCGCGCACTTCGTTGAGCGCGTCATCATAGTCCGCACGCGTCGTGAAGCCGCGATTGAGCAGCGCCTGCTGACGGGCCAAAGCGTTACGCTGGATCTGGAGATTCGCTTGCGCACCGACGATGTCCGCCCCGGTGCCTGCCGCCTGGGTGCGCAGTTGCTGGGTCTGCAGCTTTGCCGCGGCAAGCTGCGCTTCGGCCTGCTCAAGCGCCACGCGGAAGGAGGAGGATTCGATCCGGAATAATGGCTGGCCGCGCTTCACCACGTCGCCGTTCTTCACCAGCACCTGCGCCACCGGCCCCGCCACCTGGGCGCTGACCGCGACGATATCCTGCTTCACCTGCGCGTTATCGGTGGAAACCGTGCTCCCGCTCGACAGCCACCAGTACATCCCGCCGATCAAAAGGATCAGCGGCAACGCCAGCATCAGCGGCGCGCGCAGCCTTCCCTTTCGCGAGGCACGCACGACCACGACCGCGTCGCCGGCGCCGGCCTCATCCGGCTCGATGACGGTGGCGCCTTCATCCGACTTCATCTCGTTCATGCACTGACCCTGTTCTTATGCTGCCCCGCGGCGACCTTGGCGCGGACGTCCTTCAATTCGGCACGCAGATTCTCGACACCCGCTGGACCCATCGAACCCAGGATCTCGCTCGAAAATTCGCGCACCAGTTCGCGTAGGCGGGCGACCACCGGCTCCGCCTTGTCGGTCAACTCCAGCTTCCACGCCCGCCGGTCGGACGGGTCGCGGTGGCGTTCGACCAGCCCCGCTTCCTCCAATCGGTCGACGATCCTGCACAAGGTGATCGGCTCGACGTCCAGCTTGTCCGCCAGTTCGACCTGCCGAAGGCCGGGCTCCCGCTTGAGTCGCGCCAGCACACGCCACTGCGCCTTGGTCACGCCAAGGGACGCAGCGCGCTGGTCGAACGCGCGCCGGATCGCATGCGCGGTCTCATTGATTTCGAAAAGCAACTCTTCCACAACGCGCCCATATAATAAGGGTGCTTACTAAATCAACCGGGTTCAGGTCTCCACGCACGCGGGCGCAAAGTTGCTTGTCTTTAAGGAGCGCTTCGCTATTTAGCCGCCGTCGCCCCGCGCATGTCGCGAGGCCGCTCCCCGGTAGCTCAGCGGTAGAGCATCCGACTGTTAATCGGACGGCCGCCTGTTCGAATCAGGCCCGGGGAGCCATTTTTCTCGAAGCATCGCGCAGCGGCCAGCGGGCCGCGTGCGCGGAACATCACCCCTCGATCGCCGCCATCAGCGACGCGTTTCCGCCGGCTGCGGTCGTGTCGATGCAGGTGACCCGCTCCGTCGCGAAACGCGCCACATAATGCGGTCCCCCGGCCTTCGGCCCGGTCCCGGACAAGCCTTCGCCACCGAACGGCTGGCTTTCGACCACGGCGCCAATCTGGTTGCGGTTGACGTAGAAATTGCCGACCCGGGCACGCTGCTCGACGAACTGGCGCGTGGTATCGATGCGGCTCTGCAGGCCAAGCGTCAGTCCGTAACCGGTGGCATTGATCGCATCGACGACGTCGCCCAGCTTGTCGGCGGCGAAGCGGACGACGTGCAGAATCGGCCCGAAATTCTCGCGATTGAGGTCACTTAGCGCCTTGATCTCATACATGGCAGGAGCCACGAAATGCCCGTGGGCCGTCGCTTGCGGGAGCTCCAGCCGGTTGATCCGGCGCGCATTCTTGTCGAGCCAGTCAAGATGCTCGTCGAGCAATCGCTTGGCGTCCTGGTCGATCACCGGGCCGACATCAGTGGCAAGATCGCGCGGGTCTCCAACCTTCAATGCGTCCATTGCGCCGGAAATCATTTCAATCATTCCGTCGGCGACATCGTCCTGCACGAACAGCACTCGCAACGCCGAACACCGCTGCCCCGCGCTTTGGAATGCGGACGACACGACATCGCGCGTGACCTGCTCGGGCAAGGCCGAACTGTCGACGATCATCGCATTCTGGCCGCCGGTCTCCGCGACGAAGGGGATGATCGCACCGTCACGCTCGGCGAGCGTCCGGTTGATGGTTCGCGCGGTTTCGGTCGATCCAGTGAAAACTACGCCTGCGATCAGCGGATGAGCCGTCAGCGTCCCGCCTACGACCCGCCCCGAACCGGGCGCGAGCTGCACGATCGGCTTGGGAATTCCCGCCTTGTGCATCAGCTCAACTGCCAGGGCGGCGATCAGCGGCGTCTGTCCGGCCGGCTTGGCAATCACCGCATTGCCTGCCGCCAGTGGCGCGGCGGTCAGGCCGGTGAAGATCGCCAACGGGAAATTCCACGGCGAGATGCTCGCGAACACGCCGCGGCCGTGCAGGCGCAGCTCATTCTGCTCGCCGGTCGGCCCGGGCAGCGGCATTGGCCCAGAGAACTGTCGTCGCGCCTCGCCAGCGTAAAAGCGCAGGAAATCCACCGCCTCACGCACTTCCAGGACGGCGTCGACCAAGGTTTTGCCCGCTTCGCGGATGCATAGGGAGAACAGCTCCTCGCGATGCTCCTCGTACAGGTCGGCTGCGCGGTCGAGCAGCCGGGCGCGCGCCTCTCCGCCCAGCGCATCCCAGCCGGGCTGGGCGGCGTGGGCAGCGCCGACCATGCGATCGACGTCGGCCGCAGTGACTTCGGCAACCGTCCCGACTTGAATCCGACTGTCGAACGGCGACAGGACTGGCGTCCCCTCCCCACTTCCGGCCGACCATTGCCTCGTCTCAAGCGCAGCGAGGCGCTTCAGCAGGGCCTCACGGACGAGAGGGTCGGCAAGGTCGACGCCGGCGCTATTATGGCGCTGAGGGCCGAAAATCTCGCGCGGCAAGGCAATTGCCGGATTGCGCTTTGGCTCGAGGCCGTCGAGCTCGGCGACCGGATCCCGGACAAGGTCGTCCAGCGAGACCTGTTCGTCGGCGATGCGGTTGACGAAGCTGGAATTGGCGCCGTTCTCAAGCAGTCTGCGAACCAGGTAAGCAAGCAGCTCCTTGTGGCTTCCAACCGGGGCGTAAATCCTGACCGGCGTCCTCGGATCGCCGATCGCCGCCTCCAGCTTGGCCAGCTCCTCATATTGCGGCTCGCCCATGCCGTGGAGCCTCTGGAACTCGAGCGGCGCACCGCCGGCCATCGCCTTGATCGCGCCAATCGTGTTCGCATTGTGGGTTGCGAAGGCGGGGTAGATGCAATCGCCAGCTTCGATCAGCACTTTTGCGCATGCCAGGTAGGAAACGTCCGTCGCCGCCTTGCGCGTGAAGACCGGATAGTCGGGCAGGCCAGCGACCTGGGCAGCCTTGATTTCGGTATCCCAATACGCGCCTTTGACCAGGCGGACCATCAGCCGGCGGCCATGGGCCCGTGCCAGATCGGCCGTCCAGCGGCACAGCGGTTCGGCCCGTTTCTGGTACGCCTGCACCGCGAGCCCAAATCCAGCCCACCCGTTGGCGAACAGCGCGTCGTCGGCAGCGATTGCCTCGACGACGTCCATCTGCAGCTCAAGCCGGTCAGCTTCCTCGGCATCGATGGTCAGGTGGACGTCCGCCGCGCTGGCCCGGGCCGCAAGATCGCGGACGACCGGAAGGATATAAGCGGTCGCTTCTTCGGCGTGGCTCCACTCATAGCGGGGGTGAAGGGCCGACAGCTTCACCGAAATGCCTGGCGAGCGGATGAAACCGCCCTTTGCTTCCTGCGCGATCCGCCCGATGGCCAGCCGATAGGCCTCCGCATAGCGTTCGGCATCGGCGAAGGTCCGCGCCGCTTCGCCCAGCATGTCGAAGCTGTGGCTAAGGCCCTGCTGGCGTTCCGGCGCGGCGCGGCGAAGCGCTTCGTCGATAGTTCGGCCGAAGACGAATTGCTTACCCAGGATCCGCATCGCCTGGTTGACCGCGGTGCGCACGACGGGTTCGCCCAGCCGACCGACCGCACGACCGAGCGCGGCGCGCCAATTGTCGCTGCGGTCGTTCGCGCCTTCCAGCACCTTGCCGGTCAGCAGCAAAGAGAATGTCGCCGCGTTGACGAATGCGGAGCCTGATTCGCCGAGCTTTTCCGCCCAATCGGGCTTCGACAATTTGTCGGCGATCAGCTCGTCGGCGGTGTGGGCATCGGGGATTCGCAAAAGCGCTTCGGCCAGGCACATCAACGCAATGCCTTCGTCGCTGCCCAGGTCGTAGGCATGCATGAACGCGTCTAGGCCCGACGGCTTGTGGCCGCGAATGCCTTTGACCAAGGTCCGGGCAATCGACCCGGCTTCCTGGAGCTGGGAGTCGCTGAGGCGCGCCTGCAGCAAACGGGCGGCATCGACCGCCGCCTCGTCACGCCGATAGTCCTGCCGAACTGCGCTACGGTCGACTGGCTTCAAGCCGGCGCCGCTGCGCGCAAGCGTCAGCCCAGCTGGCCGTGACAATGCTTGTACTTCTTGCCCGATCCACAAGGGCACGGCGCATTGCGGCTGATGACCGGGGCCTCGCCCTCGGCGACTTCGCTTCCGGCCGGCATTTCGCCCCGCGGAACCGCCGCATAGGGCAGGCTCGAAAGGATCGCGCCGGTCGATGGGTCGATATCGGCCGAATCGTCGTCGCCGGAGAGCGGATCGATATGCTGGGTGATGAAGTCTGGCAGCGGCGGCGGCTCAGGCGCCTGGAACTGGACGTTGAGACGAAGCAGGGTCCGGGTCACTTCCTCGCGGATGGCGATCAGCAAGCGTTCGAACAGTAGGAAAGCCTCCTGCTTATATTCGTCGATCGGCTTCTTCTGGGCGTAGCTGCGCAGGTGGATGACCTGGCGCAACGCATCCAGCGTCGCCAGATGCTCTTTCCAATGATGGTCGAGCGTCTGGATGAGGATGCTCTTTTCGATGTTCGCCCATTCGTCGGGCGCAATTTCCGCCGTTTTCTGCGCAAGCAGCTCTTCGGTCATGGTGCCGAGGCGCTCAATGATCAGGTCTTGCTCGACCGCTTCTTCCTGCATCCACGCTTCGAGCGGAGGTTCGAGCCCGAACACCGCCCGGACGCTGTCCTTCAGTCCTTCGACGTCCCACTGCTCGGGATAGGTATTGGCCGGGCAATGCGCCATCACGACGGAGCTGACGGTGTCCGACCGCATTTCCGCGAGCGCTTCACCGACGCTGTCGGAATCCATGATGTCGGCGCGCTGTTCGTAGATCACCTTGCGCTGGTCGTTCATCACGTCATCGAATTCGACGACCTGCTTGCGGATGTCGTAGTTGCGCGCTTCGACCTTCTTCTGCGCCGTCTCGATCGCCTTGCTGATCCACGGGCTGACGATCGCCTCGCCATCGGCAAGGTTCTTGTTCATCAGGCGGGCAAACATCGTTTCCGGCCCGAAGATGCGCAGCAAATCATCGTCAAGGCTGAGGTAGAAGCGCGACAGGCCCGGGTCGCCCTGGCGGCCTGAACGGCCGCGCAGCTGGTTGTCGATCCGGCGGCTCTCGTGACGCTCGGTACCGAGCACGAACAGGCCGCCGTTGGCCAGCACCTGCGCCTTTTCGGCGATGATCTGTTCGCGGACCTTCTCGGCCTGCGCTTCATATTCCGGCGTGCCGGCAACCAGGTCGGCGAACTCGTCCTGCATCCGGAATTCAAGGTTGCCGCCAAGCTGGATGTCCGTGCCGCGGCCGGCCATGTTGGTGGCGATCGTTACCGCGCCGATCCGTCCGGCCTGCGCAACGATGTGCGCCTCGCTCTCGTGAAAGCGGGCGTTGAGCACCGTATGCTTGATGCCTTCCCGCTCGAGGAACTCGGATAGCATTTCCGACTTTTCGATCGAAACGGTGCCGACCAGGACCGGCTGGCCCATCTCCTGCCGCTTCTTGATCTCCTTGGCGATGGCGCCGAACTTGTCGGTGATGTTCTTGTAGAATTCGTCCTCATCATCGATCCGCTGGACCGGGACGTTGGTCGGGATCGACACGACGTTCATCTTGTAGATGTCGAAGAATTCCGGAGCCTCGGTCATCGCCGTGCCGGTCATGCCCGACAGCTTCGGATACATTCGGAAATAGTTCTGGAAGGTAATCGACGCGAGGGTCTGGTTCTCCGGCTCGATGAAGGCGCCTTCCTTGGCTTCAACCGCCTGGTGCAACCCGTCAGACCAGCGTCGCCCGTCCATCATCCGGCCGGTGAATTCGTCGATGATGACGACCTTGCCGTCCTTGACGATGTAATCGATGTCCTTCTTGAACAGGATGTTGGCCTTGAGCGCCTGGTTGAGGTGGTGGACCACCTGCGTATTGGCGATGTCGTAGAGGTTGCGGCCCTCGATCAGGCCGGCTTCCTCCAGCATCCGCTCGGCCTTCTCGGTGCCCTCTTCGGTCAACACCACCGACCGCTGCTTCTCGTCCTTTTCATAGTCGGCGGCTTGCAGCGTCTTCACGACCTGGTCGACCGAGATGTACAATTCGGACTTGTCGTCCGTCGGGCCGGAAATGATCAGCGGGGTGCGGGCTTCGTCGATCAGGATCGAATCGACCTCGTCGACGATGGCGAAATTGAAGGGCCGCTGGACCATCTGATCGCGCGCATACTTCATGTTGTCGCGCAGATAGTCGAAGCCAAATTCGTTGTTGGTGCCGTACGTGATGTCGGCGGCGTAAGCTGCCCGGCGTTCCTCGTCGCTGAGGTTGGGGATGATTACGCCGGTGCTCAGCCCCAGGAACCTGTAGACTTGGCTCATCCAGTCGGCATCGCGGCGGGCAAGATAGTCGTTGACGGTGACGACGTGGACGCCCTTGCCTTCCAGCGCGTTCAAATACACCGCGAGCGTCGCGACCAGGGTCTTGCCCTCGCCGGTCTTCATTTCCGCGATTTCGCCGCGGTGAAGCGCGATGCCGCCGATCAGCTGGACATCGTAATGCCGCTGGCCAAGCGTGCGCTTCGCCGCTTCGCGTACCGTCGCGAACGCTTCGGGCAGAAGATCGTCGAGCTTGGTGCCGTCGGCTAGCCGGCGGCGAAACAGATCGGTCTGTGCGCGCAGCTCCTCATCAGTCAGCGCCGCAATCGTCGGCTCGAAGCCGTTGATCGCGTTGACATATTTACCCAGGCTGCGGACATAGCGATCGTTTGCCGATCCGAAGACGTTCTTGGCCAGTGCGGCGAACATGGAATTCCCTCGATTGCCGGGCGCGCGCTAGGATGACGAGACACCTCGCCCGCGCGCAGGCGACTGCGGCGGCGATGTAGGAAGCGGCCTGTTG
This sequence comes from Sphingomonas sinipercae, assembly GCF_011302055.1. Taxonomy (NCBI): domain Bacteria; kingdom Pseudomonadati; phylum Pseudomonadota; class Alphaproteobacteria; order Sphingomonadales; family Sphingomonadaceae; genus Sphingomonas; species Sphingomonas sinipercae. Next base: position 1,423,984 of record NZ_CP049871.1, read on the forward strand.
TTAGTCAATTAAGGAGGGCAGGATGAACGGACTGACCGGCGGGTGCTTGTGCGGCGCGGTTCGCTACCGACTGGCCAGCGCCCCGTTCGATGCCGGCTGGTGCCATTGCCGCACCTGCCAGCTCAACAGTGGCTCGCCAGCGATGGCCTTCGCCAGCGTCAGGATGGGAGATTGGGTCGTGAGCGCCGGCGAGGACCGGGTTGTGCGCGTGCGATCCAGCGACATTGCCCAGCGGTTGTTTTGCGCAGGCTGCGGAACGCCGCTTGCGATCGATTACGACGTGCAGCCGGAAACGTTCGATTTCAGCCTGTGCACGCTAGACGATCCGGGCGCGATCGCACCCGGATTCCACATCTTCTGGGGCAGCAGGGTCGCCTGGTTCAATCCCGGCGACGATCTGCCGAAACACGACCGCTTTCGGCCCGGCACGGTGGGCCTGAACGGAATCGAACCGCCCGGTTAGATGTTGCCTTCGACCCACTGCTGGATCTGGCTGCGCGGCGCAGCACCGACCTTCTGCGCGATTGGCTGGCCGTCCTTGAACAGAAGCATCGTCGGAATGCCGCGCACGCCATAGCGTGCCGGGGTATCCGGGTTCTCGTCAATATTGAGCTTGGCGACGGTCAGCTTTTCGCCCAGCTCATTCGAGATTTCTTCAAGCGCCGGCGCGATCATCCGGCATGGGCCGCACCATTCCGCCCAGAAATCCACCAGCACCGGACCGGACGCACCCAGCACGTCGGAAGCGAAGCTCTGGTCGGTAACGGTCTTGCTGCTCATGAGTCGGTCTCCTGTCTGGGCTCCGCGTCCATATGGGATGGCTTGCCGCCGCTCTCAAGCGCCTAGCTCGAACAACGCCCCCGTCGCGGTGTAAAGCAGCGATGCGGCGATGTGCCGGCCGGGGAATATGACCTGCAACGCCTGGCGATAGGCTTCCATTTGCTCGCTATGCGAGCGCGGAATGAGCGTGCTGGTCTCAGGGGCGCGGCCGGTCTTGAAATCGATGACGCTGATCCGCCCCGGCTCAACCAGCAACCGGTCGACGGTGCCGGCGATTACCCGGCCGTCGGGCAAGGTGGCGACGATCGGCGCTTCGGGCAGCGATCCAGGGCCGAACAAGGACGAGAAGCGTCCGTCTTCAAGAATCCTGAGCACCAGACCGACGATCGCCTCGCGCTCCGCTGCATCCGTCACTCCAGCGGAGCGCTCTAGCCACCGCGCGCCGGCAATTCCGCGCTGCGACGCCTCCACCGGCGGCAGGCGCTCCAGCAGGGCATGGATCAGGGTTCCGCGTTCCGCGGCGGCACGAGCCGCGGCGCTTGGCGGCGCTGAAGGCTCGCGGTCTTCGGCGAGCGCCGACGGCGCCAGCGGCCGCGGCGGACGCGCTTCCGGCGGCGCAGGCGCCTTCGCCCAAGCCGGCACTTCGGGAAGCGGCAGGTCGCGGGGCGCCGGCTTATGCCGGACCCGCCCACCCTGGACCGCACCGCGATAGCGAAGCAGCGCGCCCCACTGCGCATCTTCATGCACCTCGGCGCCCAGCACTGCGAGTCCCCGCTCGACACGCTTGTGCCAACAGTTTTCCGCAGGGTCGCCTTTGTCGATGCCGGCAATCACCAGCCGGTCCACCGCCCGGGTCATGCCCACGTAAAGCAGCCGCCAATGCTCTTCGAGATCGAGCCTCTTGTCCTCGTCCAGCAAGGCCCCGAAGGGCTCCAGCCGCTCGTCCTTGCGTGGCCGGATCACCGGGACCCGTGCGTCGGCAATCGGCAAGGTCATCGATCTGGCGACGCCGCCGATCCGTTCCGGGTCGGCCGTCGCGTCGGCGAGCACCACCAGCGGCGCTTCCAGGCCCTTCGCGCCATGCACCGTCATCACCCGCACGGCGTTGACCGGCGCGGACGGGTCGCGCTTGATCTCGACATCCCCACGCGAGAACCAGGCGAGGAAGCGGTCGAGCGAGGGAATTTCGCCGCGTTCGAACTCCAGTGCGCTCGACAGGAGCTCATCGATCGGGTCGCGGGCAGCGAGACCGAGGCGGCCGTAGAGCTTGCGGCGTCCGTCAAGCGGTCCGGACAGGATGGTTTCTAGGAACCGGTGCGGCGTGACGTAATCGGCCATCGCCAGGAGTGAAGCGAGCCGATCGCGCGCCGTGCCGAAATCCTCGCGTTCGCCCGACCGTGTGCGCAACGCCTGCCAAAGCGAGATTTCGCCCCGCCCAAACGCGAGCGCGCGCAGCTGCTCCTGATCCCAGCCGATCAGCGGCGACACCAGGAGGCTGGCAAGGCTGAGGTCGTCTAATGGCTGCACCGCAAAGGCCACGGCGCTGAGCAGGTCTTTCACCGCCAATGGCTTGTGCAGGTGAAGGCGATCGATTCCAGCGACCGGCACTCGCTCGGCGAACAGGCGCGCGACGATCAGCGACGCCAGTTCCCCGCGGCTTCGGACCAGGATCATGATGTCGCCGGGGCCAAGCTCGCGCCCGGTCGAGGCCATCAGCGGCCGCTCATCCAGCCACCGCCGAACCTGCCGGGCGAGTTCGGTGGCATAGGCGCGCTCTTCCTCGTCGAGCCACCCCTCCTCGGGTTCGTCCTCCTGGGCGTCCGTCGGCGCATATGGCTTCCAAAGCTCGACGAGACCCGGCCGGTCGCTGAAGAAGGCGCGGTGACGGTTGGGCTCGTCCGGCAGGCCCATGTTGGGATAGCCAACCTCGTCGATCACCGCGTCGACAGCGTCGAGGACCGCCTGCGAGGAGCGGAAGCTTGCGTCGATGGACAGCTCGCGAAACTCGGGCGCGACCCAGTCGTCCGTATCTTCCGCGGCCTCGCGAAGCGCCGCCGAATGATCGCGAACCCAGTCGCGGGCGCGGCGGAACTCTTCGGGATCGGTCCCTTGGAAGCGGAAGATCGCCTGCTTGAAGTCGCCGACCATGAAAATGGTCCGGTGCCGCTCTCCAGCCGCCCCGGCGCCGGCGAAAAATTCCTCCGCCAGCGCCTGCACGATCTGCCACTGCGCCGCGTTGGTGTCCTGGCTTTCATCGACCAGGATATGATCGGTGCGGCGGTCGAGCTTGTAGCGGACCCACTCGCCCATACCGGGCGTGGCGAGGAGCCGGCGAGTCCAGGCGATGAGGTCGTTAAAGTCCGCGACCCCTGCCCGCCGCTTGGCGTCAGAATAAGCCTTTGCAAACGCTTGCCCAGCGCGCAGCCCGGCTGCCATCTCCGCGGCCAGGCGAGCGCCGCGCTGGATGGTCAGCAGCTCGCCGATCGCGCGCGCTAGCCGCTCGGCATGCGCATCATAATCGGGGTCCGCATTGCGCTGCCCCGCGCTCACCTTGCGCAGGTCGCCGCTGCCGGTGAAGACGATCAGCGCCAGGTCCGGCAGCGCCCCCGCGCGGTCTGCGGGCGCAAGCGCGAGCCAACGTTCGATCGATTGCACCAACTTTTCGCCGGTCGCCGCACCCCACGCCCGGTTGGCATCGGCAATCGCCCGCAGCAGGTCGCAATCGAAACGGTCGTCCGCACAGCTCGCGGCAAGCATGTCTTCGACCGACTCATCGGGCAGGTCCATCACGCGCCGAAGCGCAGGCTCGATCTCGCTCGCGCCGCCCAGTCGCACCATCGCGTCCGCCGCGTGCGCGCATTGCATTAGGTAGCGCGTTGCACCGTCCTCGCCCAAGCGCAGGCTCAGGCACTGGACGTCTTCGATCAACTGGTCGCGGCCAGCCGCTTCCGCATCGGCAAGCAAGTCGGCAAGCGTCGAGCGCGCAAGTTCCTGCTCGGCGCGCCCCTCGATCGGCTGAAAACCGGGCGTGATCCCCGCTTCGGCCGGAAAGGATGCCAGCAAGGCCTGCGCGAAACTGTGGATCGTCTGGATGCGCAGCCCGCCCGGTGCATCAAGCACCTTGGCGAACAGCCGGCGTGCGCGCTCCAGATATCGCGGGTCGGTCGATTCACCGAGCGCGAACAGGTCTTTCTTCAGCGCCTTGTCCGGTAGCCGCACCCAGGCGGCCAGCTGGCTGCCGATCCGGTTCGCCATTTCGGTCGCACCGGCCTTGGTGAAAGTCAGGCACAGGATATGTTCGGGATCGACCCCGCTCAGGAGCAGGCGGAGGACGCGCGCCGTCAGCACTTGTGTCTTGCCGGTGCCGGCGGAAGCCGAGAGTGAGGCGTGGGCACGCGGATCGGCGGCCGCGGCTTGTGCGCCCGCCAGTTGCGGAAGCGGCTTGAAGCGATTGCTCATTCGACTTTCCAAGCCGTCGCGGAGCCCATAGAATCGGCGCTATGAGCGAAGACAGCAACAAGCCCGGCGAAGAGCGCCGCCAGAAACTCGTCAAGGCCGGGGTCGCCGTCGGCATCGGCTCCGCCGCGATCGTGGCGGCGTTGCTCTACGCCTCCAAGGTGAAGAAGAAGCCGCGCCGCTAGCGTCATGAGCGGCCGTACCATTCTTCGAGCCGCATCAGCTGGTCGTAGTCGCCGTAAGGCGCAAATGCGGGATTGAGCTTGGCGACGAACGGCTTCTCGCCGGTCAAGTAATCGCCCGCGGTTGCGGTGAAGCTGCGCAATGCCCGTTCGAGGAATGCGTCGGCGCCTTCCTTTGCATCCGGGCGGACGCACCTGCCGAACTTGTCGCCATATTTGGTGAGCGACCAATATTCATGGGCGTCCGGCGCGCCGGCGATCTCCTTGAAGCCACCGCCCTGCGCAATCAGGCCGAGGAGGCCCAGTTGCAGGGCAAATCCTCCCTCGATGGCTTTGGGAGCGGGCGGCTTCCCGGTCTTGTAATCGACGATCGCGATCCCGCCATTGCTGAGCCGGTCGATCCGATCGGCCGTCCCATAAACCGTCACCCCCGCAATCGTTGCTTCGCCGCGCTTTTCCGCTGCGAGCGGCAACCGGCCTTCGGCCTGGTTCGCCCGCTCCAGGCCCTCGACCCAGCGGATCGCCTCCATCAGCCGGGGCTGCCACAGCGCGCGAAGCATGGGGTGGATCGCCTGGTCGGCAAGCAACGCCCGTGCCCGCGCCAGCAGCCGGTCGGGATCGCACCGATCCTGGGCGAGCCACTGTTCGAGCACGGCATGCACCGCTGTACCCTTCCACGCCGCGCTATGATCGGCATCGACGGGGTCGAGGCTGCTGAGTTTCAGCATTTCCCGTGCGTAAAAAGCGAATGGATCGGCCTTCAGCCGGTCGACCGAAGTGACGCTGATCTTCTTCGGCCGATCGGCCACCGGCGGGCACGGCTGCGGGCGATCGACCGGCCGCGGCATCCCCATATCGTCCACGGCGACGGCCAAGCGCTCCAGCCGGATGTCGTGCGGCAGGCCGCCGGTCATTGCCTTCAGCCGAAGCCAGAAGCGGGAAGCGACCGTTGGCGAGCGTCCGTCCCGCCTGGCGCGCGTGATCAGCACCTCCGGCGCGCCAAGCGCGCTGGCGAAGTCATGCGCCGACAGGCCGATGCGATATTCAAGGCCGGGAAGCCCAAGGTTGGCGCGAATCTTGGGCGCCAGCCAGGGATCGGGGGCGGGCGCGGCGGGCCAGACCCCCTCGTTGAGCCCGCCCAGGATCATCAGGTCGGCCTGCTGCAGCCGCGCTTCGAGCAAGCCCCAAATAAAGACCCGGGGATGACCGCCATATGGCGGGCGGACCCGCTGCGCCTCCAGCAACTGGCGAAGGATCGCGAGGCCGTCTTCGGGCGTCACTGCAAGCCGCTGCGCTTCCTCGAGGCCCTGCAAGTCCGCGAGCAGCTCGGCTGCAATCCGGCCGTTCTGGCCGCGCCAGGCATTATCCCCGGCCAATGCCTCGGCGGCTTGGGCCACGCGGGTCGCGAATTGCGCGAGGCTGAGCGCGGCCGGCGCTTCATCCAGCAAAGCCAGCGTTGGCCGCAGCCCCTCCCAGGCAGCAAGGCAGCCGCGACAGCCGCGCTGGCGTTGGTGCTCGCGTTCCTGGAAATGACGCGTCAGGCCCTCGATCCCCGGCGCCGGCCGTGGGCCGCGCAGCGCAAGGTCGAGCAAGCGCACCTGTTCGAGCCAGGCGAGGCGCGCTTCGTCGACGCCGCCCACCAGCGGATGCTTGAGCACCGTCAGCAGCGGCACTGGCGCCAGGGATTCGGCCATCGCCGCCGCGACCGCCAGGAGAAGCGTCCCCGCGGGCAGCTCCGCAAGCGCGCGGCCGGCGCTGTCGTCTGCTTCCACCCCCAACGCGCCAACAAGGCGGAAACCCGCCGCGCCAGGACTCGGTCGGGGGTCACAAAGGCAATGGTCTTCCCCGGGACTTCCAGGGCCTGGCGGATCCCCAGCGATATTGCCTGCGCCTCTGCAGCCGGGTCGGACAACTCGGCAACGCGAATTCCCGACAAGCGGCGATCCGCAGGCTTCAGGGCGTTCCACTTGTGCGAGAAATCAGCGGCTGCCATCGCATTGGCAACGGCCCGGCCACGGGCCGGCGGCGACGATGCGCGCCCTGCCCTTGGCCACAATCGAACTTCCGCGCGATTGATGCCGAGCCGCCCGAGCAGCAATTTCAGGTGAAACTGCGGGTGGGTCTCCTCCCCCCGTCCAGTTTCGTCGGGCCCGAGGGCGTCCCACTCGGCATCGGGCACGCTCGAAGGCAGACTCAGGCCGGGCAGCACGACCAGCCCGCCCGGCATATAGGCAACGGTCCTGACAAGCTCGGCGACAGCCGGCGCCGCGGTCGTGACACCCGCGGCTACGGTGAACCCGGTGGGCGGCTCTCGCGACCATCGCTTCGCCAGGCGGTGGAGCAGCAGGTTGCGGCGCTCGGCAAGGTCAATGGCGCCGAGGTCGCCAAGTCGCTCGGGCCACTGCTTGACGATTGCGCGCAGGCGGTCGAGCGAGACCTGCCAATGCCGGGCTAGATCCTCGACGACAGCATCCTTGAGCCGCGCCGGTTCGACCTCTTCGATCAGCAGCGCATCCAGGGTTCGCCCGAGGTCGCTCGCCATCCGCAGCGCCTCGGCCGCGCCCTCATTCTCGCCGCGGACGAGTTCAGCCAGCGCCAGCAGGCGAGCGAGCGGTTCGACGGCCGGCGGCGGCTGGTCTTCCGTGTCCGCCAGGTCGAGCGCTCCACCGACCCTCTCCTCCAGCTCCGGATCGCCGATTGGGATCAGCCTGGGCAGCACCAGGCCCCCACCGCTGGCGCGAACGAAGGCGTCGGTGATGCTTCGCACCGCCCGATTGTTCGGTAGCAATATCCGGCCCGCAGCGAGCGTCGTCGGCTCGGTGCCGAAGCGCGCAAGAAGCCCGGCGACGAGCGCATCGGCAAACGATCGGTGCGACGGGATAGTGAAAACCGCAGGCTGCCTGGCCGGCGCCTCCGTAGCCTCAGGCATAGTTGAGGACGTGCTCGGTCGCCTTGATCGCCGGCGGAGTCCCAACGTCGAACCACAATCCCTGATGGACGGCGCCGAAGCAGCGGCCCTGTTCGATCGCTCGGTCCCACAAGATGTTGGTTGAAAAGGCGCCCGTCGGCGCGCCTTCCAGCAGCCGCTTCGAAAGCATCTGGATGCCGGTGTAGACGAACGGCGCGACGCGGTTGCGCTCACGGCGACGAAGGCGGCCGCTTCGATCCATATGAAAGTCGCCGAGGCCGCGATGGTTTTGCGCACGCGCGTGCGGCACCAGCAGCAGCAAGGCGTCCATCCGGCTGTCGTCCCAGTGCGATGCGAGCAGCCGAAGCGTATCCGCCGGCCCGTCGATCCACAGGTTGTCACTATTGACGCACAGGAACGGGTCCGCGTCGATGAGCGGCTCGGCGTGGACCAGGCCGCCGCCGGTTTCCAGGAGCAGCGACCGTTCGTCGGAAATGGCAATGTCCAAGCCGAAGTCGCGGGCGGCGAGATGCGCTTCTACGGCGTCAGCCAGGTAGTGGACATTGACGACGGCCCGGCGGACCCCCGCACCCTGCAATCGAACGAGCACATGGTCGAGCAGCGGCTTTCCGGCGACTTCGACCAGCGGCTTGGGCCGGGTCGCGGTCAGCGGCCGCATCCGCTTGCCGAGCCCCGCCGCCATGACCATCGCGGTCGCCGGCACTTCGGCGGCGATCTCGGCCTTTAGCCGCAAGGCCTGGCGAGCGCTGCTCACGTTGTCGCCAGCCAGGGCGCGGCGCGGTGTTCCGGCGCAATATTCTGATCGAACCACCGGCGCACCGGCTCCAGGCCGGGCTGCGCCAAGTCACGCTCGAGCAGGCCCCACATTCGCGGCTGGAACGCTTGATAATGCGGCTTGCCGTCCCGCTTCCACAACCTGGTGAAAACGCCGAGGATTCGCGTGTTGCGCTGGGCCGCCAGCGCCCAATAAGCGCGCTCAAGGGCCTCGCCACTTCCAGTGGCCGCGACGTACCGGGCAATCATCTTTGCTTCGATCTCAGGCGCAACGTCGCGCCTTGCGTCTTCGAGGACGGACGCAAGGTCGTAGGCTGGGTGCCCGGCAACGGCGTCCTGGAAATCGAGGAGCCCGAAGTGGCGCACCCCGGCGCGATCCCCGACCAGCATGACGTTTTCCGCGTGATAGTCGCGAAGCACCGTGACCGGGCCTAGGCCGTCCTTCGACACCGGCGAAAGCACATCCTCCCACGCCGACCGATAGGCTTCGGCATCGACATCGATGCCCAGCGCCGGGCAGTACCACTCGGTGAACAACCCCAGCTCTTCGACCCATTGGTCGAGACCGTGCGGGCGCAATCCGTCCATCGGCGTGTGGCGGTGGAGGTGGACCAGGACATCGGTCGCCAAGGCGTAGAGTTCTTCTTCCCTTTCGGGATGCTGGTCGAGCGTCTCGCGCAGTCGTCCGCTGCCGAGGTCGGCGAGCAGCAAAAGGCCACCCTCGACGTCACTTGCCAGGATGTCGGGCGGGCTGAGACCGGCGCTCGCGAGCCACTGCGCAACCGCGACGAACGGACGCACGTCCTCTTGCGGTGGCGGCGCGTCCATCAGGACGGCGCTGCGATCGCCATCGACGACGCGGAAATACCTTCGAAACGATGCGTCGCCGGCAAGGGGCTCGATGATCGCTGCACCCCACCCATGGCGGGCAAGGAAACCGTGAGCGTGTTCGGGCGGATTCATTGTGGCGGCCACCGGCCCTGCCATGACGGCGGCACCTTGGCTGTCAAGCGGCGAGCGCCGGCCTCGGCGAATTCTAGCGACAAGCGGAGTGCCTGGGGCCAGGAAGCCGCGCCGGCGCGCTCCGGCCACTCGACAATCAGCGCCGTGTCCCGAACGTCGAGCCCAAGCTCCTCCAGTTCGCTCGGATCTTCCAGACGGTACAGGTCGACATGCCAGACTGGCGGCTTGAGATCGTCATACGGCTGGACGAGGGCGAAGGTCGGGCTGGGCATGTCGCCCTTGTGGCCAAGGCCCGAAAGAATACCGCGCGCAAGCGTCGTCTTGCCAACGCCGAGCGGGCCGGAAAGCGTGATCACGTCGCCGGCGCGCAGGGCCTTCGCCAGGTCCGAGCCCAAGGAAGAGGCGGCCGCTTCGTCCTTGATGATCATTCGGGCGCGCGCGGTAGCGTCAGCGTGACCGTCGTCCCCTTCCCCTTGGCGGAGACCAGGTCGACCTTGCCGCCATGCGCTTCGATAAATTGGCGGGCTAGCGGCAGGCCCAGGCCAAGCGCCGCCTCTCCCCGGACTCCGTCGTCCGAGACTCGATCGAAGCGATTGAACACCCGAGGCAAGTCTTTCTTGGCGATGCCGGCACCATTATCGCTGACCTGGATGTGGGCGGCCGCTTCGTCACCCCAAGTTTTCAGCGCAATGGACCCGCCAGTGTCGGTGTAAGCGAGCGCATTGCTGAGCAAATGCTCGACCGATTCCCGAATTCGTCGAGCGTCGCCGACCACGAACCCCGCGGAGCCCTGGATGTCAGGGGTCAGCTTCTGTTCCTTTTTCTCGGCGCGCGCGGAAACCTTGTCGAACGCAGCTTTGCACAGGCCGGCAATATCGACCCGCTCGCGTTCCAAGACGACGCCGCGGGCATCGCCCTGGGTGAGGTCGAGGACGTCGTCGATGAGCTTGGACAGGCGCGTGACCGATTCGAGAATCGCCTGCACATAATCCTTCGCCGACGAAGAAAGATCGCCGGCATAGCCTTGCGATAGCATCTCCGCGAAGCCGCCGATCGAGGTCAGCGGCGTCCGCAGTTCATAGCTCATGTTGGCGACGAAATCCGTCTTCACCCGGCTAGCTTGCTCGAGCGCGGTGGCACGCTCGCGCAGCGCCGCCTCGATCCGGCTCGAATCGGTCACATCGACGAGGGTGAAGAGCGCGTTGCCGTCCGGCAGCGGGACCGCAGCGAAATCAAAATGCCGCCCGTCCGTTAGCGTCAAGCGGCCGTTCGCCGGTTGCCGCTCATTGGTGGTTTTGCGCACCATCTCCCGGATTTGCGCAGCGGCCGTGGGGTTGACGAGCTTGCGCGCAATCGCCGGCACCAGCTCGTCGACCCGCGGATGTTCGCCAAGCCATTCCTCATCAAGGTCCCAGACCTGGCTGAAGCGCCGGTTCCACAGGTACAGCCTGCCGTCGCTGGCGAACACGCCGATGGCCTCGAACAGATTGTCGAAGGTGGCGGCGCGCACGCGGAGCAACGTGTCGCGCGCGGACGCGAGGCGGACCTGTTCGGTGCGGTCTTCCAGGAACAGTCGCAAGCCGCCGTCGGGAAGCGGCTGGCCGACGACCCGGAAATGGTCGCCGTTGGCCAGGATCCAGTCTTCCTCGATGACTTCGTCCGCGCTCGTGAACCAGTTGCGCCGATCCGCTTTCCAGCTCGGAAAATCGCGCGTCTCGGGCACCCGGTTCATTTCGCGCATGCGTTCCAGCACGCGGTCGAACTCGGGCCGCTCGCCCAACCATTCGGGGTCGATATGCGCCATCGACGCGAACGGCTGATTGAAAAAGCTAAGCGTTCTATCGTGATCGAACTGCGCGACGCCCGCGGTCATCCGGTCGGCCAATTCGCGTTGCGACTGCGCGTGCCGGACGAGCTCGTCGCGGGCATCTTCCAGATCTTGGACGTCGATCGCAAAGCCCGCGACCGCGCCCGTCGGCAACGGCACGTTGACGAGCCGCAGCATCCGGCGTTCCCCGCGAACGATTGCCGCCTGCTTGCGGACCGATGGCTTGCCGCTGTCGATCGCGGCTAGCGCGCCGGCTTTTGCCGACTCCCTATCGCTGACCAGTTCCAGGCCGTTAGCGATCACTTCGGTCGCCTCACGCGCTTCGACCGCATCGACGAAAGCGCGGTTGACCAGGCCAAGCTTCAAGTCGGGCCCGCGATACCACATTGGGAACGGCGCGGCCTCGATGACGTGGGTGAGCGCATCCAGGGCGGCTTCGGTCTGACGCAAGCGATGCGCCAGTTCGAGCCGCTCGCTTTCGGCGGTCGTCGTGTCCGAGAACCACAAGATCAGCGAGCCCGGAGCCTCTAGCGTCAACGCCGCGCCCCCGCGGACCTCGAGCACACGCTCCGACCCGGCGAGACGCACCTGAAGCTCAACCCGACCGCCGGATACTGTCGCTGCCCTGACCGCAGCCGCAAGTGCGTCCACATCCTCCTGAAGCAAACCGGCCCCCGGCCCAGAGAGATCGCCCAGCGTTTGGGGATTATCGAGCAGGCCGAGCTCGCGGCTTAGCCGTGCATCGGCCTCGATGGCGAGATCCGGGTGAACGATCACGGGTCTCGCGGGCGACAACTCAAGCAGGCCGCGCATTCGCTGCGCTGCATCGATCACCCCCGTCGCGTCGCGAATGCGCCTCGACGCAAGCGCCGACAGAAGCGCGGCAATGATGATCCACAGCCCGGCGAAGGCAAGCGCAAAGACGCCGCTCGTTCCCAACGCCGACACGGTTAGTTCGTCTCGCTCCCCATGAACGGACCATAGAGCGCTGCACGGCCGGAAAGAAGAGCGGTAAAGTTCAACGTGAGAGACGTCGAACGCTGTGGCGCCGAGCGGATCTCGCGGCAGCCGTACGTCCCCCTGACGAAGGCCGTGCGACAAAAAAGGGGCGGGGATTGCTCCCCGCCCATGTCAGTTTTGAAATCTCGCTTCTGGATGGTCGGCCGCGACCAAAAAGCAGTCGGCCCGCCAAACAAAACCGGGGAGTGGATCCCACTCCCCAGCCTTGTCCTATCCTTAGAAGTTAACCCGGGCGTTCATGAAGAACGTACGGCCCAGGAAGTCATAACCGCCCTGGATCGGCACGTTCGACTGGGTGTTAACCAGCGGGTTGGTCGTCGTGATCTTCGGCGGCTGCTTGTCGAAGAGGTTCCGAACGCCCAGCGTGAACTGGTAGCGACGGTTCTCAAAGCGGACCGATGCCCGGCTGATCATGTAGTCGTCGACCTTGAAGTTGTAGAACTCCGGAGTGTAGCCGAACTGCTCCAGGTACTGAGCGTCGTCCGTCCCGTGGATGTAGTCGAACCCGTACAGGAAGCTCAGGTTGTTCACCTTGTAGCGAGCATCGAACGTACCGGCCCACTTCGGGTTCGCCGTGAGGCCAACCGACTGGACGATCGTGTCGGACGGAAGCGTCTGGTCATAGCGATCCAGCATGCGAACGGCCTGACCGTCGAGGCTCAGCGTACCCGGGCCGAGGCGGCGGGTATAGTTGGCCACGAAGTCGATACCCTTCGCCAGCGAGGTCGCGATGTTCACGTAACCCGACGTCACCGACAACGAACCCGTGCCCGGACCCGTGTAAGGCCCACGCTCGATCAGGTAGCAGGTCAGGCGCTGCGGGTTCTCGTAGCACTCGTCGAGAATGTTCGTGTAGCTGAGCTGCGACACGCCGTTGTTGACCTCGGTGCGGAAGTAGTCGGCCGCGAACGAGAAGGCGCCGATAGCATCACCGAAGTTGTGCTGAAGCACGACACCGTAGGTGAGGTTCTTCGACGTTTCCGCCTTCAAGCCGGATTCGGCGCCACCAACGGTGATGACCTTGATCCCGCCATTCTGCACGAAGTTCGCCGGCAGGCCATCCGCCTGGCACTGCTGAAGGACCACGAAGTTCGTGACCGACTGCAGCTGATCGCAAGGATCGTTCTGACCCGGCTGGAAGCCTTCCGAACCACCGATGTACTGCTCGAACAGCGCCGGAGCACGGTAGGACGTGCCGTAGCTGCCGCGGAAGCTCAGGAAGCTCGAAGGCCGCCACAGGGCGCCGATCTTGTAGGTCGTGTCACCGCCGTACGACTTGTAGTGCGTGTAGCGATAGGACGCTTCCAGCGAGAGCAGCTTGGCGAACGGAACGTCCTTGAGCAGCGGAGCCTGAACTTCGCCGTAGAGCTCGTAAACGCTGTCCGACCCGACGGTTGGGCCGCCACCTGCATAGTTCTGCAGGTTGAGGGCCACGGCATCCGGGCTCGGCTGATCGTTGATGGCGTTCTTGCGATACTCGATACCGAGCGCCGCCTTCACGTCACCGCCCCAGATCGGGAACAGCGAACCGTTGATGTCCGCAACGTACAGCTGCTCGCGGAACTTGGTGGTCCCGACGACATCCTCGGTCACATAATCGTACCAAGCCGTGCCGTTGAACGAGCCGCTGGCGAGGCCAGGCGTGAACACCGGCTGCGCGACGCAGCCGCCGGTCGGATCGACGCAGTTGAAACCGCCGCTGCCATTCGAAACGACGTTCGAGCTCTGCGCCAAACGGTCGAGGAGAACGGCCGGGATGTGATACTCGGCGTCGCTCCAGGCCCGGCTGTGATACAGATCGTAGGCCCAGTCCTTGAACGGCAGGTCGCCGCGCATGCCGATCGACGCCTTGACGAAGTCGACCTGCTGACGGAACTCCTGCGCGCCGCGGCTGGCGAACACACGAAGTCCGAGACCGGAGTTGACCGGGTGACCGACCAGGTTCGCCGGGATCAGCGGGCTGTTGATCGGATAGTCGATGTTCAGCTGCAGCTCGTTCGTGTTCCGCGACTTGCGGCGGCTGGCGAGCACCTCGGTGTAGATGGTGGCATTGCCAAGCACCGACGTGTCGAGGTTGCCGCTCAGGTAACCGGTGAGAACTTCGGCGCCGCTCACGACGCTCTGGTTGAGCGTCCCGGACGTCGAGGTGTCGCGGATGTTGAGGCTGATCGAACCGCCGCCGGCGCACTCGAAGCCCGGCAACAGGCCGGTGGTGACGAGCGGATTCGGCCGGAAGCGGTTGCAGGTGCCGTTGTAGGCAGGGTTGATGCCCGGTGCGAGGACGACCGACTGACCGTTGAAGGTGCCAGTCGCGATCAGGTTAACCGAAACGCCGCCTTCATCGATCGGGAAGCACTTCGATTCGCCCGTTGCCGGATCAATGAAGTCGCTACCGTCAGCATAAAGTTCCTGGCCGCAACGCAGCGAAGGCACGTCGCCGAGACGCAGAAGGTCGCGCTTGTACCATTCTACCGAGCCCTGAACCGACCAGTTCGAGCCGGAGGTGCCGCCGACAGCAGCAATACGGCGGCTTCCGCCAGCGCCGATCTCGGGGAATTGGCTCGAACCTTCGAGGGTCAGGCCGTTGATCTTGTTGCGCGTGATGACGTTAACAACGCCCGCGATCGCGTCCGAACCGTAGATCGACGATGCGCCGCTGTTAAGCACTTCCATACGATCGACGATCGCGTTCGGAAGCACGTTAAGGTCGACCGAACCGACCGCACCCTGCGAACCGGCCGGCGAAACGCGACGGCCGTTCAGGAGGACGAGCGAGCGGGTCGCACCCAGGCCGCGAAGCGACAGGGTGTTGGCGCCGGCGCCACCGTCGGTGACCAGGCCGCCGTACGTGTCGTTGACCTGCGCCGTGCCGCCCGTGATGGCGACGCTCTGCAGGACGCCCGCAGTCGAGTTGAAACCAGCCTGGGTCGAGCGGTCACGCGTAACCACCGTGATCGAGTCCGGGCTGTTGAAGGTGGTGCGGCCGATGCGCGTACCAGTAACAACGATGGCCGGGCCGCCAGCTTCAGTCGTCGGCGGCGCGTTCGAAACGCCGGTGGTGCCGGAATCAGTGGGCTCCTGCGTCGTGTCCGGGCAGGCAGCCTTGTCGGTCTGACCCGACGGAGCCTGACAGGCGCTTTCGCCCGGCTTCACCGTCTGGCCGGCCTGAGCATAAGCCGGAGCGGCCGCGGCGAGCATTGCCACCGGCGAAACGCCACAAAGAGCTAGTACGGTTAATTTGCGCATCGTAATTGCACGGTGCATTGTGAAACTCCCCTTCACCCGAAAATACGTAATGGGAGCGGATGCACAAAGCGCCCGGGGAAGTAAACTGAAGTTGAAGCCCCCGTTCGAGTTCAACTGGCTCTGTTACAATTATACAACAGCCGTTCAGGTTGGCCGCGTCGCGGCCTGCCGCGCCGATGAGTCGACGCGGCGAACATGCTGATCAGGCTCCGGAAAGTGGGGCAGCTTGCGGGGCGAGCCTCAGCTCGTCCCCGCGCACGGATGCGGCCTAGTAGCGGTAGTGCTCGGGCTTGAACGGCCCTTCGGTCGCAACACCGATATAGGCGGCCTGCTTGTCGCTCAGCTTGGTCAGCTTGACGCCAAGCTTGTCGAGGTGGAGCGCAGCGACCTTCTCGTCGAGGTGCTTGGGCAGGACGTAAACCTCGTTCTTATACTTGTCGCCGCCGGTCCACAGCTCGATCTGGGCGAGCACCTGGTTGGTGAAGCTGGAGCTCATTACGAAGCTCGGGTGGCCGGTGGCGTTGCCCAGGTTTACCAGGCGGCCCTTAGACAGGACGATGATCTTCTTGCCGTCCGGGAATTCGACCTCGTCGACCTGCGGCTTGATCTCGGTCCACTTCATGTTGGACAGCGCGCCGATCTGGATCTCGCTGTCGAAGTGACCGATGTTGCAGACGATCGCCATGTTCTTCATCGCCCGCATGTGATCGAGCGTGATGACGTCCATGTTGCCGGTCGCAGTCACGAAGATGTCGGCGCGCTTGGTCGCCTCCTCCATCGTGATGACCTCGAAGCCCTCCATCGCCGCCTGGAGCGCGCAAATCGGATCGACTTCCGTGACCAGCACGCGGGCGCCGCCGTTGCGCAGCGACTGGGCCGAGCCCTTGCCGACATCGCCGAAGCCGGCGACGCAGGCGACCTTGCCGGCCAGCATCACGTCGGTGGCGCGGCGGATCGCGTCAACCAGCGATTCCTTGCAGCCGTAGAGGTTGTCGAACTTCGACTTGGTCACGCTGTCGTTGACGTTGATCGCCGGGAACGGAAGCTTGCCCTGCTTCGACAGGTCGTAAAGGCGGTGGACGCCGGTGGTGGTTTCTTCCGACACGCCCTTGATGGCTTGGACGGACTTGGTGAGATAGCCCGGACGCTCCTTGAGGAAGCGCTCGAGCGTCGCCGCGAACACTTCTTCTTCCTCGTTCGAGGGGGTGAACAGGGTTTCGCCGGCCTCGACGCGGGCGCCCCACAGCGCGAACATGGTCGCGTCGCCGCCGTCGTCCAGGATCAGGTTGCAGGTCTCGTCCTGCCCCCAATCGAAGATGCGGACGACATACTGCCAATATTCCTCGAGCGTCTCGCCCTTGACGGCGAAGACCGGTACGCCCGTCGCTGCAATCGCGGCGGCGGCATGGTCCTGGGTCGAGAAGATGTTGCACGAGGCCCAGCGAACCTGGGCGCCAAGTGCGGTCAGCGTTTCGATCAGCACCGCAGTCTGGATCGTCATATGCAGCGAACCGACGATGCGCGCGCCCTTCAACGGCTTAGACGTTCCGAATTCGGAACGCAGCGACATCAGGCCCGGCATCTCCGTCTCGGCGATCTCGATTTCCTTGCGGCCGAATGCGGCCAGGCTCATGTCCTTCACGACATAATCGTCAAAACGCGTCTCAGCCTGGGTCGCCACGCTATAGTCTCCGATGAAGTTGGTTGGTTTGGCGGCGCCCTAGCGGGGGAACCGTCGGAAGGCAAATATAAAGAATTCTTTATATCACGCCGCACCCGTCTGCGTGGACAGCAAGCGAGGGTCGACGCCGGTGCTCTTGAACGCCGCCGCCCAGCGCTCGTCGGTCGGCGTGTCGAAGACGATCCGCGCATCGCCGTCGGCGGCGAACCAACCGTGGCGAGTCATTTCCTCTTCCAGCTGCCCCGCGCCCCAACCGGCATAACCGAGCGCTGCGATCCACTGCGAAGGGCCGCGCGCTTCGGCGATCGCCTTGAGAACGTCGATGGTCCCCGTCATCGCATACACCGCGCCGTTTGGCCCGTTGACCTGCAAGGTGTCCTGTCCGCCCCAGTCCGTCGAATGGATGATGAAGCCGCGGCCCGGCTCGACCGGCCCGCCGTGATGAACCGCGCAGTCGGGCGCTTTCCCTGGATCTATATCGAGCTGGCTGAGCAATGCGCGAAACCGAAGCCCGGCCCGCTTGTGGCCGATGCCGACGCCCACTGCCCCATTCTCGTCGTGGACGCACAAGGCGATCACTGCCCGCTCGAACCGGGGATCGGCCATGCCTGGCATCGCCAGTAGAAGCTTGCCGGAAAGATAAGGCGCGTCGGACACCCCCTGTCTTTGCCGCAGCGACAGCGGTTCGGGCAAGCCTTGAGCCGCCTGGTCGCCGCGCTTATCTGCCAGGCCACACGCATCAAGGAGTAGTGACGATGGCAATTCAAGTCGGTGACCGCATTCCGGACGTTTCGCTGTCCGTCGCCACCCCTGACGGTCCGCAGCCGACCACGACCGGAGAATATTTCAGCGGCAAGCGCGTCGCGCTGTTCGCCGTGCCCGGGGCCTTCACGCCGACCTGCTCGGCGCGGCACCTTCCCTCCTACGTGGAAAAGGCCGGCGAGCTGAAGTCGAAGGGCGTCGACGAGATCGCCTGCATTTCCGTCAACGACCCGTTCGTCATGTCTGCATGGGGGGAGCGCGACGGTTCCGCCGACATCACCATGCTGGCCGATGGCAATGGCGAGTTCGCCGACGCGGTCGGGCTCGGCATGGACGGCGAGAAGTTCGGCATGGGCAAGCGCAGCCAGCGTTATTCAATGCTGGTCAACGACGGCGTGGTCGAACAGGTTAACGTCGAAGCGCCGGGCGAATACCGCGCTTCGAGCGCCGAATACCTGCTCGAGCAGCTTTAGCGGGCGCCCTGTCGCTCCACCGCAACTCCTCACCGAGTGGCGGCGGTGGGGCGGCAACGGCCGGGCGTGCCAGCGCGTTACACCTCTCGACGATCTTAGACTTTAGGAGACTTGAGAAATGGCACGCACAACCAACTCGAACCGTGGCCGCAGCAGCAGCCGGAGCGGCAGCAAGAACAACAATCCCGAAGGCCACAATCAGTATAGCGGCGGGTTCACCGACCTGGCCCGCGAACGTCCCATTGCTACCGCGGCGGCCGCTGCTGCTGCGGTCGGCGCCGGCGTTTTCCTGTGGTCGCGCCGTGGCCAGATCAGCGACCAGCTTTCCAGCCTGTCCGACCAGATCAGCGAGTGGAGTGAAAACCGCCGCAGCGAAATGTCGGACGGTTCGGCGAGCGAAGGCGAAGGCGAAGGCTTCATGGCCCAGTCGACCTCATCACGCGGACGCGGTGGAAAGAGCCAAAGCCGCATCGCCAAGGAAGCAATGGCGATGAAGGAGAATGGCAATTCGACCACCCACCCGGCCGATCCGGTGGTGGAAGAGCAGACCAAGGTCGGTTCCGTCGCTTACTAAGCGTCGGCCAGGCTAGAAGAACGAGGGGCGTCCATCCGGACGCCCCTTTTTTTGCCAGCGGCTACCAGCCGCACTGCTTGCCGCGGTTCTGTTCCTGGAGCCACGCCTGCAACGGCGCGAAATATTCCAGCATCGGCTTCGCCGTCATCTCGCGCGAGCCGGTGAATGCCTGGAGCGCGTCCGGCCAGGGCTTTGAAGCACCCATCGCCAGCATCTGGTTCAAGCGCGCCCCGACCTCCTTGTTGCCATAGAAGCTGCAACGGTGGAGCGGCCCCTTCCAGCCCGACATTTCGCATGCCGACTTGTAGAATTGGAACTGAAGGATGCGGGCAAGGAAGTAACGCGCATAAGGCGTGTTCGCCGGGATGTGATATTTGGCGCCTGGGTCGAAGTCCGCTTCCGTCCGGGTCACCGGCGGAACGATCCCCTGGTATTGCTGCTTCAGGCCGTGCCAGGCCGCGTTGTACTGGGCCGGCGTCGTCGAGCCATCGAACACGCCCCACCGCCATTTATCGACCAGCAGGCCGAACGGCAGGAACGCGACCTTGTCCATCGCCTGGCGCAGCAGCAGGCCAACGTCCTTGTCAGCGGACGGTACCTTGCTGCGGTCGAGCAAGCCGATCTGCACCAGATAGTCCGGCGTCACCGAAAGCGCGACGAAGTCGCCGATCGCTTCGTGGAAGCCGTCGTTGGCGCCATTCAGGTAGATGAACGGCTGATCGTTATAAGCCCGCTGGTAGAAATTATGGCCCAGCTCGTGGTGGATGGTGACGAAGTCGTCGGCATTGACCTTGGTGCACATCTTGATGCGCAGGTCGTCCT
This sequence comes from Sphingomonas sinipercae, assembly GCF_011302055.1. Taxonomy (NCBI): domain Bacteria; kingdom Pseudomonadati; phylum Pseudomonadota; class Alphaproteobacteria; order Sphingomonadales; family Sphingomonadaceae; genus Sphingomonas; species Sphingomonas sinipercae. The sequence goes on from NZ_CP049871.1 coordinate 1,443,474, forward strand.
TGTTGTCGAGGTCCCATGCGGACGCGTGGCAAACTACTTCCCGCCCTTCCGGCCGCGTGATCTGCGATCGCTGCCAGAAGGTCTGCGGCAGCGGCGCGAACCCGAGCGACGTGTAAAACCGCTCGCCGATCTTCACCATCTCGGTCGGCGTGACCTTCTTTTTCACCAACAGGTCGGTGAGGTCGTAGCCGATGTTGCCCGCCCCTTTCGGCGCGACGACGTCATAGATATTGCCCCATTCCTGGGCCCACATGTTGCCCAGCAAGTCGGCGCGGATCGGGCCGGTCGCGGGCTGCACGGCATTGCCGTACTTCTGGTTGAGCTTGGTCCGCGTGTAGCAGTGAAGCTGGTCGTAAAGCGGCTTGGTCTCCGCCCACAGCCGGTCGTACATGGCCGAGAATTCTTCCGGGCTCATGTCGTATTGCGACCGCCACATGGCGCCGGTGTCGTCGTAACCGAGTTCCTTCGCGCCCTGGTTCGCGATTTCCACCATCCGCGTGTAGTCGGCGCGCATCGGCCGGCCCACATTGTTGTGCCAGCTGGTCCACACTTCCTTGAGCTCTTCGGGCTTGCGCAGCGTGCCCATCAGTTCTTCGGCGTCGTCACCGGTGATGACCTTGCCGTTATGGGTCGCGCGGCCCTTCCCGTACGTCGACTGCAGCCGCGTGGTGATGTCGTTGAGCTGTGCCGCAGCGCCCGGCGTGCTGGGGGCGGCGAGGACCAGTGCCCCGCGCAGGATGTTCAGCTTGCGCGCCGTGTCGGGATCGAGCCCCGGGACGCGCGCATATTGCGCGGCCTGCTTGGCATATTGCACGCCTTTTTCCGTCCCGATCGTCCCGAAATAAGCGGCCAGCGCGTCGGTATCGTCGGTGATGTGGGTGGCGTTGACCCACTGCGCCCGGCTGGAAATGTTGCTGAGCTCCAGCAGGTCCGCTTCCACAGCGGCGACGAATTGGCGCGCGCCTTCGGGCGTGAGCGGGTGCGTAAGTTCGCCGGCGCCGGGAAGCGCTGGGCCAGTGTTGATTTGCGGGGGTGGGGCGACCGGGTCGACGACGGCGACGGTGGTCGGCGGAGCAGTGGTGGTGCAGCCCGCGGTTGCGAGCGCCATGAGCGAAACGGAAGCAGCAACAAGTTTCATGGGCGTCCTCGTCCTTGGTTTATCGCGCCAGAAGCGACTGACGCGTCCGCGCGCCCTCGTCAAGTTGCCAGGAAGCGGGCGATTTCCTCGCCAAGTTCCGGCTTGGTGACGGAACTCATGTGGGTTCCCGGCACCTCCTTGAACTCGGCGTTGGGTAGCGCTGCGGCAAGCTCCTCCGCGGACCCGTTATCGTCGTCTTCGCTGCCGCAGACCACCAGCGTCGGCATGGTGAACGCCGCCAGCCAGTCCATGAACGTATCCTCGAAGCTTTCGAGCAGATGCGCCGAAGCGACGAGATCGACCTTCTGGCTCTTCATGAACTGGACCGAAAGCCAATGCGGGTCGCCGCGCTGGAAGGTCTCGAACCCGGCGATGGCTTCGAGGAAGAAGGTCTTGCGGCGTTTCCAGTTGCGCAGCCCCTCAAGCCCCGCCCCGCCGAGGATTGCGCGCCGTGGGCGAAGGCCTTCGCCTATGGCTTCGACCGTCGTCCGAGCGCCGAGCGAGAACCCGCCGAGATCGAAATCGTCGAGGTCCAGGTGGGCAATCAGCTCGCGCAGGTCACGGGCGAGGACTCCGTGGGGGTAGTGCTCGGCCTCGTGCGGCCGGCCGCTCTGCCCGTGAGCGCGAAGATCCGGCATGATTACGCGAAAGCCCTCGGCTGCGATCCGCGCCGCATGGCCGAACTTGATCCAGTTCATGGCCGCGTCGGAAAACAGGCCGTGGAGGAGGATCACCGCCCTGCCCGCCCCCAGCTCCTGGACGGCAAGCTCGACTCCGTCCGAAGCGGTCCAGCGCTTGCTGGAAAGGTCGCTCACTCGGGCACGCTACCCGTTGCCGCCACCCACTTGTCGACCAGCTTCTGGTGCTCGTCGGTGCGGATTTCCGGCAAGCCTTCGGTGTTCAGCCAGGCGCGATGGATGCTCTCGGCGCCAAAATGGTGTTTCGGCACAAAGCGCGATGGGTCGTCGAACGCCGCCACGGTCAGGTCCATGCTGTCGCTGTCCTTGGCGAACGCAAAGCCGAGCGAAGTCCCGCATGCCGCGCAATAGGGCCGCCGCGCGATCGGCGAGCTCTCGTACCAGTCGGGCTCGGCCGTCCACGCGACGTCCGCGCGCTTGACGCTCTTGAACGCGATCGAGATCGAGCCGGTCGCGCGCTGGCACATCCGGCAGTGGCACAGATACGCCTCGTCATCGTCGATCCGGGCGGTGAAGCGCACGCGGCCGCAGGCGCAGCCGCCGTCCATCGCCTCGGCGCCCGCCATCAGGCCGCCTTCTGCAAATGCTTGCGGCCCAGCAGCTCGGCGATCTGGACGGCATTGAGGGCAGCGCCCTTGCGCAAATTGTCGCTGACGACCCACAGCGAAAGGCCGTTCTCGACCGTCGAGTCCTCGCGGATGCGGGAGACGTAGGTCGCATATTCGCCAACGCTTTCGACCGGCGTGACGTAGCCGCCATCTTCCCGCTTATCGACGACCATCACGCCCGGCGCCTCGCGCAGGATCGATCGCGCCTGGTCGGCCGAAATCTCGTCCTCGAACTCGATATTCACGGCTTCGGAATGGCCGACGAACACCGGCACCCGGACGCAGGTCGCGGTGACCTTGATCCGCGGGTCGAGAATCTTCTTCGTCTCCACCACCATCTTCCATTCTTCCTTGGTCGACCCGTCGTCGAGGAAGTCGTCAATGTGGGGGATGACATTGAACGCGATCTGCTTGGTGAAATGCTGCGGCTCGTTGGAATCGCCGACGAAGATGTTGCGCGACTGGTTGAACAGCTCGTCCATCCCCGCCTTGCCGGCGCCGGACACGGATTGATAGGTCGCCACTACCACCCGCTTGATCCGCGCGGCATCGTGCAGCGGCTTGAGCGCAACGACCAGCTGCGCCGTCGAGCAATTGGGGTTGGCGATGATGTTCTTGGCGCGATAGCCGGCGATCGCTTCCGAATTCACTTCCGGCACGATCAGCGGCACGTCGGGGTCCATCCGGTACAGCGAGCTGTTGTCGATAACGGTGCAGCCGGCCGCGGCGCCCCGCGGCGCATGGACTTCGCTGACCTTCGACCCAGCGGCGAACAACGCAATGTCCCAGCCTTCGAAATCGAAATGCTCGAGGTTGCGAACCTTCAGCTCGGTGCCGCTGTCGCCGAAATCGATAACGTCGCCCGTCGACCGCGCGGAAGCCAGCGCAGCCACCTCGTCGGCGGGGAATTGCCGCTCAGCCAGGATATTGAGGATTTCCCGGCCGACGTTGCCGGTGGCGCCTACGACGGCGACGCGATAGCCCATTTTCTAATCTCCACGGGGGATGCTGCGCCCCTATCGCAATGCTCCCGTTAAATCGATACGCTCGGACGCCGGCACAAGGGGGGAAGGATGCGACGCGACGCCTGGCTGGCGCTTATCGTACTGGTCGCCGTCCTGGCAGCGATGGCCTCCAAGTCGATGCTGGTCTCGATCCCGCCGGTCCGGAGCCACGCGGTCGAGGGCGGGTTCGACACCCGGTCGGCCAAGGCGCGCCTCCAGCGAATCCTCGGCGACGAACGTCCGCACCCGTCCGACAGCGAAGCGAACGACGCGGTTCGCGGGCGGCTGGTTGCCGAGCTGAATGCGATCGGGCTGAAGCCCATCGTTCGCGACCAGTTCGCCTGCAACGATTTCGCCAAGGCGCGAACCGTGTCCTGCACCCGCGCCCGTAACGTCATCGCCGTCCTCGGGCCGCCGGCCGGCAAGGCGCTGTTGCTGAACGCGCATTACGACAGCGCGCCCGCGAGCCCGGGTGCCGCGGACGATGGCATCGGTGTCGCAACCCTGCTGGAGGTTGCCCGGCTGATGAAGGACAGGCAGCTTCAACGGCCGGTCGTCTTCCTGTTCAACGAGGGCGAGGAGCTTGGGCTGGTCGGCGCCCGCGCCTTCCTGCGGGACCCGCTCAGCCGCAACGTCGATTCGGTCCTCAACTTCGAAGCGCGCGGCATCACCGGGCCCGTCGTGATGTTCGAGACGAGCGCGCCCAACGGGGCTGCGGTCAAGGCGTTCGGGGACGCCGTCGACCGCCCCTTCGCAAGCAGCATGGCGACCGACCTTTACCGGCTGCTGCCCAATGGCACCGACGTCACCACCTTCAGCGAACGCGGCTGGCTTGCGCTCAATTTCGCGATGGTTGGCAACGAAACCCGCTATCACAGCCCCGGCGACAACCTTGCCGCGCTCGACGACCGTTCGCTGCAGCATATGGGCGACCAGGCACTGGCGATGACGGAACGGCTGGCCGACGGCGTGCCCGAGGCGAAGGGCGACCGCATCTTCGTCGACGTCCTTGGCCGCTTCCTGGTGCAGATGTCGCTGGCGGTCGGGCTGGCGATCTTCGCTGCACTTGCGATCGCCGTGTCGGTCCTGGCAATCAAGCGGAGGGCCTGGTTCCGGGCGCCCCTGGCGGTGCTGCTTGCGCTGGTCCTGGCGACCGCTCTGGCATGGCTTGGCGACTTCGTCATGAGCGCCCTGCGCCCCGGGACCTTCTGGCGAGCGCATCCGGAGCTGACCCTGTCTGCCGTCTATGCCTCGGCCATGCTGGGAGCACTCATCCCCCTGCGCACGCTCGCCGCGGGCATCGAGCGGGAGCGCATGCGGCTGGCATATTGGCTCGTCTTCCTGCTGCTTGGCGCTGCGCTCGCCAGCGTCGCGCCCGGCGCGATCATCTACTTCATGCTCCCGCCGCTGATCGTTCTGGCCGGCGTGGGCTTGCGGCGGTGGCGCCGTCGGGCCGAGGACGTTGCCGCGCTCGTTGCACTGGCGGTGTTGTTTCTCACCTGGGGCGAGATGCTTGCCCAGGTCGAGCAACTGTTCAGTCCCGGGCCGCAATGGGTCGTCGCGCCGGTCGGGGCACTGGTCATGATCGCCGCGCTGGTCGAAGCGGGCCCGCTGCTGCAGCGGGCGGGACGCGCGCTCGTGCTCGTCGGCGCTGCCATCCTCGCGCTGGCCGGCTGGGCGGTGGTAGGCGTCGCCCCCGCTTACGCGCAGGACCGGCAGCAGATGTTTTCGGTCCAGCACGTGACCGCGCCTGATGGCCGCGCCAGTTGGGCCGTCTCGAACGATCGTGCGCCGCTGCCCCACGGTTATGGGAATGGGGCGAAGTGGGAACGCGAGGCGCTGCCCCATGGCAAGCGCAAGCTGTGGACGACGCCCGCGCCAACCGCCCGCATCCGGCCGGTCACTGTCGAGGTGCTGGGCAGCCGCAATCTCGGCGCCAGGCGCGCGGTCCAGCTGCGCCTGCGAAGCAACGGCGCGATGCAGGTCGCCCTTCGCGCTCCCGCCAACTCCAGGCTTGAGCGGGCCGGAACGGAAGGGTTCATGCGGCCTTTGGGAGCGGGCGGCGATGAATTCACGGTCGCTTGCGTCGGACGCAGCTGCGACGGCGCAGTCCTGACCCTTGTCTTCGCAACCTCAAGGCCAGCGCCGCTAACCGTCATCGGCACGCGGCCGGGCCTGCCGCCGGGCGGTGAAGCCCTGCTCCGGCAGCGCCCGCGACATGCCCAGCCGCAATATTCCGCCGACCAGACGGTCGTCGTGAGCAAGATCAAAATCTGAAATTGCGGGTTCGATCGGACTTTACCTCCACAATTCCCGACCTATCGTTCGGCACAGGGGGACTTGATTGATGACTCGGACGATGAAGTTGGCGGCTTTGCTCGCCTGTGCGACCGCGCTTTCCGGCCAGAAGGCGCCACCGCCCGATCCGATGACCATCATCAAGGCGCAGATTCAGCCCATCACGACCGACGGCCAGGGACACTTTTCCGGCCACGCGTGGAACGCGCTGGTCGCCGATGGCGCCGCCGCCCAGTTCACGATGATTGGCGAGCAGCACGGATCCGGCAGCATCGCGCTATTGGAAGCGGCGCTTCAGCGGGACCTGGCCCGCCGGGGTTACACGCATTCGGCGCTGGAAGTGGGGCCAGATTCGACAGCCTTCGTCGAACGGCTGATCCGGCGCGGTCCGGGTCAGATCCAACGGTTCATCGGCGCGCCCGGTCACGGCTTTACCATCCCGTTCCTGTTCTTCGGCGAAGAAGCGGACATGGCCGAAGCGATGGTCCGTTCGTCGCCGGACCGACGGCAGGCCTTGTTCGGCCTCGACCAGGAATTCGTCGGCGGCGGCCCCATCCTGGTCGAAAACCTGCACCGGCTCGCCCGAACCGCGGCGGAGCGGAAGGCCGTCGCAACCCTGCGCGCGGCTTCGGCCAAGGACCCGATGATGCTCGGTTCGATGTCGGAGCAGCAGCTGGCCGCCCTGGAAAAAGGCTTCAGTGGAAATGCGCCAGCCTTGAAGGTGATCGACGCGGTCCGGACCAGCGTCGCGATCTACCGGCCGTATATGGGCGGCTCCGGAAGCTTCTACGATTCCAATCTCGCGCGCGAAAACTACATGAAGACCAACTTCGTGCGGCAGTTTACAGAGGCAAAGCGGCGCAACGGCAAGGCGCCCAAGGTCTTCTTTAAGTTCGGTGGATATCACGCGATGCGCGGCCTGGGCGGCACCAACGTCCCAGCGCTGGGCAACTTCCTGGGCGAATGGGGGCTCCCCCAGGGTTATCGGCTGGTCAACGTGATGATCGATTGCGACGGCGGCGAAGCGATGAACCCGCAAACCAACAAGGCCGGGCCGTGCGAATCCTATTTCTCGAAAGACGCGCTGCTGTCCCGCGCCATGGCTGGCGGGCCCGCGGTACAGATCGTCAACTTGCGCGAACTCCGGCCCCAGCTCGATGCGCTCAAGTCGGCCGACGCCGAGACCAGGAAATTGATCCTGGCGTTCGACTATTACATCGCGGTGAAAGGCGGCCGAGCAGCCAGGCCGCTCGGCACGCTGCCCTCTTAGGCTTCGGTCTTGGCGTCGCCCTTGTCGGCGGTCGCGGCCGGAGCGGCGTCGCGGCGGACGTCGCGGCGTTCGGCGATACGCGCCGACTTACCGGTACGGCCACGCAGGTAATAAAGCTTGGCGCGGCGAACGACACCGCGGCGCACGACTTCGATCGAATCGACGGCCGGCGAGTAGAGCGGGAACACGCGCTCGACGCCTTCGCCGAAGCTGATCTTGCGGACCGTGAAGCTCGATCCGACCCCCTTGTTCGAGCGGGCGATGCACACGCCTTCGAAGTTCTGGACGCGGCTGCGTTCGCCTTCGACGACCTTCACGCCGACCCGAAGCGTATCGCCAGGGCGGAATTCCGGGATCTTCTTGTCGGCGGTCAGCGCCTCGATGGCTTCGCGCTCAAGCGTCTCGATCAGGTTCATTGGTCTTCAAGCCTCTATTTCGTTGCCGCGCGCCAGAGGGCGGTGCCTGCGATGCGCCCCCGTGGCGCTCGATCAGGTCCGGCCGCCATAGCCGTGTGTGGTCCAGAGCGCGCTCGTGTCTCCACGCCGCGATCCTCGCATGATCCCCCGATCGCAGCACTTCGGGGATCGTGCGCCCTTCCCATGTGACTGGTCGGGTATAATGCGGATATTCCAGGAGGCCGCTTTCGAAGCTCTCCTCCTCTCCGCTGGAGGCCGCGCCCATTACTCCGGGGAGCAGCCGAACGCAAGCATCCAGCACGATCATGGCGCCAAGCTCGCCGCCCGACAGGACATAGTCGCCGATCGAGACCGGCTCGATGTCGCGAGCTTCGAAGATTCGCTCGTCAAACCCTTCGAACCGTCCGCACAGCAGGATCACGCCCTCGCTCGCTGCCAACTCCCGCACCCGAGCTTGGGTCAGCGGCTTGCCGCGAGGCGTCAGCGCGAGCAGCGGCCGACCGTCGGCAACGCTGTCGATCGCGGCGCCAAGCACGTCGGCGCGAAGCACCATCCCCGCACCGCCGCCGGCGGGGGTGTCGTCGACCGTGCGATGCTTGTCGGTGGCGAAGTCGCGGATGTGGACGGTATCCAGCGACCACCGCCCTTCGTTGAGCGCCCTGCCCGCCAGGCTGATTCCCAGCGGCCCGGGAAACATCTCCGGGTAAAGGGTCAGGACGGTGGAGCGGAAGTTCACCATGGATCGTCGTCAGAACCGAAGCGACGATAGGCCAGTCGCGCGCCTATTAGCCCCGGGACCACGAGAACCACGGCGAGCGTGGTCAGCACCAGCCCAGCTAAGATGCCCATCCCGCACGCATCAACACCGCATTGCTCCGCCGACATCAGCGATATTCTAAGGAAGCTGGCGCAGCATAGAGCCAAAATGAGCACCGGCAGCACGAGAGCAGCAGAGCGGATGACGCGCTTCTTAGACCATGTCGGCTTGTAACGTATTAGTGCCACCGAAGCCGCGGCGGCGAAAAGCACGGCAAACAAAACGACTGCCATCAGGAAAAGAATATCGGCCACCCGAGTGTTTTAGCATCGACATTCTGGAACCGCCATTTCCTCGGCGCGCTTGGTGTTCATGGACGAAGACGACATCCTCGACTGCCTGATCATTGGGGGCGGCCCCGCCGGACTGACTGCCGCCATTTACCTCGCCCGTTTTCACCTGGACATTCGCGTCGTCGATGCCGGCAAGAGCCGCGCCGGCTGGATCCCCTGCAGCCACAACCATGCGGGATATCCGGACGGGATCAATGGCAAGGAGCTGCTTCGGCTGATGCGCGAACAGGCTCAGAAATATGGGGCCAAGATCATCCAGGATCGCGTGACGAAGCTCGAGCGCGATGACGAGACTGGCGTGTTCACCGCCACTTGGGGCTCCGGCGGCGAGCGGGCGCGATCAATCCTGCTTGCGACAGGCGTCACCAATCGCAAGCCGCCGATGGACGAGGACCTGCACGACGAGGCGCTCGCCAACGGACTTATCCGCTACTGCCCGATCTGCGACGGTTACGAAGTCACCGACAAGAAAGTGGGCGTCATCGGCAGCGACAGCCACGGCGTCGCCGAAGCGCTGTTCATCCGCAGCTTTACCGCGGACGTGACGCTCATCGCGCCGGACGCCGCGCTTCGCCTGTCGGAAGAAGACCAGCAGAAACTGAAGGAAGCGGGCATCGAGTGCATCGACGGGCCGGCGCAAGCCGTCGCCGTGGCGGACCAGTGCATCGTCGTCGATACTGCCGAGGGCCGCCACGCTTTCGACAGCGTGTACCCGGCACTCGGCTCGGACACGCACACCCAGCTCGCCGAAATGGTCGGCGCAACCCTTAGCGATGACGCCTGCGTCAAGGCCGACAGCCATCAGCGGACGACTGTGCCGGGCCTCTATGCGGCGGGCGACGTTGTGCTTGGCCTCGACCAGATCAGCCACGCGATGGGCGAAGGCGGGGTCGCGGCGACCACCATTCGCAACGACCTCGCCAGGCAGCGGCCGCTCTTCAGGGAAGCGGCGATCTCCGAGCCGACGCTGGAGGAAGCGGAAACCGGCTCCTAGGCGAGAAAATCCGGATCGATGACGATCCGGCCATCGGCGAGGTCTGCCACGCCGTCGCGGAACGGGATGAGCGCGCGTTTGCCGGCCGGGCTTTCGACCTCCAGCAGGTCGCCGGCACCGAAGTTCTCGACGGCCACGACGCGCCCGAAGTCGCTACCCGCGGCATCCACGCACGCCAGGCCAACCAGGTCGGAGTGATAATATTCGCCGTCCTCGAGCGGAGGCAGCGCGGCGCGATCGATTTCGATCACCGATCCGCGCAGCAACTCGGCGGCCGACCGGTCCGCCACGCCCTGGAAACGGGCAACCGCGCCGCCGCTGGCCGGGCGAACGCTTTCCAGCTGACGCTCGGCCCCCGCCACGAACACACGCCGGTGGCACGCCAAATTTTCGACGCTGTCGGTGAACAGCTTCAGCCGCACTTCGCCCCTGACGCCGTGCGCTCCAGCGACGGCGGCAAGGGCGATGCGGTCGGTTTCAGCCAAGGCTGAAGCTTACTCGGCCTTCTCGGCGCCTTCTGCCGGAGCGTCCTCGGCCGAACCTTCAGCAGGCTCGTCGGACGATTCCGCAGCGGCCGGAGCTTCGGCGGTCGCAGCCGACTGGTCGGGCGTTTCGGCGCCTTCAGCGGGCGTGTCCTCGACGGCGCCTTCCGCCGGCTCGTCGGTCGACTCGCCAGTGGCTTCGGCTGCCGGAGCCTCTTCAGCAGCGGGTGCTTCCTCGGCGGCCGCGGCGTCATCGGCGGCAGGCATTTCAGCAGCAGGTGCCTCGTCAGCGGCAGTGGCTTCCTCGGCCGGCGCCTCTTCGGCGGGCGCGGCAGCGGCTGCAGCAGCAGCTTCAGCGGCCTCGGCAGCCTTCGTCTCGCGCTCCTCGACGCGCTCCTTGGCCTTTTCGCCCGGCTGGCCCTTATTCGGGTTGTTGCGCGCGGCGCGCTCCTTGATGCCCGCGGCATCCAGGAAGCGGAGGACTCGGTCCGACGGCTGCGCGCCGACGCTCAACCAGTGCGAAATGCGATCGGCGTCCAGCTTCACGCGCTCCGGCGAATCCTTGGCCAGCAACGGATTGTAGGTACCGACCTTCTCGATGAAGCGGCCGTCACGGGCGTTGCGGCTGTCGGCAACGACGATGCGGTAATAAGGGCGCTTCTTGGCGCCGCCACGGGCGAGACGAATTGAAACTGCCATTTTGTATTCCTTTCAGTGCGTTCTGTTATTTCTTTGAAAATTTGTCGAAACCGGGGGGAAGATTGAAGCCGCCGGCACCGCCGCCAAGGCCCGGAAGCCCGCCGGCCGACATTCCGCCGGGGACCATCCCGCCCAGCGCGCCTTCAAGCCCACCCTTCCCGAACATCGCAGCCAGCTTGCCGAGGCCGCCCATCTTCTTGAGCCGCTTCATGGCATTGGCCATTTCCTGGTGCATCTTGAGCAGCTTGTTGACCTCCTGAACGGTGGTGCCGCTGCCCTTGGCGATGCGGATCTTGCGCTTGGCATTGATCAGCTCGGGCTTGGCCCGCTCCTTGGCGGTCATCGAGCTCATCATCGCCTCGAGGTGGACCAGCGCCTTGCCGTCCTGGGCCTTGTCGATCGCGCCCTTCATCCCCTTGATGCCGGGCATCATCGACGCCAGTGCGCCAAGGCCGCCCATGCGCTGCATCTGGCCGATCTGCATGCGCAAGTCGTCGAGGTCGAACTTGCCCTTGGCCATCTTGGCGGCGAGCTTTTCCGCGTCTTCGACCTGGATTGTCTCCGCCGCGCGCTCGACCAGGCTGACGACGTCGCCCATGCCAAGGATGCGTCCGGCGACCCGTTCCGGGTGGAACGCCTCCAGCTTGTCGAGCGCCTCGCCAACGCCGGCGAATTTGATCGGCTGGCCGGTGACGGCGCGCATCGACAGCGCCGCGCCGCCGCGGGCATCGCCATCCATCCGGGTGAGGATAACGCCAGTAAGATCGACTTCGGCCGAGAAGCCCTTGGCGACGTTGACGGCGTCCTGGCCGGTCAGGCTGTCGACCACGAGCAGGGTCTCGGTCGGGGTCGAAGCGGCGGCAACCGCCTTCATCTCGCCCATCAACTGGTCGTCGACGTGCAGCCGTCCGGCGGTGTCGAGCAGGACGACGTCATACCCCTGCAGCTTCGCGGCCTGCAGCGCCCGCTTGGCGATGTCGACCGGCTGCTGGCCGGCGACGATCGGAAGCGTTTCGACACCGGTCTGGCGGCCGAGCACCGCGAGTTGCTCCTGCGCGGCCGGGCGGGCCACGTCGAGCGAGGCCATCAGCACCCGCTTGCGGTCCTTTTCGGTCAGCCGCTTGGCAAGCTTGGCCGTGGTCGTCGTCTTGCCCGACCCCTGCAGGCCGACCATCATGATCACTGCCGGCGGATTGACGTCGATGCGCAATTCGGCGGTTTCGGCGCCCAGCGTCTCGACTAGTTGGTCGTGGACGATCTTGACGACCATCTGCCCCGGCGTGACCGACCGCAAGACTTCCTGGCCCACGGCCTTTTCGGTCGCCTGGTCGACGAAATCGCGGGCCACCGGCAGCGCGACGTCCGCTTCGAGCAGAGCCACGCGAACTTCGCGCATCGCAGCGCGCACGTCGGCCTCAGAGAGGGCGCCGCGGCCGCGAAGCTTGTCGAACACGCCGCCAAGGCGGTCGCTCAGGGTATCGAACACTCAAACTCTCCCGATGGTCGAGCCGCCCACATAAGACGCGACAACGCATTTTGCGCCGGCGGACGAAACCTCGTCGGCCGGCGTGCGCCCTCGGGCGCGACCATCCTTATCTGTCGAAAACGACAAGCGGGCGGTTAGGGGAATTATCCGCGACAATCAACCGCGGCCGCACATCGTGCGTCCTTAGACGAGCTTCGGCTTGCCCTTCGGCTTTCGCCTCGGCCCGCCGCCGGGGCCGGAGCCCGGGCCACGCGGACCACGCGAGTTCGGGTCGCGCGGCGGACCCGACGGTCGTGGCCGCCGGTCGCCTGGAGGACCCCTGCGGTCGCGCTCAGGTACGCGGTCCATCGGCCGCGCCTGCTGCATCTGCTGGCGCGGGCCGACCGCATAGCCGTCCTTGAGCAATTGGGTGAACGCGCCCCGCGTGCTCTCTGCAATCGCGTCCTGCAGCGGCTTCGGAAGGTCGGCGAAGGTCACGTTCGGGTGGATCGCCTGCACGTCGCGAAGCAATTGGTTGGGAAGCCCCCCGGACGCACCCTTCAACGCCGCGATGGCGTCCAGCACAGCCGAGAAGATCACCGACTGCATCACTTCGTTCGCTGATCTTGTCATGGCTCTCAAAAACTCACGGGTGGTGGACTAAGCATCGGCGGCTGCCTAACTGCGCCGGCAGATGCAACTCCACTTCCACAAGATGCATGGCCTCGGCAACGACTTCGTGATCGTCGACGCCCGCGAACAGGCGGTGACGATGGCGCCGCAGCTCGCCCGCGGCATCGCCGACCGCCACCGCGGGGTCGGTTGCGACCAGGTGATCGTGATCGGCAAGTCGGACCAGGCGGACGTGTCGATGCGCATCTGGAACCACGACGGCGGAGAGGTTGAATCCTGCGGCAACGCCTCGCGCTGCGTCGTTGCACTAACCGGCGCCAAAACGATCGAGACCCCGGCCGGGATCATCGAAGGCTCCACCGCCGGACGCGAGTTCGAGGTTTCCACGGTCGAACCGCGGTTCGGCTGGGCGGACATACCGATCGCTTATCCAATGGATACCGCCTCACTGCCGCTGCAATGGGGCGAGTTGAAGCATGGCTTCACGGTCAACGTCGGCAACCCGCACATCGTCTTCTTCGTCGACGATCCGGCCACGATCGAGCTCGACCACCGCGGACCGGAGATCGAGAACGACCCGGTGTTTCCGGAGCGGATCAATATCCACGTCGCTGTGGTCCGCGAAAACGGCATCCACATGCGCTCCTGGGAGCGCGGCGCCGGCCTGACCCTCGCCTGCGGCACCGGTGCGTGCGCCACGGCCGTGGCGGCCATCGTCACCAAGCGGGTCGACAGCCCGGTGGCGGTGCACATGCCCGGCGGGTCGCTGACGATCGCATGGGAAGCGGGGCAGCCGGTGCGAATGCGCGGCGCGGCGACCCACGTGTTCGAAGGAACGCTGGAAACGGACGCGCTGGCTTGAGCATCGAGACCATTACCCTGGGTTGCCGTCTCAACTTCGCGGAAAGCGAAGCGATGGCCCGCGCCCACCGCGACGAGGCGCTGATTATCGTCAACAGCTGCGCGGTCACCAACGAAGCCGTGCGCCAGACTCGGCAGGCGATTCGGCGCGCCCATCGCCGGCGTCCCGACGCGCGGATTCTCGTCACCGGCTGCGCATCAGAGCTCGACCGCGCCGCCTTTGAAGCCATGCCCGAAGTCTCGAGCGTCCTTCCCAAGACCGACGCCATGGCGTCAACGGTTCCGGCCGGATTCCAGGGACATGTCCGCAGTTTCGTCGCGGTCCAGACCGGCTGCGACCATCGCTGCACCTTCTGCACCATCTGGCAGGCACGCGGCGAAAGCCGGTCCTACCCCTTTGAAGCGATCCGCGATGCAGTGGCGAAGGAGATCGACCGCGGAGCGCGCGAGATCGTCCTGACCGGCGTCGATATCACCGACTACGAAGGCGGCCTGGGCAAGCTGTGCCAACGGTTGCTTGCCGCCGAACCGCGCTTGTCCCGGCTGCGGCTCTCATCGCTCGACAGCATCGAGATCGACGGCGCGTTAATGGAGCTGGTCGCGGGGGAGCGGCGCCTGATGCCGCACTTTCACCTGTCGTTGCAGGCCGGCGACGACATGATCCTGAAGCGGATGAAGCGCCGCCATGACCGGGCTGACGCGGTCCGCACGGTCGAGCAAATCAAGGCCGTGCGGCCCGACGCCACCATCGGCGCCGACCTCATCGCCGGCTTTCCCACGGAAACTGAGGATATGTCGCTTAACAGCCTGAGATTGATCGACGATTGCGATATCGTCGCGGCCCATGTCTTTCCCTATTCGGCACGTCCAGGCACCCCGGCGGCAAGAATGCCTCAGCTTGCCCATGAGGTCGTGAAGGCCCGCGCATCCCGCCTTCGCGAAGCCGCCGCAGCCCGCCGGGAGGCATGGCTCGACTCGCTGGTCGGCACCAGCCAGCAAGTGCTGATCGAGAACAAGTCCAAGGGTCACGGCCAGTCCTTCGCGCCCGTAAGCGTGGCGGGCAGCGCGCGCGGCGACCTCATCGAAGCTCGGATTGTCGAGCGCGACGGCGGCCAACTGGTCGGAGTAGCCGCATGAGTTGGCTCGACCGCCTGCGTGGCGGCTTTTCCAAGACTGCCGAGCGGGTTGCCGACAATCTGACGGGCCTCACCGGCCGCGCCGCGCTGGACACCTCGACCCTCGACGACATCGAGGAAGCGCTGATCGCCTCCGACATCGGTCCCGAAGCGTCCCGGCGTATCCGCGAGGCGATCGCCCGGCAAAAGTTCGACAAGCTGGATGAACGCGGACTTCGCACCATCCTTGCCGAAGAGATTGAGAAGATCCTCGCCCCGGTCGCCAAGCCGCTTGCGGTCTGGGGCTTCCCGCGTCCCCACGTGATCCTGGTCATTGGCGTCAACGGGTCCGGCAAGACGACCACCATCGGCAAGCTCGCCCACTGGCTGAAGGAACAGGATTACGGCGTCCTGCTTGCCGCCGGCGACACCTTCCGGGCGGCCGCGATCGAGCAATTGAAGATCTGGGGCGACCGCATCGGCGCGCCGGTCATCACGGGCAAGGAAGGCGGCGACGCTGCCGGAATCGTCTTCGACGGGGTCAAGCAAGCCACCGCGACCGGCATCGACTGCCTGATTGTCGACACTGCCGGCAGGCTTCAGAACAAGACCCACTTGATGGAAGAGCTTTCCAAGATTCGTCGAGTGCTGGGCCGCCTTAACCCCGAAGCGCCGCACGACGTGCTGCTCGTCCTCGACGCCACGACCGGCCAGAATGCGCTGAACCAGGTTGAGGTGTTCCGCCAGACGGCGAACGTCACCGGCCTCATCATGACCAAGCTGGACGGCACCGCCCGCGGCGGCGTGCTCGTGGCGGCCGCCGAACGCTTCGGCCTTCCGATCCACGCGATCGGCGTCGGCGAGCAAGCCGACGACTTGCGCCCATTCGACCCGCGCGCCGTCGCTCGCGCCATCGCAGGACTGCCCCCGGAATGAACGAAGCCAAACAGGAACCGGGCAGCGGCGCGCAGCTGTTGATCGACGTCGGACCCTTGCTGGTCTTCTTCGCCGTCAACTTCCTTGCCCCGGTGCCCGCCGCGCTCAAGATTTTTGTCGCCACCGGCGCCTTCATGGTCGCGATGATCGCCGCGATGATCTACTCGGCGATCCGCTTCCGCCGCATCTCGCCGATGCTCTGGTTCTCGGGCATCATGGTGGTAGTGCTCGGCGGCGTCACCATCTGGCTCCACGACGAGACCTTCATCAAGGTGAAGCCAACGCTCTATTACCTGTTCGTCGCGGGCATCCTTGGCTTCGGACTCCTCACTGGCCGCTCGTTACTTAAGAACGTGCTTGGCGGCGCCTATCCCGGGCTGGATGCCGAGGGCTGGCGCAAGCTGACCCGCAACTGGGCCTGGTTCTTCGCCGTCATGGCCGCGCTGAACGAATTCGTCTGGCGCAACAGCACCACCGATTTCTGGATCGGGTTCAAGCTGTGGGGCGCCCTTCCCCTCACTTTCATCTTCGCTGCCTTGAATATTCCGATGCTGCTGAAACACGGGCTGACGCGCGACGAAGCGGCGCCCGCAGAACCAGGACCAGTCGATTGAGCGATCCAATCCTTTCCATCCGCGGCGTCCGCAAATCCTACGCCAGCGGCACCGAAGCGCTCAAAAGCGTCGACCTCGATATTCGGCGCGGAGAGATCTTCGCACTGCTCGGCCCCAACGGCGCCGGCAAGACGACGTTGATCAGCATCATTTGCGGCATCGTCACCGCGACCGCGGGCGAAGTGCTGATCGATGGCAAGGACTGGCAGCGGCACTATCGCGAAGCGCGCAAGCGGATCGGCCTCGTTCCCCAGGAACTGACCATGGACGTGTTCGAGCCGTTGCTGAACACCGTCAGCTTCAGCCGCGAATTGTTCGGCCGCAAGCCCGACCCGCAAAAGGTCGAGCAGATCCTTCGCGACCTGTCGCTGTGGGACAAGCGCAAGGCGATCCTGAAAGACTTGTCGGGCGGCATGAAGCGCCGCGTGATGATTGCCAAGGCGCTGGCCCACGATCCCGACATCCTGTTCCTCGATGAGCCGACGGCCGGCGTCGACGTCGAACTTCGCCGCGACATGTGGGAGCTGGTTCGCCGCCTGCGGGAGCGCGGGACCACCATCATCCTGACCACCCACTACATCGAAGAGGCCGAGGAGATGGCCGACCGCGTCGGCGTCATCAACAAGGGCGAGCTGATTCTGGTCGAAGAAAAGCATGCCCTGATGCAGAAGCTCGGCCGCAAGATCCTGCACCTGCAGCTGACCGAGCCGCTCGACGCGGTGCCGGACGCGCTTGCCCAGTGGTCCCCGACGCTGACCGACAACGGCAACACGCTGCGCTACGAGTTCGACGCGAAGGCCGAGCGCACGGGCATTCCCTCGCTTCTCAGCGCGATGCGCGAGGCGGGCATCGCCTTCAAGGATCTCGATACCAAGCAATCGAGCCTGGAAGACATTTTCGTCAACCTGATCCATGAGCGCCGGGAGCAAGCAGCATGAACTGGCGGGGCGTCTGGGCGATCTACAAGTTTGAAATGCACCGCTTCCGGCGGACGCTGTGGACCGGCCTTGCGGTGCCGGTCATTACGACATCGCTTTACTTCATCGTCTTCGGTGCCGCGATCGGCAGCCGGATGAGTGAAATCAACGGCATCGACTACGGCAGCTTCATCGTCCCCGGTTTGATGATGCTGTCGCTGTTTACCGAGAGCATCTTCAACGCCAGCTTCGGCATCCACATGCCGCGCTTCACCGGCACCATCTACGAATTGCTGTCGGCGCCGCTGTCGGCATTCGAAACGGTGCTCGGCTACGTCGGCGCAGCGGCGTCAAAGGCGATGAGCGTGGCGCTGGTGATCCTGATTACGGCCAACCTGTTCGTGCCGGTGCATATCGAACATCCGCTGCTGATGCTGCTTTACCTGATCCTGGTGGCCAGCACCTTTTGCCTGTTCGGCTTCATCGTCGGCATCTGGGCGAAGGGGTTTGAGCAGCTGCAGATCATCCCGCTGCTGGTCGTCACGCCGCTGACTTTCCTCGGCGGCGCATTCTATTCGATCGAGATGCTGCCGGAGCCCTGGCGAACGATCACCTTGTTCAATCCCGTGGTCTATCTGATCAACGGCTTTCGCTGGACCTTCTTCGGTCAGGCCGACGTGCCGGTGGGCCTCAGCCTGGCCGCGACCTTCGCCTTCTTCCTGGTCTGCCTTGCCGCCATCTGGTGGATCTTCCGGACGGGCTACCGGCTCAAGCAGTAGCCCGTCCCGACCGGATTAACCTTTCTGGTCGGCCCGGCTGGCGCCGTTGCCGTCGAGGTTCTGGGCCACAAAGTCCCAGTTGATGATGTTTTCGAGCACCGTCTTGAGGAAGCGCGGCCGCTCGTTGCGGTAATCGATGTAATAGGCATGTTCCCAGACATCGACGGTCAGCAGCGGCGTCATGCCGTGTGCGACCGGCGTGTCCGCGTCATGCAGCGAAGTGACTTCCAGCTTGCCGTTGTTGAGCACCAGCCAGCCCCAGCCGCTGGCGAAATGGTTGGCGCTTTCCGTCGCCAGTTTCTCCAGCAGCGCATTCTGTCCGCCGAAGTCGCCGTCGATCATGTCCTTGAGCCGGCCCGACGGGGCGGTGGAGCCCTGCGGCGCCAGGCATTGCCAGAAGAAGCTGTGGTTCCAGATCTGCGCGGAATTGTTGAACAGGCCCTTGTCGCCCTTGTCCTTGGCGGCCTTGATGACCTCGATCAGCGACGCGCCTTCCAGGCCCTTCTCACCCAGCATGCCGTTGGTCTTGTCGACATACGCCTTGTGGTGCTTGCCGTGGTGGTAGTCGAACGTTTCCGCCGACATGTGCGGCTGCAGCGCGTCCTTGGAATAGGGCAGTTCGGGAAGGATGAAAGCCATGGGTTGCTCCTCGTCGCGTTGTGGCGTGGTTGGAAGCGCACCTAGGACGCGGCCCGCCCTTGTTCAATTGCGCGACTCAGGCGCTTTCCTGTCCCAGCAGCTTGTGGCGCTTCAGCGCGTGGCGAAGTTGGTCGTAACTCAGCCCGAGCGCGGCAGCGGCGGCGCGCTGGTTGAACCGGTGCCGCGCGAGCGCATCCTCAAGCAGGGTGCGCTCATAGGACGTGACAGCGGTGCGGAAATCCGACGTGCTGGTCGGCGGCGCGGCGCCTTCCCCACTGGGCGCTTCCGGAGCAGCCTCTTCGGCCGCCGTTGCGGGTGCGGGAGGCGGCACTGAAACGGCGTTCGCCTTTTTAGGTGTCCACGGCGAATGAAACGGGTCGAACTGGATCGAATCGATCGGGCGTTCGGCATCTTCCCAGCGGTACACTGCGCGCTCCACCACGTTGCGCAGCTCGCGCACGTTCCCCGGCCAATCGTAGCGCTCAAGCTCGCCCATCGCCGCCGGAGAGAAACCGGGCCAGTTGGGCCAGTCGAGCTCGACGGTCATTCGCCGACCGAAATGCTCGACCAGCAGCGGGATGTCGCCGGTGCGAACGCGCAGCGGCGGCAATGTCACGACTTCGAAGGAGAGCCGATCAAGCAGGTCCGCCCGGAACCGCCCCTGGTCGACCAGGGTCGGCAAATGCTCGTTGGTCGCGGCCACGATCCGGACATCCACCTTCACCGGCTTCGACGCGCCGATACGGGTGACTTCGCCATATTCGACCGCACGCAGCAGCCGGTCCTGGGCCGGCGACGACAAGGTCGCCAGTTCGTCCAGGAACAAGGTCCCGCCGTCCGCTTCCTCGAACCTGCCGTGACGAGTCTTGGCGGCGCCGGTAAAGCTGCCCGCCTCATGTCCGAACAGCTCCGCCTCGATCAATGTCTCCGGAAGCGCGGCACAGTTCATCGTTACCAGCGGCCCCGCCCAACGCGGCGACAGATGGTGGAGGCGCTCGGCAATCAGCTCCTTGCCGGTGCCGCGCTCGCCGATCACGAGGACCGGCCGGTTCAGTGCAGCGGCGCGGCTCGCGCGTTCGACCGCGTCGAGCACCGCATTGCTTTGTCCGACGAAAGTCTCTTGCCGCTCCACGCGCTGATTGTTGGTGACAAATGCCACCACTTGGCAAGATATTTCGCCAGCAAAACTGCCGAAAAACGGAGGTTTTGTTGTTTATCCGCGCAATCGCCAGTTTTGGCACGGAGCTTGAATAGCTTTTTGCAGACAGGGCCCGGAATCGAATACGAGGTTAGTGAATGAGCATTTTTTCCCGCACGCGGGACATCTTCGCAGCCAACATGACCGAGCTGCTCGATCGCGCCGAAGATCCCGCCCGGATGATCCGCATGATCATCCTGGAAATGGAGGAGACTCTGGTGGAAGTGCGGGCGAGCGCTGCCAAGTCCATCGCCGACGGCAAGGACATGCGGCGCACGCTCTCGCGGCTCGACGAGCTTCAGTCGAGCTGGACGGAGAAGGCGGAACTGGCTTTGTCCAAGGATCGTGAAGACCTTGCCAAGGCGGCGTTGGTGGAGCGTCAGAAGGCCGCGGACATGGCCGTCGGTCTGAAGGCGGAAATCGACCTGATCGACGATACGCTGCGCAGCTACGAAGCGGACATCGCCAAGCTTCAGGCCAAGCTGCGCGAGGCACGCGCCCGCCAGAACGCCATCGCCCACCGGCTCGAAAGCGCGGTCACCCGCGCCAAGGCGCGCGAGTTGCTGAACGGCAATCGCACCGAGGACGCCTTTAGCCGGTTCGAGGTTTTGGAACGGCATGCCGACTTCGCCGAAGGCCGCGCCGACGCACTTGGAATGACCGGACCGAAGAGCCTTGAGGAAGAGATTGCCGAGTTGCGCTCATCCGACCAGGTCGATGCCGAACTCGAAGCCATGAAGGCCGCGCTCGCCGCGAAGGGGACTAAGTAAATGGACGAATTCTTGCTGCCGATCGTGATCTGCGGAATGCTGTTCATCGGCTTCCCGTGGATCTTCTTCCACTACATGACCAAGTGGAAGCAGGCGAAGACCCTGACCGGCGCCGATGAAAAGCTGCTCGACGACCTGCACGACATGGCGCGCCGCCTCGACGACCGGCTGTGCAGCATCGAACGCATCATGAATGCGGAGAATCCGAACTGGCGGCAAAGCTGCCTGCCGGATTCGACCAGCGGCCTGTCCGAAGACCTGGCATCCGCACGCCTGCGCCGGGGAGAACGCCTGTGAGCACGCAACCCCCGAGCCGCACGAAATTCTATCTCGACAAAAAGCGCGGCAAGGTCATGGGCGTCTGCGCCGGCCTTGCCGACTACACCGGCTTCGATGTTTCGCTGGTCCGGATCCTGTTGGTGCTCGGCATCTTCATGGGCGGCGGCGCGCTCCTGCCAATCTATTTCATCGCCGGATGGATTGCCGACGACAAACCGGATTCGTTGCGCGCGACCGACCCCGAAGAGAACCGCTTTTGGCAGGGCGTCCGCGCTTCCCCTGCCCGCTCCGCCAGTGAAATCAGGTCGACGCTTCGCTCGATCGACCGCCGGCTTGCGGACATCGAACAATATGTGACCACCGAAAACCGCTCGCTCGCCCGCGAGATCGAACAACTGCGCTAGGGGATCAGCACTGATGGGAATTCCGTTTCATGTGATCGCGCCCATTTTCATGATCGTCGGACTGGCCGCCGTTGGCGGCTGGGTTCTGACGACCTGGATGCGCGTCAAGCACGGCTATCCGCTCGACGGCGGCTGGGGCCAGCCAATCTATCCCAAGAGCGACTCCGAATCGATCGAGCGGATCAAGCTGCTGACCGGCGAGAATGCGCAGCTTCGCGCCGAGCTCGGCTCGCTGAAGGATCGCCTCGAGACCATCGAACGCATCGTCACCGACCAGCCGTCCCGACTGGAGCGCGAGATCAACGCGCTGGTGACCGACAAGGCTGGCCACGCCTGATGGACGATATCTCCAGCTGGATCTGGGTGCTCATCCCACTCGCCGCGATCGGCATCGCGCCGTTCAAGATGTGGCTTCGGATGAAGGAAAAGCAGATCGACGCGCAGACCAGCCTCGCTGCCGAAAAGAGCGCGCAATATGCCGCGCACGTCGAGCGGTTAGAGGCCCGGCTGCGCGTGGTTGAGCAGATCGTCACCGATGCGGGCGCCCAGACCGCCTCCCAGATCGAGGCGCTTCGCGACCAGAAGAAAATCGAAAGCAGAGAGTTTTGAGCATGAACCCGTTTGAAATGGTGGTGATCATTGTCGCGATCGTGATGATCGCCAGCGTGCTCAAGGCGCGTTCCGGCGGGCGATTGCGTGGCGACTCCAATCCGGCCGCCGACGCCGAGAACCTTCGTCTTCGTGAGGAGGTCAAGGAACTCAAGGAGCGGATCAAGGTGATCGAGCGGATTACGGTCGAAAAAGAGAACAGCTTGTCACGCGAGATCGAAGAGCTTCGCGACCGCTAGAACGGCCAACCGGCCGCTGCTAGGCGGCTGGCCATGACCCTGCCGCCGCTCGCCGACATCCTCGAGGAATATGAACTGCTCGACGGCGACGACCGCTATCGGTTGCTGATCGACCTTGGCCAACAGCTGGACGCAATGCCCGACGCACTGAAGACTGACGCGACCAGGGTGCGCGGCTGCTCGGCATCCGTCTGGGTCTACCCGACCACGACTGCCGACGGGCGCCTGCACTTCCTGGCCGACAGCAATGCGGCGATCACCAAGGGCATCGTCGCGCTGGTCCTCGCGGCGGTTCAGGACCGGCCGGCGGCGGAGGTCGCAGGCACCGACATCGCGGCAGAGCTCGCTCCGTTCGAACTTTCGCGCCAGCTCAGTGCCAATCGGACCCAAGGTGTCCCCAACATGATCGAGCTGATCCGGACGACCGCGGAGCGGCTGGCTGGATGAGCAGCCCGCTCGATGCCGACGGCGCCTTCGACGCGGCCCGCTTCGTGTCGGCTGCACGGCAGCTTGGCCACACGCGGGCGCTCGGCCTCGAATATGGCGGCCATGGCGATAATTGGGCGGAGCTCTCCCTGCCCTGGCGGCAAGAGCTGGTCGGGGTCGCGGAAACCGGCGTGCTCGCCTCCGGGGCGATCGTGAGCCTCGTCGATACGGCGAGCGGTCTCAGCGTCTGGGTAACGCTGGGGCGCTTCTCGCCGATCGTCACGCTCAACCTGCGCCTCGACTATCTCCGTCCCGCGGCGAAGGGGGAGACGATCGTCGCCCACTGCACTTGCGAAAAGCTGACCCGGCGCATCGGCTTCGTTCGCGGCATTGCCCATGGCGGCGACCCGGAGCGCCCGATCGCGCTGAGCAGCGCGACCTTCATGCTCAATCGGTAGCTGGCCGGGCCTCGCGCCGTTCCTCGCTTCGGCGCAGCACCTCATAGGCGGTCTGCACCTTCTGGAAGCGCTTTGCCGCTTCCTCGTCACCCGGCTTGAGGTCCGGATGGTTTTCCTTTGCCAGCCGCCGGTAGGCCGCCTTTACTTCTTCGAAGCCAGCGTCGGATTCCAGCTCGAGCGCGTCCAGCGCGCGCATTTCGTCGCGGGTCCGAGTGCCGTCGCCGGGGCCGCCCCACTGCCAGTGCGAAGATTGCCGAAAGCCGCCGGCATCGCGTTCCTCGCCCGCGGCACGCTTGGCCGCTTCCGCTTCGGACAGCCCGGCGAAGTAATTCCAATTCTTGTTATATTCGGCCGCGTGCGCTTCGCAGAAATACCAGCGTTCCGGGCTGTTGGGCGCCTTGGGCGCCGGCCGGTCGCCGGCCTCGCTGCAGCCCTCGCGGTCGCACAGGCGCACTTTCGCCGCCCCTCGGCCCTTGTCGCCGTAGCTTCGCCAGCGGGGGAAACCCCAGTCGTCCGACCGTCTCTGCTTCGCCATTACCTGTCCAACTAATCGCGCGCGGATTGGTCCGCCACCGCTAAGAATATGCCAGAGGGCCTGTAAGCCGGGTTCTGTCCACCGCCTTCGCGGATGGGCGACCATTCCTCTAGGAGGCAGGTTGCCCTGCCCCTCAAGCGACCAACCCGGGCGCCGAGCCGGAACAGGCTCATGCGGCGCCCCTATTCGGTCTTGCACCCGGTGGGGTTTACCGTGCCGCCCCTGTTGCCAGGCGCGCGGTGCGCTCTTGCCGCACCCTTTCGACCTTACCCGTCCGAAGCCGGGCGGAATCCTTTCTGTGGCACTATCCCTCGAAGAGCGAACTCTCCGGCCGGGCGTTACCCGGCACCGTTATTCCGTGGAGCCCGGACTTTCCTCGCCGGAGACAAGTCCCCGCCGCGGCCGCCCAGCCCTCTGGCGAGGGCGATATAGGGGAAAGCCGATACGGTTGCCAGTGAAGAGCCGCGCAGCGCAGCACTCGCAATAATCTATTCGAGCGGGCAGGCGCCTGCCATTGGCGTCCAGTGAAGTCGCGTGGATCAGGTCATGGAATTTATCTTCGAGATCATATTTCAGTTTCTCGCGGAGTTGCTTCTCCAGGCCCTGTTCGAAATGCTCGCGGAATTGGGATTTCGCAGCCTCGCCGACACGTTGAAAAGGCCAAGAAACCCAGCCCTGTCGACCGTTGGCTTCATCATCTGGGGAACTGTGGCCGGCGGCCTGAGTCTTTGGATTTTCCCAGCGTCCCCCATTCACAATCCACTGTTCCGCATGGTCAACCTGGTGGTGACGCCGGTTTGTCTCGGGTTCGCTATGATGCTCATAGGAAAAGTAAGGCGGAGGAAGGGCCAAGACCTCGTTCGGCTGGACCAATTCGGATACGCATTCGTCTTCGCTTTTAGCATGGCCCTCGTGCGGTATATTTGGGCGAGCTGAGGACAGCCGGAAGGCTATTGCGGCCGTGGCAGCAACAGTGACAGCAGCTTGGCCCGGCATTCGCCGTCGATGATCCCGTCGATCATGTCCGGGCGGAAGCGGCGCTGGAAGGCGATCACCGCCTTTTGCGGATCGGTCACGTCATAGCCGAAGCGCTCCAGCGCCAGCAGGAAGCCGGCGTCGGTCCAGAACGGGTCGACCAAATCGCGGGTTGGGCTCGGCAACGCGAGCCGCCGCTTGGCCAGCGCTTCCCACGGAAACAGCTCGCCCGGGTCTTCCTTGCGCGCCGGCGCGATGTCGGAATGGGCGACGACGTTGCCCCGCCCGATCCCGTGCCGTTCCTTGATGTCGGCGACGAGGGGGATCAGCGCAGCGATCTGCTCGTCGGGAAACGGGCGATAGCCGAATTCATGGCCCGGATTGACGATTTCGATGCCAATGCTTGCCGAATTGATGTCGGTCATGCCGCGCCAGCGCGACTTGCCCGCGTGCCACGCGCGCTTGCCTTCATCGACCATGCGGAAGACCGTGCCATCTTCGTCGACGCAATAATGGGCGGAGACCTTGGCCTCGGCCGAGCACATTCGCGCCAGGGCACCTTCGCAATCGGGCATCCCGGTATAGTGGAGCACGATCATCGACACCGGCAGCGCCCGTTCGTCGAAGTTGGGCGATGGGCGGTCGATCATGGTCATGGGGTCAATGGCGCATGAATCGCGCCGCGCGGTCAAGCCTTTGCCGCTGCCCGCCGGTCGCCGGCGCGCTTTTCGACGATCGCATCGCCATCGGTGCGGCGGTAAAGCCCGCGGGCGTCCACATCCGAGCCGAACCGCGTGGTCTGGCCGATCACCGTCTCGCCCGCGCCAAGCATGAGCCATCCGTCGGTCGCAACGGCGGAGGCAAAGCGTTCGAACGCCAGCGTCCGCTTTTCCGCCGTCAGGTAAAGCAGCACGTTGCGGCACAGGACGATATCGAACTCACCCGGGTGCGGCGGAACTTCGAGGAGGTTGTGCACCTGGAAGCGGACGCTCTTGCGCAGGGCTTCGACCGCGCGCCAACCGTCATTCGCTTCTTCGAACCAGCGAATCATCTGCTGGATGCCAAGCCCGCGCTGGACCTCGAACTGGGTGTAGGTCCCGCTGCGGGCGCGATCGACCACGGCCGGCGACACGTCGGTGCCGAGGATGTCGATCTGCCAGCCGCGCCACGGCACCGGATTTTCGGCGAACAGCATCGCCAGCGAATAGATTTCCTGTCCGGTCGAGCAGCCGGCCGACCAAATCCGCAACCGGCGCTGGGCCTGCCGGCGCTGGGCAAGCTGCGGCAGCGCGTGGCGGGAAAGAAGGTCGAACGGCGTGCGGTCGCGGAAGAAATAGGTTTCGTTGTTCAACAAGGCTTCCACGACGCGCTCCGACAGGCCGGGCTCCTTGCCCATGACGAGAATGGTGATCAGTTCATCGAGAGTCGCGATGCCGCGCTCGCGCATCAGCCCGGCAAGCGCAGTCTCGATCCGCCAGCGCCGGTTCATCGTCAATTGCTGCCCCGTGCGCGCTTCCAATAGGCCGGCGAGGATCCGGCTCGAGCTATCGCTTACTTGCAAGGATTGTCTCCGGTACGCGAGGCAATGCGGCGCGCGATCTGGTCCGGCGGCATGACCGCGCTGGCAAGACCGGCTTCGATGACGGCGCGCGGCATTCCCCACACCGCGCAGCTGGCTTCGTTCTGCGCCAGCACGGAGCCGCCGCAACTGACGAGACGCTTCGCGCCTTCGACCCCGTCGCGGCCCATTCCGGTCAGGACGACGCCAAGCGCGGCGGCGCCGAAAGCTGCGCCGACGGAAGCGAGCATCGGATCGACCGAGGGCAGGCAGCCGCTGGCGACCGCGCCGCGAGTCAGCTTGACCATGTGACCGCTGGCACATTGCTCGATGGTGAGGTGCGCGTCCCCTGGGGCGATGATGACCCGGTCGGGCGTCAGCAGCATGCCGTCGCTTGCGACCAGCGCCTCGCGCCGGGCGGCGATGCCAAGCTGGCGCGCGAACACGCTCATGAACGGGACGGGCAAATGCTGGGTGACCAGGATCGGTACGCCAAGCCTCGGCGGCAGTGCCTGGAACAGGCTTGCAAGCGCGTGGATGCCCCCGGTCGAGGCGCCGATGGCAAGAATCCCGATCGGGTCGGTCGGCGACGCGCGCAGCGGCGCATAGCCCTGCAGCCGGATCGGCTGCTTCAACGGCGGCGGGTCGTCGGCGTAGCCCAAAGCTTTGAGCTTGCTGATCAGGACTTCCGAAAAGCGGCCGTTGAAGCGGCCGGTCCCGGGCTTCGGGATTGCGTCGGCGGCGCCATGGGCAAGTGCGGCAACGGTATGCTCCGCCCCTTCGTCGGCAAGCGACGACACGATCATGACTCGTGCGCCGTTGGACGCGCGCAGGATTTCAGGGATCAATTTAAGACCGCCGGCGCCCGGCATCTCGAGGTCCAGCAGCACCGTATCGACCTGGACGGTGGCCAGCGCATCGATGGCGTCTTCGGCGGTCCCGGCGACCGCGGCGATTTCGAACCCGCCGTCGGCTTCGATCATTCGCCCAAGCACGGCCCGGGCGATGATCGAATCGTCGACGATCATCAGCCGGATGGGATTGCGCTTGGCGGTTCGGTCGTCCTCTCGGCGCCGCGGTGTTGCGAGCGCCCGCTCCATTGAGCGGGCCTCAGGCTACGCCGACGAGCTGAAGCTTTACGTGCAGCGTCTCGCGGTCGAACGGCTTCATCACATACTCGTCGGCACCGGCTTCAAGCGCGGCGCGGATGTGCGCCATGTCGTTCTCGGTGGTGCAAAAGACGACCTTGGGCTGGTCGGAATGGCCGCGCTGGCGAAGCAGGCGCAAGAACTCCATCCCGCTCATCACCGGCATGTTCCAGTCGAGCAGGACGACGTCCGGCATCTTCTCTTCGCAGCGAGTCAGGGCTTCTTGTCCGTCACCGGCCTCTTCGACGTTGAATTCCAACGTTTCGAGGATGTGCCGGGCGACCTTGCGGATCACCTTGGAATCATCGACGATCAAACAGCTCTTCATGCTTCAGGCTTCCCGCTTTGCGTTGCCGACAGGTCTATTCAACAAGAGTAACGAAGAGCTTAAGCCGCGCGTGCTTCGGCTCCGGAAATCAGGGCCGCGACATCGACCAGCAGCAGCGGGCCGGTCTCCGTTTCCACCATGCCCGTCGAAACCCGCTCCCAGCCCGGGCCCATCGCCGCGCGCACGGGCGTCGGATCGGCCAGCGCCTCCACCACGTCTTCGACCAGGTCGACCAGCAAGGCGTAATGGTGCCCGTCCAGCTCGACCACGGCCGCTTCGCGAATTGCCGCTGCGCTGTCGGTCAGGCCAAGCTCGAGCGATCGCCGGCAATCGATCACCGTCAGCACCCGGCTGCGCAGGGCGGACAGCCCGGCGACATGGGGCGCTGCACGCGGCACGGGGATGAGGGCGTCGAGCTCGACCACCGATTCCACGACGGCGGCCGGCAAGGCGACGCGCTCGCCGGCAATGGTGACGATCAGCAGCAGCTCGTTCACTTGCCCCTCCCGGCGCGCTTCGGATTGCCGCCAACGCTCGCCGCGGCCTTCAGGGCCATCAGCAGTCCGGCACGGTCGTAACGGTAAATCGTGTCGTCATCGTCGCCGGCACCTTCGGGCTCCGCGCGAAGGACGATCTTGCGCGAAGCCGAAGCGACCGGCGGCTTGCCGTCGGTGGCAATGACGAGGTCCGCTTCGACTGCCTCGTCATCGTCGACCACGCGATAGCCGGCGGCTTCGACAATCGGGCGGAGCATGTTTTGCATCCACGGGTCGCTTGCGGGCAGGCAGCAGACCGGCTGGTCGCCCGATCGGCGCGCGGCGACGCCCAGATGCCTGGCGAACAGCCAATGGGCATCGACGAGCTCGGCCGGCTCCCCGCCGATCAGGCTCACGCCCGAAATCTCGCCCGGGCTGTCACTGCGAATGACGTCGTTGTCGACTGCCGACAGGTCGATGACCTCGCGGAAGACATAGCCGATCTCGCTGACGCCGTCGTTGAGCCGGAACACGCGCACCTTGTCGTCCGGCATCTCGCCATTGGCGCCGGCGAGCGGGAGGATCGCCTCGCCAAGCTGGACCCGCAGCTGGCCCGCAGCCTGCCTGATCGCGGTCGCGGGCACTTCTTCGATCCGGTCGACGACGGCGAGCCGAAGCGCGCGACGCGATCCGTCGAGGCCCCGGAACAGCAAGACCGGCGTTGCCTGCTCCTCGTTCTTGGCAGGGCCGGCGGCAACGCGCGCCGTACGCTCCTGCGCCTCGAGCCTGACGCCGCCGACCTCGGCCAGTCCAGCAGGGTCGAATAAAAGGATCGGGCTGCCGTCGTCGGCAAGCGTGGTGCCGGCGTATAGGCCGGTCGCCATGACCGCCGGCGCGGCGGGCTTCACCACCAATTCCTCGTGATCGTGAATCTTGTCGACCGCCAAGGCATAGACATCGCCGCCGGCAGGCCGAAGCACCACCAGGTTGCGCTCCTCCTCCGGGATTTCGCTTTCGATGCCCAGAATGTGGGCAAGCGCGACTTCCGGCACTCGGCGTCCGCGGATCGTCGCGACCCCTGCGCCGCCCAGGCTGTCGAGCCTGACCGATTCCCCGTTCGCGCGGACGATCTCCTCGATCGCCGAGCGCGGGATCGCGAAATGCTGCGAACCGATGGATACGGTCAACGCCGGGATGATGGTCAGCGTCAGCGGCACGCGCAGGGTCATCCGCGTGCCCTGCCCCGGCGTACTGTCGACTTCGACGATGCCGCCGATCCGTTCGACGTTCGAACGCACCACGTCCATCCCGACACCGCGGCCGGAAATCGCGGTGACTTCCTTCGCGGTCGACAGGCCTGCTTCGAAAATCAGCGCCAGTTGCTCGCGCGGCGAAAGCAGCGCGGCCTGGGCCTTGTCGATGATGCCTGCGGAAACTGCCTTTTCGACCAGCCGCTTGCCGTCGATACCGCGGCCATCGTCCTGGATGTCGATCAGGATCTGGTTGCCCGACTGGCGCGCGGAAACGGCAAGGATGCCGATCTCGCGCTTGCCGGCCTTCAGCCGGTCGGCGGGATTTTCGATGCCGTGATCGACCGCGTTGCGAACGATGTGGGTCAGCGGGTCGCGGATCATCTCGATCATTTCGCGGTCCAGCTCGACGTCACCGCCTTCGACGTCGACCAGCACTTGCTTGCCAAGCTCCGCCGACAGGTCGCGGACCATGCGCGGCAGCGCCACAAACAAGTTCTCGATCCGCTGCATTCGGGTGCGGGTGATCGCGTCGCGCATCTCCGCGATGATCGACGACAGCCGCTCGAACGCTCCGTCGACCGAGACGTCGGTGGACGTTTCGCGCAGGCGTCGGGCAAGCTCGTTGCGGGCCAGCACCATGTCGGAAACTGTGCTCATCACGCGATCGAGCAATTCCACCGAAAGCCGGATCGTGCGCGGCGCTGAAGTGCGGCCGTTGGCTTCTGCCACCAGCGTTGCCGCCGGGACTATCGCGCCCTCGGCTCCCGGTTCGAGCGCCTCGATCAGGTCGCTGTCGCCGCCGGCCGGGAAATCCGTCCCGTCGTCGATCGCCGCGATCATCTCGCCGATGCGGTCGATGACCGCCAGTACGGCGCTGACCAGCGGTCCGTCCGCCTGGCGCCGCCCTGCCCTGACGTCCGCCAGCGCATCCTCTGCGGCGTGGCTCAGCGCTTCCAGGCGCGGGAAGTCGAAGAAGCCGCAATTGCCTTTGACGGTGTGAACAAACCGGAAGATGCTATCGAGGCGCGCGCGGTCGTCGGGCGCCGCTTCCCAGGCGACGATCTCGCTGCCCAGCGCTTCCAGCATTTCCCGCGCTTCGGCGACGAAATCGGCAATCAGGTCGTCCATCAGCGCTTACTCGAGCCCCCAACCGGCGAAGTTGCGGGCCCTTATGCGCAGCAGGAGTTAATGTGCCGTTATCCCTGCGCGGGAGGCGTGGGTTGCCCCTGCACGGGCAGCGTCGCCCCGATCACCAGGACGCCATCGCCCGGTTCCATCAGCTGGATCTCGCCGCCGGCCTCCTGGGCCAGGCTATGCGCCAGCCACGCCCCGGCCGAGCGCGGCTCGACCGCGTCGTCGCCGCCATCGACCAGCATCGCCTTGACCCCGCTATCGATAACGACTCGTGGGCCCTCCGCGCGGATGACGATTTCCAGGCCGTTCGCCCCGGTCTCGGCGCCGATATCCAGTCGACCGCCGCGCACCAACGCGTCACCGGCAATCAGCGCCAGGTTGAGCAGAAGCTTGGTCGCGCCCTTCGACAATTTGGCGTCGCCGACCATCCAGCCGGTCTCGATCCGCTTGTCGGCGCCGAACAGCCCTTCGACGGCAGTCCGCGCTTCGGAAGTGTCGATGGCTTCCCCGAACCCGCCGGCCGCCCCGAACGCGAGGCGGAAGAACTTGAGCTTGTTGGCGGAGGTTCGAGCGCTTTCCGCAAGCAGGTCCATGCATCGGTCGCGCATCGCCGGGTCGTGCTCGTCAGCAAGCAATTCGACGCCATTATTGAGTGCCCCGACCGGCGACATCAGGTCGTGGCACAGGCGGGAACAGAGCAGGCTTGCAAGGTCGATGGGGTTCATGGGCTGCTGAATGGGGCAGCGGTCGCGGCCGCGCAAGGCGCTACGATCTTGAAGAAGGCCGATCGCAATCCAACATGGCGTTCGGGATGGGGGAAAACAGCACGATCGACATACGCCTGGAGTCCGGTCATGCCGGCTGGCGGCTGGATCGTGCGCTTGCCGACGCCGTGCCCACCCTGTCGCGCGAGCGGCTTAAGGCGCTGATCCGTGCCGGTGCGCTTGAACCGGCCGTTCGGGACCCCGCAACCAAGGTCCGCGGCGACGAGGCGTTCCAGCTCCAGGTCCCGGAACCGGAGCCGGCGCACAACGAAGCGCAGGACATTCCGCTCAAGATCGAATTCGAAGACGAACATTTGCTGGTGCTCGACAAGGACGCTGGCCTCGTCGTGCACCCCGCCGCCGGCAATGCCGACGGGACTTTGGTCAATGCGCTGCTTCACCATTGCGCCGGCCAGCTTTCGGGGATCGGCGGCGTTGCCCGCCCGGGCATCGTCCATCGCATCGACAAGGATACGTCGGGCCTACTGGTCGTCGCCAAGACCGATGTTGCGCACGAGGGGCTGGCGAAGCAGTTCGCCGCCCATTCCATCGACCGGCGCTACCTGGCGATCGTCTCCGGCGTGCCGAAGATCGCGCAGGGAACGGTCGATGCCCCGCTCGCCCGCTCGACCACCAACCGCAAGAAGATTGCGGTGACCACGCCCGGCCGGGGCAAGCGTGCGGTGACGCATTGGAAGCGGATTGAGTTGCTGCGCGATTCGGCACTGGTCGAATGCGCGCTGGAAACCGGCAGGACTCACCAGGTGCGCGTACACATGGCGTCGATCGGCCATCCGCTGCTTGGCGACCCGGTTTACGGTGGTTCCGGCAAGGCCAACCGCGACCTGCTGAAATCGCTGAACTTCGAACGGCAGGCGCTGCACGCGGCGACGCTTGGCTTCACTCATCCGGTGACGAAGCTCCGACTGTCGTTTCACAGCGGCATGCCGGCGGACATGCAGGAACTGTTCACTGCCCTTATGGTATAGGTTTGGATTGGCTACGGATGACGGTAAGAGCGTCCGGGCCCTTGGAGAATGGAAGCAATGGCGACGCGAAAGGCTGGGGCAGTATCGATCCCCGCATCGGGCGGAGAGGCTGGCCTCAACCGGTACTTGGCCGAGATCAAGAAATTCCCGATCCTCGCCCCTGAGGAGGAGTTCATGCTCGCCAAGCAATGGCGCGAGCATGGCGATACCGAGGCGGCGGCGAAGCTCGTCAACTCGCACCTGCGCCTCGTCGCCAAGATCGCCATGGGCTACCGCGGCTACGGCCTGCCGGTCAGCGAGCTGATCAGCGAGGGCAATATCGGCCTGATGCAGGGCGTGAAAAAGTTTGAGCCCGACCGCGGTTTCCGCCTCGCCACTTATGCGATGTGGTGGATTCGCGCCTCGATCCAGGAATTCATCCTGCGCAGCTGGTCGCTCGTGAAGATGGGCACCACCGCCGCCCAGAAGAAATTGTTCTTCAACCTTCGCCGGATGAAGAACCAGATCAACGCGTTCGAAGACGGCGACCTGAAGCCGCAGGACGTGACCAAGATCGCCACCGACCTCGGCGTGACCGAGGACGAAGTGATTTCCATGAACCGTCGCATGGCGATGGGCGGCGACACCTCGCTCAACGTCAGCCTGAAGGGCGACGAGGGCGGCGAAAGCCAGTGGCAGGACTTCCTGGTCGACAATGGCCCGCTGCAGGACGAGCTGATCGCCGAGGACGAGGAAAGCCGGGTCCGGCACGACCTCCTGCTGTCGGCGATGGACTCGCTCAACGATCGTGAAAAAAACATCCTGACCGAGCGCCGCCTGTCAGACGATCCCAAGACCCTGGAGGAATTGAGCCAGGTCTATGGCGTCAGCCGCGAACGCATCCGCCAGATCGAGGTGCGCGCGTTCGAAAAGCTGCAGGGCGCGCTGATCCGCCTCGCCACCGACAAAAAGCTACTCGCAGCCGCGTAAGCGGCGTCAGCGACAGCTTTCTGCTCGCAGCCGCGTAAGCGGCGTCAGCGACAGCTTTCTGCTCGCAGCCGCTTAGCCTTTGTCCTCCAGCTTGGGCGGATCGGGCGTCGCATCGGCCATGGTCGGCGCTTCGCGGCGGTCGGGCTCGTCGCTGGTAGCGACATTGTCCGCCGCCCAGGCGCCGCGCTGCCCCAAAGGTACCGGCGGCCCGGTGGTGCTGTCCTTCGCGGTCTGATGCTCGATTTCGCTGTTCAGCTCGGCACCGAAGATTAGGGCGTAAGCGGACAGGTAAATCCACGTCAGTAGCGCGATGATCGTCCCAAGCGATCCGTACGTCGCGCTATAATCGGTAACCTGCGTCACATAGACGCCGAACAGTGACGTCAGGAGCAGCCATGACCCCGCCGCGAATAGCGAACCCGGCGTAATCCATGTCCACTTCGCATTTTCTCGGGACGGCCCGTAGCGATACAATGACGCCGCGATCCCCGCCGCGGCCACGGTCATCGCCAGGTAGGCGCCGGCTTTCGCCCCGAACACGGCCATCGGCGAAGCGTCGCTCGGTCCCGTTCCGAAATAGGAAATCGCGGCCGTGGCTCCAAGCGCGACGATCGCCAGCACCACCGCCACCACGGTCATGGTCATGGCGATGGCGTAGAAGTGCAGCAGCGTGCGCTTCTCCTTCTCCTCGTAAGCGATGTTCATCGCGGTGATGATCGCGCCCGCGCCGTTGGTCCCGCCATAAAGCGCGACCAGCAGCGCCGCGACGAGGCTGAAGCCCTTGGTCTGCTCGGACGTCTGCACCGCCGCGATCAATTGCTCGGCGATCCACTTGGCGACGTCGGGCGGCAGCACGTCGGTCAGCGACCGGACGTTGCTGACCACCGTCGAGGCGTCGGCGATCAGTCCGTAGAGGAGGACGATGATGCCGAGCAGCGGCACCAGGGCCAGGAACCCGTAATAGGTCACCCCCGCGGCGACGAGGCCGACATTGTCCTGCCACGTCCGGATCCAGGTTCGCCGGGCGATATCCTTCCACGCGGCGGGCGGCATTTGCCAGGGCGATTCGGCTCGATGCCCCCTGTCTCCCGCCCTGCCCGCCGCTTGCTTTCGCTGTGCATCCATCCGGCATTAAACCGCGCGACGCCGGCGCGTTCCGGGCAAGGTCCGATCCACGAGCGCTTCCGCCGGCGATTAGGCCCAGGAGCCTCTTGCCAAGCCGGCAAAAGAGTCCGAGCGTGATCTTTCGGTGCGCCAGTTCGCGCCTTCTACCGCGACTCGCGCGCCCGCTGACACGGACGAGAGGAGAGTCGCATGCCCCATGGAGCCCACGCCAACGGTACTCGAGTCATCGCGCTGGTCGGACCGGCCGGCGCGGGCAAGACCAGCTTGGCCGAAGCGATGCTTCATGCCGCCGGCGCGACCGACCGTCTGGGCTCCACCGGCAACGGCACCAGCGTTGGCGACAGCAGCCCGGAAGCGCGGGCGCGCGGCGGCTCGACCGAGCTCAACCTTTACCATTTCGACTATCTCGGCGACCGTTTCGCGCTGATCGATTGCCCCGGTTCGATCGGCTTCACGGCTGACGGCGCGCGCGGAGTCGCCATTGCCGACATGGCGATCGTGGTCGTCGACCCGGATTCTTCGCGCGCCCCGCTGGCAGCGCCGGCGCTCAGGATGCTCGACGAGCTGGGCATCCCGCACCTGATTTTCGTCAACCGGATCGACCAGGCGCACGGGCGCATCCGCGACCTCCTCTCCGCGCTTCAGCCAATGAGCGTTTCGCCGCTGATCGCACGCCAGATCCCGATCCGCGAAGGCGACAGGGTGACCGGCTTCGTCGACGTCGCGCTTGAACGCGCCTTCCATTACCTGCCCGGCAAGGACAGCGAGCAGATCGATATTCCCGGCGATGTGCAGGAACGCGAAACGCAGGCGCGCACGCAATTGCTGGAGCAGCTCGCGGACCATGACGACGAACTTCTGGAACAGCTCCTCATGGACCAGGCGCCCGAGCCGGAGCGCGTTCTCAAGGATCTCGCCCGTGAGACGAGCGAGAGCCTCGGCGTGCCCGTCCTGTTCGGCTCCGGCGGCAGCGGCTGGGGCATCGGCCGCCTGTTGAAGGCTCTGCGCCACGAAGCGCCCGATCCGCAAAGCAGCGCCCGACGCCTCGGGGTCACCGACGCCTCGCTCTACGTCTTCAAGGTCCACAATGGCGGCACCATCGGCCGCCTCGCTTACGCCCGCGCGCTCGGCGGGCGGATCGCCGAAGGCTCCGACCTGAAGACTGCGGACGGTGGCACGGCACGGCTCGGCGCCATCTTCTCGGTGCAGTGCGAAAAGACCCAGAAGGTCAGCGAGGCCAAGCCCGGCGACATTGTCGCGCTCGCGAAGATCGAAAACGTGAAAAGCGGCGAGTGGCTGAGCAGCGGCGCGCTGCCGGCGCCGGTTGAGGTCGACTATCCGGCGCGCAATTGCGCCTTCGCCATCGAGCCCGCCGACCGCAAGGACGACGTCAAGCTGTCCGGCGCGTTGCAGAAGCTGCTTGAGGAAGATCCGGCGCTGCTGCTTGAACAGCATGAGGGCAGCCACGAAATGCGCCTGAAGGGCGTCAACGACGAGCATCTCAACACCGTCATTGCGCGCCTGAAACGCCGCTACGGCGTTGAGGTGAAGTCGCATCCCCCGACCGTGGGCTATCGCGAGAGCATCCGCCGGACCGTCACGCAAAAGGGCCGCCACAAGAAGCAGTCGGGCGGCCATGGCCAGTTCGGCGACGTCGTCATTGAAGTCCGCCCGCTCGCACGCGGCGAAGGCTTCCGCTTCGAGGAGAAGATCCACGGCGGCGCAATCCCCAAGCAGTGGATACCAGCGGTCGAGCACGGCGTGCGCGATGCGATGCGCAAAGGCCCACTCGGCTTCGAAGTGGTCGATGTCGCCGTGACCCTGGTCGACGGCAGCTACCACAGCGTCGACAGTTCGGAACTCGCCTTCCGCACCGCCGGCCGGATCGCAATGGCCGAAGCGCTCTCCGCCGCCGCTCCGCACCTGCTGGAGCCGGTGCACAAGCTGACCGTCGTCTGCCCGTCGAGCGCTACCAGCCGCGTGACCTCGGCGGTCGCCAGCCGCCGCGGCCAGATGCTCGGCATGGCGCCGCGCGATGGCTGGACCGGCTGGGACCGGGTCGACGCCTTGCTGCCGGAGGCGGAGCTTGGCGGCCTCGAAGCGGAACTTCGCTCGCAAAGCCAGGGACTTGCCAGCTACGAAGCCGACTTCGACCATCTGTCGGAACTCAACGGCACGCTGGCGGACAAAGTCGTGCAGCAGCGGACGCCAGAGCTGGCATGACAGGCCCCGGCCGCGCCTCTATGAGGGCGGCCGATGGGGAAGCCGCGGGTTTGGGTGCTGCTTGGCGGCCGCAAGGGGGACAATAACCAGCTGCTCGCCCTTGCCGGCGCGCTCGGCTGGCCGTTCGAGGCCAAGCCGCTGCGCTACAATCGCCTGCGCTTGCTGAGCAAGCGGCTGCTTGGGCCTACGCTGGCGGTGCTCGACGAGCCGTCGCGGCAATCGCTGGGTGGGCCGCTTCCAGACTTCGTGCTGGCCTCCGGCCACCGTTCGGTTCCGGTAGTGCGCGCTTTGCAAGACAGGTCCGGGGGCCGCCTCCAGTCCGTCCATATCGGCAACCCGCGCGTCTCGCCTCGCCACTTCGGCCTGGTCGTCACGACGCCGCAATATCCCGTTCCCGACGGCCCCAATGTCCTGCGGCTACCGATCAGCCTCTCGCCGCCGGCCAAGCTGGCGAAGGCGCGGGGCAAGCGGCCGACGCGCCTTCTCGCGCTTGGCGGCCCGACCGCCTTCTGGCGGCTGGACGAAGAGGCTTTGGCACAGGCCGTTCGCACGCTGTCTGCTGCAGCCACAAAGGACGGCGGCCGACTAGTGATATCGGCAAGTCCACGCACGCCGCCGGCACTGTCAAAGCAGTTGCAAGCCACAACGACGCCCTTCGCGGACCTGCTTGCCGAAGCCGACGAAGTCTTCGTCACCGCCGACAGCGTCGCTATGATTTCCGAAGCCATCGCCACCGGCAAACCGGTCGGCATCATCCCCGTCCGGCCGACCGCCGCCGGCCGGATCGCCTTGGCCGTGGCGGATGCGCTCGGGCGGCCCGCCTTTCCGCGCGACCTGCGTCGTTTCTGGGCCGGGATCGATCGCCTTGGGCTTGCCGGTACCGTCGAAGCTCCGCGTCGCGGCGATGTCCCTGACGTTCTTGCCCAGGCGGTTGCCCGCGTGAAATCGCTGGCGTTACCGCAATGAGGCGCTGGCTGCAGGACGAGCACTTCCGGTCGCTGCTGAAGAACAGCGGCTATCTCGCCGCGTCCAAAGCCGTCGCCGGAGTCACCGGCTTCATTACCCTGGCGCTGGCTGGCCGAAGCCTCGGCGTCGCCACCTTCGGGATGCTGATCCTGGTCGCCAGCTACGCCCAGGCGGTCGGGGGAATCGCCAAGTTCAACAGCTGGCAGGTCGTCGTCCTCTACGGCTCGCCAGCCATCGAGCGGGGCGACCTCCACACCTTTCGCCGGGCCACCGATTTCGCCGTCGGCCTCGACCTCGTCAGCGGCCTTGTCGCCCTCGCCGGCTCGCTCCTCATCCTGCCGTTCGTCAGCCAAACCTTCGGCATCCCGCCGCAATATGTCGCCTACGCGCTGATCTACTGCTTGCTCGTGCCGACCATGGGCTCCGCCTTCACCGGCGTCTTGCGCGCCTTCGACCGCTTCGACCTGCTCAGCTGGCAAGGCACCATCCAGCCGAACCTGCGCGCGGTGCTGGCCGCGATCGGCTGGTGGCAGGGCTACGGCTTCGATTACTTCTTCGCCATCTGGTTCGTCACCGACGTCATCGCCGCGCTTGCCACCTTCCTGTTCGCCCGGCGCGAGCTCAAGCGCCATTCGGTCGGCCGTATCCGCCCGTCGCTCAGCGCCCGCGACCTGCCCAACGGCTGGCGCTATGCGATCAACGTCAACGTTAACTCGACGGTCAGCACCAGCTGGGGCCCGGTCGGTCGCTTGCTCATCGGCGGCCTGCTCGATGCGGCGTCGGCGGGCCTCTACCGCGTCGCCTCCTCGGTCGCCGACGCGGTGCAGAAGCCGACGATCCTGCTGACCAAGGCGCTGTATCCGCAATTGCTCCGCCTCGACCCCAGGACCAAGGCGCCCTGGCGGCTGCTATTCCGGGTGATCGTCTCCTCGGGCCTGCTCAGCCTGCTGCTGATCCTGGTCGCCGCTTTGTTCGGCGAATGGGTGCTGGCCGCCGCCTTCGGTGCGGAGTTCATCGGCGCTTACAAGGTGCTGCTGATCCTGCTCGGCGCGTCGCTGTTCAGCCTGGTCAGCTTCCCGATGCCGCCGATGCTGGAATCGCTTGGGCGGATCGGCATCCCGACCGCCGCGAACATCGCCGGGGCGATCGCCTATCTCGCCGCTTTCTACCCGCTCACCACCAGCTTCGGCCTGGTCGGCGCCGGCCTTGCCTTCCTCATCGGCAAGCTGGTCGTCACCATTTACATGACGGCGGTGCTGGCATCGGAACGCGAACGCCTTCATCGGGACAACCCGTGAAGAAGTGGCTCAAGGAAACGTGGCCGGGGCGGGTTTACCGGCACTGGCACGACAATGCCGTCTTCGGGTGGCAGCACCGGCGCGTCCGCCACGCCGTTGCGAGAGCGTTCGCCGCGACCGAGCCCCTGGCGCTTCATCGCGCTATTGCGGTGGGCGGCAGCTGGCCGGACGCGCAGGATGAGCGCCCTCTTCTATTCGCCGCGTGCGACGCCGCATATTTTCGCCGCTTCGCCCGCTATCTCGCGATTTCCAGCATCGTTCGAAGCCCCGGCACCCGCGTCCACCTGCACGTCTACGAGCCGGCCGACGATGCCATCGCGGAGATAGAAGCACTCAACGTCCGCTGGCCCGGGCGGCTGACCGTCAGCCACGAACCGGCCGCTCGCAACCCCTACGCCGGCCCCAGCAAATTCTATTTCGCCGCCGCGCGCTTCGCGATTTCCGCGCGCCTGCGCGAGACGACTGCAGCGCCGATCATGATGATCGATGCCGACGGGCTGGTGGTGCGCGACCTGCTCCCCGGCTTTGCCGCTTTTGCCGACGCGGAAGCCGGGTTCATCCACCAAAGCGGCAGCGTCGCGCCGTACCGCCAGATCCTCGCCTCAGCCATTTACCTCGGCCGCGACGGCGCCGACTTTTTCACGCGGTTGGCGGACGCCATCGGCCTCGCGCTGCGGGATCGCGGCCGATACCATGTCGACCAGATCGCCATTCATTACGCGCTCGAATATTGCGCCGCCCACGGCCGCCGGATCCACGAGCAGGACGTCGATATGCGCTGGAGCGACAGCGACTTCGCGCCCGACGCGCTGATCTGGTCGACGCGCGGTCCGCGCAAGGTCCGGTTCGAGGAGCTTCTGGCGACGTTCAAGGACCTCGATGTCGCCGGCTGACCGCCGCCTGCCGCGCATCTGGGGCTTCCTCGGCCACCGAGTCGGTGACAACAACCAGTTGCTCGCGCTGTGCGAAGCGCTCGCGCTCCCGTTCGAGACTCGGACGTTGAGCTACAATGCCATGCGCCGCCTCGAAGGCTTTCACCCGCGCAGCTTCGCCAGTCTCGAACGCAGCGCTCGGCGCACGCTCCAGCCTCCCTGGCCGGACCTGCTGATCACCGTCGGTCGCCGTTCGGTCCCGGTCGCGCGCAACGTGAAAAGGCTGAGCGGCGGGCGCACCCGGCTGGTGCTGATCGGCCACCCGCGCGTCGATCCGGGCGACTTCGACCTGGTCATCACCACGCTGCAATATCCCCGGCCCGACCATCCGAACGTGCTGGTCCAGCCGCTGGCGATGAGCCGGATTGGCAAGCCGCCCAAACCCACCGACGCGGAACGCGCCTGGCTGGACCGCGCTGCCGCCCCGCGCCTGCTGATGGTGGTCGGTGGATCGACCAAATATCATGACCTCGACCCCCACCGCATGGCCGAGGCGGCGGTGCGGCTCGCGCGCCGTGCCCAGGCGCGCGGCGGGACCCTGATCGTGACCGGCTCGCCCCGGACCGACCCAGCGGTGCTCGCGGCAATCGAAGCGGCGGTCGCGCCAATGGAACAGGTCGTCGTCCGCGACCGCCATCCCCGCTTCCCGGTGCTGGTGAATGACGCCGCGGAAAACTTCGTCACCGCGGACAGCTTCGCGATGATCTCCGAAGCGGTCCTG
Source organism: Sphingomonas sinipercae (assembly GCF_011302055.1). Lineage (NCBI taxonomy): Bacteria > Pseudomonadati > Pseudomonadota > Alphaproteobacteria > Sphingomonadales > Sphingomonadaceae > Sphingomonas > Sphingomonas sinipercae. Next base: position 1,483,927 of record NZ_CP049871.1, read on the forward strand.
ACCGGCAAACCGGTCGGCCTGATCCCGGCTTCGCTCAACGCCACGGGACGCCGTTGGCTTGGCGACGAAGGGAAAGTCGGCGGCAAGCGGCGGGACATGCGCCGGGTTTGGGACGATCTGGCCCAACGCGGCTGGATCGGGACGATGGATGAACCGCGCGCTGCCAAGGCGGACAATCCGACCGACGCCGCCGCTGCTCGCGTGCTCAGCTTATTGAACGGCTAGGCCATCCCCTCGACGACCAGGACGGGCTTCCAGTCGCCTAGGCCGTTCGTCTCTGCAAAGTCCTCCGGGAACGGCTCTCCCGCATGGATGCCCCCAGTGACGAAGACCGTGTCGAGGCCCATGCGCGCTGCGCCAAGGATATCGGTCTGAAGTCCGTCGCCGACCGCCAGCACTTGTGCCTTCGGCGGATCGCCGGCCAGCTTCAGCGCATGGGCGTAGATCGCCCGGTGCGGCTTGCCGTACCAGGTCGCCGCTCCGCCTAGCGCCTCGTAAACATCGGCCAGCGCTCCCGCGCACGGTTCGGTCACGCCGCCGCGCACGACGACCCGGTCGGGGTTAAGGCAATGGAAACGCACGCCCCGCGCCGCCAGGTCGGCCAGCTGCTGGCGATAATCCTCGACCCGCGGCCGATCCTCGCTGAGGCCGGTACAGGCAAGGTCGGCAAAGGTGTCGTCCGGCGAAAAGCGGACCCCCGCCCCTTCCAGGATCGATCGATCTGCGGCGGTGCCAAGGAATCCGACCGGCTCCGCCAACGCCTTGAGGCCGGCGATCCCCGCCTCTCCGCTGGTCGCGATCGCGTCCCAATGGTCCCTGGTCAGGCCGATGCGCTGCAGTTGCCGCTCGACGGCATCGGCGGTGCGCGGTGCGTTGGTCAGAAGGATGACGAAGCGCCCCTGCTCCCGCCACTCGCGGAGCCGGTCGGCGGCGCCGGGGTAGAGCGTCACGCCATTGTGAATGACGCCCCAGACGTCGCACAGGATGACTCGATAGTTGGGATCAAGCGACTGGAGCGGATTCACTCGAGCCCCGCGTCCGCTAATGCCTGCTCGATCGGGTCGACATCTTCGGGGTTGTTGAGTTCGCGCAAGGCGAATGACGGAGTCGCGACTTCGACAACGGCCACCGGCACGCCGGCAACTAGGAAACGGAGCTGCTCCAGCCCCTCCAACGTTTCCAATTCGCTGACCGGGGTCGCGACATAGCGCTCCAGCGCTTCGGGGCGGTAGGCATAGACCCCGACGTGCAGCCGAATCGGCGACACGTCCGCATTCAGCGCGCCTGCCGGCAGGTGCGGGATCAGGCGCTTCGAGAAATATAGCGCCTGCCCGCGAGCGTCCGTGACCACCGATGTGCCGCCGACCCTGCCGGCGGCCTCCTCCGCCTGCAGCGCCTGCACTTCGCTGCGGCGAAGGCGCAGCGCCGGCGTTGCCACGAGCGCGTCAGAATTATCGGCCATGCGCGCCGCCAGCGCCTCGACGAAGCCGGGCGGCGTGAGCAGCGCATCGCCCTGCAAATTGACAACGAGATCGACGTCGCCAAGCTGGCCAAGCGCTTCGGCGCAGCGCTCGGTCCCGTTGCGGCATTCGGGCGACGTCATGATGACGCTCGCGCCGAATTCGCGCGAAGCCTTCGCAATCCGCTTGTCATCCGTGATCACGTGGACGGAATCGACGCCCGAAACCCGCTGCGCCGCCTCATAGCTGCGCTGGATCAGCGGCTTGGGCGCACCGCCGGCGCCACGCAGCGGCACCAGCGGTTTTCCGGGGTAGCGCGAGGATTGGTAACGCGCCGGGATCAGGATTGCGGTCTTCACCGGAGCGCCGGGCAATCGTGGATGTGAAGCACGCCGACCGGCTTCTTGCCGCTCTCGTCTTCCTCGACGACGAACAGCACCGTGATCTTGTGCTCGTCGAACAGCAGCAAGGCATCGTCGACCAGCGCATCGGGGGCGACGGTCACCGGGTCCTTCGTCATGAAATCGCTCGCCGGATGATCGAGGCCTCGCTCGACATTGCGGCGCAAGTCGCCATCCGTAATCACGCCGATCAGGCAGCCCTGCGCATTTGTCACGCCGATCGCGCCGAGGCGCTTGGCCGTCATCTCGACGACCGTCTCGTGCATCGAACTGTCGCCGGAAATCAGCGGTAGGTCGCGGCCGCCGTGCATCAGCTTGCGGATCGGCTTCAGGCGCGCGCCGAGCGATCCGCCGGGGTGCAGCCGCCCGAAGTCCGTCCGCGTAAAGCCGCGCTGCCGCATCACCGTCATCGCCAGGGCGTCGCCAAGCGCCAGCGTCATCGTCGTCGACGTCGTTGGCGCCACCGCTTCCGGCCCCGCTTCCGCCCAGTGCGGCAACACCAAGGGAGCGGCGGCGGCCTCGGCGAGCATCGAGGCCGGGTTGCCGGTGATCCCGATGACCGGGATCGCCACGCGCTCGAAATGATCGATGACGGGCTCGAGCTCGGCCGTTTCGCCGCTTTGCGAGATGAGGATCGCGACGTCGCCCTGCGCGGCCATGCCAAGGTCGCCGTGGATCGCTTCGGCGAGGTGGAGGAAGATCGACGTCGTGCCGGTGGACGCAAAGGTCGCGGCGATCTTGCGCCCGATGTGGCCGGACTTGCCGAGCCCGCACACGATCAGCTTGCCCTTGCACGTGAAGATCAGCTCGACCGCGCGCTCGAATTCCGCGCCCAGCCCGTCGGCCAGCGCCTCCAACGCGCGCGCTTCGTCGCGCAGAATGTCGCGCCCCCACTCGACCGTGTCGGATGTCGCTTCGTCTGCCATATGCGCGCCCTAGCCGAAGCTGCTCGCGGCTGTGAAGCTTGACGCGAGCGGGCGCGGCGTCTTGTGTCGCTCCACAACAGGGGAATTGCATGGCGACGAAGCTTACCAGGTTCATCCTTATCGGCCTGGTCCTTGGGATCATCGCGGGTTGGGCGATCAACGTATCGGTCGCCGACGGCACGCCCGCCGGCGATGCGCAGCTCAAGACGATTGCCGGCTATTTCTCCATCCTGACGACGGTGTTCCTGCACCTGATCAAGATGATCATTGCGCCGCTGGTGCTTTCGACCATGGTCGTGGGAATCGCCCACATGGGCGACACGACCGCGCTGGGCCGGGTCGGCATCAAGGCGTTCGGCTGGTTCGTTTGCGCCAGCCTGATTTCGCTCAGCCTCGGCCTCGTCCTGGTCAATGCGCTGCAGCCGGGCGTCGGCCTGGCGCTGACCATCCCGCCGGCCGACGCGGCCAGCGGTGTCGACCGTTCCGCCTTCGACCTCGCCAAGTTCATCGCGCACATCTTCCCGACCTCGATGGTCGACGCGATGGCGCAGAACGACATCCTCCAGATCGTCGTCTTCTCGCTCTTCCTAGGCGTCGCGATCACCGCTGTCGGGGAACCGGCGCGGCCCCTGGTCCGGGCGCTCGAAGCCCTGGTCAAGGTGATGCTTCAGGTCACCGATTACGTGATGCGCTTCGCCCCGGTCGCGGTGTTCGCGGCCGTGACCGCCAGCATCGCCGAGCGCGGCATCTCGATCCTCGCCACCTACGGCTATTTCATGGGCAGCTTCTACATCGGTCTGGCGATCCTCTGGATCCTGCTGATCGGGGTCTGCTTCCTCATCGTCGGCGGGCGCACGCGCCACCTCGTGCGTTACATCCGCGACCCGATCGTGCTCGCCTTCTCCACCGCATCGTCGGAAGCGGCCTTCCCGCGCACGCTGGAGGCGCTCGACCGCTTCGGCGTTCCGCCGCGGATCGCCAGCTTCGTGCTGCCGCTCGGCTATTCGTTCAACCTCGACGGGTCGATGATGTACATGACGTTCGCGTCGATCTTCATCGCCCAGGCCTATGGCATCGACCTGACGATCACGCAGGAAATCCTGATGCTCCTGACGCTGATGATCACGTCGAAGGGGGTCGCCGGGGTCCCACGCGCCAGCCTGGTGGTGATCACCGCAACGCTTGCCCAGTTCAACATCCCCGAGGCCGGGATCCTGATGATCCTTGCCGTCGATCACTTCCTCGACATGGGGCGGTCGGCGACCAACGTCGTCGGCAACGCTGTCGCCAGCACCGTGGTGGCCAAGTGGGAAGGCGAGCTCGACCCGCCCGAACCGGTCGATATCGAGCCGCCCCACGCGCCGTCGCATCGGCCCCCTCCGCCCCCAGGGGACGAGCCCTTCTGAAATTATTGTGGCAGCGCGGCGGCGCTCCAGATCCAGGCGGAGGCGGGAAAGCGCACTTCCCCGTCCTTTGCGTAGCGCTCGATGACTGGCTTCATTCGGGCGACTGCCGCCGGACGCTTCGCTTCGTCCATCTGGCGAAGCACCGCCGACGCCGGCCCGATCGTACAAAGGTAATCCAGCGCTTCCGCCACCGCCTCGCGGCCCGCGCCGGCGACGTAGGTAAAATCCACGGCCTCGGCGGCGATTGCGGTCCACCCCGCGCCGGAAAGCAACTGCCGCACGTAATCGGGGTCGGCAAAGGCGAATCCGCCAGCCTCTCGGCCGGGGGATGGAAGCGGCTGGTCGGCAGCCGCCGAGCCCAGTTCCGATGCCCAGGCATTCGCCTGCCAGTCGCGAAAGCAGGAAAAAACCAGCTTCGCGCCCGGCGTCGCCGCATTGGCCAGCGTGCGGAAGGCGCGCTGCGGATCGTCGAAGAACATGACGCCATGCCGCGAGTAGATAAGATCGAACGGACCATTGTCGGCCGCGATATGCTCGGCATCGCCGACCGCAAAGGTGACGGAAGATTCACGCGCAAGCCGCTGCCGTGCCACCTCAAGCAAGTCGGCCGAGACATCGGCGGCAACGATCGTCGCGTTCGGCAGTGCTGCGGCGACGTCCGCCGTGGTCGCGCCCGCGCCACAACCGATTTCGAAAGCGCGAAACCTTCGGTCGGGGGCAGCAGCCCTTATGCGTTCGACCAATGGGGCTTCGATCCCGGCCAGCCCGCGGTCGGTTTGCCGCCACCGCGCCGCCCAAACCACACCACCGGCGCTCGCCCAATCGCTTGCCGCGCTCATTTTCCGCCCCTTGCATGTTCGTTACCGCTGCGCCAGCAGCAGCGCCCTCATGTCATTCCAGATCGAACAGACCGCGGGCAAGCCGCGCCCGCCCGGCACGCGCGAGATGACGGCGCTGCTCGCCGGCCTAATGGCGCTCAACGCCTTCGCCATCGACGCGATGATCCCTGCCCTGCCCGACATCGGCCGGGCATTGAACGTCGCCCATGAAAACGATCGGCAGCTGGTCGTCGTCGCCTACATGCTCGGCTTTGGCGCGACGCAGCTGATCTGGGGCCCGCTTGCCGACCGCTTCGGGCGCAAGCCGATCCTTGCCGCCGGGGTCACGCTTTATGCCATCTTCGCGCTGACCTGCGCCTTTGCCGGCACTTTCGCGCTGCTGATCGCCGGCCGGGCCGCGATGGGCGCGTCGGCCGCGGTGACCCGGGTGCTCGTCGTGGCCATGGTCCGCGACCTGTTCGAAGCCGAAGCCATGGCCCGGGTGATGAGCCTGGTGTTCATGGTCTTCATGCTGGTCCCCGTCCTTGCCCCCAACATCGGCCAGGCGATCCTGCTATTCGCGCCGTGGCGCGCGATCTTCGTGGTGCTCGCGGTTTATGCGGTGATCATGTTCACCTGGTCGTGGATCCGCCTGCCGGAAACCTTGCACCCGGAATTCCGGCGCTCGCTCAACTGGCGGGAAATCGGCGACGCTGCCTGGGAAACGCTTCGAGAGCCGCAATCGCGCGGCTACACGATCGCCCTGACCGTCACCTTTTCGGCGCTGGTCGCCTACATTTCCTCGGTCCAGCAGATCGTCTTCGACGTGTTCGACAAGCCGCAGCTGATCGGCCTGGTGTTCGCGGCGGTGGCCGCGCCGATGGGCGTCGCGTCCTGGGCCAATTCAAAGGTGGTCGGCCGTTTCGGCCTGCGCCGGGTCGGCCATTCCGCAGCGGTCGGCTTCGCGCTGGTGACCGCCCTCCATGCCGCGATTGCGCTCGCCGGCCACGAAACGCTTGCCACCTTCATCATCCTGCAAGGGCTGACGATGGCCTGCTTCGCCTTCACCTCCTCCAACCTGGGGACGCTGGCGATGGAGCATATGGCGCCGATCGCCGGCACTGCGTCCTCCGTCCAGGGCGTGATCGGCACGGTCGGGGCCGCTATCGCCGGCTTCTTCATCGGCCGCGCGTTCGACGGGACGGCGACGCCCTTCCTGGTCGGGACGGCTGCCTGCGCCAGCGCGGCCCTGCTGGTAATTGTCCTAACCGAACCCAAGCGCCTGTTCGCGCCGATCCGGGTCGACACCGGCGAACCGACGGAGCGGGCGGAAGCCTGAGCCGCCGCCCGCCCTCGCGGCCTTATTCGGCGCCTTCGTCCTCGCCCGTAGGCCCGACCATCAGCGCTTCGCCGACTTCCTCGGTCTTGCCCCGGATCGCCCTTTCGATCCGGTTGGCGATCTCGGGATTTTCCGTGAGATACTGCTTGGAGTTCTCGCGCCCCTGGCCGATGCGGATCGAGTCATAGCTGAACCACGCGCCCGACTTCTCGACCAGGCCGGCCTTGACGCCGAGGTCGAGGATCTCGCCGACCTTCGACACGCCCTGGCCGTACATGATGTCGAATTCGACCTGCTTGAACGGCGGCGCGACCTTGTTCTTGACCACCTTCACCCGGGTGGTGTTGCCGACGATATCGTCGCGGTCCTTGATCTGGCCCGTGCGGCGAATGTCGAGGCGGACCGAGGCGTAGAACTTCAGCGCATTGCCGCCCGTCGTCGTCTCCGGGTTGCCGTACATGACGCCGATCTTCATCCGTACCTGGTTGATGAAGATGACGGTGCAGCGCGAACGGCTGATCGATCCGGTCAGCTTGCGCAGCGCCTGGCTCATCAGGCGGGCCTGCAGGCCGACGTGGCTGTCGCCCATCTCGCCCTCGATTTCCGCCCGCGGCACCAGCGCAGCGACCGAATCGACCACCAGCACGTCGACGGCATTCGACCGCACCAGCGTGTCGACGATTTCCAGCGCCTGCTCGCCCGTATCCGGCTGCGATACGATCAGCTCGTCGATGTCGACGCCAAGCTTCTTCGCATACACCGGGTCGAGCGCATGTTCCGCGTCGACGAAGGCGGCGGTCCCACCAACCTTCTGCGCTTCGGCAATCGCGTGCAGCGCAAGCGTCGTCTTGCCAGAGCTTTCCGGCCCGTAAATCTCGATCACCCGGCCGCGCGGCAAGCCGCCCACGCCAAGGGCGATGTCGAGACCGAGCGAGCCGGTCGAGACCACTTCGATTTCCATTTTCTCGCGGCTGCCCAGCTTCATTGCCGAGCCCTTGCCGAATGCGCGGTCGATTTGCGCAAGCGCCGCCTCGAGCGCCTTTTGCCGATCCATGCTTGCTGATTCCAATCCGCTGCCGATGACCTTGAGCTGCGCTGCCATGACCCCTGTCTCCCGTCAACGAGCGGCCGAGCTCCGCTCCAATAAACAGCCACGTACTATGTTTGTTCTTCCGGAACAAGTAGGGAACGAAAGCCGCGAAAAAGTCCGCTGCGCCGCCGCCGGCATTAACCATTTTTTGTCAGGCGTCCGTCTATCCGCCCTCCGACAGGGAGGACAGCATGCACACGAACAGGATTCTTGATTGGGGCGAGCGGCTTTTCCTCGTCGCCTTGGCGGCAACCTTCCTGCAGGCGATCCTGCCGCGGGTGTTCGAGCATCCCTACGTCATTCTCCTGGCGATTTCGGAGTGCCTTCCCGTCGTCCTGATCCTGATCCGCAAGCCGGGCACGATGACCCGCGACCCGCTCGCCTGGCTCTTCGCCTTCCTCGGCACCGCCGCGCCCTTGCTGGTGCGTCCGGCCCCGGGCGGCTTCGCGATGATTCCCGAGCCGGTGGTCGCGGCGATGATGATGAGCGGCGTTGCCGTGAACATCCTGGCCAAGGTCGCTTTGTGGCGCAGCTTCGGCCTGGCGCCGGCGAACCGCGGGGTCCGCAGCGGCGGCCTGTACCGCCTCGTCCGGCACCCGATGTACCTCGGCTATTTCATCAGCCAGCTTGCCTTCCTGTTGGCCAATTTCACCGTCGGTAACATCGTCAAATATGCGCTGACCTGGTCGATGCAGCTGCTGCGCATCCGTGAAGAGGAAAAATTCCTTTCGGCCGACCCTGCCTATCGCGAGCTTCAGGGCCGCGTTCGCTATCGGGTGCTTCCGGGCCTGTATTGATCGTGCAGCCGGCGGCACACGCAGGAAAGGCCGGCCTCCGCCGCCGGTGGCTCGATCACGCGCTCGCCCTTGGCGAGGCTGACCCGGGCCCCTGCTTCGCCTGGCATAGTCGGGTGGCGTTCGTGCTCACCCTGCTGTCGTTCCTGACGCTGCTTGGCGGGGCCTATGTCTACAGCAAGGCCGCGCCGGGCGTGGACTTCACGAGCTTCTGGTCGGCCGGGCACCTGGCCGTCACCGGGCACCCGGCCCTGGCTTACGACCAGGCCGTCCATCGCGCGGTGCAGATGACGGTCGCGCACATGGGCGGCGCAATGCCCTTTCCCTACCCGCCGCCGTTCCTGCTGGTGGTGATGCCGATCGGCTTCCATCCTTTCTGGCTGGCCTATCTGGTCTGGGTCGCGGTCGGTGCGACGCTCTTCCTGCTGGCGACCCGGCGCTTGATGCCGGCAACCTACGCCTTGTCGCACCCGGCCGCCTTCATGAACGTCGTTGGCGGGCAGAACGGATTCCTGACCTGCTCGGTGTTCATTGCCGCCTTTGCCGCGCTCGAACGCCGCCCGTTGCTTGCCGGCGCGCTGTTCGGCCTGTTCGTCTGCAAGCCGCAGCTCGCCTGCCTGGTGCCGATTGCCTTTATCGCCGGCGGTCACTGGCGCGCCTTCTTCGCCGCGGCCGCCTCGGGGCTCCTGGTCCTGCTGCTCGGGCTCGCGCTGTTCGGCGTCGAATCCTACCGCGGCTTCTTCGCCATGAGCGCACATTTCGCCGGCCTGATCGAAAACAGCGCCTGGCGCTGGAACCAGCTCGCCAGCGTCTTCGCCTTCGCCCGCTTCTTCGGCATCGCTCAGGGACCGGCGTTCGTGGCGCAAGCGTTGGCGGCCATCGCCGCCATCGTGCTGACCTGGCGCGCATGGGCTTTGAAGCACGACCAGCGGGTCCCGATCCTTGCCGCATCGACCATGCTGATTTCGCCCTATTTGTTCACCTACGACACGCTGCTCCTGATCATCCCGCTGGCCGCCTTCCTGCAGCAGCGCCAGGCCGGGCGCTTTGTCGCTGTGTGGATGGGGTCGTTCCTGACGGTGCTGTGCTTCACCGGCGCCTTTGCGATGCCGATCCCGAACCTCACGCCCATCGCCGCGATTGCGAGCCTGTTTTGGCTTCACAATTGCGACCTTCGCTTGCTGCTCCCAAATAGGTCCAGGGTTTCGGCCGCCGCCTGATTATCGGCTCGGCACAGCCGCGATCCCGAACGTTGAGGGGTATCGCGTGATACGCTTCTGGAACAATGATGCGCGGGAGCGAATCGGAGGAAGGGTTGCGGTGATCGAGGAGGCGTTGAACGATGGGCGCTTCCTCACGCCCGCCGCCGACGGGGGGCGCCGGTGACCCTCTCCCCCGCCTGGCTGGACGAGCTTCGCGCCCGCACCGTGCTGTCCGCCATCATCCAGCCGTCGGTGAAGCTCACTCGCGCCGGGCGCGAGTGGAAGGCGTGCTGCCCGTTCCACAATGAAAAGACGCCCAGCTTCACGATCAACGACGAAAAGGGCTTCTACCATTGCTTCGGCTGCGGCGCGCACGGCGATGCGATCCGCTTCCTGACCGAAGCGCGGGGCCTTCCGTTCATGGACGCGGTCAAGGAACTTGCCGGCAAGGCGGGCATGGACGTCCCCGCCCCCGACCCGCGCGCCGCCGCCCAGGCCGAACGGACGTCATCGCTGACCGATGTCATGGCGGCCGTGCAGCGCTGGTTTGCCGAACAGCTCGGCGGAATCGACGGCGCCTCGGCGCGCGAATATCTCAAGGGGCGCGGCATCGACGCGGCGACCGTGGCCCGCTTCGGCATCGGCCTGGCGCCGGATAACCGAACCGCGCTCAAGCGCGCGCTGGCCGAGCTTGGCGAGGACCGGCTGGTCGAAACCGGGATGCTGGTCAAGCCCGACGAAGGCAAGGACACGTACGACCGCTTCCGCGGGCGGCTGATGATCCCGATCCGCGACCAGCGCGGGCGAGTCATCGCCTTCGGCGGGCGGATCCTGGGCGACGGCGAGCCCAAATATCTCAACTCCCCCGACACGCCGCTCTTCGACAAGGGCCGCACCCTCTACAATATCGACCGTGCCGGCCCGGCCAGCCGGCAAGCCAAGAGGCTGATCGTCGTCGAAGGCTATATGGACGTCATTGCCCTCGACCGCGCCGGCATCAGCGAAGTCGTCGCGCCCAACGGCACCGCGGTGACCGAAGCGCAGCTGGAGCGGATGTGGCGGCTCGATCCGGCGCCGATCCTCTGCTTCGATGGCGATGCGGCGGGCCGCAAGGCCGCGATCCGCGCCGCCGCCCGCGCCTTGCCCCACATCGGGCCCGACCGGACTTTGCGCTTCGTCGAGCTTCCCGCCGGGCAGGACCCGGACGACATCGTCCGCGCTGGCGGGCCGGAAGCGATGAATGCGCTCCTTGCCGAGCCCGAAGCGCTCGACCGCCGCTTGTTCCGGCACGAACGCGATGCCGCCGCGCTGACCACGCCCGAGGCCCGCGCCGGCCTTCGCCAGCGGCTGATCGAACATTCGCAATCCATCCAGCATCCCGACCTTCGCCGCCTCTACCGCGACCAGTGGATGGACGCTTTCCAGGCGGAGATGGACCAGGCCCGCCCGCCCCGCCGCCAGTGGCAGCCCGGGAGCGGCGGTGGGCCGCAGCGTCCGCGCGGAAGCTTCAAGAACGGGCGCTTCACTCCGCCTCCTTCCCCGCCCAGCGACACCGCGCGGCGCATCGCCAGCGGCGGAATCGACGCCTCGACCGCGCGCGCCTTGATCCTCGGCTTCATCAATTTTCCCGCCGCTTTGCCCGAACATTGCCAGCAGCTCGCCCACCTCGGCATCCGCGACCGCACCCTCTCCGCCCTTCGCGAACGGCTGGTCGAAGCGGCACTCTCCCGGCAAACGCTTGATCGGGAAGAGCTTGTCACCATATTGCAACACGCCGGACCGGCTTCGGGCCTTGCGCCCGCGGCCAATTCCGGCGGAATCGGCTTTTCCTTCACCCGTAGCGACGCCGAGCCCGAGCGGGCCGTGCGTGACCTGGGCGTCGCCATCGACGCCCTTGCCGCGGAGGAGGAGATCGGCGCCGCGCTTCTCGAAGCGACCGAGCGCCTGAAAGCCGGGGACGAAGATGCGTTCGACGAGCAGCGCCGGCTGCACGTCGCGCGTGAAGAAATCATGCAACGGCTGGCGTCTCTCGCCGGCACTGAGTAAGCGGCACCGCAACCATGGCCAAGAACGAAACACCCGAGACCGAGAGCGAAGACGGCGATGCGCCGCTGATCGACCTCAACGATGCGTCCATCAAGAAGGTGATGGCCCGCGCCGAAAAGCGCGGCACCATCACGATCGACGAGATCAACGCCGCCATCCCCGCCGACCAGAACGAGCTGATTGAGGACATCATGTCGCGCTTGTCCGAGCGCGGCGTCACCGTCGTCGAGAATGCCGAGGAATCGGACGACGAGGAGGACAGCAAGGAAGCGGAGCCCGAGGACGAGGTCGATCCGCTCGACGACGGCGGCCCCCGCCCGGCCGCTGCGACCAAGAAGGAAGCGGTCGACCGCACCGACGACCCGGTGCGCATGTACCTGCGCGAAATGGGCGCGGTCGAACTGCTCTCCCGCGAAGGCGAAATCGCCATCGCCAAGCGCATCGAGGCCGGCCGCGACACGATGATCTGGGGCCTTTGCGAAAGCCCGATGACCTTCAACGCGATCATCCACTGGTCGAACCTGCTCGACGAAGGGCAGATGCAGCTGCGCGAAATCCTCGACCTTGAGGCGATGCTGTCGAAGGGCCCGACGCCCGAGCAGATCAACGCCGACGAGGAAGGCGAAGGCGCCGATGGCGAAATCAGCGAGAAGAACGCCGGCCCGACCATCAAGGAAGACGAGGAGCCCGAGGAGGCCCCCGCCGAAGCCGATGACGAGGACGAGCTCAACGAGCGCCGCGCCAAGCCCGAATCCACCGACGACGACGATGACGAGAACGCCCTCTCGCTCGCCCAGATGGAAGAGCAGCTCAAGCCCCAGGCGCTCGAGAAGTTCGCCACCATCGCCGGCCTGTTCAAGAAGTTCGGCAAGCTCCAGTCGGCCCGCCTCGACGCGCTCGCCGCCGGCACCGAATTCCCGGCCTCGGACGAGAAGAAGTATCAGAAGCTTCGCGAGCAGCTCACCGCCGAGGTCGAAAGCGTGCAGTTTCACGCCGCCAAGATCGAATATCTCGTCGACCAGCTGTATGCCTACAACCGCCGCCTGACCGCGCTTGGCGGGCAGATGCTGCGCCTGGCAGAGCGCCACCGCGTGCCGCGCAAGGCGTTCCTCGAAAGCTACATGGGCTCCGAGCTCGACGATGGCTGGATGGATCGCGCCGCCAAGATCGACAAGAAGTTCGCCGCCTTCGCCGCCGCGGAAGGCGACACGGTCGAGCGAATCCGCGTCGAAATGGGCGAGATCGCGCAGGCCGTCGGCACTTCGCTCCCCGAATACCGCCGCATCGTCAACCAGGTGCAAAAGGCGGAGCGCGAGGCGCGAATCGCGAAAAAGGAAATGGTCGAGGCCAACCTTCGCCTCGTCATCTCCATCGCCAAGAAATACACCAACCGCGGGCTGCAATTCCTGGACCTCATCCAGGAAGGCAACATCGGGCTGATGAAGGCGGTCGACAAGTTCGAATACCGCCGCGGTTACAAGTTCAGCACTTACGCCACCTGGTGGATCCGCCAGGCGATCACCCGCTCGATCGCCGACCAGGCGCGGACCATCCGCATCCCCGTCCACATGATCGAAACGATCAACAAGCTGGTCCGCACCGGGCGGCAGTTCCTGCACGAAACCGGCCGCGAAGCGACGCCCGAGGAGCTTGCCGAGCGCCTCAGCATGCCGCTCGAGAAGGTCCGCAAGGTGATGAAGATCGCCAAGGAACCGATCAGCCTCGAAACTCCGATCGGCGACGAGGAAGACAGCCACCTCGGCGACTTCATCGAGGACAAGAACGCCGTCATCCCCGTCGATGCCGCGATCCAGGCCAACCTCAAGGAAACCGTCACCCGAGTGCTGGCGTCCCTGACCCCGCGCGAGGAACGCGTGCTGCGCATGCGGTTCGGCATCGGCATGAATACCGATCACACGCTTGAGGAAGTCGGGCAGCAGTTCTCCGTGACGCGCGAGCGCATCCGGCAGATCGAGGCGAAGGCGCTTAGGAAGCTGAAGCATCCGAGCCGGTCACGGAAGATGCGCAGCTTCCTCGACCAGTGAGGCAGCCCTAGTGTCACTTGGCGCTGACTTGGCAGAAATTGAACGGCGACGACCTTCGCCACCTGCCGAGTTATTCAAGTACGTCGTCAGCGACAGGATCGATGTTTTAGAAAACGCGCTCATACGTTTTTCGCCTCCGCTGAATACCAATGACATCTTTGAAGTACGACAGACTTTCGATCTTATTATGGGACCGAAGATGCAGCTGCTTTTTGAAGAAGCGGCTGCAGAAGCGGACGTTGACGGGGGCATCAGTGACGCGCTTCGTGAATCCCCATTATCCGCGCTGAATGTCGATCAGGCCAAGCAAATGATGTCGGCAGTTACAGGCGCCAACGTTGAGCACCTGATGCGACGTCTTTTAGGCGATTTCATCGCTCAAATGCCTGCTCAGATGAACGCGCCTGAGAATATAGACCGACTTATTGATCGAGTGGCGGGGAAACAACTTCTACTGTCGTTGAGCGAAAAATCAGACAGCTCCCCAATGTGGGCGCATTACGCTGGAAACTCGTCAGGGTTCGTCATTGCGTTTGACACCAGCTCGGATTTTTTTCGGCGGGGAGAAAATTACGAACTGCAGGGTCTTCATAAGGTCGCGTACTTCGACGGAAGAGTGCCTGAAATTATGGATAATCCGTATGGAGCTTTAATCTCCAAACAGGCCGATTGGAGCTATGAAAGGGAATGGCGGCTATACGCTAAGGTTGAAGATGCGTCAGTGATCACCAAAGTACAGCACGAGCAAATTCACCTAGTCCCATTTCCCCACGCTGCCGTGAGGCGAGTGATACTTGGTAGTCGCGCATCCGACGAGTTAAAGTGCAGTATTAAGTCGCTGATCGAAAGAGGCTATCCAGGAGTTCATCTGACACGAGCGACGCCCGACCGACGCTCTGCAACTCTCATCGAACTGCCTGTCGAAGATTAGCACTCAAATTCAGCGGCGCTTGTTCACGGGCTGTTCCAGTCCTATAAGGCTCCTGATGAAATGCGAGATCGAGTTCCTTGCAGTTGGCGACGCTAGCTGCGCTGGTGATGCAATTATCGTCCGGTACGGGGACGAGCGACTGTGGGAGCTCATGCTAGTGGATGGCGGCCATGCCGCTACCGGCGAGAAGATTGTCGGTCACCTCAAGACATACTTCGGTGCCGATGTGACGCTCGAACACGTAGTACTGACGCATTCAGACGGAGATCATGCATCAGGCTTACGGAAGGTGCTGGAGGAAGTGCACGTTAGAAACGTGTGGCTGCACATTCCGTGGTTTTCAGCAGATCCGACCCTTTTCGACTCGGCTTGGTCAGCAGAAGGCCTCCAAAAAGCCATTCAGAGAGAATATGACATTATATCGGAGATCGTTGACCTCGCACATTCGCAGGGTTCAGTTCTGCACTACCCATTCACCGGCGCGTTGATTGGACCATTCTTCGTCTGTTCACCAACCCTGTACGCTTACCAGAACCTGCTTCCGCAGTTCGACAAAACGCCTGACCCGAATGAAGCTGTGATCCGGGCGAGAAACATGTGGCTTGGGAAAGAGTCTCTCGCCCAACGGATATTTGGCGCAGCGCGCACATCGGTAGCAGGCTGGACCGCAGAAGACTGGCTCGATGAGCGCCTTCAAGACGGAGGGTTAACCAGCGCGAGCAATGAAAGCAGCGTCGTGCTCTACGGCCGGTTCGATCAAGGCAACGTCTTGTTGACTGGTGACGCCGGCATCAACGCGCTTACTTGGTCTGCCAACTACCTTGAATCTCAGCAATTACCTTTACGACAATTCAGCTTTGTTCAGGTTCCTCACCACGGGAGTCGTCGCAACGTTGGGCCGACGATCCTCAATCGAGTTTTGGGGCCGATAGCAGAACCTGGCAGCGTACCTCACTTTTCTGCATTCGTGTCCGCTCCAGCTGACGACGCTAAGCACCCGCGTCGAATAGTAACGAATGCCTTCCGACGTCGGGGCGCGAGAGTTATAGCCACCCAAGGGCAGGATAAAATACACTACGGCGGCTTCGGTAAGCGGGCCGGTTATGTCGATGTGACACCTCTGCCATTTTTCGACATCGTTGAGGAGTACGACTAGTCACACGGTTAGCTATCAGTAGGGCGGTCGATGGGAGGCACGCGTGGACAAGCTGATCGACAAGATCGATTCATATAACATTTTCAATTACTTCGTTCCAGGAGCGGTAGTTTTCGAGTTCGTAAGGGCGTTCCTTGGCAGTGCGGAGTCGACGGACATCCTATCTCGTTTGCTGCTTTACTACCTCACGGGCCTAACAGTTAGCCGACTAGGTTCGCTAGTTCTGGAGCCGCTTTTCAAGATGCTTAAGCTTGTGACGCATTCGGACTACACTTCCTACGTTCTGGCCTGCGAACGCGACAAGAAAATTGAGCTATTTGTTGAGATCGCCAACATGTACCGAACAATCTATGTCGGGGCTTTAGTGTGTTTGGTGATAACGTTCGTTCTGAGTCCTCCTCCGTATTTTGTGGAGAACTTAATCAGCATCAGGATTGCTCTTGGGCTGCTAGCGATATTGTTCTTTTTATCGTATCGAAAACAGTCTGGGTACGTGAACAAAAGAGTTATAGTTTGCTCAAGGCCTGAAACGACGGTTTCAAGTGCTTGAACTCGCCATGTCGTCACGGGAGTAAATCCCGTGACGTCGAAGCTGTCACCCTACGGGCGCAGCCCGGCCGGCACCCGATGGCTCTTCGCCAGGGCACAGCTCTCTTCGTCGGTGCGCTCCCCTACCCCCGCGCCTTCCGCGTCACCGTGACGTTGAGCACGCAAATGTCGACAAAGGTGAAGTCGAGCGCGCCGAGGTCGGGCGGGGTTTTGTACCAGGCCCACAGGTTCGACCCGGTTACCAGTTGGCACAGTGCGGTGAGCTTGATTTCCGGATTGTCCTTGCCCGGCTCGTCGGGGATGCCGACGCTAACGCCGCGCCACGGTCCGAAGCCCGTTCCCGCTTCGTAGCAGATCCGCAGGGTATAGATCGCCGACAATCCGGGGGCGACGTTTGCCGTCAGTTCCGTCGGCGCCGTGCGGATCACCTCGCGATAACAGTGCGGGTCGAGGTTCTGCAGCGTTACTTCCGGCGCCGGCTGGAGAAGCAGGCCGGCCAGCAGGATCGCCGTCTTCACCGCCCGGCTCCCTCGATCGCCGCGGTCGGTGCGTCGCCGATCACCGCCATGCCGAGCACGCAGATGTTCATCGACGGGGTCGTGTAGGTTGCCGGCGGCGCTGGCGGAGTCAGCCACATCAACATCTTCGTGCCGCTGACCAGCTTGCAATCGGCGGCGATCAAAGTGTCCGGGTTGTCCTTGCCCGGCTCGTCGGGAATGCCGACGCGCACCGCCCGCAGCGGTTTATAATCGGCATAGCAGATGCGCAGGGTATAGATCGTCGTCGGGTCGGCCGGCATCTGGCCGGTCAGCTGCACCGGCGTCGGATGGGCGATCGTTCGATAGCAATTGGGCTTGAGCGTCGTCGGCAATTCCATCGTCACCGGCTGGGCCGCCAGAGCCATCAGCAACACTGCCTTCATTGATCGCTCCCCCTGCCCCGAGCAATCGCAAGCTAGCGCAGCCGTCATGGGAGTAAATCCCGTGACGTCGAAGCTGTCGGTCGCTTCGCGCCCGCAGCCCGGCCGGCATGCAGCGTCTCTCAGCTAAGCTGGCGCTTAGCTTCGGCGCTTTATGCTGTCCTACACCCCCCCTTTTATGGCTTATCCTGTTGGATGCAGACCAAAGACAAGCCAGCCGCCGCCCGCGCGGAGCAGGGCCCGCCCGAGCCGCCGTTCGATTTCTTCAACCCCCACTACAATCCTGAAAAGGCCGCCGCCGGCGACCCCTTCCCGTTCGACACCGCGCAGTACGGGCTGGTCGATCCGGATCCCGATCGCGTCGTCGATTTCACGCCCGTCCCGCGCCTGCGCAAGCGCAGGAACGGCTGGGACGAGCAGACGCAGCGCCTGTTCATCCTTGCCCTCTCCGAATGCGGTTGCGTGTCCCATGCGGCGCGGGTGGTTGGGCGCACGCCCAGCACCGCTTACCGGCTGCTGGAGGCGGACGGGGCGGAGAGCTTCGCCAAGGCGTGGGACAATGCCATCGCGCTCGGCATCGACCGGCTGCGTGCCGACGCGATGGATCGCGCGATTCGCGGCGCCTGGGTGCCGGTGGTCCGCCGCGGGCGGCTGGTGCGGTTCGAACATCGCCGCAACGACCGGCTCGCCATCGGGCTGCTGTCCGGCCGCGACCACTCGATCGCGGAGCGGCGCGAGCAGGCCGCCACGCGCCGCCTCTACCGGATCAAGCTCAAGGAACGCGCCCGCTACGAAGCCAAGCTGAAGGCGCATCGGGAGGCGATCTGGGCCCAGCACCAGGCGATCCTCGACCGGATCGAGCATGAAAAAGCCAACCCGCCCCCGCGCCCAATGCCCCGCATCCGGCGGCTCTAAAGTCACGAAAATGCAGCACAACCGCGTGACTTTAGTGACCTTAAGCGACCGCGCAGAAGCGCAGCTTCTGTCGAAGAGATCGCGCAAGCCGGCCGACGACCGGCAAAGCCGCGTCGATCGACGTCACGGGCCGCCCCGTGACGGCCAAGCCACCGACCACAAGCGAACGCTTCGAAGAAGCGAAGCTTGTGCGAAGAGTTGGCGAGTATCGGCCGGCCTGCGCGAAGCGACAGGACCGACGTCACGGAATTCACTTCCGTGACGGCCCCTCAACCCCGCTCGAACCCTCAGCCCGGCGGGTCGCCCATCGCGGCGCGCACCGCCTTGGTGGCGATGCCCTTCTCGACCCGCTCGAGCACGCTTGCTCGCGCCGACCAGCTCGCCGCGCTGGTTTCCAACCGGGTGCGCTGGTTGGCGTTGATCATCGCCGCCGATGCCAGCAGGTCGGCTTCCGCCCGCGCCCGGCACGCCAGGGCGGTGTCGCGCTTGACGCCGATGTTCCGCGCCGACGCGGCGGGCAGGTTGATGTCGAAAGCCCCGTTCACGCGACGATCTCCACGGTGCGGATCGCCACGACCAGGCCGGGGTCGGGCCGGTCGGCCGCGGGCGCCGGGTTCCTGGCCGCGCGGATCTGTGCGGCATAGCCTTCCGCCAGCGCCAGATGCGCCGCCCGGCCCGGCTCGCTCCCGGCCTTTCCAGCCATGTGGAGCGCGATCTGGTGACGGTGATACAGGTGATTGAGGTCCATGGGTGCGCTCCGTCGGCTGCAAGCGGGAGCACAAGTCGGGTCTCTCTGTCGCGCCTTGGCTCGTGGCAGTCGGCGCGATGGGCTTGGCTTAGCACGCCGGGGCGCGGGCGCCTAACCATTCCCGTCTCACGCAATACCGTTGCGCAGCCGAAACGCTTGGCACCAGGTCGCTTGCCCGGCGTTGGGAAAGCCAAAGTAGTTGAAAGAGTTATATACGATGGACCAGTCGCTCTTGGTGTCCATCGGCTTGCTTGACCGGAATGACGCGCGGCTGTTGAACCCGTCATTCGAACAAATCTGGCCTCTCGAAGAGACGCCATGTTTTGACGGCTTACTCCGGAAGATCGACCAGGCCGATCGGCAGTCGAAAGAACAACCCCGCGCCCTTCATTAGGGCGTTGGGGATTAAGGCGGGCGCAGACGACCCACCTTGACGGGCGCTACAATTGTAGTACGAATCGTGCCCAGCCAAGGAGGATTGTCATGCGCTGGATCGTCCCACTGCTCATCGTCGCAACGCCCGCCGCCGCCCTTTATGCCGCGTCCAACGATGGCATGAGTTATGTCCTCCTGACCGGCAAGAACGGCACCAGCAGCGTCCAGCTGAACGGCTCGTGGAACGATGCCGAGCGGGCCAAGGCCTTCCGCTCCGGCGACGGGCCTTTGCTCTACGTGCGCGACGGCGGGAAGGCCTATGTCATTCGCGACGCCGACATCCTTCGCCGCGTCGAAGCGATCATGCAGCCGCAGCAGGCGCTCGGTGCTCGCCAGGGCGCGCTTGGCGCGCAGCAGGGTGC
The DNA here is from genome assembly GCF_011302055.1 of Sphingomonas sinipercae. Classification (NCBI taxonomy): domain Bacteria; kingdom Pseudomonadati; phylum Pseudomonadota; class Alphaproteobacteria; order Sphingomonadales; family Sphingomonadaceae; genus Sphingomonas; species Sphingomonas sinipercae. Next base: position 1,503,469 of record NZ_CP049871.1, read on the forward strand.
GCTCGGCGGCCGCCAGGGCGCGCTGGGTGCGGAGCAAGGGCGCATCGGCGCAATGATGGCCGGCGCGGACGCTTCGCGCGCGAACCTGCTCGGCAAGCAGATGGCGGCGCTCGGCCAGAAGCAGGCTGCGCTCGGGCAGCAGCAGGCGGCGCTTGGGCGCCAGCAGGCCGAGCTCGGCCGTGAGCAGGCGCGCCTCGCCGATCAGGTCAAGCCGCAGGTGCGCGCCCTGGTGACCGAGGCGATCCGCCGCGGCGTCGCCAAGCGGGTCGACTAGACCGCAGGCACTCAAAGGCAGGGCAGGGTTGGGGGACTCGGGGGATGCTCGACGAACTGCTTGGTAGCGTCGCCATCGCCGCCATCCTCATCGGTGCGGGGCTGGTCGCCGGGGTCGCCGACCGCCGCAACTTCGACTTCAAGTGGCTGCTGGTCGCGGCCGCCTTGTTCCTGGTCAACGATGTCGCGCTGACGCGCGGACTATGGCTGATCCCGGCCGTCCCCGGCCTCGACGAGACATGGAATTGGTCGGGCAAGTTCCTTGCGCTTGCGGTGACGCTGGCGATCGCTGCCTTGCCAATCTTCGGGTGGCGACGGATCGGCCTGACCTGGAAGCAGGAGCAGCTGCGCGGGGCCCTCCTCGTCTTTGCAGCGCTGGTCGCCGTCTATTCGACCATGGCCTGGTTCATGGGTGAAGGCGGCGGCAATCGCGAAGCCATCCTCTACCAGCTGACCATGCCAGGGCTGGAGGAAGAGATTTTCTTCCGCGGCCTGTTCCTTGTCGCCTTGAACCGCGCCTTCGCCGGCCATGTCCGGATCGGCGGCGCGGCGATCGGCTGGGCGCTGCCGCTCAATGCGCTGGTCTTCGGGCTGGTCCACGGGCTCGGCGTCCAGCAGGGCGTCTGGAGCTTCGACGCGATGAGCTTTGCCTTGCCCTTCCTGGGCGCCATTCCCGCCGTCTGGCTGCGCGAAAAAACCGGCAGCCTGGTCCTGCCGATCATCCTGCACAATTTCGTCAACACTGCGTTCGTGCTGCTCCCGCTATAGGCTGAGCCGCATGTGCAATCTCTACACCCAGGCCAAGTCGGTCGACGAAGTGGCCAAAATCTTTCGCGACCTGCAGGTGCCGATCGCCTTCCCCGAAGGCGCCCCGAACCTTGCGCCGCGCGATATCGCAATCACCGACCCCGCCCCGATCGTCCGTTCGGCGGCGGGCGTGCAGGAGATGGTCGTTCGCCGATGGAGCTGGCCGGGGCCAGGCGGCAGGCCGGTCTACAACTTTCGATCCGACGGCCGCCAGTTTCCGTCCGGGCGCTGCCTGATCGTCGCCGACGGATTCTACGAATTCACCGCGCCGGCCGACCCCAGGCAAAAGCGCAAGGACCGCTGGCTGTTCACTGCCGCCGCAGACGGCGTCCTGGGCGGGACCACGGGGTTGCTGGGCATCGCCGGGCTGGTCCGCACCCAGCCGGACGTGGAGGAAGCGTTCACGATGTTGACCGCAGAGCCGGGTCCCGACGTCGCGCCTTACCATGCGCGGCAAGTCTGCGTCTTACCGCCGGATTGCTGGCAGCGCTGGCTCGACCCGCAAGTCCCGGCGAGCGAGCTGCTGACGCCCCTCCCCGCCGGCAGCCTGTTGGTCAGGCCGGCGGTTCGAAGCTAAGCGGCCAGGTCGCCGCGCTTCTGGTCCGATCCCGGAACCGGTTCGGCCGGATCGTTGCCCAGCTTCACCACGCGGTTGCCTTCATCGACGTGAACGACGACCGGCTGGTAAGATCGGGCTTCCTCTTCCTCCATCATCGCGTAGCTCATGATGATGACCATATCGCCGGCGTGAATCAGGTGCGCGGCAGCGCCGTTGATTCCGATGAGGCGGCTGCCCCGTTCGGCCGGGATGCAATAGGTTTCGATCCGGGCGCCGTTCGTGATGTCCACGATCGCGACCTGCTCGCCTTCAATCAGGTTGGCGGCGTCGAGGAGGTCGGCGTCGATCGTGACCGACCCGACATAATGCAGGTCGGCCTGCGTCACCGTCGCGCGGTGGATCTTCGACTTCATCATGATCCGCATCACGGCAGAAACGTCCTTCTAGAAGCGCCCCAGGGCGGCGCGCCCTCTAGCATATGTGTGGGGCAAGGCCAGCCGCGACAAGGTTCGCAGGCTTTGCTAGCAAAGGCGAATGACTGACACGATCTTCATCGGCGCCGAGAGCGGCGGAGCGAACCGGCAGGACCTGCAATTGTCGAGAGCGAACCGCCACGGGCTGGTCGCCGGCGCAACCGGAACCGGGAAGACGGTGACTTTGCAGGGGCTAGTCGAAGGGTTCGCCGACGCCGGCGTCCCGACCTTCGTTGCCGACGTGAAAGGCGACCTCGCCGGGTTGGCGATGCCCGCCTCCGCGGATGCCAGGACCGACGCGCCGTTCCGCCAGCGGAGCACGGACATCGGTTACCGCGAATGGCAGTATCGTGGCTATCCGGTGCAATTCTGGGACCTGTTCGGCCAGCAAGGCCACCCGGTCCGCACCACCGTCAGCGAGATGGGGCCACTGCTCTTGTCCAGGCTGATGAGCCTGAACGAGGTCCAGGAAGGCGTCCTGACCATCGTCTTCCAGGTCGCCGACAAGGACGGGCTGCTCCTCCTCGACCTCGACGACCTGCAATCGATGCTGGTCGAGGTCGGCCAGCGCGCCGACGAACTGACGCTGCAATATGGCAATGTGTCGAAGCAGTCGGTCGGCGCCATCCAGCGGTCGTTGCTGCAGCTGCGCGCCCAGGGCGCGGAGCATTTCTTCGGCGAGCCGGCGCTCGACCTGACCGACCTGTTGAGCCTCGACGACCAGGGCCACGGGACGGTCAACGTGCTCGCCGCCGACCGGCTGATGCAAAGCCCGCGCCTCTATTCGACCTTCCTGCTCTGGCTGCTGTCGGAGCTGTTCGAGACGCTCCCCGAGGTCGGCGACTTGCCGAAGCCGAAGCTCGTCTTCTTCTTCGACGAGGCGCATTTGCTGTTCGAGGACGCGCCGCCGGCGCTGCAGGACAAGATCGAGCAGGTCGTCCGGCTGATCCGGTCGAAGGGGGTCGGCGTCTATTTCATCACCCAGAACCCGATCGACATTCCGGACAAGGTCGCGGGGCAGCTGGGCAACCGCGTTCAGCACAAGCTCAACGCCTTTACGCCCCGCGACCAGAAAGCGGTGCAGGCCGCGGCCGAGACGTTCCGGCCCAATCCCGGCATCGACGTCGCTTCGGCAATCACCGAGTTGAAGATCGGCGAAGCGCTGGTTTCGCTGCTCCAACCCGACGGATCGCCCTCCCCGGTCCAGCGCGTGCTGATCAAGCCGCCGGCATCCCGGGTCGGGCCCTTGTCGGCCCAGGAACGCGCGATCCTGGTCGGAAGCGATGCCATCGGCACCAAATACGACCAGGTCAGCGACCGGGAATCGGCTGAAGAGCTGCTCGCGGCGCGGGCCAGCGAAGCGGCGCAGGCCGCCGCGGCCGCCAAGCAGGAGGCGGACGCTCAAAAAGCCGCCGCGGCCCAAGCCAAGATGGACGCGGCCCAGGCCAAGGCCGACGCCGCTGCACGCCGCGAAGCGGAGCGCGTCGAGGCGCGCGCTGCCCGCGAGGCGGCCAAGCCGACGATGGCGGACAAGATGATGCAGTCAGCCGGACGGGCAGTGGCCAGCTCGGTCGGCCGCCAGATCGCCAACCAGTTGTTGCGCGGGCTCCTGGGTGGACTGCGCCGCGGGCGGTAACCCTTGAAACACTTGGCGCGGATTCCCAATATTTGCGTAGCAAACGCGAACTAATCGCTGCTGCGAGCGGGTCGGTTCGCGCTAACCCACTGAAAAACAGAGATACCAAGGTTCTGGCACGGCGCTTGCTTATTGTTTGACGATAGGCAGCCACCGGCCCCGCCAGAGGAGTTTGACATGCAAGACGCCAGCGAGATCCAGCCCGAGCAACCTGCGGTTGACGAGCGCAACGTGGCGCTGCCGATGCGCAACGACACGATGCTTGGCATCTGCCAGGGCCTGGGCGAAGATTTGGGCATCCACCCGAACCTGTTGCGGGTGATGTTCGGCGCGATCGTCTTTTTCGACGTCAAGCTGGCGGTGATCGCTTACCTGACGGTCGGCGTTTTCGTCGCTGCCTCGCGCTATTTCTTTCCGAAGCCGAAAACGACGGCGATCGAAGACCATGCCGCGCTCGCCGATGCGGCCAACAGCGAGGTCGAATATCAAGTCGCGGCCTAAGCCGGTTACCGAACAGCCTCACCAAAAACCTAAGCCGGCATAAACCTCGTCTTTACGCCCTGCGCCTACAAACCCTGCATTAGGCCGACCCGTTCTGGGGCCTGGCAGGGGAGTTTCGAATGGCGATCAATCGGTTCGTCGACCGTCAAGCGGTTAGCGCTGCCGAGGCTCACCTTGCGCGCGTTGCCGGCGAAGGCAGCGCGAAGCATCGCTACGTCCACTCCCTCGTCGAAGCGTCCGGCCCGAGCGCCGCACGGGACATTGCCGATTGCGTCCACCTGCTGTGCAAGATTCACGGCAGCCATCCGGGCCTCGTCGAGCTCGCCTTGTCGCTGGCCTCGTCCGGCGCGTCACAGCGGTGGCTCGAGCGGGCCTCCGACGCGTTCGAGCGCGAACGCCTGTACTTGGTCCGCCTAACGTCGGCCGTCGGCCCGATCCCGAGCACTCCCGGTGCGGCGGAGACGGAATCGACGCTGGTGGCGCAACGCCACGCCCTGGAAATCCTTGCCCGGTCCGAACGCCGCGGTTGCGCGCTTGGCGCCGCGACCGCGCTGGTCAGCGACTGGTGGCCCATTCGCCGCCTGCTCGACCGCGCCGCCGCGCGCATCGGCATCGAATGCCCAGCGCCATCGCTGCCGGACGAAGCTTCGGTGCTGGAAGTGATCGACAGCGCCTGCGACGATCCATCGAGCGAGCGCGCCCTGGCCTTCGGCGGCGAGCAATTGCTGCTGCAGCACCGCGGGCTCTTCGACCTATTGGAAGCAAGGGCGTCCGCGCGCGACCGCTGGTAATTGCGCGCGGCCCACGGCCGACTTTCGAATCGATAGCTAGTGCCCCAAGATCGCCAGCGCTAAGGGTGCGGCGGTGGCGACTTCGTACGAACAGCGGCAAGCGCAAATGGAAAGCTGGTACGACCAGCTGCTGAACCGCGACGACCGCGAGGCGGTCTTACTGGAAGATTACGCGCCATATGCCACCGAGCTTCGCGAGCTGAACGGGCACATCGTCGACATCGGCGGCGGCGCCGGCGTTTCCGCCCGCTTCCTCGACCCGGCAGTTGACCTCGTCGTCGTCGAGCCGGCTGCATCCTGGCAGACCCCGGAATGGATGGCATTTGGCGAGAAATTTCGACGGTCCGGGCCAGTCCCCCAATTCGTCCATGCGCCGGGCGAGGCCCTGCCGTTTGCCGATGGCGAGTTCGACGCGGCCCTGTCCTTCTGGACGCTCAACCATGTGGCCGACATCGGCCGCTGCGTCGACGAGATGGCGCGCGTGCTTCGCCCCGGCGGCGTTGCGTTCCTGGTGATCGACGACATTGAGCCGAGCTGGCTCGACCTCGCCCGGGAAGCTTTTCCGCGGGTCGTCGCCCGCTTGCGCAACGGCACTTACGAGGCGCGGATCCTGAAACCATTGCGCGGCGCGCTGCGCGAAAAGTGGCGCGGCGACTGGCGCATCCAGCCCGACCATCTGCGCATCGAAGAAAGTCGCCTGCTCGACATGCTGGCGAAGCAGTTCAGGCTTGAACGGCGGCAGTGGGTCGCCGGGTCGCTCAAGTACCGACTGACCCGGACCTAGGCGACGCCCTTTTATTCGTCGCGGTAGGCGAGCTCGAAATTGCCCCAGCGCCGCCCCTTGAAGTGAAGCGGCACGAACACGTTCTTCACCGGAATGAAGCGGTCGCCAAGCTCCATGCGGTACGTCGCAAGCGTTGCCGGGCTTTCGCTGGCGAGCGCGTTGCGCGTGGTGTCGTCGATGAGGATCCGGCGGTTGCGGCAGTTCGCGTCGTTCCAGACCGGGTCACCGGCGCGCTGCGGCAGGCTGCGTTCCGACAGGTGCGTCGGCAGATAGCCGTTCATGTCGCCGATGGCCGAGCCGATGATCCGGTTGTCCTGGCCCTTGGTGCGGTCGAGGATCGGGCGGACGTACTGGTCGGCGGCATCGTTGAAGCCGGCCGAATATTGCACCGGGTTGCTTCCTTCGATCAACTTGTAGTCGCGGTCGAACACCTGATCGACGGTGACTTCGCCATCATCGATCGCGCGCTCGATGGCGATCATGATTTGCCGGGCGGCGTCCTGCGCCTTGAGGATGAACGGCGTGTCGTCGATCTCGGCGCCGGAATTGGCCAGCGTGTCGAGCATCGTGTTCGACAGCAGCTCGAGATGGCCCAACCGCTTCTCCGCGTTCAGCAGCTGCTGCCCGTTCTCGCGCGCATCGGCGGAAAATTCGGTCAGGCCAGCCTTCACGCGGTCGACGCTGGTCTGGATCATGCTGGTCGAATGCGCGATGCCCTCGGTCTGCCGGTCGACCATGCCGACGATCTCGGAGACTTCGCGCACCGTGTCGCTGATCTGGCCGAAGCCGGACTGGGCGGCGCGGCTGCGCTCGACGCCGGTCTTGATCTCGGTAGTAACGGCGCCGGCTTCGCGGGTGAGTTCGCCGATGGTCGATGCGATCTGGCTGGTGGCGGCGCGGGTGTCGTGAGCGAGCTTTTTCACTTCGGCGGCAACGACCGCGAAGCTTCGGCCGGCGTCACCGGCGCGGGCGGCCTCGATGGTCGCATTGAGCGCCAGCATGTTGGTCTTGCGGGCGATCACTTCGATGGTCGAGGAGACCATCTGCACCTGGTTCATCGCCGAGGCGAAGCCGGCCATGCGCTCACCGAGCTGGACGACCAGTTCGGTCAGGCCCTTGAACCCGTCGATCGTACCCTCGATGGCCTCGCGGCCGGCGTCGAGCTTCGCCTTCGCCTGTTCCGACAGCAAGCGCGCCTCGTCGGTGGAATCGGACACGCGTGCCTGGTCGGCGGTGAGGCGGTTGGTCACTTCCTCAAGCTGGTCGAGCATCTTCAAATGCTCGCTGATGCGGTCGGAGACGTCCTTTACGTAACCGGCAACGTCGCTGCATTCCATCGACAGCGAACCGCAGTCGCGGGCAACGGCCCGGATTGCGTCTTCGGTGACTTGTTCGATCCCCTGAGTGGCCATGAAAGCCCCGCTCCCCGCTAAACTGTTGGGAGGGTGATTAGGGGCAAGTCCCTACGGCTTGGTTAACCAATCCCGTCAGTAGAGCAGGAAAGGACGGCGCGCGTCTTCCCACGCCTGCTCGTCCGCGCTTGCGGCCGCACCGAGGTCGCCGGGCTCAGCGGTGTCGATATCGACCCATTCGCGCAGCAAGGGCGAGCCGTTGATGACGTCGATTGGAAGCTTCCCGAAGGCATATTCGTAAGGGAAGTCGCGCCACAATTCATAGTCTGGGTAGAGCCGGCGAATGGCCTTGAAGACGAGCGCCTGCAGCCGCCAGGGCCGAAAGCGCTGATGGTCGTAGAAAGCGCCTTCGGCATGGATGTGGACGCCGTGGCAAAGCTGGCCGACATGCTTGTGGAAGGTCGGCTCGAAACTGGTTTCGCGAAGGACGCAGCCGTCGAGCCAGTGCGGGGCCATGATCCGCATTTCCTCGATCAACCGCCGCGGTTCGATATCGGGAGCGCCGAACAGCTCGAGCGGCCGGGTGGTCCCCCTGCCCTCGCTCAGCGTCGCGCCTTCAAGCATCACCGTCCCGGCGTAGCAGCGCGCCATGTTGAGGTTGGCGGCGTTGGGGCTTGGATTGATCCAGATGCGGTCTTCCGGCCAGCCGAAGCCCGGCTCGGAATCGGGCGACCATCCTTCCATTTCGATCACGCGATAATCGACGTCGAGCTTGAACTGGTCGATGAACCAGTGGCCAAGCTCGCCGAGGGTGAGGCCGTGCCGCATCGGCATCGGGCCGGCGCCGACGAAGCTTTCCCATCCTTCGCGCAGGGTCAGGCCCTCGACCGGGCGGCCTGCGGGATTGGGCCGGTCCAGCACCCACACCGATTTCCCATGCTGGGCGGCAGCTTCGAGGATGTAGAGCAAGGTCGTGATGAAGGTGTAGATCCGGCAGCCGAGGTCCTGCAGGTCAATGAGGATGACGTCGAACGTCTGCATCGACGGACCGGTCGGCCGGCGCACCTCGCCATAGAGGCTGAACACCGGGATGCGATGGACCGGATCGGTGAAGTCCTCTGACTCGACCATATTGTCCTGCTTGTCGCCGCGCAGTCCGTGTTGCGGGCCGAACGCGGCGGTCAGGTTCACGCCCGCGGCGGCAAGCGCGTCGAGGCTGTGCATGAGGTCGCGGGTGACGGAGGCGGGATGCGCGAGCAAGGCCACGCGCTTGCCCTCCAGCGGGCGGCGCAATTCCGGGTCGGCAAGCAGCCGGTCGATTCCGAACAAGGTCATGGCCGCTGTCTAGGCGAGCTTTGCCGTGAAGCAATCGGGATGGTGGAAATCGGGCTTCTCCTTGGGTTGAGCGAGCGCCCAATAGGACTTCGTGCCATCCTTTTCCTCAAGCACCGCCGACAGGCCGAGTTGCCATTGCGCACCGGCATCCGTCGCGATGGTTGCGCCGAGGGCGAACCAGGTGAAATTATCTTCGAGCCGGATGTACGGCGCGGCGCCGATGTCCGCTTCCGACATGCCCTCGCGGTAGCCGGTGAAATCGTAAGCGGCCCAATCGCCCGACGGAGCGAAATTCCATTCGCGATAGGCGTCCGATCCGGGCTGCTGGAGAAAGGCCTCGAAACAGGTGGTTTGCCACAGCCCGTCCCGCCGCGACGGTTCCGCCGAATGCGGGAGAAGAAAGCGCTCGGCCGGTGCGCCGATGCCGAACCAGATGTTGGTTGTCGCCATCGCACCGAACGCTGCGGCATGATCGACCGTCGCCCACAGCTTGATCGGACTCGACGGCGGCGTTGCCGGATGGTGGGACAGTTCCAGGTGCACGCCGGCAAAGGTATCGCGCTTTCGCACCTGTGACGAGTTGGGTAAGCGCTGGACATGACCGAATACCGTTCAGACCTCCTGAAGCTGCTCGACGAGCGCGGCTACATTCACCAGCTGACCGATGCGGCCGGGCTCGATGCCTTGGCACAGAAGGAGATCGTCACCGGCTACATCGGCTTCGATGCGACCGCGCCGAGCCTGCACGTTGGCAGCCTGGTGCAGATCATGCTTTTGCGCCGGCTCCAGCAGGCCGGACACAAGCCAATCGTGCTTATGGGCGGCGGGACAACGAAGGTCGGGGACCCGACCGGCAAGGACGAAGCACGCAAGCTTCTGTCCGACGAAGACATCGCCGCCAACATCGCCGGCATCCGCAAGGTGTTCGAGCGCTTCCTGACCTTTGGCGACGGGCCGACCGACGCCATCGTCGTCAACAACGACGATTGGCTGAGCAAGCTGGAATACATTCCGTTCCTGCGCGACGTCGGGCGGCACTTCACCATCAACCGGATGCTGACCTTCGATAGCGTGCAGCTGCGGCTGGAGCGGGAGCAGCCGCTGACCTTCCTCGAGTTCAACTACATGATCCTCCAGGCGTACGACTTCCTGGAATTATCGCGGCGGGCGGGATGCCGGCTGCAGATGGGCGGGTCGGACCAGTGGGGGAACATCGTCAACGGCATCGAACTGTCCCGCCGCGTCGACGGCACCGAAGTGTTCGGCGTCACCACGCCCCTGATCACCAACCCCGACGGGTCGAAGATGGGCAAGACGGCGCGCGGCGCGGTGTGGCTGAATGCCGACCTCCTGAGCCCGTACGATTACTGGCAGTTCTGGCGGAACACGGACGATTCCAACGTGGGCGTCTTCCTGCGCCGGTTTACGGAGTTGTCGATGGACGAAGTTCGCCGGCTCGAAAGCCTGCAAGGCGCCGAGATCAACCAGGCGAAGATCGCGCTGGCCAATGCAGCGACGACGATGCTGCATGGCGAAGAGGCTGCGCGGGCGGCGGAGGCCACCGCCGCCGCGACGTTTGCCGGCGGAACCGGCGAAGACCTGCCAACGCTGTCGGTCGGCGACGGCGTGACGATTGCCCATGCCCTCACCGCCCTTGGCTTCACCGCATCGAATGGCGAAGCCAAGCGCAAGGTCGCGGAGGGCGCCGTTCGACTGAACGACCGGCCGGTCACCGATCCGGCAATGGCGGCGACGGAGGGAAAGCTCAGCCTTGGCAAGAAGAAGCACGCGCTGCTGGTGCGCTAGCTCCGCCGGACCAGGATCACGCCGGCGACGACAAGGAGCGCTCCGGCGATCCGCCCGAGATTGATCGGCTCGCGGGCCAGGCCCAGCGCGCCGAAGTGGTCGAGCAGCAAGGCCATTGCGATCTGACCGGCAATGCCGATCGTGATCAGGGACGCGACGCCGATCTTCGGCACCGCGAACGCTGCAACGGCAACGAAGATCGCGCCGTAAAGGCCACCGATCCATGCGTACCATGGCAATCCCACGAAAGCGCCGCCGCCGGGTCGATTGCCGCTCGCAAGCCAGGCGATCAGCAGCGCCAGCGTCCCCACCGCGAAGGAAATCAACGCGGCAAGCACCGGCGATCCGCCCGCGCGCGCCAGGATGGCATTTGTCGGCGCCTGGGCGGACACGAAGCCGCCGGCGATGAACACGAGCAGGATCGGGATGAGTAGCTGCACGGTGGTTCCTTTAGCCTGAGCGGATCAGCGCAACCGCCTGGTCGCGTTCGAAGAGATAGAGGCAATTGCGGGCCGCCTGACCGCGGGGGCCGGCGAGGCCGCCGTCGCGATCGAGCAGCAACTGCGCGTCGCTTTGCGCAAGCGGTGCCAGCTCCGCGACATCCTCCGCCGATGCGACCCGAAAACCCTCCTCGCCCGACTGCCGCGTGCCAAGGATTTCGCCCGGCCCGCGGAGCCGCAAATCCTCTTCGGCAAGCCGGAAGCCATCGTTGCTTTCCCGCATCAGGGCGAGGCGCGCGCGACCGGTTTCCGTGAGGTTCGGCCCGCGGATCAGCAGGCAAATACTCTTGCCGCTACCGCGCCCGACCCTGCCGCGAAGCTGGTGGAGCTGAGCCAACCCGAACCGCTCGGCCCCTTCGACAATCATCAGCGTCGCATTGGGCACGTCAACGCCGACTTCGATCACCGTGGTGGCGACCAGCACCGCCAGTTGGTTGCCGGCAAAGCGCGCCATCACCGCATCCTTGTCCGGGCCCTTCATTCGGCCGTGGACGAGCCCGACCTTGTCGTCCCCAAAGCGAGTCCGGAGAATTCGCGCGCGTTCCTCCGCGGCGGCGGCGTCGTTGCTCTCGCTCTCCTCGACCAGCGGACACACCCAATAAGCTTGCCCGCCCGCGGCGATGTGGCGGCCGAGCGCATCGACGATCTCCGGCAGCTTCTCGTCACTGATGACTCGAGTTTCGATCGGAGTCCGGCCCGGCGGCATCTCGTCGATCCGGCTGACGTCCATTTCGCCATATTGCGTGAGGGTGAGCGTGCGCGGGATCGGGGTCGCGGTCATCACCAGAAGGTGCGGCGGCCGCTCCGCCTTTTGGGACAGCAGCAGCCGCTGCGACACGCCGAAGCGATGTTGCTCGTCAATCACGGCCAGGCCAAGGGTCTTGTAGGCGACCTTTTCCTGGAAGATCGCGTGGGTGCCGACCAATATGTCGATGGCGCCGGTGGCAAGGCCCATCAGGACGCTCTCGCGCGCCTTGCCCTTCTCCCGCCCGGTGAGGATGGCGACATGCACGCCAAGGCTCAAAAGCTGGCGCGACAGAGTCTCGAAATGCTGGCGGGCAAGGATTTCGGTCGGTGCGAGCAAGGCCGCCTGCGCACCGGATTCGACCGCGACCAGCATGGCGTTAAGCGCGACGAGGGTCTTGCCCGACCCGACATCGCCCTGGAGCAGCCTGAGCATCGGCACGCTTTGCTCCATGTCCCCGCGGATTTCCTCGATCACCCGTCGTTGAGCCCCCGTCGGTTCATACGGCAGCTTCAGTGCGCCGGTCAGTCGGCCATCGCCGCGCAGGGGAACGCCGCGCTTCCGGCGCGACGACTGGCGGATCAGCAGCAGCACGAGCTGGTTGGCGAAGACCTCGTCGTACGCGAGGCGCCGCCGGGCCTCGCTCGTGCCCGGTTCATTGTGCGCCTCGACCAAGGCCGAGCGCCACGGCCGCCATCCCTCGCGCGCCGCGAGGCTGGGCTCGATCCATTCGGTGAGTTCTGGGAGCCGTTCCAGCGCCGCCGACGCCAGTTCGCGCATGCGCTTGTTCGCAATCCCCTCGGTCAGGGGGTAGACCGGCTCGCGGATCGCGACGGTCGAATCCGCGCCAGGCTCGATCACGTCGGGATGAATGATCTGCCATTCGTCGCCATAGGCTTCGAGCTTGCCGACGACGGTGCGCTTCTCGCCCATCGGCAGGCTTTTCTTCGCCCAGCCGGGGTTGTTGAAATAGATCAGCGCGATGGTGTTGCCGTCGCCGTCGGAGGCGAAAACCCGCGTTGGCCCCCTGCCGCCAGGCCGCGGCCCACGCGTATCGAAGGGGGTAAGGTCGACGATGACGGTTCGCCCGAGGACCGCAGCCGACGCGGCCTGGACTCGGATCCGCTCGATCACGCCGGTCGGCAGGTGGTAGGCGAGATCGACAAGGCGGGTGATGTCCAGCCGCTTCAGCGATTTGGCGACCTGCGGCCCGATTCCCGGAAGAGTCTCGACCTCGGCGAACAGCGGGTTGAGGACGTCCGGGCGCATGGCGGGTTTGTAGCGGCTATTGCCCGCATTGCGAGTGGCAAGGCGGCCCCTTAAGTGGCGGCAATGCAGCAAGACGCAGAGCTGAAACGCCTTCATTGGCGCGCCCACCATCGCGGCACGAAGGAAGCCGATATCCTGGTCGGTGGCTTCTTCGACGCGCACGGCGAATCGTGGAGTCCGGCGGACCGCGCTCTGTTTGCAACCATGCTCGACGAACAGGATGTGGACATCATGGCCTGGGCCATCGGAACCGCGGCCGCGCCCGAGCGCTACCATGGGCCAATGCTCGAAGCGCTGCAGAGGCTGGATTACATCAAGGTCGCACGATGAGCGAACCGCTGCAGCGCATCCTTGGCGCGCGTGAACCGCTGACTCTGGCCGGCGTGCCGACGGGCTTCCTGCCTTCGCTCGCGTCGGACCTCGCGCGGGCCGCACACGGGCGAAGCAAGCCCGGACGCGCGGTCATCATCGCGGCAGACGAAGCGGCTATGCGGGCGATTGCCGACACCGTCCCGCTTTTTGCCGCGGAAGTGCAGGTGCTTGCCCTGCCCGCCTGGGACTGCCTGCCGTACGATCGCGCGTCGCCGGCACTGCGGGTGATGGCGGAGCGCCTCTCGACCCTCAACGCCCTGCAACAACCGCTGAAAAAGCCGCAACTGCTCGTCGCGACTGCCAATGGCGCGACTCAGCGCGTGCTGACCCCGTTCCGCGTTCGCCAGCTGACCCGGCGGATCGCAGAAGGCGAACGGATCGACCGCGAAGCGCTGATCCGGCAGCTAAGCGCGCTTGGCTACCAGCGGGCGGAATCGGTTGCCGAACATGGTGAGTTCGCGGTCCGTGGGTCGATCGTCGATCTCTACCCTTCGGGCGAGCGGCTGGCGCTTCGCCTCGATTTCTTCGGTGACGAGATCGAAAGCCTGCGCCGCTTCGACCCCGCCGACCAGCGGACCACAGGGGCTGCTGAAGGCTTCACGCTGATCCCGGCATCGGAAGCCTTGCTCGACGAAGATAATGTTAAGCGATTCCGCGCGCGCTATCGCGAGGCCTTCGGCGCGACCGCCACCGGTGATCCGCTTTACCAGGCGGTTTCGGAAGGCCGGCGGCTGGGCGGCATGGAACATTGGCTGCCGCTGTTCGAAGAAAAACTGGCAAGCCCGTTCGATTATCTTGGCGACGAGGACATCGTCGTGCGTGATCCGGGCGCGGACGGCGCGATCGATGCCCGCCTGGAAAGCGTCCGGGATTATTTCGACAACCGCACCCGCGCCATGCAGTCGGAAGCCGGAAGCTACCGCCCGCTGGAGCCGGCAGCCCTCTATCTCGGCCGCGAGGAGTGGGAGCAGGCGGTTAAGGCCCGGCCGATTCACCGCACGTCGGGCTTTCGGGAGCCCGAGAGCCAGCGGATCATCGACTTCGCCGTCGATCCGGCCCGCGATTTCGCGCCGGAGCGGGCGCGCAACGACAATGTCTATGAGGCCGTTGCCAAGCACCTCGCCAAGCTGCGCAAGGACGGTCGCAAGGTCGTCCTCGCCAGCTACTCGAAGGGCGCGCGCGAGCGGCTGGGCGGCCTCCTCCACGACCACGGCGTCAAGGCTCAGAAGAACGTCGATAACTGGCAGGAAGCGTTGGGAAGCAAGACCCAGCCGGCGCTGATGGTGCTGCCGCTGGAGCATGGCTTCACGAGCGAGGACGTCGCCGTCATCACCGAGCAGGACATGCTTGGCGACCGGCTGGTCCGCCGCCGCAAGCGCCGCAAGAGCGCCGACGCCTTCTTGTCCGAGCTGGCGGCGCTGTCGCCGGGCGACCTGATCGTCCACGCCGATCACGGCATCGGCAAATATGCCGGGCTGACGCAAATCCCGGTCAGCAAGACGCCCCACGATTGCGTCGCCATCGAATATGCCGGCGGCGACAAGCTCTACGTCCCGGTCGAGAACATCGAATTGCTGTCCCGCTACGGTAGCGAAAGCGAGAGTGCGACGCTCGACCGGCTGGGCGGCGAGGCCTGGCAGCGCCGCAAATCGCGGATGAAGGAGCGGATTCGCGAGATTGCCGGGGAGCTGATCAACCTCGCGGCGATGCGCGCGACCCGGGAAGCGCCGACGGTGCAGGCCGACAGCGCATTCCCGCAGTTCGTCGACCGCTTCCCCTACGAGGAGACCGACGACCAGGACAGCGCGATCCGCGACGTGCTCGACGATCTGGAGGCGGGCAAGCCGATGGACCGGCTGGTTTGCGGCGACGTCGGCTTCGGCAAGACGGAGGTCGCGCTTCGGGCCGCGTTCGTGACCGCAATGGCGGGCATGCAGGTCGCCCTAATTTGCCCGACGACCCTTCTCGCCCGCCAGCATTATTCCAACTTCAAGGACCGGCTGCACGGCTTCCCGATCGAGCTTGGGCGCTTGTCGCGGCTGGTCACCGCAACGGAAGCGAAGAAGACCAAGGAAGGGCTCGAAAAGGGCACGGTCGACATCGTCATCGGCACGCACGCGCTGTTGGCGAAAGGCCTGAAATTCAAGAAGCTGGGCCTCGTCATTGTCGATGAGGAGCAGCATTTCGGGGTCGCGCACAAGGAACGGCTGAAGTCGCTCAAAGCCAATGTCCATGTGCTGACGCTGACGGCGACTCCGATCCCCCGCACCCTACAGATGGCGATGACCGGATTGCGCGACCTGTCGGTGATCCAGACCCCACCAGTCGACCGGCTCGCGGTGCGCACCTACGTCACGCCCTGGGATCCGGTGGTGGTGCGCGAGGCCCTGCTGCGCGAACATTATCGCGGCGGACAAAGCTTCTTCGTCGTCCCACGGATCGCCGACCTTGCAGACATCGAGGAATGGATCCGCGACGAGGTGCCGGAAGCGAAGTTCATCACCGCGCACGGCCAGATGAGCCCGACCGAAGTCGAAGAGCGGATGAGCGCCTTCTACGACCGCAAATATGACGTGCTGGTATCGACCACGATTGTCGAAAGCGGACTCGACATCCCGTCCGCCAACACGTTGATCGTGCACCGCGCAGACCGTTTTGGCCTGGCGCAGCTTTACCAGCTCCGCGGGCGCGTCGGTCGGTCGAAGACGCGCGCCTACGCCTATCTGACCACGCCGGCCGATACGCAGGTGACGGAGGCCGCACAGAAGCGGCTTCAGGTCTTGGCCAATCTCGACAGTCTTGGCGCCGGCTTCCAGCTTGCCAGTCACGACCTCGACATTCGCGGCGCCGGCAATTTGCTCGGCGACGAGCAATCCGGCCACATCAAGGAGGTCGGCTTCGAACTCTACCAATCGATGCTGGAGGACGCGATCGTCGAGCAGAAGGCCGGTGGCCATGCCCGCACCGACGATTTCTCGCCGCAAATCAGCGTCGATGCGCCGATCCTGCTCCCGGAGCCTTACGTGCCAGATCTCGACCTTCGGATGGGGCTGTATCGCCGGCTCGGCGACCTCGAGGACAAGCGCGCGATCGACGAATTCGCAGCCGAGATGATCGACCGCTTCGGGCCGCTTCCGGTCGAAACATCGAACCTGCTGAAGATCGTCGAGACCAAGCTCAATTGTAAGAAGGCGATGGTGGCCAAGCTCGATATCGGGGCCAGGGGCGCGGTGGCGACGTTCGCCGATGGCGGCTTCCCCGACCTGCAGGGGCTGCTCGGCTATATCGAGCGGCTCAAGGGCTCGGCCAAGCTTCGTCCGGACAGCAAGCTGGCGGTCTCGCGCAACTGGGCGACTCCGGAAGAGCGGCTGACAGGGGCGCTGCAGCTTTCGCTCGGGCTGGCCCGGGTCGCCGCTGCTTCCGAACGGGCGCTGGAGCCGGCGTGAACCGCGGCGGTTCGGCAAACGGGTCGGTCCCTGCTATGCTGGCCGGCCACTTGCCCGAGGACACCGCTTGAGCCCGAACGACGGATCGATCCCGACCCGCATTGCGAAGGACGACCTTGTCGCCGCCGGGCTGGGGCTGGTGTCGTCCCACACCGACGTGGCGAAGGCGGCGGAAGCGATGCTTCGGGAACGGCACGGCTGGTGCGGCGCCGACCAGGCGCAAACCTTGGTCGCGCTCGGCGGCGACGGCTTCATGCTCCAGACCCTTCACCAGATGCTAGAAAGCGGCCATTCGCGCCCGGTCTTCGGGATGAACCGCGGGACCGTCGGTTTCCTGATGAACGACTGGCGGATCGACCAGCTCGCCGAGCGGATCGCGGCGGCCAAGGCGATCCGGGTCGCGCCGCTGGAAATGACGGCCATGACGGTGTCGGGGCAAGTCGCCACGCACGCCGCGATCAACGAAGTGTCCCTGCTTCGCGAAACGCGCCAGACCGCGAAGATCGAAGTGTCGGTCAACGGCCGCGTCGTCATTCCCGAACTGGTCTGTGACGGCGTGCTGGTCGCAACGCCCGCCGGTTCGACGGCGTACAACCTGTCCGCCCACGGACCGATCCTGCCGCTCGCCGCCAAGCTGCTCGCTTTGACTCCGATCAGCCCCTTCCGTCCCCGGCGCTGGTCCGGCGCGATCCTTCCGGACGACACCTGCATCCGCTTTCGTGTGCTGGAGCCGGAGAATCGCCCGGTCAGCGCCGTCGCCGATCAGTTTGAAGTCCGCGACGTGGTGCAGGTCGACGTCAAGCTCGACCGGGAGCGCTCTTTAACCTTGCTGTTCGATCCCGAGCATGCGCTCGACGAGCGAATTGCGATGGAGCAGTTCGCGACCTGACCGCGGTCAGCCGTTCACCCGTTTCACCAGGAAATCGAAGACGGCCGGGTAGATGGGATTGACGAACTCTACACCTACCGACTTGTCGTCGACCCAGCAGACGCTGGCTTCGAGACTTTCGAGCGCGTCGAACTTGATCCACACCCGCTCGTCCAGTTCCGGTCGCTCAAGAAACTTGAGGCTGCAGCCTTCGCGCGAAAGGTCGTGAATCGTCACCGAATGCGTGAACCGCCCTGTGCGGCGCATATTGACCTCGGCGGCTAAGGGAACGCGCGCGCTTTTGCGCTTCGTCTGGGTCAAAGCACGCATGAAACCACTGTCGAGCTGCCGAGCCACGCCGATGAACTCCGTCACTTACGGCTTGAAGCGCGTTACCGTCCCACGCCTTCTCGCCATTGAGAAACCGACTGCTTCCTAAAGGCGCAGGCGTTAACATCGCGTTTACTCGCAACGGGCTGTTGTCGGCGGGACATGGTGTCGGACGAAGGGAATGGAAAAGGCTGGAGCGGGTAGCGGGAATCGAACCCGCGCGTTCAGCTTGGGAAGCTGACAGGCTACCATTACATCATACCCGCCTGCGTCGCCGACCTAGGTGCTCGCGACCAGACCGTCAACGCGGCGGAGCGGGTTCGATCCCGTGGGCGAGCAATCGTTCCCGAAGGGCGGCTGCACAGCGTTCCACCAGCGCCTCATCTTCCGATCGAATGACGAACTCCGCCCCGCCGCGCCCGTCCATGAAGAACGGGTAACTGCCGATGCTGACCCCGGCGTGGTCGTCCTGCACCTGCCGCAGCAATTCTGCCACTTCGCTTTCGGCGGCATGGGCGGTGACCGTTGCCGAAACCACCGGCCGGCCGCCCTCCAGCGCTCCGTCCAGGGCCTCCAGCATCCGGGCGGCAATGCTGGGCACGCCGGCGAGGATGAAGATGTTCGCCAGCCGTACCCCCGGGGCGCCGGACGCGGCGTTGGGAATGAGCTCAGCGCCTTCGGGGACGCGGGCCATGCGCAAGCGGGCTTCGTTCACACCGCCGCGTGCGGCGTAATAACCCTCCAAAATCTGCCGCGCCTGGGGATGGACGACGACGGGGACGCCCATCGCCGCGGCGATGGCGTCGATGGTGATGTCGTCATGCGTCGGCCCGATTCCCCCGGTCGTGAACAGATAGTCGACCTGCCCCCGAAGCGCGGTGACGGCATCCACGATCCGCTGCTCGACGTCAGGGACGACGCGGACTTCGGCCAGCCGAATGCCTTGCCCGTTCAACCACTGCGCCACCTGCGCGATATTCTTGTCCTGGGTCCGGCCCGACAGGATTTCGTCGCCGATGACGATCAGGGCAGCAGTCCAGATGCGCGAATCCTGCACGTCCATTGGTCTCCGGTGACTTCGAGGGGCGAAATGCCTATTTAGGCGCCATGACTCAATACATCACCGTGGCCGACGACGACCGCGTCGAAGCGAAAAATGGCGTAATCAAGCTGCATGGGCCGGACGGTTTCGCCGGGATGCGGGCGGCCGGACGCCTCGCCGCCGAAATCCTCGACGCCCTGGTGCCGCATGTCGTGCCGGGCGCCACCACGGCGGAACTGGACAGCTTCGTCAACCGGATGATGGCCGACGCCGGGGCGGTTCCCGCAACGCTCGGCTACCG
Source organism: Sphingomonas sinipercae (assembly GCF_011302055.1). Lineage (NCBI taxonomy): Bacteria > Pseudomonadati > Pseudomonadota > Alphaproteobacteria > Sphingomonadales > Sphingomonadaceae > Sphingomonas > Sphingomonas sinipercae. The sequence goes on from NZ_CP049871.1 coordinate 1,522,659, forward strand.
CGGCTACACCAAGAGCTGCTGCACCTCGATTAATCACGTGGTCTGCCACGGCATCCCCGGCGACAAGACGCTCAAGGACGGCGACATCGTCAACGTCGACGTGACGCCCATCCTCGACGGTTGGCACGGCGACACCAGCCGGATGTACCTGGTCGGCGACGTGCCGATCAAGGCGCGACGGCTGGTCGACGTCACCTACGAATGCCTGATGCTCGGGCTTGAACAGGCCCGGCCCGGCAACCGGCTCGGCGACATCTCGCACGCCATCCAGTCGCATGCCGAGCGGCAGCGCTATTCCGTCGTCCGCGATTTCTGCGGTCACGGGCTTGGCCGGCTGTTCCACGATTCACCGGAGGTCGTCCACGTCGGACGGCCCGGCACCGGGCCCGAGCTTCGTCCCGGCATGTTCTTCACGGTCGAGCCGATGATCAATATCGGCCGCGCCGACGTGAAGATGCTCGACGATGGCTGGACCGCCGTCACTCGCGACCGATCGCTGTCGGCCCAGTTCGAACATTCGATCGGAATTACCGAGACCGGCTGCGAAATTTTCACCAAGAGCCCGAAAGGCTTCGACAAACCTCCATATTGATGGAGCCAAGTGCTGTTGACAGCGTTGTCAGTGAGTGAGAGGCTTCAGCCGTCTCGCGAGCGAAGGCGCCAAATTCCAATGTTTCGACACCAGGTTGCGATCACTGCCGACGACATCGACCACATGGGTCATGTCAACAACAGCGTCTATCTACGCTGGGTGCAGGACGCCGTGGTCGATTATTGGCAGAGCGTCGCACCGCCGGAAGCCGTCGCCCGCCATTTGTGGGTCGCGCTCAAGCACGACATCACCTTTCGCAAGCCGACCTTCATGCAGGACATCGTCGTTGCCGAAGTTATTGCCGAGAAGGTGGAGGGAGCCCGCGCCTTCTTCACTACCATCGTCAAGCGCGGCGAAGACGTGCTTAGCGAAGTGAAGAGCTGCTGGTGCTGCCTGGACGCTTCGTCGATGCGGCCGGCCCGCTTGGCGCGCGACGTGATTTCGCGCTTCGTACCGCAGGTCGACTAGGCGCCGGCATCCCACCGCGCGGTCAGTGCGCGCGCGCCTTCGACGTCGGGCGGAAAGTCCACCTCGCCCCATTCCTCGCCGCTGATATCGAGAATCCGCACTTCGCTGCTCTGCGCGAGGTGGTGGATGACGCGCAGGTACCAGATGGTCGTGCCTTCAGGCGTGCGCAGCGCTCGCTCGATGGCCTCGCGGAAGCGGTCGGACCCATCGCCGCGGAAGGCCAGCAGTCCGATCGATTCGGCGTTGACGCCCTTGTCCAGCCGCTTGCCGATGGCGCGCAGCCGGCCGCCATCCTCTTCCACCTTCATGTCGTCTTCGTCGTAGGAGGGCTTGCGGTCGATGGTGACGCAGATGCCCGCCTGCCGATTGGCGACGACCCGCTCCATCAGCCGATCCGACACCAGCGTGTCGCCATTCCAGACAAGGCAGTCGCCCCGCAGGTGCTCGCGCGCCATGAACAGCGAACCGGTATTGTCGGCGACCTTGAAGAAGGGATTGAACACCGTGGTCACCCGGGGCCCGCCGGTACGTCCCGCGATTTCCCGCTCCACAAGCTCGTCGTGGAAGCCGGTGACGACGACTGCCTCCTCGATGCCGTTGGCGGCAAGCGTATCGAGTTGGCGGCCAAGCAAGGTCCGGCCGTTGAAGTCGATTAGGCACTTGGGCCGATCATGGGTCAAATGGCCCAGCCGCGAGCCCTGCCCCGCCGAAAGAATGATTGCCTTCATCGGCCAGCGCCACTGCCTTCCAAATGCGGCGCCGATTGGGCATTAGCCCGAACGTTAAGGCAACCGCCGGGAGCAGCGGGTGAAGAAGATCGAAGCCATCATCAAGCCTTTCAAGCTCGATGACGTGAAGGACGCGCTCCACGAAGTCGGGGTGAGCGGCATTACCGTCAGCGAAGTAAAGGGGTTCGGCCGGCAGAAAGGGCATACCGAACTTTATCGCGGCGCCGAATATGTGATCGACTTCCTGCCGAAGGTGAAGATCGAGGTGGTGGTTGAGGAAACGCTGGCCGACAATGTCGTGGAAGCAATCGAGAAAGCAGCGCGCACCGGCCGGATCGGCGACGGCAAGATTTTCGTGATTGAAGTCGAACAGGCCATCCGAATTCGCACCGGCGACCGCGGCAGCGACGCGATTTAGCAGGCATGACGGACCCGCGGCTCGCCTCCATGTCCCCGGACGAGCTTCGTTCCGCAATGCGCACGTTGGGTTACCGAACGCAGAACGACCTTGCCCAGGCGATCGGTGTCAGCCGCTCGACCGTCAGCCTGTGGCTGGAAGGGAAAGTCGGGGTCCCGCGACCGGTGGCCATGCTCTTGCGGATGCTGATCTCCGCCCAGCGTCGGGCCTATTGACGGTCAGTCCTGGCCGCCCGCGACCAGATCCTCTGTAAACTGCGAGCCGAAGTCGCCGCTGAGCGCCAGCACGCCCTCCGACACTCCGACAACGCTCGCCGTCGCCGCGAGCACGAGGATGAAGATGCGTAAGCCAGACGACTTGCCACGCTGGCGCGCCATGTCTTCTTTGATCGCAAGTCGTTGGTCGCGGGCAAGAGGCTCACCCGCTCCGATTTTTTCACCGAGCATGCGGGCTGAACCGCCCGTTCCGGTGGCTGTTCCGGCCATTTCGGATACGCAACAGCCGCTTCGCGGCGGTCTCCGCCCGCCAGCGTGAAAAGTTCACTGGCGGGTAGATTAAGCAGGCGGCCCTCGCGACAATCCAAGCAACCTTCGGATTCGGCGGATTGCCCGCGGCACGACCGTACCGCGGCCAATGACGCTTTCGTCCGAAGCACCGGCAACAATGGCATCGGGAATTCGACATGGCGGACAAAGCGGCAAGCGCGAGCGACATCCTCAAGCGTATCGAGGATGAGGAAATCGAGTGGGTCGATCTTCGTTTCACCGACCCGAAGGGGAAATGGCAGCACCTGACCATGACCTCGGGCCTGATCGACGAAGACCAGCTGACCGACGGCTTCATGTTCGACGGCAGCTCGATCGCTGGCTGGAAGGCGATCAACGAAAGCGACATGATCCTGAAGCCGGACCTGGACGCCGCTTATATCGACCCGTTCAGCGCGACGCCGATGCTGGTCCTGTTCTGCAACGTCGTCGAACCTTCGACCGGCGAACTCTACAGCCGCGACCCGCGCTCGACCGCAACCCGCGCCGAAGCTTACCTGCAGCAGACCGGTATCGGCGACACCGTCTTCGTCGGGCCGGAAGCGGAATTCTTCATGTTCGATGACGTGCGCTTCGAGGACGGGTACAATACCAGTTCCTTCCGCATCGACGATATCGAACTGCCGACCAACACCGGCCGCGATTATGAAGGCGGCAATCTTGCCCACCGACCCCGGGCCAAGGGCGGCTACTTCCCGGTCGCGCCGGTCGACAGCGCCATGGACATTCGCGGCGAAATGGTCGCGACGATGATCGAAATGGGCTTGCCGATGGACAAGCACCACCACGAGGTCGCGGCGTCGCAGCACGAGCTTGGCATGACCTATGGCAAGCTGGTCGAGACCGCCGACCGGATGCAGATCTACAAATATGTCGTGCACATGGTGGCTCATGCGTACGGCAAGACGGCGACGTTCATGCCCAAGCCGATCGCCCAGGATAACGGCAGCGGGATGCACACCCACATTTCGATCTGGAAGGGCGGCAAGCCGCTGTTCGCGGGCAATGGCTATGCCGGCCTGAGCGAAACCGCGCTCTACTTCATCGGCGGCGTCATCAAGCACGCCCGCGCGCTGAACGCCTTCACCAACCCGACCACCAACAGCTACAAGCGCCTGGTGCCCGGTTTCGAAGCGCCGGTGCTGCTCGCTTATTCAAGCCGCAACCGGTCGGCTTCCTGCCGGATTCCGTATGGCGCGGGCGAAAAGGCCAAGCGCGTCGAGTTCCGCTTCCCGGATGCGTTGGCCAACCCCTACCTCGCCTATGCGGCGATCATGATGGCTGGCCTCGATGGGATCCAGAACCGCATCCACCCCGGCGACCCGATGGACAAGAACCTTTACGACCTGCCGCCGCAGGAGCTGGTAAACGTCCCGACGGTCTGCGGCAGCCTTCGCGAGGCGCTGGTCAACCTGCAGGACGACCGCGCCTTCCTGACCAAGGGCGACGTGTTCAGCGACGACCAGATCGACGCCTATATCGAGCTGAAGTGGGAAGAGGTCATGCGCTGGGAAACGACGCCAAGCCCGGTCGAGTTCGACATGTATTATTCGGGCTAAGCGCCCTTCCGACTGCCCCCGGCAGTCCGCCCTGCTTAGTCTTCGAGTATCTGACTGGTCGCCTTGGTCTCTCGCATGAGGACGTAGGCGACCAGCGACATCGCCGCGAGCGCGGAAATGTAGATGTAGAACCAGCGTTCGTGCCCGGCGCCCTTGAGCGCGAGCGCCACATACTCCGCGGTGCCGCCGAATATGGTGTTGGCCAGCGCGAACGGCAGCGCCACGCCAAGGGCGCGGATGTGGGCCGGGAACAGCTCCGCCTTCACCACGGCGTTGATCGAGGTGTAGCCGGTGACGATCACCAGGCTGGCCATCACCAGCGCGAAGGCCACGGGGACGGAGCGCACCGTCTCCAAAGCGGTGAAGAGCGGATAGGTGAACAACGTCGCGCTGGCGCCGAAGAAGATCATCAGCGGCTTGCGGCCGATGCGGTCCGACAAGGCGCCGGCGAAGGGCTGCAGCAGCATCATGCAGGCCAGGCCCGCGGTCATGATCCGCGACGCCGTGACTCGGTCGAAGCCGCTCGTGTTCACCAGGAATTTCTGCAGGTAGATGGTGTAGGCATAAAAAGCCGCCGTGCCGCCCGCGGTAAGTGCCATCACCAACAACGCCTCACGCGGGTGATCGCGGAACAGGTTGCGCGTCGTCGATTTTGGCCGGTCCGGCTGCGCCGCGGCATTCTCATAGCTGAGAGTTTCGTCGAGGCGGCGGCGGATGAAGAAGACGACAATCGCAAGGATTCCGCCCGCCGCAAAGGCCACGCGCCATCCCCACTGTTCCAGTTCGGCCGGGGAAAGGAACGCCTGCAGAATCACCAGGAATGCAAGCGCGGTAAGCTGCCCGCCGATGATCGTCACATATTGGAAGCTGGACCAGAAGCCGCGCCGCTGGCGGCCCGCCGTTTCCGACAGATAGGTGGCGCTCGACCCATATTCGCCGCCGAGGCTGAACCCCTGGATCAGCCGAGCGACCAGCAGCGTCAGCGGCGCGATCACGCCGGCTTGCTGATAGGTCGGCGCAACCGCGATGATCAGCGATCCGGCGCACATCAGGCTGACCGAAAGCGACAGGCCCGCCTTGCGGCCGCGATGGTCGGCGTAGATGCCCATCAGCCAGGCGCCGATTGGCCGCATCGCGAATCCGACCGCGAAGACGGCCGCGCTTTGCAGCAGTTCGGCCGTCGGATCGCTCGACGGAAAGAAGCTTTTCGCGAAGTAGATCGCAAAGGCGGCGTAGACGTACCAGTCGAACCATTCGACGAGATTGCCGGCGGAACCGCCGACGATGTTCTTCAGCCGAGATGGACTGGAATCGCGCACCGGCACTGGCGCCGCACCATCCGCATATGCTGTCGTCATCTGGCCGCCCCCTTGCAACCAAGCTCGCAACCGCTGCGCGCCGCGTCAATAATCCTTGGACACGCGCAAGTTGGCGCTGGTTCGCCCGATGGTGGAAATGGACGACAGCAGCGATAGCCATCGCGTGACCTGATATTCGATCCGAGTTGCCGAATATTCGCGCCCGTCCGTGATCACTTCGACGTACAGCTTGCGCCCGATATATTTGCCGGCCGCAATCGATGTGCGCTGACCCGTCGCGATGTCGGCCGGGAGGATGCGCAGGCGGTCGAGCCCGACGGCACGGCGGATCGCGTTGATCGGGTCAAGGTTGCCCGAATCCGAATTCAGCGCTGCCACGGCAGAGGCCAGCTGCAGGGCCTCCGGCGCCGACAGGTTGGTAATCGACGTCCCGAACAGCAGCCGCGAGAGCAGCTCGTCCTGCGGAAGTGCCGGGACGCTCGCGAACTGGATATCGGGGCGTAGCCCCGTGCCTTGCACGGTGACACTGGCATTGAGGCCCTGCACATCGGCCTGGGCGCGAATATCGAGGAGCGGATCCGGCGGAGATTCGCCGCGGAAGCGGATGATGCCCCGTTCGAGCCGGAAGGTCCGGCCAGCGAACTCATAGTTGCCGCGGACAAGGTCTGCGCGGCCTTCGAAACGCGGTTCGTCGGCATAGCCACGCACGTCGAGATTGGTTCGCCAGCTGCTGTTGATGCCAAGGCCACGCACCTGCAGGTTCCCGCCGGCAAGCGTCAGGTCCAGCCGCCAGGGATGCAGCCTGGCGGCTTCGATCACGTCGCCCTCGTCGAGGCCGCGATGCTGGATCGCAAGGCGAGGCACGCGCGCGGCGTTGCTTGCGCGCCCAAGCGTGAAGCGGCCCTCGTTGAGCCGGAGGTTGCCCGAAATCGTTCCGCCCTGCCCGCCCGACTTGATCTTGATCGGCCCGGTCACCCGGCCGGCGACGTCGTCGCGGTTGAGCAGGAGCGCGTTGGCGGCATTGAACGACAGGTCGAGCGCGGTCGTGCCGCCGGCAAAGCTGACGCTCCCGGCGCCGACGATCGTGCCGCCACCTGGAGTCCGCCCTGAAATGCGGTCGAGGATGAGCGCCGAGCCCTGGAACCGCCCCTGCGTCGCAAGCTGTTCGATGACGGTGCCGGTGACTGGGCTTTCGAGCCGCGCATTGCTGGTCCGGACCGAACCGCGGATGACAGGGTTGACCAGCGTGCCGCCGATGTCGGCGCCGATCGCTGCGGGCCCGGTCAGGTCGAAGACTTCGACACCCGACAATCGCCACAAGGTGTCGGCCGCCCCCTGATAGCGAACCTGCGCGAACAGCGGAGCGTTCATCAGCGCGCCCATCACGGAACCGCCGCCGAGCGGAGCGAACCGTGCCTGTGCCCGGCCGATGACCTTGCCGCCGGCCGCGGCGACGGCGCGCAACCCGGCCCGGTTGCCCGAAAGCACCGCCGCGATGCCGACATCGATCGGCTCCGACGCAAGCACTAGCCCCGGTCGGCTGAGGCCGCGCACCGTCAGGTCCAGGCGGCCGGACCGCGACCCCTTCCAGGCGTAATCAAGCCGGCCGTTGGCGCGGCCGCTCAGGTCAAGGTTGGGCGAAACGATGTTCAGCACTTCCAGCGGCATCGACTGGAGCTGGGCATGCACGCTTGGCCTGGAGCCGCTGTTGCCGGACACCGTCGCCCGCCCGCCGGCAAACGACAGCCGGGTCGGCGCCAGCGCCCAGCCGTCGCCGGCGCGGGTCAGCACCGCCGCTTGGTCGAGCACCAGCGGACGCCGGTCGATGCTGCCGCGCCCCGTCAGGCGAATCTGGTCGGGGGATACGTCGGCCAAGGTGCTGAATTCGAAGGCCGCGCCCCGGCGGCCGGCAAAGGCGGCGCGGACCTGGCCACGCCCATTGACGAGGTTGGCGTTGGCGGTCAGCCGGGCCAGGGTCAGGCCGCTGAGTTCGACCCCCCGCGCATTGACCACGCCGTTGAGGCTGGTCCGGCCTTCCGCGAGCAGGATGGTGCCGTCGAGCCGGCCGCTGCGCGCGGCAAACGTGCCGGGCAGGCGAAGGCCGGCGGCGGTCAAATGGGCCTCGATCTTCTGCGCGCCGCGTTCGGGTGAAAAGGCAAGCGTTCCGTCGAGCCCGCCGCCGGCAATATTGAGCAATCCATTGAAGCCGCCCGGATCAGACCGGAGGGTCCCGCGCGCGGTGGTGCCGCCTACGTTCAATGCCGCGATGGCGATGCTTGTCCGGCCCCCGCGCGGCAGCAGGATCTGCCCGTTGCTGGTGAACGGGCCAAGCCGCGACCCGCCGGCGGCGGTGTAGGCGAAGCCCGGCCCGGTCGGCTCAAGCACCAGCCGCACCGCCCGCAGCCCAAGGCTTTCGTTGGGCCGATCGAGCAGCAATTCGACCCTCGGCCGGGCGATATTCCCGTCCAGCTGCAGGCGCAGCGGCCCGTACTTGGACTGCTGCCCCCGGCCCGTGATGTGGAAAGTCCCGTCCCGGTCCCGCCGACCCTCGCCGGACAGGCCCAAGCGCGGGGAAAACAGCTGCAGGTTGGACAGCCGCAAGACGCCGTCTGGAGTGCGGGTAAGCTGGGTTTCAATGCGCGGCAGGCCGCCAGTCAGGTCCGCGAAAAAGCCATTGTCGAGGCGCCGTACCCACGCCTTGCCGGTGCCGGTGACCAGCGAGCCGCGGCCGCCCGGACCTGGGACGACGCGCAATTCGGTCAACACGTCGACCAGGCCAAGGCCCTCGATGAAGTAACGCTTGAGCCCGCCCGAAAGCAGGACTTCGAAGCGGCCCGTTGCAAGGTCGAGCAAAAGCCCGACCTTCGCGGTAAGCTTATCGCTCCGCAGCTGCAGATTTTCGCCGCGCACGAACTTCGGCGTGACGGTCAGCAGGCCATCGAGGCTGGCGTTGCGAAGGATCGCGCCGGCCTGATCGCCGAGCCCGGTGATTGCCCGCGCCTTTAGGTGCAGCGGGACCCGCATCGGCCACTTCGATAAGCGCGCTTTCCCTTCCGCCTGCACGCCGACAAAGCCGGTGTTGTCGAAGGCAAGGTTCGGCGAAGTCAGCCGATACGCATAATTGGCGGTTGCAAAGGGGCCGTCGAGGGTGACCAGCAACCGCACATTGCGGCCGCGCATGTTGGCGAACAGGGCGGGCGGTTGGAGCAGGTCGAAGCCTACCCTGACTCCCCGGAAACGATTGTTGCCAAGGTCGAGTGCGCCGCGCGCCGCCGCGGTCATCGCCCGCGAACCGAGCACCAATTGCCCGTCAAGGATGCGATCGCTGAGCGTTGCGGAACCCCGCACCCGCACGCTCGGCGACGTCAATCGCATGAGCCGCCCTTTGAGGAACTGGCTTGGGGAAAGAACGCCGGCCAGGCCGAAACGGCCGTTATCGGCATTGAGCGAAAGGCGCGCGGCCGGCCGGCCCGACAGGTTCATGGCCGCGGAGCCCCGCCACTTCGACCAGTCGCCGTCGCCGGTTACCACCAAATCGATCGGCAGCTTCCAGCCTACCATCTTCGCCAGCACGCCGTCGGCGCGCGAACGGACCCGGGCCTCCAGGTCGAAGCGGTTCCTATCCGGCTCGGAATCGAGCTTTACCGCGAGCTGGTCGGTCCCTTCGACCGCCGCATTCAGGCGGATCGAGGCAAAGCCCGAACGAATGTCGGCCTGTCCGCTAAGGCTGCCGACGCGCGGCGTTCCAGTCACCCCTCGCTGCAATTCCAGGCGGTCGACCGTCAGCTGCCCGATGCGGATGTCGAACGAAGGCAGGATCGGCCCGGAGCGCCCGCTCGGCCGCAGTTTGGGAAGCCGGATCAGGGTCGCCTTGGGCGCGCGAACGCTTTCAATGTCGAGGCTGTTGTACAGCCAGGCCCCCGGCGACCAGTCCAACGCGATTTCCGGAGCGGTGAAGAACACGCCGCGCGAATCGAGAATGGTGACGTTCTTGAGGCGCGACTTGCCGAAGATCGACCCTTCGATCCGGCCGATCCTGAATTTCAGCCCCGAAGCGGTTTCAACCCGCGCAAGCCGATCGACGACGAAACGGTGACCCGGCGCCGTGTCGAGCAGCACGAGGGCAATCGCCAGCAGCATCGCCAGCCCCAGCAACAGGGCCGCCATTTCCTGCGCCAGCCGCCGTCCCCAGCTCCGCTTCAACCGATAAGGCGCGCGCGGCGGCACGCCGTCCGCCTCGGCCACCGCCTCAGCCATCAGAAAGCTTGGCCGAGCGAGACGGTCACCGCGATCCGGCTATCGCCTTCCCGGCGGTTGAGCGGCGTTCCGACATCGACCCGGATCGGGCCGAACGAGGAATAATAACGCAGGCCCAGACCCGCGCCGAGCTGCCAGCCCCTGACGTTCGGCAGGATGTCGCTCGTCAGCGTGCCGCCGTCGAGGAACGGCACGAACCCGAAATTGCCGCGCCGAACGCGCGCTTCGAGCGAAAACTCCGCAAGGCCGCGACCGCCGACCGGGTCGCCGGCCAAGTCGCGCGGGCCGAGCCGCTGATATCCATAACCGCGCACCGATCCGCCGCCGCCCGAATAAAGCCGGCGCGACGGTGCGAGTTCGGCGGCATCCGCACCGACGATCGTGCCGAGCCGGATTCGCCCGGCGAGCACCGTATCGGCGCGAACGCGGCGGTAGGCGCTGCCGTCCAATTGCGCCCTGCCGTAGGTGAACGAGCCTTCGCGGGCCGACAATTCCGGGCTCACCCGAGCGCCCAGGCGGAACCCGCTGGTCGGATCGAGAAGGTCGTCGCTCCCATCGTACCGCAGCTCGGCTGGAAGGGCCGCGATCAGGAACGTTCGGGTCTGCTTCGTATCGGGATCGGTAAAGACGCCGCGTTCGTCGGTGGCGAGCAACTCGGCCCCCACGCTCCACGTCCATTTCTTGCGCCAGATGATGTTGCTCTGCCGCTCGATGTTGGCGGCGAGCAGGACGGTGCGCGCGCGGTAAGCATCGAATTTCGTGTTACTCGCGGCAAGCTGCAGGTTGAGCGCGCGGTCGCGCCGGTGGAAATTGCTGCGCCGAAACTGGACGCCCAACAATTGTTCGCGGGTCCCGGCAATTCCGCGGACGGTGATCGCCCCTTCCGGCCTGATGAAGTTGCGGTGCTGCCAACTCGCTTCGGCACGAAGCCCCTCGCCGGTGCCGTAGCCAAGTTCCCCCGCCACGGTGCGCGGCGGCGCCGGCTGCATCGTCACCAACAGGTCGACGCGGTTGGCGGCTGCGGGAACGACCTTGATATCGGCGGTGGAGACCAGGCCGGTGGCGACCAGCGCGCGCCGCAGGTCGTCGACGCGGTCGCGTTCGAAGCGGTCGCCGCTGCTAAAGCGGGCGATCTCGGCGACGTGATGCGCACTGAATGGCGGATCCCCGGCAACCCGGATTTCACCGAATTGCGACACCGGTCCCGGCGTCACAGGGATGGTCAGCGTCGCCAGCTTCGTTTCATGGTCGATGACAATTTCGCGTTCGCCCACCTGGGCAAGCGCATAGCCCCGCTCGCCAAGCGCAACCTGAAGGTCGACGCCGGCGGCGATGACGTCGGCGGCGACGACGGGGTCGCCTGCTCGAACCCCGTAGGTTGAACGCAGCGCATCCGCTTCGGCGCCCGCGCTCGCGATGCCTGGCAACGCGACCGACTGGAACCGGTATCGCTCGCCCGGTTCGGCGGCCAGCGTGACGGCAATCGCGGCACCGCGCGGTTCGATCCTCGTAGTGACTTCGGCGTCGTAAAAGCCCTGCGAGTGAAGCAGTTCGGTCAGCAGTTCGGCGTCTGCCTCGGACCGGCGCTGAAGCTGGGCCGCGTTCGCTTCGTCCTTGCGCGAGGCGAAAAGCACCGATTGCTCTTCGAAGCTGTTGACCAGGTCATCGGGATTGCTGAGGCGATCGAGCCCCTCGATCCCGATCGAATATTGCCGCCGCGCATTAGGATCGAGAATCGTCGCCGCTTGCCTGCCCGGCTCGTCCACGACCGGTGCATCGAGCCTGGGCTGTTCCGCCGGCAGGTTCGTGAGGTCCGGCCAGTCGACGCCGATATCGGTCATTGGGTCCAACGGAGCGTTCGGGTCCAGGGGCGCTTCCTGGGGATCGGCCTGGGCCTGCTGCGCGCTGAGCGGCGAGAGCGGCACGCAAAGCCATGCCGCCGCGCCCAGCAGCCGCATCGTCGTCGATGGACAGGTTCGGGCGAGGCGCAGGCCGGCAGCCTGCCCGTTCACCCCGCTCGCTTTCATTCGGCCAGACTAGTGGCGCGACCTGAACCGCGCCAGACCAATGAGGACTTTTAGTGAATGGTCCCGACCACTTCGTCGCACGCGAGGCTGACAATCACCCGCTCGATCTGCCGCCAGTGGCAAAAGCCAATCAGATTGTCGTTGTCGCGGCTGCGTTCCGCCCGGGCCGCGGCCTCGAGCGCTGCGTCGTCGCCAAATGCCCGAATGAGCTCGGCAGCGTCGTTGAGCGCGGGGCGCCCGGAGATAAAGGCGACAAGCATGGTGCGTGCTTAACCGCGGCCCGGTTTCGCTTCTGCACACAAGCATCGTCAACGCACCGTTGACCATCCGCTTTCGCTTGAGTCGAGCGATGGCTTCGGACACAGCCGCCGTCATGCAACGCACTCCAATCGCCGGCGGCTGCCTTTTGATGGTCGCGATCCTGTTGGGTTTCCTGGCGGGGCTGGCGACCGGCGATGCGATTCGCGGGGTCATCCTTGGCACTGGCGCCGGAATCGTCATCGCCGTCATCGTCTGGCTGGTCGACCGCCGGCGCTAAGCCTCAGCCAAGCTTGCGGCCCACCCAGATGACGCGACCGATGCAGTGGATGTCGTCCAGCGCGCAATCCGGCCAATCGGGATAAGCGGGGTTGTCAGACTGAACCGTCACGCGGCGGCCGGCCGGATGAATCGCAAGCCGCTTGACCACCAGCACGTCGTCGGCACGAAGGACGTAGATTCCGTCCCGCAGCCGCTCCGCGCAATCGCCCGCATCGACGAGGATGTCGTCGCCGGCATTGAGCGTCGGCGCCATCGAATCGCCCTCGACTCGAATGATCGACAACTGGCCGGTGTTGGACGCGCTCAACGCGCGCAGCCACCTTTCGTCGAACGCGAAGTACGGGCGCGAAGTCTCACTGGCCGGGATCGCGCCTGGTCCTGCCGATGCCTGCACAAGCGTCCGGCGGACAGCAACCAGGCCGGAAGCCACTTCGTCCGGCAGGTCGGGACCGCCGAGCATCGACTCGGGAATGGAGAAGTAGCGCGCGAGCTTGCGCCGCTCCGCCTCCTTTAGCTTCTTCGGCACGCCGCGCCGGACAAACTGCTGAATATAAGCGGGATTTCGCCCCAACATCCGCGAGAGACCGGCAAAATCCTCGCCGCGTTCGAGGCAGAGGCGTTCAAGCACTGCGCGTGCGTCACTGTTCATGGTTCTCTCATGTTTAATTATAGGAAACCGCCTAGACAAGTAGGAAATGCGTTGGGAATGGATGGGCAGCCGAGTCGATTTGAGCTGGGGAATGAAGAGTGTTTTTGCTTAGGGAAGTCGAGAAGTTTCTTCGCGCGACGGAGATCGCGCCTACACGATTCGGTCGCGAAGTCGTTGGTGATCCGCGCTTTGTTTTTGATCTCCGTAATGGACGGGAGCCGCGCCCGCAGACCATCGCACGCGTGCGCCGCTACCTGGAGATGGGCCGATGATGCGGCTCGCTCTTTCGCCGGCGGCCGCAGGGTTGCTCCGTGCCTTACTCGCCCGCGCCAACGTGAATCGCGATAGGGTTTTGCTTACCGAATTCCGCTCGACGGACTGGCAATCGCTCACCTTCGTCGGCGAACGTCATTCGTTCGCGCTTCGCATCAGCGGGCCCGATGCCGGCGCGGTTGAAGCGGACCTCACCCGCGAGTTGAGCGAGGCCGAGTTTCACATCCCAGGGCATCTCGTGGCCGACATCGCCGTGCGCGACGAACCTCGCCGCGACGCCGACGGGTCCATCTGGCTTGAAATTGAAGCGTTGACGGTGGCGACGGACTAACGGATCGCGCGCCGCAGCTGGGCAATGGCATCGCTGAGCTTTTCAGCGTCATCGGCCTTGGGCCGCGCCGCCTGCAGGTGCCGCTCGATCGTCTCGTGAAGTTCACCGGGGCTCGGGATCGCATGCAGCAGGCGCACCACGCGGGAGCCCGGCTGGATTTCAATCGGCCTGTCGAGGAGCAGCGCTTCCTCCTCCTGCGCGAATTCGAGCGGCGCCAGCGCAAAGGGCGTCATCTTGCGTACGTCGCGCGGGAGCCGCAGCAGCCCGGCGGCGATTCGAATGGCGACGGCGGCGCCGCCAGCGATGGCGTACATCGGCGACAGGTGAACGACGCTCGAAAGCGCGTACCACACGGCCGCTCCAAGCGAGCCTGCGGCGACCAGATCGAAGAGGAGGTGGAACAGCTTCCGGATCATGGAGCCATCGCTAGGCCGCAAACCTTGCCAGACCGTTAGCCAAAACTCGACATTGGGTCAGTGCGCCGCAGGAACCGGCGTCCCCGCCGCTCGCTTAGCCTGCCATGACACAAGGATCGGGGGCGTAATGCTCCGGCATAGCAGCGACACGGAGCCAGGCATCACGCGCAAGCGGATGGGCCGGTACTGGGCCTATTTCGACGCGGACGGGAAGCGGATCACCGATCGCGAAGAGATCGATCGGTTAAACGCGATCGCCCTTCCCCCCGCTTACGAACAGGCATGGTTCTGCGCCAAACCCAACGGCCATCTGCAGGCCACCGGCGTCGACGCGCGCGGACGCAAGCAATATCGATACCACCCGCTCTTTCGCGAAAAGCGCGAGCAAGCGAAATATGATGGGTTGCTGGATTTCGGGAAGAAGCTTCCGCGCCTTCGCCGCCGTGTCGAACAGGATTTGAAGCGGCGCAAGCTCGACCGCGATACGGTGCTGGCCGCTGTGGTCAGGCTCCTCGATACCGAGCACATCCGGATCGGCAACGAACAATATGCCCGGACCAACAAGAGCTTCGGGGCGACGACGCTTCGCAACCGCCACCTTCGCCGCAAAGGCAGCGCGCTGATGATGCGCTTCACCGGCAAGCACGGGATCGCCCACGAAGTGCGGATCACAGACAGCCGGCTCAAGCGGATCTGCAAGCATTGCCAGGACCTGCCCGGCCAAATGCTATTCCAATATCTCGACGACGACGGCGAGCCGCGGCCGATCGCGTCGGGCGACGTCAACGATTACATCAAGCGCGCCACTGGCGGCGATTTCACCGCCAAGCACTTCCGCACCTGGGGCGCGAGCGTCATCGCCTTCGAACAGATGCTGGAGAAGGTCGAGAACGCCCGGATCAGCCTGAAGACCGTGATCGAGCCGGTGGCCGAGGCGCTTGGCAACACGGCAGCGATCAGCCGCAAGAGCTACGTCCATCCGCAGTTGCTCGAGGCATTGAAGGACGATCCACGCGACCCGCTTAACGGCCAGGGTGCGCCGGCCGCGCGCAAGCGGCTATCGAGTGCTGAAGTTGGCCTGCTCGACTTTCTCGCGCGCAGCGGGAAGCGCCGGAAGCGGAAGGTCACAAGACAATCCCAACCGGCGGCTGCTTGATTTCCATTCGCTCCTGCGGTCATGACCCGATGCCATGAATGAGCGCATCACCTGGCCGGGCAGGACCGCGGCCTGGCTGTCGCAGAACAGCACGGAATTGTTGATCGGGCTGGCGGTCGCACTGGCCCTTGTCGCGCTGATGCTGATGCTGCGAAGTGTCGGGCATCGGATCATCGCCAACGACCCGCATTGCCGCACCTGGCGATCGGTGATCGGCCGAGTCCTGGCCAAGACCAGCCTGTTGTTCATGGTCGTGACCGCGCTCGACATCGTGGCCAGCTACACCGCACCTCCTTCCCGCGTCGGGCGACTGGTCGATATCGCCTTCATCATCGTCGCCGCGCTGCAGACGGCCGCCTGGGTCCGTGAATTGATCATGGGGATCATCGGGCGGCAGATTGGCGACGATCCGGGCGAAAGCACGCTCGGCAATGCCCGGACGGTCGTTCGCGTGCTGGTCAGCGTCGCGCTGTTCGCAGTGGCCGGGATTGTCATCCTCGACAATCTGGGCGTCAACGTCACCGCGCTGGTTGCAGGCCTCGGGATCGGCGGCATCGCCATCGGCCTGGCGGCACAGGGCATCTTCGCCGACCTGTTCGCCGCTCTGGCAATCCTGTTCGACCGGCCATTCCGCCGCGGTGACACGATCAGTTACGGTGGCAGCACCGGGACAGTCGAAAGGATCGGGCTGAAGACCACCCGGATGCGCGCGCTTTCGGGCGAGCAATTGGTGATGTCGAACACCAAGCTGCTGGATCAGGAGATCCGCAACCTGGCGGAGGGTCTTTCCCGCCGCAATACGCTCAACTTCGGGGTCGTTTATCAAACCGGCGCCGACCAGTTGCGGCGCCTGCGCGAGATTGCCGAAAGCTGCGTCGCCGCCGAGCCCGGGTGCACCTTCGTGCGTTGCGTAATGACCGGCTTCGGTCCGTCGAGCCTCGACCATGAACTAGTCTACGATGTCGCCAGCCTCGACCCCAACATTATCGGCGCGCACCGGACCGCGATCATGATGGCGATCATCGAAGCCTTCGCGGGCGATCGGATCGAATTCGCTTACCCGACGCAGACGACGTTCACCGCGGCGCCGGACGGCACGCTGGTGATGCCCTACGCAACCCCGCCGGCCCAGTCCTGATGCCGATTGCGCCGGCCGAGGACATCCGGGCGATGATCGGCCGCGAGGTCGGCGTCTCCGGCTGGATCGTTGTCGACCAGCAGCGCATCGACGCCTTCGCCGACGCGACCGAAGACCGGCAGTTCATCCACGTCGATCCAGCGACCGCTGCGCAGACACCGTTCGGCGGCACCATCGCTCATGGCTTCCTGTCCTTGTCGCTGCTGTCCCGGATGGCGGCGGACGTGATGCTGGTGCCTGATACGTTGAAGATGGCGGTCAATTACGGGCTCGAGCGAGTCCGTTTCCTCGGCCCGGTCCACGCCGGCAAACGCGTGCGCGGCCGCTTCACGCTGGAAAATATCGCGGAGCGCGCGCCCGGCCAAATACTTTTGCGACATGCCGTCACTGTCGAGATAGAAGGCGAAGACAAACCCGCTCTGTCGGCTATCTGGCTGACCCTGCTGGCCACCTGAGGAGACCAAAATGCCCCGCGACGCCGTAATCGTCTCGACCGCCCGAACGCCGATCGGCCGTGCCTACAAGGGCGCCTTCAACGCGACTCCGGGACCGACGCTCGGCAGCTTCTCGCTGAAGCCGGCAATTGAACGCGCGGGGATCGACGCGGGCGAAATCGACGACGTCGTGTGGGGCGCGGTGCTCACGCAAGGCACGCAGTTCGGCAATATCGGCCGCATGGTCGCGCTTCGTGCCGGTTGCCCGGTGGGCGTGTCGGGAATGACGATCGACCGCCAGTGTTCGTCCGGCCTGATGGCGATCGCCACCGCCGCCAAGCAGATCATCACCGACCGGATGCAGGTTGTCGCCGCTGGTGGCCAGGACAGCATTTCGATGGTGCAGACCCCCGAAATGCGGATCGCGCCCGACCCCTCGCTCGTCGCGATGCACAAGCATGTCTACATGCCGATGCTTCAGACCGCGGAGACCGTCGCCCAGCGTTACGGGATCGCGCGCGAACGCCAGGACGAATATGCGCTCAAGAGCCAGCAGCGCACCGCCGTGGCGCAGGCCGAGGGCCGCTTCGACGACGAGATCGTGCCGGTCACGACGACGATGATGGTCAAGGACAAGGTGACGGGCGCCGTCTCCCAGAAGGAAATCACCCTGTCCAAGGACGAGGGCAATCGCGCCGATACGACGATCGAAGGCCTGAAAGCGCTCAACCCCGTGCTTGGCCCCGACACGTCGATCACCGCCGGCAATGCCAGCCAACTGTCCGACGGAAGCTCTGCGTGCATCCTGATGGAAGCAGGCGAAGCCCAGCGCCGCGGGATCGCGCCAATGGGCCGCTACGTCGGGATGGCGGTCGCCGGGACCGAGCCCGACGAGATGGGGATCGGCCCGATCGATGCGGTGCGCAAGTTGCTCGACCGCTTCGACCTGAAGGTCGACGACATTGGCCTGTGGGAACTCAACGAGGCGTTCGCGGTGCAGGTGCTCTACAGCGCCGACCAGCTCGGCATTCCCGAGGACCGGCTCAACGTCGACGGCGGCTCAATCTCGATCGGCCACCCCTATGGAATGAGCGGTGCGCGGATGACCGGGCACGCGCTCATCGAGGGCAAGCGGCGCGGCGTGAAGCATATCGTCGTCACGATGTGCGTCGGCGGCGGCATGGGTGCCGCCGGCCTGTTCGAGGTCCTATAGCTCCCTAGCCGCGGTTGGCGGGGATGATGCGCCCGCTTCCAAACCGCTGCTGCCGAAGGTTCGACGGACGGCCGACATAACGGATGGTGCCGGAGCCGAAGACCTGCGCGTCGAGGGTTCCGGGAGTGCGGACCGTGGCGTCGCCGCTGCCGTAAAGTCCGACCTTCGCGTTCTGCGCGACCAGGCCGGCGAGCGCGGCCCTGCCCGATCCGTGAATGTCCAGCGACAGGTTGCCCGTGCGGCCGGTGGCCTGGACACCGCCCGACCCATTGAAGGTCAGCGCCAGCCGCCGATTGTTGACGCCGTTGATCGTCACCTGTCCGCTGCCCGACGATTCGAATGAATCGAGGCTGGGCGTCGTAATCCAAACGCGGATCGGCCCACGCATCCGGAAGGAACCGCGGTTGCCCAGGTGCAGGGTGCCGTTGCGCACCTGAGTCGTCAGCAATGGCAGGATGTTGTCGTCAGCCGCGATCATCAGCGATGGCCGCGGGCCGAACCGAATTTGAACATCGGCAGAGCCTGCTGTCTCAACCCGCTGGTACGCGGAAACCGGCCGCACCTGCTGGACCACACGGCCGCTGCCGGTCACGATCGGGTACCGGTCATTGGTGACTGTGGTCCAGTTCTGCGCGAGCAGTCCGGACGTCGGCAGCAGCAATGCCGCGGAGGTGAGCCCGGCGGCGGCGAAGAAAATCAGCGTGTGGCGATGAGTCATAACGACCTCCTGTTCGATTCGCTACATTTGTAGCTTATGCGCGCAAATAGGCGAATGGTTTTTCGACGAACGGCGGATCGTGGTAAGCGAACGGGCATGAGCGCTGTCGAACTTGTCGCCCTCGCCTCCTCCGTCAGCCTGCTTGCCGGCTGGCGGCTTTATCTGGTCACTTTCGCCACCGGCCTGGCGATGCAGTTCGGCTGGATCGGCTCGCCGGAGCAGCTCGACGCCTTGGACGTCCTCGCCAGCAATTGGGTGATCGGGATCGCCGGTGCCGGTGCGATTGCGGAATTCTTTGCCGACAAGATCGCCTGGGTCGATAGCGCCTGGGATGGGATTCACAGCCTGGTGCGCCCGCTTGGCGGCGCCTTGCTCGCGCTCGCGATCGTCGACGCGGGCAACCCGGCCTGGCAGGTCGCGAGCTTCCTCCTCGGCGGAGGCGGCGCCTTGATCGCCCATGTCGGCAAGGCCGGGGCGAGGACGGTCGTCAATGCCAGTCCCGAGCCGGTATCCAACGTAGTGGTTTCAACCGCCGAAGACGTTGCGACCGGGGGGTTGTTCGCGCTGGCGGTCAGCTACCCGATCGCGGCAGCGGCGATCGCGGCGATACTGGTGATCCTTTCGCTTTGGCTTGCGCTTGCCGCCAGGCGACTGCTCAAGCGGCTCCTGCCCGCACCGGCACCCCGCGCGCCGCGTTGAACCGCATCGCTCGACGCGTGTTGTCATGGCATAGAGGAGAGCGGAACAATGCCGACATCAGAAAAGCCATTGGTTGAACGGATTGCACGCGTGCTCGCCGCCGAGGCGCACAGCAGCAATGCGCAAGGCAGCGACCCGTCCGCCGCGGAGAAGATCGACAAGGTCTGGCCGGAGCATGTCAATCAGGCCATCGCCGTGCTCCACACGATGCGCGAACCCGACCAGCAGATGGCCGGCGTCGGCGACGTGGAGACCTGGGCGCGAATGGTCGAGGAAGCGATCGCCAACGCGGATTGAACATCCCGCGAGGCGCTGCCGCAAAAAAAAGGCCGCCCGGTCGCCCGGACGGCCTTTCCATTGCCTAGCCAGGGTGGTCTGGCGTTAAGCAGAAACCTCCGCGGAGGCTGCGCTCACCTGGGCCACGTTCGGCATTGGACAATGAGACATCAGACCACCTCCTTTCGCTTGTTTACAACCAGCAGAAATGTGGTGACCGGGCTGCTTATTTCAAGCCGATCAAGACGTTAGCGGTGGCTTGCGATCCAGTCGTCGACCACCGGGGCGATCTTGTCGCGCCAGCGGCGGCCATTGAAGATGCCGTAATGGCCGACCTTCTCCGCCATATAATATTGCTTGTCCGCGGCGGGCAGTTTCGTCGCCAGCCCAAGCGCCGCCTTGGTTTGCCCAAGCCCAGAGATGTCGTCGCGCTCGCCTTCGATTGCCAGCAGCGCGGTATCGCGAATGGCCGTCGGATCGACCTTGCGGCCGCGATGGGTCAACTTGCCGCGCGGAAGCAGGTGCCGCTTGAACACGACGTCGACCGTCTGCAGGTAGAATTCCGCCGTCATGTCGGCGACCGATCGATATTCGTCGTAAAATGCCTTGGTCGCGTCGGCGCTTTCCTCGTCGCCGGCCACGAGGTGCTTGAACATTTCCCAGTGGCTGACGAGGTGCCCGCCAAGGTTCATGGTCATGAACCCGGCCAGCTGCAGGAAGCCAGGGTAAACCTTGCGGCCCCCGCCCGGGTAATAAAGCGGCACCGATGCGACGACGTTGTTTTCGAACCAGCCCAGCGGCCGTTCGGTCGCCAGCGTGTTGACCGCCGTCGGCGCTTCCCGCGTATCGATCGGCCCGCCCATCATCGTCAGCGTCCGGGGCCGCCACTTGTTCTTGTCAGCCGCCATCAGCGCGGTCGCGGCGAAAGCCGGGACGGAAGGCTGGCAAACCGCGATCATGTGCGGCCGTTGCCCGGTCCGTTCCCCGATCAGCTCCAGGAACTCGATCAAATAATCGACATAGTCGTCGAGATCGAACGATCCTTCGTCCTGCGGCACCAGCTTCGCGTCGCGCCAATCGGTGATGTAAACGTCGTGCCGCGGCAGCATGCGCTCGACAGTGCCCCGAAGCAGGGTCGCGAAGTGGCCGGACATAGGCGCGACGATCAGCAGCGGCGGCCCGTCTTCGACGCCCTCGCGGGCGAAATGCTTGAGCTGGCCGAATGCCTTGCGCAGGACAATCTCCTCATGCACCGCGACCTTGCGGCCCGCGACCTTGGTCGAGGCCAGGCCGAATTCGGGCTTGCCGCGCGTTGCTGCTGCATGTGCGAAAACATCCAGGCTCGCGGCGATCAGCGGGCTGGTCGAAGCATAAGAGAGCGGGTTTGACGGATTGTTGAGCCAGCCGGCGCTCATCCCCGCCCACTTGCTTGCTCCGGCAAGCAGCGAGCGCTGCATTTCATAAGCGTCGTAAAGCATTCGGCTGTGTGTCCTCTCGCCCATCAACAGATGTGACCGCCATTTTGTGCCAGCGCAAGCGTCATGCTGCACTGCAACAGCGGCTTGCCTGAATTGAGCCTGGGCAGCGGCACTGCTAGGGCGCGGCCATGGCCCAAGCGAAGGACGAGAAGCCGCGAGGCAATATCGGTAATCTGATGCTCGTTTGGCGTGCTGCCGGCCGGTACCCGCAGCGCATCGCCGCCGCATTATTCTTCCTGTGCCTGTCATCGGCCGCGACGCTGGCGATCCCTTATGGGTTCAAGCGAGTCATCGATCGCGGCTTCGGCAGCGCCGGCGCCAATTCCGCGAGCGTCGGCGAGGCCTTCCATTACCTGCTGATGATCGTGATCGTGCTGGCCATCGCGACCGCCATGCGCTTTTATTTCGTGTCCTGGATCGGCGAGCGCACGGTCGCCGACCTGCGCATCAAGGTGCAGCGCAACCTGCTCACGCTGCCGCCCCGCTTCTTCGAAGAGAACCGCCCTTCGGAGATCGCCTCGCGCCTGACCGCCGATACCACCCTGCTCGAGCAGGTCGTCGGATCCAGCGTCTCCTTTGCGCTGCGCAATATCGCGACCGGCGTGGGCGGGATCATCTACCTCTTCGCGCTGTCGCCCAAGCTTGCCGGCATGCTGCTGGTTGGGATTCCGCTGATCTTCGGGCCGGTCGTCCTGTTCGGCCGGCGAATTCGTGCGCTCAGCCGCTCATCGCAGGATCGCATCGCCGATGTCGGGTCGACGGTTTCGGAGACGCTCGGCGCGATGAAGGTCGTCCAGGCCTTCAGGCAGGAAGAGCGCGAGCTTCACCGCTTCAGCGATACCGTGGAGCTCGCCTTCGGAATTGCGCGCCGGCGCTTCCTGCTGCGTGCGGTCATGACGTTCACGGTCATCGCGCTCGTCTTCAGCGCCATCGTTCTGATCCTTTGGGAAGGCGCGACCGACGTCGCCGCGGGTCGAATGACCGGGGGCGCGATCGCTGCCTTCGTCTTCACCGGGGTGCTGGTCGGCGGCGCCTTCGGGGCGCTGACCGAAGTCTATGGCGACCTGTTGCGCGGCTCCGGTGCGGCCGGGCGTATCCAGGAACTGATCGAGGCCCGGCCGGAGATTCGCGCACCGGAAACGCCGCGGCCCCTGCCGATCCCGGGGCGCGGCGCGCTTGCCTTCGACGACGTCACCTTCCGCTATCCGACGCGCCCCGAAGACAAGGCTTTGCACAACCTCACCCTGTCGATCCGGCCGGGCGAGACGGTTGCGGTCGTCGGCCCGTCCGGTGCGGGAAAGTCGACGTTGTTCCAGCTGGCGCTACGCTTCTACGATCCGCAGGAAGGGCAGGTCACCCTTGATGGCGTCGACCTTCGCGACGCGAGCCCGACGGAATTGCGCAGCCGAATTGCGCTGGTTCCGCAAGAAACGATCATCTTCGCCGCCTCGGCCCGCGACAACATCCGCTACGGCCGTTGGGACGCCACGGATGCCGAGATCATCGAAGCGGCTAAGTCGGCCAACGCGCACGAATTCCTCGACCAACTGTCCGACGGCTACGACACCTTCCTCGGCGAAGGCGGCGCGCGACTGTCCGGCGGGCAGCGGCAGCGCATCGTCATCGCCCGCGCCTTGCTCCTCGATGCGCCCCTGCTCCTGCTCGACGAGGCGACTTCGGCGCTCGACGCTCACAGCGAGCAATTGGTTCAGGAAGCGCTTGAGCGGCTGATGAAGACACGGACGACCGTGGTGATCGCGCACCGGCTGGCAACGACGCGCGCGGCGGATCGGATCATCGTCATGGACGGCGGCCGGATCGTCGAGGAAGGCACGCATGCCTCGCTCAACGCGCAGGGCGGCCTGTACGCGAGCTTGGCGCGGCTGCAGTTCGCCGGCCAAGCTGCTTAATCGACCCTAGCTGGCGCTTCCGCCGGACCCTTTGGGGCCGCTCGGCTTGCGCGCAGAACCGGTGCTTCGACGGGCCCGCGTAGTCGTGCTTTTCGCGCGCGTCCCGGAACTCCGCGACGGGCTTGCCGCGCTTTTGGAGGCCTTCGCGCCGGCACTCGACGCGCGAGCGGCCGTGCCCGGCTTCTTGGCCGTGCCCGCACTCTTGCGCGCGCTGCTCGTGGACCGCGACGCGGTTCCGCTCGAGCGCGACGTGCCGCCGCCCGACGAGTCGTCGCCGCTGGCCCATTTTCCGCTCATCATCCGCTGCGCCGCATCGGCGACCGCTTCGGCAATCAGCGAGCCCAAGCGGGTCGCGCTGGACATGACGGAGCTTGCTGCCGACGAAGCGCTGTCCGCCGCGTCGAGGCCGGCGTCGCGAATTTTCTTGCGGGCGCTCGGGCTGGCGCTGATTGCCGCTGCTGCTGCGGCGAGGCCGGCAGCGAGCATTTCCTTGCTCATCGCCGCCTTGGCTAGCTTGTCGACGGTGGATTCGCTGGAGCTGCTGGAGCGCGAGGAGCCGCTCGACTTCGCGGCCGAGCCGCCTGACTTCCGTTTCGTCGACGATGACTTCCGGCTGGTTGATTTTGCCACGCAAACCTCCCTGTTTGGATCATATCGTTAGACACATGAAACTAATGAGAGTTCCGTTGGGCCAGCGAAAACCATGGCCTTTGGCATGTAGGGGACAAGTTTAAGGGGACCGCCGTTGCCGACGATCCCCTCGAACATGGTCAGCGGCCGAAGGTGCGGCCGTCTGCCAGCCGATTACGGCTTACAGACACCCCTTTCCGACGACCTCTCTGCTGAACCATGAGACATCGGATCACCTCCTTTCGCTGCGTTGAAGCTGCGGTGAGATTGAATCGCCGACGCCATAAGAACAAGTCTTGTAATGCAAATGCGTTTGGACGATCTTCTTCGACTTCGCGCTGCCGCCGACTGGCCGGTGCGAGCCTAAGTTCGGCATTCCTCAATCACGCGCGACGGTTCCGGCCAGGCTGGAAAGACGATTAGCGGCGCGCCCGTCGCCGAAGTAGCAAACCGACCGCGGGTGAACGCAATCGCGTCGAGCAACGGATCTCTCGCGGCGACATCGGCGCTCAACGTCCTCGACGGAAGGTCAAAACGCGCCGCCACCGGCCGCGCCGCGGAACTGGTCGACACGAACATGAAGGGCGCGGCGGCGGGAACGCCAGTTCTGACCAAGGTCACGACCCGGGTCGGCCGGTTGCAGCGAATCAGGAACGGCTGCGCGCCGGAAGCGTCGCGGAAAGCCGCTTCGCTGCCGCCGGGAAAGTTGCGGAACGTCCAGGTCCCGCCAATCGGCGACAGGCTGTCGACGTTGACGACGCCGGCGGGCGCGCTGGCCGGCGCGACCTGGGCCACGGCGGCGGTGGAAGGAAGCAGCATCGCGGCCGCAAGGATCACTAGGGCACGCTTCATTTGGACAGTCGATCGACCTTCTGCTGCAGCGCGGCCAGTTCCGCGCGCAATTCTTCAAGTTCCTTATCCGATGCCCCGCCGCCAGCGCTCATCCCGCCAAGGCCGCCGAACATTTCGGCGTTGCGCTTGGCAAGGTCGGCGAACGCATTGCCGGCAAAGGCGTCGGTAATCGCCTTCTGGTTCCGCTTGAACGCGTCCATCGCCGATTCGAGATATTGCGGAACGACGCCCTGCATCGAATTGCCGTACAGGCCGATCAACTGCTTCAGGAAATTGACCGGCAACATGGTCGACCCGCGCGCTTCCTCGTCGACGATGATTTGGGTCAGCACTTGCCGGGTGATGTCTTCGCCGGTCTTGGCATCGACGACTTCGAACTCGCGGCCCTCACGAACGAGTTCGGCCAGCCGGTCGAGCGTGATGTAAGCGGAGCTTTCGGTGTCATAAAGCCGCCGGTTCGCGTACTTCTTGATCGTCACTTTGACGCTAGGCTTGGCCATGAACTGCTCCGGACAACCGAAGGAAGAGCCTACCACTCGTGGATAGTGCGGTGCAACAAAGCCCTTCCCGGCCGCGCGCGCCGCGCCCCCTCCCGCTATTCCTTGAACTCGTGCGGCTGGTGTCGCGCGACCGGCCGGAGCTCGCCGCCGAGGCGCTCAAAGGGCTGCATCGGTACGAGCAGGCCGACCGAGCCAGCCAGCCGAGACAGCGGCCGATCATCGCCCAGGCCGGTCCCGCCAGCCTTCGGGATTGCGGCGGCAGCGGGCGGCCGGTGGTGCTCGTCCCCTCGCTGATCAACCCGCCCGAAATCCTCGACCTCGACCGCGAAGTTTCCCTCGCCGATGCGCTCGTCGGCGACGGCCGGGCCGTGCTGCTGTTCGACTGGGGACCGGCAGCCGAGCGGCGCGACCTCAATGTCGCCGACCACGTCGAGCAATTGCTCGTCCCGTTGCTCGCCGACCTGGCGGGGAAAGCATCGGTCGTCGGCTATTGCCTTGGCGGGACGATGGCGATCGCCGCTGCGCAATTGGTCCCGGTTAGCAGCGTCGCAACGGTGGCGGCCCCGTGGTACTTTTCCGCCTATCCCGAGAGCGCGCGCAAGCAGCTTGCGAGCCTCTGGAGCAGCGCCGAAGCGACCGCAGCGCAGTTGGGCGCCCTGCCGATGGAAGTCCTGCAAGGGGCTTTCTGGTCGCTCGACCCCGAACGTACCGTAGCCAAGTTTGCGCGGCTGGCCGCCCTCGAACCGGGCAGCGACGAGGAGCGTCGGTTCCTCACCCTCGAGGATTGGGCCAACCAGGGTGAGCCGCTGCCGGCGTCCGCCGCACAGGAATTGATCCAGGGCTTTTTCGCAGCCGACCTTCCCGGGTCCGGCCTTTGGCAAGTGGCGGGCAAGGCGATGACCGACCGCCTGCCGTGCCCGGCGCTTCACGTCAGCGCCGGCCGGGACCTCATCGTGCCGGCGGGATCCGCCCCCGCCGGCCAACGGCGAGAGCTTGCCGCAGGCCATGTCGGAATGGTGGTGGGGTCGGCGCGAGGCCAGCTCCACGCGCTACTCAACGACTTCCTTGCCGCCTGCGGCGAGCATCGCTAAGTCGGCGCCCAAGCACCCATAGCTCAGCTGGATAGAGCGCTGCCCTCCGAAGGCAGAGGCCAGAGGTTCGAATCCTCTTGGGTGCGCCACCGCGTCAGCCGGCGTTCATTGCGGGGGTGGGACCAGATCGCTCCCGTCAAAGGCTTCTGTCCATGCTGATTGCGCTGCTCGCCTATCTTGGCGGGGTCCTGACCATTCTCAGCCCGTGCATCCTGCCGGTGCTTCCCTTCGTGTTCGCGCGCAGCGACCAGCCCTTCATTCGCAGCGGTCTGCCCCTGCTCGCCGGCATGGCGCTGACCTTCGCCTTGGTGGCGACGCTCGCGGCGGTCGGCGGCGGCTGGGCCGTTCGAGCCAATGAAATCGGGCGCTGGCTGGCGCTCGCCCTGCTTGCGCTGTTCGGAATCGCACTAATCTTCCCGTCCCTGTCCGACCGCATGACCCGGCCGCTGGTCGCCTGGGGGTCGCGGCTGACCGAGCGCAGCGGCAACCATGGCAGCATCAGCTCCTCATTGTTGCTCGGCGTCGCCACCGGCCTGCTCTGGGCTCCGTGCGCCGGCCCGATCCTTGGCATCATCTTCACGACCGCGGCGCTTCAGGGCGCCGGCGCGAATACCACTTTGCTGCTTCTTGCCTACGCGCTGGGCGCAGCAACCTCGCTCGCGCTCGCGCTGCTCGCAGGCGGCAAGATCTTCGCCCGGATGAAGCGTTCGATCGGCACCGGCGAAATCGTCAAGAAAGTGCTTGGCGTCCTCGTGCTTATCGGCGTCGCGGCGATTGCGCTCGGCCTCGACACGCGCGTCCTCGCAAGTCTGTCGAGCGGGCAGACTTCCAGCCTTGAGACCGGTCTGGCGAAGCGCCTGGGCATCGAGAGCATGGATCAGACCACCGCTACCCAGTCGAGCGGCGGGAAGCTCGTTCTCCCGGTCGAAGGCCAGTTGCCGTCGCTCGACGGCATCGGCCCGTGGATCAATTCTCCGCCGCTCACGCGCGAACAGCTCAAGGGCAAGGTCGTGGTGATCGACTTTTGGACGTACAGCTGCATCAACTGCATCCGCTCCATCCCCTACGTTCGCGCCTGGCACCAACGCTACAAAGACGATGGGCTGGTGGTCATCGGCGTGCACGCACCGGAATTCGCCTTCGAGCGGCAGCTTGCCAACGTGAAGAAGGCCGTCGCCGACTTCGGGATTACTTACCCGGTCGCCCTCGATAATGAGTTCAAGCTCTGGCGCGCGTTCAACAACCGCTACTGGCCAGCGCATTACTTCGTCGATGCCCAGGGCCGGGTTCGCTACCATCACTTCGGCGAAGGCAATTACGAGCAGTCGGAACGGGTCATCCGCCAGTTGCTCGCCGAAGCCGGGCGCGCGCCCACTGGCGGCATGGCGGACGTCAACGGGGACGGCGCGGAAGCCGCGGCAGCCTACGAGGCGCTCAAGTCGCGGGAGACCTATGTCGGTTACGGGCGGGCGGCGAATTTCGTCTCGGCCGGCGGAATGCTCAAGGACAAGCCCAAGGCCTACGTGCTGCCGCAACGGCTGGCGCTTAACCAGTGGGGACTGGCCGGCCGGTGGCTAGTGTCGCCGCAATCCGCGCGTCTTGAACAGCCGGGCGGCAATATCAGCTTCCGCTTCCACGCACGCGACCTGCACCTGGTGCTCGGGCCGGGGCCCGGCGGCAAGCCGGTCCGCTTCCGTGTCCTGCTCGATGGGCAGGCGCCCGGCAGCGATGCCGGCAGCGATGTCGCAGGCGACGGTACCGGGGTTGTCCGCGAGGAACGGCTGTATCAGCTGGTTCGACAGGACGGCGACGTGCGGGAGCGAACCTTCACCATCGAATTCCTCGATCCAGGGGTTAGCGCATTCGCCTTCACCTTCGGCTGACCGAAACCCGGGCCGATCAGGTCTGCTTTTCGCCCGGGATTGGCGTCGGCGTGTCCAGGGTCTGGATCACGTACAGGCGCTTGACCATCACATAAGTGACAACGGCGAGCGGCGCGGCCAGCACGATCCCGATCGTGCCGAAAAGCACCCCGAAGGCGAGCAGCGAGAACAGCAGCAGCACCGCCGGCAGCTCGACGGCATACTGCTGGATTAGCGGCTGGATCAGGTACGCTTCCGACTGCTGGACGAAGATGTAAACGCCGATCGCCCACAGCGCGAGATCGGTGCTTTGGGTCAGCGCGATCAGGATGCCCGGGACCGCGGCGATGATCGGCCCGGCGAACGGCACGAACTCCAGGAGTCCCGCGAAAATGCCAAGGACGAGCGGCGACGGGACGCCGATCAGCCACAGGCCGACCCCGGTCATCAGGCCGATGACCAGCATCGCGATCAATTGCCCTTTGAGCCAAAGGCGAAGCGCTCGCTCCGACTCCAGAAGCGCTTCGGAAATCATCGCGCGCTTGCCTTGGGGAACCAGCTTGACCAGCCCGGTGCGATAGAATTTCGGCTCGGCGGCGATGTAGATCCCGCCGAAGATGACGATCAGCAGGTTGGCGCCGGCATTGGCGAGCGAACTGACGAAGGTGCTCGCGGTCGACATGATCCCGTCGCCGCTGCTCAATGCGGTTTGCCAATTGCTCAATTGGGCACCCAGCCCAAGGTCCTCGATCCACGCCTTCAACGTGCCGAGCGATTGCGGCAACCGTTCGGTCAAAACATTCCACTGGGCGGTGATTTCCGATCCCATCAGCCAGAACGAACCGCCGGCCACGCCGAAGATGAAGAGTGCGGACAAGGCCACCGCAATCCCGTTGGGAATGCGCGCGAAGCGGTTGAGCGGGTCGGCAAGGGCGCGGACGATCGCTGCCACCACGACCGCGCCGAACAGCATCAGCAGAACCGCACGCAGCTTCCACAGCACGAACGTCAGCGCCCCGAGGGCAATGACGATCAGCGCGCGACGGACGAAACGTCGCTCATCGGTCGCAGGGGTTGTTCCGCTCACGCCCGGTGAAGCGCGCAACGCTTGTAACGGTTCCGTAGCGACGCCGCGCTCGGCCAGCGGGAATGCTTATGCCTGCGGCCAGTTTTCGAGGGTTTCGACGAAGCGCGATAACCAGGCGTTGGTCTGGTGCCCATCGACGACGCGATGGTCGATGGTCAGCGTCACATAGGCCATCGGCCGCACCTGGATCGCATCCTGGCCGCCGACTTCGCGCACGACCACGCGCTTTTGCAGCTTGCCGATGCCAAGGATGGCCGCCTGCCCCTGATGAAGGATGATCGGCGCGGCCAGCAGCGATCCGGACACGCCGTGATTGGAAATGGTGAAGCTGCCGCCCGACACGTCGGCGCGATCCAGCCGCCCTTCCCGCGCCCGCCGGGTCAGATCGTCGAGCTTCGCGCCGATTTGCTCGAGCGACAGTGCGCCGGCGTCCTTGACCACCGGGACGACCAGCCCTTTTTCGCCAAGCGCGGTGCCGACCCCGACGTCGATGGTCGGCGAAATTGCGATCCGATCCTCTTCCCAACGGCCATTGATCGCCGGAGCGACCGCCATCGCTTCGGCCGCGGCCTTGACGATGTAGGCGGTGTAACTGAGCTTCGTGCCGCGCGCGGCAAGCGCGGCCTTGTGTGCGGCGATCGCGCTGAAATCGGCTTCGAAGACGGCGGTGACATGCGGCTGGTCCGCAACCGCCCGCGCCATGTTGTCGGCGATCGTCCGCCGCATCCGGTCGTGGGGGATGTCCGTGCCCGCGAAATGGCGCGGCTGCGCGGTCGAAGGCGCGCCGACACTGACGACAGTCGCCGACGCGATCGCCTTGTCGACATCTTCGCGCGTGACACGGCCGTTGCGGCCGGTGCCCGGGATGCGGCTAGCGTCGATCCCGTGCTGCAGGCAGGCGCGCCGGACTGAGGGAGAGAGGCGTGCTTCCGCGTTCCCCGGCGCAGCCCGGGGCCCAGGAGCGGCGTCAGCCGCTTTCTCGGAATTTGCAGACGAAGGCTTCGCCTCTTCAGCCCCGGCCTGCGCCGGGGAAGCGTCCGTGATTCGTCCCAACAGCGCCCCCGGCACCGCCTCGGCATCGGTATCGAGCAGGATTTCGCTCAGCACCCCCGCTGCCGGAGCCGGCACTTCCTGGGTGACCTTGTCGGTTTCCAGCTCGACCAGCGGGTCGTTCTTCGCGACCGTCTCGCCGACCTTTTTCAGCCAGGCACGGACGACTGCCTTGGTGCCCTCCTGCTCATCGGGAACGCGCACTTCGATCAACGTCAGAACCCCACCAGCCGGTCGATCTCGGCGCGGATGCGCTCGACCGACGGCACTGCCCATTCCAGCAATTTCGGATGATGCGGGCTTGGAATGTCCGGCATCGTCACCCGCGCGACCGGCGCGTCCAGGTCGAGGAACGCCTCGTCCGCGACAACGGCGGCGATCTCCGCGCCGAAGCCGCCGGTGCGCAGGTCTTCGTGGACGATCAGGCAGCGGCGGGTGCGGCGGACACTTTCAAGGACCATCTCGCGATCCCACGGCATCAGCGTCCGCAAGTCGATGACGTCGGCTTCGATCCCCTCCGCCGCGGCCTCGCAGCGCGGCACCATCGCACCCCAGGTGACGATGGTGATCCTGCCGCCCTCGCGTGTCTTCTTCGCACGGCCGAATTCCAGGACGTACTCGTCGCCCGGCCATGGCCGCCGGGCCCAGCTGTCGTCCAGCATCGCCCGATGTTCGAAGAAAATCACCGGATCGTTGCCGCGCAGGCTGCTGCGCAGCAGGCCGACCGCATCCTCCGCGTTGGACGGCACTGCAACCTTCCAGCCCGGGTTGTGGACGAATTCGACCTCGTTGGTCATGCTGTGCCACGGGTCGCCGCACTTGAAGAAACCGCCCGGCACCCGCAACACCATCGGGGCCGCGAAGCGGTTGTTGGTGCGCCAGCGCATCGTCCCGCAATCGTGGATCTGCTCGGTCGCCGGCTCCGCATATTTGCGGAACTGGATTTCCGGTACCGGCATCAGCCCGGCCAGCGCCATCCCGACCGCACGGCCGACAATGCCCTCCTCGTTCAACGAGGTGTCGAACACCCGCTCCAGGCCGAATTTCGCCTGAAGGCCAAGCGTCACCGCGTGGACGCCGCCCTTGGGCCCGACGTCCTCCCCGAACACCAGGACCTTGGGGTTGGCTTCAATCTCCTGCTCCAAAGTCTTGCGGATGGCCGTGACCATGTTGATCCGCTGGCCTTCGGGGCGAGGCTCGCTGCTGCTGTTGTCGACGGCGAGGCCGGCGCCGCCACCGACCGCCTGCATCTGCCCGTCGAAAAAGACATGGTCGGTGACATCGGCCGGATTTGAAACGCCCCTAACCTGCGCTTCGGCGACGGCAGCCGCGACTTCGGCCGCGACCTCGCGCTCGATCTCGCTCCAGTCGCGGTCCGACAGGCCCGAATGCGCCTTCAGCTTCGGCAAGGGATCGCGCGACCATTCCGACGCAATCTCTTCCTCGCTCTTGTAGGTTTGGGTGTCCTGCGCGCTATGCCCCTCCAGCCGCGGCACGGTCAGCCGGAGCAGCGCCGGCGCCCGTTGCTCGCGAACGAAGCGGACCGCGTCCTCGATCAACTGTCCCGCCTGGTCTGGCTCGGTACCGTCACCGTTGAAGATGGTCAGGCCGCGGAAGCTGGCCAGGTTGGCGGCGATGTCCTTGCCCGGAGTTTGATATTCCGAAGGCACGGAGATGCCGTAGCCATTGTCCTCGATATAGATGAGCAGCGGCAGTTGCTGGGTCGTTGCAATCGTCAGCGCCGACCAGAAGCCGCCGGTGGCGCAGCTTGCGTCGCCCCCAAGCACCAGTGCGATCGCATCGTCCGGGCCTTCACCCAGGACCTTGTTCTTGTAAGCGATGGCCTGCGCCCAGCCGGCCGCCGGCGTATATTGCGCGCCGACGCCGCCGCACATGGGTAAGGCGTGCGCGCCGCC
The DNA here is from genome assembly GCF_011302055.1 of Sphingomonas sinipercae. Lineage (NCBI taxonomy): Bacteria > Pseudomonadati > Pseudomonadota > Alphaproteobacteria > Sphingomonadales > Sphingomonadaceae > Sphingomonas > Sphingomonas sinipercae. The sequence continues at coordinate 1,554,791 of NZ_CP049871.1, forward strand.
TGGGTTTGGATAGTTGAACACGACGCCGATATCGCGGCCGTTCGAATAGCCGCCGGCCAGCCCCATGCCCGACCCGAGCGCCTCGACCAGCTGCACGCCCAGGGCCAGCAGCAGCGGCCGCGAACGGTAATAGCCGCAGGCCGCGTCGCCATCCTTCAGGTGCAGGCCCAGCATGACCTGGGCCATGTCGTGGCCGCGCGCCGAGAATTGATACAGGACCTTCTTTTCCGGAACGAGCTCCTGCTCCTCGATCCGGTCCATTTCGCGGCTGGTCAGGACAAGCCGCACGATGCGCCGCCAATCGACCGCCGTTCCGGTCAGTCGGGCGGCGTCGGCCTCAGCCATTCATCGCCTCCACGACGGCGGCAATAAAAGTGTCGACCTGATCGTCGGACATGCCGACGACATTGAAGCGTCCGCTGTCTGCCATGTAGATCGCTTTGTCCTCGCGCAGCTTGAGCACCTGCCCGGTCGACAGCGGCAGCATCGAGAACATGCCGAATTGCCGGCCGATAAAGGCCAGCCGGGGATCGGCCGCGGCAATCTTCGTCCGCACCGAATTGATCCGGTCGCGCATCGCCGCAAGCTCGACCAGCCAGCGCTCGCGCAAGCCTGAGTCGTCGAGGATGATCCGTACCGCCGCGGCACCGTGATCGGGCGGCATCGACCACATTTCACGGGCAAGCTGGAAAACATGTCCCATGGCGGTTGCCGTCGTATCCGCGCTTGCCGTCTTCACCCACAGCGAACCGACACGATCGCGATACACGCTGAAGTTCTTGTCGCAGCTTTGCGCAACGATGACTTCGTCGCAGGTCGACAACATCAGCCGCACGCCGAACGCGTCTTCGTCGAGCCCGCGGCCGAAGCCCTGGTACGCAATGTCGATCAGCGGGATCAGGCCGCGCTCGGCGACGATTGCGACCACCCGCCGCCACTGGTCTTCATCCAGATCGGCGCCGGTCGGGTTGTGACAGCAGCCGTGAAGCAGGGCGACATCGCCGGGCTCGGCCCGCGAGAGCGCGTCCGCCATCGCGTCGAACCGGATCGAGCCCTGGCCCCGCTCGTAATAAGGATATTCGACGATCTCGAGATCAACGCCGCGAATGATCGGCGGATGGTTGGGCCAGGTCGGGGTGCCGACCAGCACGCGCGCCTTCGGATTGGCGTTTGCAATCAGTTCGAAGCCCAGCCGAAGCGCGCCGCAGCCGCCGGGCGTCTGCACCCCCGCGATCCGGTCGTCGTCGGCATGTTCGCCAAGCAGGACGGGGCGCAGAAGCTCGGCGAACCTCTTGTCGCCGGCGCTGCCGAGATACGCCTTGGTCTCCTGTGTTTCGAGGAGCCTGCGCTCGGCTTCCTTCATCACCTTCAGGATGGGCGTATTGCCTTGCCCGTCGCGGAACACGCCGACGCCGACGTCGATCTTCTCCGGCCGCGGATCGGCATTGCACAGCGCGATCAGTTGCAGCAGCGAATCGCTGGCGACAGGCTGGAGATCGGCGAGGCTTCTCGCCATTTCATCGGTGCGGGTCAGCATTCGGGCGGCTTAGCGCAAAGCTCTAGCGGCGCAAAATGCTAGGCGTCGTAATCGATCGAGACGCCCTCGCCCGCCGGCACCGACTGGCAGGTCAGGACGTAGCCGGCGGCCACTTCCTCGTCGGTGAGCCCGTAGCGTGCGGCCATCTCGACCTTGCCGCCGGTAACCTTCGCTCGGCAGGTCGCGCAGACGCCCGCCTTGCAGGCGAACGGCGCGGGCAGGCCGGAGGCTCGGGCGCTGTCGAGGATGTTGGCTTGCGAAAACTGTACGCGCCGGGTGCGGCCGTCCAGCGTGACCGACATTTCGATCCCCGCCGCCTTGCTTTGCAGCTCGGCCATTTCCCGGGCCAGCGATTCCGGCGGGCGGTCTGCCGTGAAGCGCTCGATGTGGATTCGCTCGCGGGCGATTCCGCGGTCGACCAAGGCGCTTTCCGCCGAATCCATCATCGGCCCGGGGCCGCAGATGAACCAGCCGTCGACGCTGGCCGGGTCGCCGATCAGCAGTTCGATCGCTTCATCGCAACGGGCGCGGTCGAGCATGCCGTTGAACAAGTCGAAATCCCCTTCTTCCTCCGCCAGGAAGTGAAAGATTTCGAGCCGTCCAAGATAGCGATCCTTGAGGTCGGCAAGCGCGTCGAGAAAGATGATCGAAGCGCTGTCGCGATTTCCGTACAACAGGGTGAACCGGCTGTCGGGCTCCTCGGCCAGGGTCGTGCGCAACAGCGACATGACGGGCGTGATCCCGGAACCCCCGGCAATACCGACCAGATGGCGCTTCCGACCCGCATCGAAATCGGTCGTGAAGCTGCCGTGCGGAGTCATGACGTCCAGCGTGTCGCCCGCGCGCAAATTGTCGCCGATCCAGTTCGAAAATAGGCCGCCGGCGATCCGCTTGACCGTAACTTTCCAGTCCTGCTCGTGCGGCGCGGTGCAAAGGGAGTAGTTCCGGCGAACGTCCTCGCCGCCGATGTCGGCCCGCAACGTCAGATGCTGGCCGGCCGAGAAGGCGAAAGCACCGCGAAGTTCGGGCGGGATTTCGAAGCGGATGGAATTGGCTTCCGCGGTCTCCGCAATCACTTCCGCGACACGAAGCGAATGAAACTGGTTGCTCATGCTTACCAGGTCGCGTCGGGGTAGGTGCGCTGAAGAAACTGCATCGGCGCAAGCAAGTGCCCGAGATGCTCGCTGTGGTGGCCGCGCCGGCCGCCGAGGATCGGGCGCTGGTCGGCTGGAACTTCAAGCCGGGCATCGGCAAGCACCTTGCCGATCGCTTCGCGATAGGCGCCTTCGAACGCTTTGGGGTCGACCGCGACGCCGCGTTCGATCAGTCGGCTGAGCGTGTCGTCGACCTCGAACAGTTCGGGGACGAAGCGCCAGCACCAGTCGAGCCCGGCTGCCATTCGTCGCGCGCTCTCCTCGGTCCCGTCGCCAAGCCGAACCGCCCATTCCGACGCGAGTTCGCGGTGGTAAGCGACTTCCTTGACCGACTTGGCCGCGAACTCGCTAACGAACCGGTCCGACGAACCGCACAGCCCTTGCAGCAGCATATGCTGCCAGGTCGAATAGAGAAGTTGCCGGGCGATGGTCTGCGCGAAGTCGCCGTTCGGCTGCTCGACGAGCAGGCAATTCTTGAAATCGAGCACGTCACGATGAAACGCCAGGGCATCGCCGTCGCGCCCCTTGCCTTCGCACGTTCCGGCTTCGTTGAGCGCCAGCGTCGCCTGCCCGACCAGGTCGAGCGCGAGGTTGGCGAGGCTGAGGTCGACTTCGAGCGCGGGCGCGTGGCCGCACCATTCGCTCAGCCGCTGGCCGAGGATCAGCGCATCGTCGCCCAGCCGCAGGAGATAGTCGAAGCGCGCGGACTGGTGCTGGTCGAGGTCGGGCTGGTCGAACGCGCCGTGCGGGCGCGCGCGCTCCGCCACAGCCTCGTCCTCGGGCCGGATCGGCGGCAGTGACGGCATCAGATGTGCTTAACCTCGTCCGGGATCTCGTAAAAGGTCGGGTGGCGGTAGATCTTGTCGGCGGCGGGTTCGAACAATTCGCCGGCCTCGTCAGGGTCGGATGCGACGATCTCGGCCGACGGCACGATCCACAGGCTCACCCCTTCCATGCGCCGCGTGTAGGTGTCGCGCGCGTGCCGGAGCGCGAGCTGCGCGTCAGGAGCATGAACGCTGCCAACGTGACGATGCGAAAGGCCACCCTTGCTGCGGACGAAGACCTCCCAGAGCGGCCAGTCGCCACTCACGCAGCCTTCCTTTCGCGGCGCTTGGCTTCATGGGCATCGGCCGCTTCGCGGACCCAGGAGCCCTCCTCCCAGGCATCACGGCGCGCCTTCATCCGCTCCTTGGCGACCGGGCCTTCGCCCTTCACCACCGCGTAAAACTCGTCCCAGTCGATTTCGCCATAGTCGTAGGCCTGCTTGCCCTCGTTCCACTTCAGGTCGGGATCGGGGATCGTCAGGTTTAGGAACTCCGCCTGGGGCACAGTGATGTCGACGAACTTCTGGCGAAGCTCGTCATTGGTTTCGCGCTTGATCCGCCAACGCATCGACTGCTCGGTGTTGGGGCTGTTCTCGTCCGGCGGACCGAACATCATCAGCGACGGCCACCACCAGCGGTTGAGCGCATCCTGCGCCATGCGCTTCTGCTCGGCCGTGCCGTTGGCGAGCGCGATCATGATCTCGTAGCCCTGGCGCTGGTGGAAGCTTTCTTCCTTGCACACGCGAACCATCGCGCGGGCGTACGGACCGTAACTGGTCCGCTGCAGCGGCACCTGGTTCATGATCGCGGCGCCGTCGACCAGCCAGCCGATCGCGCCGATGTCGGCCCAGGTCAGCGTCGGATAGTTGAAGATCGTGCTGTACTTGGCCTTGCCGTCAAGCAGCGCCTCGGTCAGCGCGTCGCGGCTGACACCCAGCGTTTCCGCCGCGCAGTAAAGGTAAAGCCCGTGACCGGCTTCGTCCTGAACCTTGGCCAGCAGGATCGCCTTGCGGCGCAACGTCGGCGCCCGGCCGATCCAATTGCCTTCCGGCAGCATGCCGACGATTTCGCTATGCGCATGCTGCGAAATCTGCCGCGTCAGCGTTCGCCGATAGGCCTCCGGCATCCAGTCCTTCGGCTCGATGAACTCATCGGCCGCAACCCGCGCCTCGAAGGCCGCGACCAGCTTGGGATCCTCGAGCGACTGGATAGTAGTGCTCTTCTGCAATTCGGTTGTGTACATAACCCTGATGTAGTCCCTGCGGTCGCGCCAGACAATTCAAGCGGTGCTGGGCGATAAACGCTTGAAACTGCTGGCAGGTTCGCGGTCGTTTCGGCGACAGGTATCTGCTTGTGCAACGCGACTTCGCTGCTACGAGCGGTCGATGCTCGCTCATCCGCACCCCCGCCAGGACGACCGCCTCGAATCGCTCCGGGCGTACGGGATCCTCGATACCCCGCAGGAAAAGGAGTTCGACGACATCGTCGCGCTGGTCGCGGCGATTTGCGAAGTGCCGGTGGCGGTGATCAATTTTATCGACCGCGACCGGCAGTGGTTCAAGGCCGAGGTCGGGTTGGGCGTGCGTTCGACCCCGCTCGAAACCAGCCTGTGCAGCCACGTCATCCTCGAACATGATTTCGTGGAAATCCCGGATACGCTCGCCGACCCCCGGATGTGCGACAATCCACTTTGCACGGCCGACCAGGGTTTCCGCTTCTACGCCGGCGCGTTGCTGGTCGGCCGCGAGGGGCTGCCGCTGGGCACGCTGTGCGTTCTCGACACGCGTCCGCGCATTCTGACCGATGTGCAGCGCGAAACGCTCCGGGTCGTTGCAGCCCGGGTGATGAGCGAGCTCGACCTTCGGCTTGCCCTGCGCGAGCAGGATGTCCTGCGCCGCGAAATCGACCACCGGGTGAAAAACTCCTTGGCTTCGGTCGCGGCGATCGTTGAGCTGCAGAAAATGCGTTCGCCTTCGACCGAAGTGCAGTCGGCGCTCAACCAAGTGCTTGCCCGGCTTGGAGCGCTCGAAGCGCTTCATGAGGAATTGCACCAGGAAGGGACGGACCGCCTCGTCTCGCTGCAACGGCTGGTCGATCGTGCAGTCGCCAAGCTTTCGCCGCTGCTGCGCGACAACATCGCGTTCGACGTAACCATCGATCCGGTCGAGATCGCATCCGATGAAGCCAACGCGGTTGCGCTGGTGATCAACGAATTCGCCACCAATTCCGCCAAGCATGCTTTTGGTAGCGACGAAGGCGGCACTATCACCATCATAGGCGGCCCAAGCGGGCGCTCGTTCAAGCTCATGTGCAGCGACGACGGCTCGGGCGATGACGCGGCGGTCGGCAGGATTGGCGCCAGCCGCGGACTCGGCGCACGGGTGATCGAAACCCTCGCCCGGTCGATCGGCGCGCAAGCCCGCTGGTCGTCCAACGGCAACGGCATCCGCCTGGAGATCGACAAGGGGTAATCATGGACGAACCCGCCATCCTTATCGACAACGCGGACGGAATTGCGCGGATCACGCTCAACCGCCCGGCCAGCCTCAACAGCTTCACCGCGGCCATGCATCGGGAACTGCGCGAAGCCCTGGACAACATTGCGGACGACTGCCGGGTCATCATCCTCACCGGCGCCGGGCGCGCTTTCTGTGCCGGGCAGGATTTGGGCGAACGATCGGTCGCCGCGGGATCGTCCCCGGTCGACCTTGGCGAGACCGTCGACGCGTGCTGGAATCCGCTCATCCGGCGGTTGGCGGCGATGAAGCAGCCGGTGATCGCGCGCGTCAACGGCGTCGCCGCCGGCGCCGGGGTCAGCATCGCCCTCGCTTGCGATATCGTCGTGGCTGCGAAGGCGGCGAAGTTTGTGCAGAGCTTTTCCGCCATCGGGCTGGTCCCGGACAGCGGCGGCAGCTGGATCCTCCCGCGGCTCGTGGGACAGGCACGCGCGCTTGGCCTCGCTTTGACCGGCGAACCGCTTCCCGCTCAGCAGGCGGCGGATTGGGGGCTGATCTGGAAATGCGTCGATGACGAGCAACTGGATGTGGAGGTCAATGCCCTTGCCACTCGGCTCGCGGCGCTACCGCCGCTTGGACTGTCCGCGACGAAAGCGCTGATCCGGTCCACGTGGGGCCGCACTCTCGATCAGGAATTGGACGTTGAGCGGGATGAAATGCGCCGGCTCGGTTTCACCGACGATTATCGCGAAGGCGTCGCCGCGTTCATCGAGAAACGCAAGCCTCGCTTCACGGGCAGCTAGGTCGGCAAGATATCTTTGGCCGCTTGCAACCGTCACCAAAGGTCGGCGTTGCGTCACCAATAATTTTGCAATTAACACGAACGGATGGCCGCTGCGCGGCTACAGAGACGAGACGATGACGGAAATAAATCTTCGTGACCGGGCGATGACCGGTGTGGTCGGCCTGGACGATATTCTTGCGGGTGGCCTTCAGCGCGGCCGGGTCTATTTGATCGAAGGTAGTCCCGGCACCGGCAAAACGACCATCGCCACCCAGTTCCTTATCACTGGAGCAGCACAGGGCGAGCGCGGCCTCTACATTACCTTGTCGGAGACCGAGGAGGAGCTGCGCGAGAGCGCGGCGTCCCACGGATGGAAGTTCGACGAGCCGAACTTCGTCTACGAACTCGTGCCGCCGGAAAGCCTGCTTGACGACGACCAGCAGCAGAGCTTGCTTTATTCGTCGGATCTGGAGCTTGGCGAGACGACCAAGCGCATCTTCGAAGCGATCGAACGGGTAAAACCCGACCGCATCGTCGTCGACAGCCTGTCGGAAATCCGGCTGCTTGCGCAAAGCTCCCTTCGCTACCGGCGGCAAGTGCTGGCGCTGAAACATTATTTCGCCCGCAACGGCGGCACGGTCATCATGCTCGATGACCTCACCACCGAAACGCACGACAAGACAGTCCACAGCGTCGCACACGGCGTCGTCAGGTTGGAAGAACTGGCGCCGGATTACGGCGCGGAGCGGCGCCGGATGCGCGTCATCAAATACCGCGGCCAGCGTTTCCGTGGCGGCTACCACGACATGGTGATCAAGACTGGCGGCGTCCATGTCTTCCCCCGGCTTGTCTCGGCCGAGCACAAGACCAGTTTCACGCGGGAGACCCTCCCCACCGAATCGGCCGAGCTCAACACCCTGCTTGGCGGGGGTGTCGAGCGTGGGTCGAGCACGCTCATCCTTGGTCCCGCGGGGACCGGAAAATCACTCCTCACCCTGACCTTCGCGGTCGAGGCGATCAATCGTGGAGAGAAGGCCGCCGTCTTCATTTTCGACGAGGAAATCGGCCTGCTGTTCGAACGGGCCCGCGGCCTGGGCATGGACCTGGAGGCCCTGCAGAAACGCGGCGACCTGATCCTTGAACAGATTGACGCGGCGGAGCTTGCGCCGGGTGAATTCGCGCAGCGCGTCCGGGCCTGCGTCGAGGAACATCACGCGCGTACCGTCGTCATCGACAGCCTCAATGGCTACCAGGCCGCGATGCCGGAAGAAAAGCAGCTCATCCTGCACATGCATGAGCTTCTGCAATTCCTGAATCGGCAGGGCGCGACCACTTTCCTGACCGTCGCCCAGCACGGCCTGGTGGGCGACATGCGCGCGCCGGTCGACGTGACCTACCTTGCCGATACGGTAATCCTGCTGCGCTACTTCGAAGCGACCGGGCGGGTTCGCCGCGCCATTTCCGTGATCAAGAAACGGACCAGCGCGCATGAGGATACGATCCGCGAATATCGCATCGGCGATTTCGGCATCGCTCTTGGCGAACCGCTAACCAATTTCCAGGGCGTTCTTCGCGGCGTTCCGGAAATGGTCGGCGTTGAGCAGTCGCTGATGGAGGCGCATGCCAGGTGAATTCGGATCGCTCTGAAACCGCGCTGATCCTGGCGCCGGTCGGACGCGATTCGGCAATCGCCTCCGGGATGCTCCGCGAATCGAACATTCCGGCGCTCATCTGTTCCGATATCGATTGCCTGGTCCGCGAGCTTCGCGACGACATCGGCTTTGTCCTGGTCACGGAAGAGGCGCTGCTCGGGCGCGACCTTCGTCCCGTCGCCAACTGGATCGACAAGCAGCCGGAATGGTCGGACCTCCCCTTCGTGCTGCTGACCCACAAGGGCGGTGGCCTGGAGCGCAATCCGGAGGCCGGCCGCTTCCTCGACATGCTTGGCAACGTGACCTTTCTCGAACGTCCGTTCCACCCGACCACGCTCATCAGCCTCGCGCGCGCTGCCTTGCGGGCGCGTAGCCGCCAGTATGAGGCGCGCGCGCGCCTGGTCGCGCTTCAGGAAAGCCAGGAAAGCCTCAAGACCGCGAACGAAACGCTCGAAGCGCGGGTTGCCGAACGGACGCGGGAACACGAGCAGGCACTCGCCCGCCTGCACGAAGCGCAGAAGCTTGAAACGCTGGGCCAGCTGACCGGCGGCGTCGCTCACGATTTCAACAATCTGCTGACCCCCGTTATCGGCAATCTCGACCTTCTCCGCCGCCGGCTTGAGCCGGGCGACAGGTCGCACCGCCTGATTGACGCAAGCCTGCAGGCGGCCAGCCGCGCCTCGACCCTGGTGCAGCGCCTCCTTGCCTTCGCCCGCCGCCAGGACCTGCGCCCACGGTCGATCGACATTGCGTCGTTGCTGGACGGGATGACCGATCTCATCCGGCGCTCGCTCGATCCGGCAATCGAAGTCGAAATCAGCCACGCCGACGAGCTGCCTCCGGCACGCGTCGATCCCAACCAGCTCGAACTGGCCGTCCTCAACCTTGCCATCAACGCGCGCGACGCAATGCCGCGCGGCGGCAAGCTGGAGATCATCGCCGCTGCCGAGACCGTGAAAACCGCGGGCCGGCTTCAGCCCGGCGACTATGTCCGAATCTCCGTGCGCGACGAAGGGTCGGGAATGGACGCGGACACGCTGAGCCGCGCGGTCGAACCGTTCTTTTCGACCAAAGGCGTGGGCAAGGGCACCGGCCTTGGCCTGTCGATGGTCCACGGGCTCGCCGCGCAGCTTGGCGGCATGTTGAGCCTGAAGAGCGAAAAGGGCGTCGGAACGCAGGCGGACATCTGGCTGCCCGTCGCCAGCGAAGCGCCCGTCGCGACCGATGTCGACGTCCGCTCCGTCATTCCGGCGTCGCGCCGGGCCACCATCCTGCTGGTCGACGATGAGGAACTGGTCCGAACCGGTACGGCGGACATGCTTTCCGACCTCGGTTACGACGTCGTCGACGCCAACTCGGGGGCCGAAGCGCTGAAAATGCTTCGCGATGGGGTCGAGCCGGACCTGCTTATCTCCGACTATTTGATGCCCGGGATGAACGGCGTCGAGCTGATCACGCAGGCGCGGACCTTGGCCCCCGCCATGCAGGCGATGCTGATCACGGGCTATTCGACCATTGCCGAAGGACCCGGCGCCTCCCTTCCGCGGCTTGCCAAGCCCTTTCGCCATGCCGAGCTCGCGGAATTCGTGGCCGAGCTCCTGGCCGAGAACGAGGGCGGAACCGTGCTTCCGTTCCGGTCCGACCGATCGGCAAGCGGGCCGCGCGACAACTGACGACCTGGACCTTGGGTGTTTGACCGCTTCATCGTAAGCGGCTGCATCCAACCTCGCGCACGGACATTCTCATGAAAACGGCACAGTTGCTCAATTACGCCTTCGATCGCTGGATTCCGGGCGACAGCGGCCTGTCCGAACTCGTCAGCGCGATCGATGGCAGCCCGGTGGCAGTGACCGGCTCGGGCGGAATCGATTTCGCCAGGATGCTCAGCCATGCGCGCGATGTCGGCGGCCCGGCGCTGCGCCGGATGACCTTTCATGAGCGGGCGCGGATGCTCAAGGCGATCGGCCTTGCCATCATGGCCCGCAAGGAAGAGCTGTACGCGCTCAACTATCAGACCGGCGCGACCCGCAAGGACGGCTGGATCGACATCGAAGGCGGCGCCGGCACCCTCTTCTCCTTTTCGTCCAAGGGACGCCGCGAGCTGCCCGACGCGCACGTGCTGCTGGATGCTGCGCTCGAGCCGCTATCGAAAACCGGCAGCTTCGTCGGCCAGCACATCTACACGCCGCTGCAGGGGGCGGCGGTGCAGATCAACGCCTTCAACTTCCCCGTCTGGGGGATGCTTGAGAAGCTTGCGCCCGCCTTGCTCGCCGGCATGCCCGCAATCGTCAAACCGGCATCGGCAACGGCCTACCTCGCCGAAGCGGCGTTCCGCGTGATGATCGAATCCGGCGTGCTGCCGGAAGGCGCCGTGCAGCTGATCGTCGGCGGCGTCGGCGATCTCTTCGACCATCTCAACGGCCAGGACGTCGTCAGCTTCACCGGTTCGGCGCACACCGCGCTGAAGCTTCGCTCCCATCCGGTCGTCGCTCGGGAAAGCGTCAAGTTCGTTGCCGAACAGGACAGCCTCAACGCCTGCGTCCTCGGCCCGGACGCAGCACCGGGCACTCCCGAGTTCGACCTGTTCATCCGCGAAATCGTCATCGAAATGACGGTGAAGGCCGGCCAGAAGTGCACCGCCATCCGCCGTGGCCTTGTCCCCGCCGCCTATCTCGACGCCGTCGAGGCCGCGCTCGGCGAGAAGCTCGGTGCGCTAAAGGTCGGCGACCCCCGCGATTCCGCGACGCGGATGGGCGCGCTGGTCAGCGAGGCGCAGCGCAAGGACGTTCGCGAAAAAATCGCGGAGCTGGAAGCGGGCGGCGCGCGGATCGTTGCCGGGGACCCCAACGCGGAATCGCCGATCGCGGGCGGCGCCTTCCTTCAACCCGTGTTGCTGCGCAGCGACGATCCGTGGCGCACGCAGGCGGTGCACGACGTCGAGGCGTTCGGACCGGTATCGACCATCATGCCCTATCGAGACCTGGACGACGCGATCGCCCTCGCCAACCGCGGCAAGGGCAGCCTAGCGCTGTCGATGTTCAGCCATTCGCCGGACGCCGCCCGCGACTTCGTTCGCGGCGCCGCCTCGTTCCACGGTCGGATGCTCGTCATCGACCGCGACAACCACAAGGAATCGACCGGCCACGGTTCGCCCCTCCCGGTCCTCGTCCACGGCGGTCCCGGCCGGGCCGGAGGAAGCGAGGAGATGGGCGGCGTGCGCGGGGTGAAGCATTACATGCAGCGCACCGCCATCCAGTCTTCACCGGGGATGATCGCGGCCATCACCGGCCAGTACATCCCGGGCGGGCCGAAGCATGTGATCGACGTCCACCCGTTCCGCCGCAAGATGAGCGAGCTGGCCATCGGCGACACGCTCAAGACCAGGAGCCGGACCGTCACGCTGGAAGACATCGAGCATTTCGCCCACTTTACCGGCGACACCTTCTACGCCCACATGGACGAGGAAGCGGCCAAGGCCTCGCCGATCTTCGAAGGCCGGGTCGCCCACGGCTACCTGATCCTCAGCTTCGCCGCCGGCCTGTTCGTCGATCCCGATCCCGGCCCCGTGCTGGCCAATACGGGACTCGAGAACCTGCGCTTCCTGACCCCGCTGTATCCGGGCGATTCGATGCGGGTGGAGCTGACGGTGCGGTCCAAGTCCCTGAAGAACGAGGATACCGGCGTGGTCCGCTGGGCGGTCGAAATCTTCAACCAGAAGGACGAGCTCGTCGCGACCTACGACCTGCTGACGGACAACGTGCCCTGACCCACGCAACGTCGTCGTCGCTGCTTCGTTCGTTCGTCATATCCACCCCACAGGAGAGATACGATGAAGGTCAGTGATGTGATGACGCGCGACGTCCGGACGGTTAGTCCCGATCAGACCGCGCAGGAAGCCGCCGCTTTCATGCTCAGCGAAGATGCAGGATCGATGCCGGTCAGCGAGAACGACCGCCTGATCGGGATGATCACCGACCGCGACATCGCCGTGCGCGGAGTCGCCAAGGGTTGCGGTCCCGATACGGCGATCCGCGACCTGATGAGCAACGACGTGGTCTGCGCCAAGATCGACGACGACGTTGCCGACGTCGCTTCACGCATGAGCGAAGCGCAGGTGCGCCGCCTGCCGGTGGTGGACGAGAATGAGAAGCTATGCGGGATCGTCAGCCTCGGCGACCTTAGCCGCGAGACCAGCGGCGAAAGTGCCCAACAGGCACTCGAAGGCGTGACCGCACCCGGAGGCGAGCACAGCCAAAGCTAAGCTGTTAGCGCTTGCCGAGCTCGTCGATCGAAGCATCGACGAGCGCGGCATCCGCCTTCGCGTCGAGCTGTTCGGAAATGAGCCGCGCCGCCGCCTTGGAAGCGGCGTCCGCGGCCGCCGTGCGCAGCTGCTGGATCGCGGTACGCTCTTCGGCGGCAATCTTTTCTTCCGCCATGCGCGTGCGGCGAACGACCAGGGCTTCCGCGTCGGTCTGCGCCTTGGCGACAATCCCCGCCGCCTCGCTGTGGGCGCGCTCGATCATCGCCGCAGCTTCGCCCTCGGCCGCCTGGGCACGAGCCTCATATTCCGCTTTCAGCGCTTCGGCTTCCTTGCGCAGCGCTTGCGCCTCGGCAAGCTGGCTGCGGATGCCCTCAATCTTGGAATCGAGCGACCGGCCAATGGCGGCGGGCACCTTCTTCCAGACCATCAGCGCAATCACGACGACCATCGCAAGGGCAACCAGCATGGTCGCATCGAAGCCGAGCGCCTTCGGATCGACATGATGCTCCGCGCCTGCATCCACTTCGGTATGCGTGGTCTGGGTGACGGGATCAGCCACGGGCGAGTTCCTGCTGGACCGCCGCACGGGCAGCGGCCGGATCGACGTTGAGGTTGACCACGCGGGCGATCATCGCCTGCGCGGCCTCGGCGGCAACGGTTTCGATCTCGCTCAGCGCAGAGGTCCGCGCCTCGGCGATGCGCGCCTGGGCCACCTCGATCTGGCCGGCCAGCGCCTGGTCGGCTTCTCCAACCCGGGCCTCGGTGGCACGGGCTGCGGAAGCCTTGGCTTCGGCAGCAAGCTTGGCTGCTTCGGCACGGCTCTTGTCCATCCGCTCGCGATAGCCTTCCTCAAGCCGGTCGGCAGTCTCGCGGGCCGTTTCCGCTTGCTTGAGGTCGGCCGCGATCCGCGCGTCGCGAGCATCCACCGTCGACTGGATTTTCGGCAGCATGCCGAGCCCCACGACGATGAAGATCGCGCCGAAGAACACCACCAGCCAGAACAGCTGGGATGCGTAGATTTCCCCGATTTGGGCAATCTGCGGCATGACCGACCCCTAGGTAAGCAGCGTGTGAGTTAGGCGACGAACAGCAGGATCATCGCCACGACGAACGCCAGCAGGCCGAGAAGTTCGGCGGCGGCGAAGCCGATGAACAGGCGGCCCTGCTGGCTGTCGGCGGCTGCCGGGTTGCGCAGCGCGCTGCCCAGGAACGAACCGAACACGTTACCAACGCCAAGCGCGGCCATGCCAACGCCGATGGCGGCCAGACCTGCACCGAGCAGCTTTGCGGCTTCTGCGTCCATTTCAAAAACTCCCTATGTAAACCGTTGTTAGTGAAGGTTGATCGCGTCGTTGAGGTACAGCGACGTGAGCAGTGCGAAAACGTAGGCCTGGATGGCCGCGACCAGCAGCTCGAGCGCGCTGATGCCGATCATCAGGATGAAGCTGGGAAGGCTGACCACCGGCGCGACCCAGGCCGCGTCGGCATTCATGCCGTTGATGACGAAGCCGGCGAGAACCTTGAGCAGGATGTGGCCCGCGGTCATCGCGACGAACAATCGAAGTGCGAGACTGAACGGACGCACCATGAACGACACGAATTCGACCGGGATCAGGATCGGCATCATCCACCACGGCGCGCCGTGCGGGACGAACAGGGAGAAGAAGTGGAAGCCGTGCTTGGCAAAGCCGACGGCGAGCACGATTGCGAAGGACACGATCGCCAGCACCGCGGTGACGGTCAAATGACTCGTGACGGTGAATGGGTGAACGCCCGGGACCAGTCCGAACGGCAACATCCCGAGCATGTTCGCAAACAGGATGAAGACGAACAGCGTGAAGACGTAGGGGACGAACTTGCGACCTTGCGGCCCGACATTGGTATCCATCATGCTGGTCACGAAATTGGTCACGCCTTCGACGGCGACCTGCCAGCGGCCGGGAACCAGCTCGCGGCGCATCCCGCCCAACATGAAGAGCCAGACGGCGACCAGCGTCAGCGCCATCCACAACGCACTGTTGGTGAAGGCGATGTTGTAGCCCGCGATCTCCCAGCTCTTGCCGAACATTGGTTCGACCAGAAACTGGTGCATCGGATCGATTTTGCCCGATTCAGCGGCCACGTCAGTCCTCTTACTTCTTCTTCATCGAAAGCTTGATGATGCTCCAAAACCCGCCGGCGGTCCCCAGGACCATCAGCGTGATGAAGAGCATCGGCCACGTCCCCAGCAGGCGGTCGAGCACCCAGCCGATCAACGTGCCGCCCAACAGGCCGCCGATCAGGTAGGAAAGCACGCGCTGGCCGAGTTGCTCATTGGCATCGGCCGACGGCGCCTTCCCGGTCCTGACTGCTTCTTCGCGCTGCGCCCGCTCGAGCCGCTGGTCCAGCGCATCAAGCCGTGCATCGGGTGGAAGCTTCGGGTCCTGCCCGGGTTCTTCTTCCGCCATGACCCGTCTCCCTCATGTGCGTCGCGACGCTTCGAAAAAGCGCAACGCGAAAAGGCTAGGAACATGGCGGCGAAAAGAGCCCGCCAAGGCGCCGCTCCTTTATGAAGCAGCCTCCCGATAGTCAACCGCGCGGCGTCGGCCGACGCGTCAGTTTCCGCAGTAGCTTGGCAACGGCACGGTCTGGCCGGGTGCGCGGCGGCGCCAGGCGCCGTGGGCAAGCATGTAGAACTCGCCGACCTGCACGCGGGTCAGCAGTTCGCAGCCGGTGGCAATGCCGGCAACCTGGGCGGCGACGCCGCGGCGGGTGCCGAGCCCGATGTAGATGTTGCGCCGCTTGATGTTGATCGCACCGACCTGCCGGCGCACTGAATCCGGCACCGGGCTGACGATCCCCATATAGCCGTCATAGCGCTCGCCAACCTGGCCGGCCTGCCGCGCGGCGTTTAGCACGCTCATGTTTTGGGCGCCGGCAGGCAGCGGGGCGGCGACCGCAATCGCCAGCAGCAGTGCGGACAGCGGGCGCATCATGGCCGCGTCGGGGGCGCCGGGAAGGCGTCCGGGTTCTGGTTGATGATCCGCTGCACGTCCTGCTGCAGCCGGACCAGCACTTCCTGGCGAATCGCCACGTTGAGATTGATCTCGATCGGCTTTTCGGGCGCCTTGACCGTGATGCAGCTGGCCAGCGGCAACGCGAACAGCGCCACCGTCGCATTCCTGCAGAGGGTTTTCATTGTCCTCATTTCGTCTCGCCTTCGGCTGGGGGGTTGGGGGTTCGTTCGATCACGTTGGTCTGAGTCTGGGGCGTTTGCTCCTCGTCCTTCTGGTTGCGCAGGACAACGACATCGAGCGACGGGGAATCGACCGGGAACGGGAGCACCGGGGCAATCACCTGAGTCGGGTCCTTCATGCCCTTGGCCATCTGGATCAGTGCGCGGAACGGCCCCTGGACGTTCAAATTCACCTTCAGCGGCACCTTGCGGAAAGCGCCGCGGACCAGGCCGGCCAGGAAGCCGCCGCGATTGGCGAGCGTGATCTGGTCGATGCTCATCCGGGTCGCGAATTCGCCCGCAAGGTCACCGTCGAGGCGGATGATCATCGAGCGGTAGCGGATGTCGCTGAGCAGGTCGAAGGCAAGGCCCGCGACCAGCCCGGCCTTGGGCTTGGTCCCGGTATAGCGGAACTGGCCGCCAGGCGGTCGCGCGTCCAGCCGGCCGCCGACGATGCGCCCGCCCTCTTCATCAAAGATCATCGGCAGCACGCCGTCGAAGATGCCGGTGATCTCCAGCCCTTCGAAGCCGAGCGTGTCGATGAAGGTCTTGGCGTTCAGCCCTTCGACCTGAAACGTCAGGCGCTTCGCCGTCGGCGCGCCGAAGTTGAGAATGGTTTCCTGAAGGATCAGCCGTCCGCCCATGAACGGCCATTCGCCGCGTTCGACCTTGACCAGCTGGTCCGGCAGCAGCTGATAGCGGATGGTCCCGTTGGTAACCTCGATGCCAGGGTTGATCGACGCGACCGTCGCCACCTGGCCCGGCGCCGTCTCCAGCCCAAGCAAATCGGTAAAGCGGATGTTGGTCGACAGCCCGGTGACCGGGCCGAACGGCGCCGCAAGGTCCATCCCGCGGGTCCAGAACTCGGCGGTCGAAGTGACCGCGCCGCTGCCGCTCCAGTTGATGTCGCCGCGCCCGCTGAGGGTGCCATTGACCAGGGCCACCACGCCCTCGGTGAGGCGGGTCAGGTCGTTGGGCTGGAGCCCGTTCGGGTTGAAGCTAATCCCGGGCACGTTCAGTCCGGCGCCGCCTGCCCCGGTTTCCAGGTTGTGGCGGATGTCGACGTTGGTGACGAGCGCGCCGCTGGCGGGATGGCGCAGCGAACCGGTCGTGGTGATCCGGTTATCCGCAAGCACGAAATGCACGTCGTTGCTGCGCAGCGGATAGAAGCGCGGCGGATCGGCCCGGTCGCTGACCAGGGTGGACCCGTCGATGACCAGCCGGCCGTTCGCGAAATGCCAGCGGCCGTCCATGTCGGTCAGCTTCAGCGGCACTTCGCCGATGACGGCGTCCGCGCCGCCAATCGTCCCGCGCGCGCCGCCGGACGTGAAGTTGCCGCGCAAGGTCGCCGCATCGATCATCACCGGCGCCCTGGTCTTGCCGAGCCGCAAGGCGACGTTGCTGCCGTTGAAGCCCTGCTGGGTCATCAGGATGCTGGAGGCATTGAGGCGCATCGGCGAAGAGCCGATCCGCCCGGTGATCGCCGGGTTGGCGATCCGGCCAGACACGCGCAATTGCCCGCCCGGCGGCTGGTAGATGATGGCCGGTCCGGTCGGGCATACCGGCAGCCGCGTCCGGTCCAGGGTCAGCGCCTGCATCCGCAAGGCATCGAAGCTGATGACGGTGCACTGCTTGCCGACCTGGATCCCGCCGGCGCTGCCCATGCTTCCGGCGATGGGCAGGCTAAGCCCGCGCACGACCCCGCCCGGGAAGCGCCCATCGAGCGTGGCCACGGTGCTGAAGGTTGTCGCGCCATTGCCCTGGGCGGAGAAGCGGACGGTCGACAGCGCCAGCCGCGACCCGTCGCTGATATAGGGGCGGAAGTTGCCGACGCCGTCCATGCCGCCGTCCTTGCGCTGGCGCAGCACCATCGTGCCTTCGGGCAAGCCGCCGCCGCGCATGTCGATCCGTCCGTCGACCCGGATCGCGCCCGACGGCCAATAATAAGTCAGGCCCTTGCCGCCCGAAATCCGCGCCCTCGCGCCGGTCGCGGTGCGGACGTTGGCATCGACGATTCGCGCGCCCCCGCCACCGGGGAAGTTGACCAGCGCCAGCCCGCCAGAGGCGTCGAAGGATCGCGCGCTCTTGCTGATCGCGTCCGACATTTTGCCGGCGATGGCGCCGATCGGGGTACCGCGAGTCGCGCTCAGCGCGTTGGTGAAGCTGGCGATCATCGACGGCGCCATGGTCGCGCCGGTGGCGGTGTAATGGCCCGCCATCACCAGCGTGCCGGTGTCCACGCCCAGCCGGTATTTACCGGTGACTCGCGTCCGATCCGCCCCAATCGTGCCGAGCCGTGATTTCTGCGCGGAAATGTCGATCCGCCCTGACGCCTTGTCCGGCGCGCCGTTGAGCGTGATCATCCCGTTCAGCGCCGCCAGGCCGTTGTCGCCGGCCGTGATCATCTGCGAGAGGATCCGGGCGCGGGCGTCGTAGCGGTTGAACGACTCGCTGAACCGGCTGTCGATCTCCAGCCGCGGCTTGACCACCGAGAACCGGCTTGCCGGGCAAGTGAAGAAGTCCGCGCTCAGCGGACCGTCGACATGCGGGCGGCGCGCGGTGACCTCGACCGAGCCGAAGCTGCGCACGTTCTGCGCCGTGCAGCGGCCGGTGACCAGTTTGGGAACCGAAGCGACATATTTGCCTTCGAACCCGCCAGTGAGGTTGCCCGACCCGGCCAGCGCGAAGCCGAGCGGGCCCCACGGCGTGCGCAAGGAAATGCTGGTATCGGCGATATCGACAGCGACGTCGGGAAGCGCGAACGGCTTCTTTTCCTTGCTCGGTGCGGGCAGCAGCTTGTCGAGCTCGCCCCAGCTCACCTGACCGTTCTTGCCCACCGTGCCGCGCAGCCGGACCCCGCGGGCGACGATCCGATAGACGTCGATCCCGCCGTTCCACTTGATCCGCATCTGCACCAGCACGCGCTTGGCCACGACGTCGGGGCTCTTGGGGTCGCCAAGCACCAGATTGCTGATCTGCTGGGTGCGAAGGCCGACCCGGTCGAGCGTGTAGCTGCCGCGCACCCCGCGCTTCTCCAGCTCATTGTCGATGACGTTGCCGGCGATGGTCCGCCGCTCGACCCAGACGAAGACCAGCGCGACGAGGAGAAGCGCCAAGAGGCCGAGCGCGACCCACGTGAGGAGGCGGCGCAAGCGATGACGCCGTACGATGACGACGTCAGCCTCGCCCGGTTCCCCGCTCTCGCCCCGGAATTCATCCATCGGAAACTACAAACCCCTCCATAGCTAGGCCGTTCCGTCTGCGGCACGACTAGGCTAGGGAAGGGTTGCTCGGCTATCGCATTTTTCAGGAGTGCGGCTTGCACGGGCGCGCCACCACTTTAGCGGACACCAGCGGCTCCGGCCATCGCGCGCGGCTTCGACAGCGGCTGTTCGACGGCGGCGGCAAGGCCCTGCTTGATCATGAGCTGGTCGAATACCTCCTCGCCCTCGCCATCCCCCGCCGCGACACCAAGGCCCAGGCCAAGGAACTGATCGCCAAATTCGGCGGCATCGGCCCGCTGCTCGGCGCCAGCGCGGACACGCTACGCCGAGAGGGGCTGAGCGACGGCGTCATCGGCGCGCTCAAAATCGCGGAGGCGACCGCACTCCGCCTGCTGGAGACGAAGACGGAAGGCGCGCCGATCCTGTCGAGCTGGGACGCGCTCGGCGATTATCTCCACGCGGCAATGGCCCATTCGCGGACCGAGCAAGTGCGGGTGCTGTTCCTCAACGCCAAGAACATGCTGATCGCCAACGAGGCGATGTGGAACGGCTCGGTCGACGAAGCCTCGGTCCACGTCCGCGAAGTCATCAGCCGCGCCATCGCGCTCGGCGCCACCGCGATCATCATCGTCCACAACCACCCCAGCGGCGATCCCAGCCCAAGCAGCCAGGACATCAGGCTGACCAAGGAGTTGGTCGAGGCCGGGCGGGTGATGAAGGTGACGGTGCACGATCATGTGATCGTTGGGGCAAGCGGGCGGACGAGCTTGCGGGCGATGGGGTTGATCTAATGCCCGCTTTCGACCCATTGCGGACATTACTGCCGCGCCGCATGGTACCCTCGTGAGACCACGTCGCCTTCCCGTCTTCACTTTTTTGCTGCTGCTAGGCGGCTGCGATTCCGGAGTCCGGCTTGGCTGGCAGAAGGACTTTGCAAATATCGTCGATGATCAGTGTGTTGAGCGGGCCCTGAGAAGCGTCTCGGCCGATGTGAAACGAAGTACTTACACGGTCGAAGGCGGTGGTCGCCGCTTTCCGCGCGGTGCTCAGGTGACGCAATTCTACTACGACAACGCTGTTACCCCCCACGGTTCATACACTCTTGATCTTGGGCTCCTCCCCAATGGGAAAACTCGCCTCGTTCACGATTGGGCGAAACTCGGCAAAGAGATACCCGCTGACGAGCGGGCACAGGTCATGCCGCTGCTGCACCGTGCTAACAACGCCCTCGCCCGCCTGTGCAACCTGTCGTTCGCTGGTTCTCAGCTGGAGGTCGGACCGGGCTAAATTCCGCTTTCACCCAAAGAAGACAGTCAACAGCCTATTTGAAGCACCGCACCCGCTCTGCTAGCGGGCGCGGCCATGGTTCCCCGCTATTCCCGCCCCGAAATGACGGCCATCTGGTCGCCCGAAAACCGCTATCGCATCTGGTGGCAGATCGAGGTCTTCGCGGCCGAAGCGATGGGCAGGATCGGCATGATCCCCGCCGACGACGCGGCGACGATCCGCAAGGCCTATGACGATGACGCGCTCGGTGAGATCGACGTGCCGGCGATCGACGCGATCGAGGCAGTGACCAAGCATGACGTCATCGCCTTCCTCACCTGGGCGGGGGAGAAGTTGGGGCCGGAGAAGCGCTGGCTGCACCAGGGCATGACCAGCTCCGACGTGCTCGACACCGCGCTTGCCGCTCAGCTCAAACAGGCGGCCGACATCCTGCTCGCCGACATCGACAAATTGCTCGAGGTGCTCAAGCGCCGCGCCATCGAGCACAAGATGACGCCGACCATCGGCCGAAGCCACGGCATCCATGCCGAGCCGGTCACCTTCGGGCTAAAGCTCGCCCAGGCTTATGCCGAGTTCAGCCGCAACCGCGACCGCCTCGCCGCCGCGCGCGAGGACATCGCCACCTGTGCAATCTCCGGCGCGGTCGGCACCTTCGCCAACGTGCCGCCGGAGGTGGAGGAGCATGTCGCCGCCGAGCTCGGGTTGAAGCCGGAGCCGGTTTCGACGCAGGTCATCCCGCGCGACCGCCACGCGATGTTCTTCGCGACGCTGGGCGTGATCGCTTCTTCCATCGAGCGGCTCGCGGTCGAGATCCGCCACCTCCAGCGGACCGAGGTGCTGGAAGCGGAGGAATATTTCTCGCCCGGGCAGAAGGGCAGCTCGGCGATGCCGCACAAGCGCAATCCCGTGCTGACCGAGAACCTCACCGGCCTCGCCCGCATGGTCCGCATCGCTGCCCTCCCAGCGATGGAGAATGTGGCACTGTGGCACGAGCGGGACATTTCCCACTCTTCGGTCGAGCGCTTCATCGGCCCGGACGCGACGATCACGCTCGACTTCGCGCTGGCCCGCCTGACGCAGGTGGTCGATAAGCTACTCGTCTACCCGGAGCGGATGCAGAAGAACCTCGACCGCATGGGCGGGCTGATCCACTCGCAGCGGGTGCTTCTGGCGCTGACCCAGGCGGGTCTCAGCCGCGAGGATAGCTACGCGCTGGTGCAGCGCAACGCGATGAAGGTTTGGGAAAGCGACGGGCAGCTGTCGCTGCTGCAATTGCTGAAGGACGACAGCCAAGTGACCGAGAAGTTGTCCAATGCGCAGCTCGAGGAGCTGTTCGACCTCGGCTATCACCTGCGCCGCGTCGACGACATCTTCGCCCGCGTGTTCGGATGAGCGACCTTCAGGGCAAGCTCGCGCTGGTCACCGGCGCCAGCCGCGGCATCGGTGCCGCGACGGCGGAAGCGCTCGCCAGGGCAGGCGCGCACGTCATCCTGGTCGCCCGCACCGCCAAGGCGCTGGAAGAGGTCGAGGAGCGGATCCACGCCGCCGGCGGCTCCGCGACCATCGCGCCGCTCGACCTGTCCAAGGGCGAAGAGATCGGCAAGCTGGCGGCTGCGGTTGGCGAGCGCTGGCAGGCGCTCGATGTGCTGGTGCTCAACGCCGCGATGCTGGGTTCGCTCAGCCCGGTCGAACATATCGACCCTAAGGAATACGCCCGCATCCTGACGCTGAACGTCGCCGCCAACCAGGCGCTGATCGCCGCTTTCGACCAGATGCTCCGCCGCAGCGAGCGGGCCGACGTGATCGCGGTCACCTCGTCCGTCGGCGGTGAGCCGCGCGCCTTCTGGGGCGCCTATGGTTCGTCCAAGGCGGCGCTGGAAAACCTCGTCCTCTCCTACGGCGACGAGACGGGATATTCGGGTAAGGTCCGCGTGCACATTCTCGATCCCGGCGCGACCCGCACCCGAATGCGCCAGCTCGCTTTCCCGGGCGAGGAGCCGGAAAGCCTGAAGCCGCCCGAAGCCGTCGCCGACTTTATCGTGGACCGGCTGCAGTCGGACGCTCCGACCGGCGAGCGCGTCAGGGTCGACGGCTAGCGCCAAGCGCCCGCTCGCGCGCTTCGCGGTGGCCGATCCGCGGCTCGGGATAGTCGCCGCGGTCGCTTGGGTCGTGGATTTCATCGTCCGATAGATGCGCGAGCTCCGGCACCCAGCGGCGGATGTATTCGGCGGCGCCGAACTTGGCCGATTGGCTTAGCGGCGCCATGACCCGTGCCCAGGGCTGGCTGTCGATGCCGGTGCCGGCGATCCACTGCCAGTTGAGGCTGTTGTTGCCGTAGTCGGCATCGACGAGCGTGTCCCAGAACCAGCGCGCCCCGCGCCGCCAGTCGATTAGCAGATGCTTCACCAGGAAGCTCGCGGCGATCATCCGCACCCGGTTGTGCATCCAGCCGGTCGCCCACAGCTGGCGCATCCCGGCATCGACGATCGGGTAGCCGGTGAGTCCCTTGGCCCACGCCTCGAAATCCGCCTGGGAGTTGCGCGGCCGGACCCTAGGCGGTCGCTGGCTGCGGTCGCCGATGTGGGGATCGGCGAGGATCGCGCTGCGCGAGAAATCGCGCCACGCCATCTCCTTGCGGAACTTGGCCGCTTCGTCCCCATCCAGCCGGTGCCACACCTGCCGCGGGCTGATCTCCCCGAAATGCAGGTGGGCTGAGAGGTTCGACGTGCCCACCTCCGAAGGCAGGTCGCGCCGCTCCGCGTAGGACGCCGCCTCGTCAGCGAAGCGCTCGAGATGTTCCTCCGCGCCAGCTTCGCCCGGCTGCCAGACCGAAAAGCCTTCCGCCCAATTGGGCCTTGTCGGGAGGAGGTCCCAATCCTCAAGCTTGTCGCTCCTTGGCAATTTGGCCGGTTGTTCGAACCGGTCCGGCGCCGGCTGCGGCTTCGCCACCTCGAACGCGCAAAATGCCCGAAAGAACGGGCCGTAGATTCGATATGGCTTGCCGGCCCCGGTCTTCACCCGCTCCGGCGGGACGAGGGTATCTCCGGGGTGCAGCGTCAATCGCGTCCCCAGCTCTTGTTCCGCCGACTGCCACCACGGTTCATAGTGGGCGGTGGCGTGGACCGCCTGGGCACCGAGCGCGTCAGCAACCTGCCGCACCGCCTCGACCGAGCGGCCGCGGCGCAGGATCAGCGCCCCGCCTCGCCGCTCAATCTCCGCCTTCAGCGCTGCCAGGCTGTGGTGGAGCCACCAGCGCTGGGCGCCGCCGATCCGCCATTCGCCCGGCGTTTCGTCGTCGAGCACGTAGAGGGCGGCAAAGGGACCCTGCCCTGCAGCCGCGGCGATGGCCGGCTGGTCGGTAAGGCGCAGGTCCTGGCGAAGCCAAACGAGGGAAGTCATGGCCCATCAACGCCCCTCCACCGCCAAAGGACATTAGGGCTTTCGGCCATGCTCAGCAGATTTTGACCATCACCTCGCGCGAAAGGCGGGAGCTTCGCCGCTGGCCATAGCGGGCGTCGCCGATGCTCACGTTGGCCGTGCATCCGGAGCGCTCGATGTCCGCTTGCGGCAAGATCGACCAGCGCAGAAACTTCTGGAGCGCTGGCGTGCGCTTCAAGGCGTGCCGGACCAGCGGATCTTCCATGTTGGTCGGCTCGCAAGCGCTGGGGCCGGCGAAACCCTTGAAGGGATCGTACCCGCCCCGGCGGTAGCAATTGGCCCCCTCACGCCAGACGAGGTCGCGGCGCCAGAACAGGGCCGGCGGCGGCGAAGCGAAGATCGCATCCGCCTGCGGGCTGGCGGCCTTCACGGCGGCGTTGGCGCGCTGTGTGATCAGCAGGTTGCCGGCGATGTAGGCCAGCACGACGCCGATCGCGATCTGCATCGGCCGTCGCCACTCCCTGCCTCGCTTCTCCCGCTTCTTCGACCACCACAGGCTGCCGCCCACCAGCACCCACAGGAACAGGTCGATGATGAACAGGCCGTCGGCGTGGTACCAGCTCATCGAGACCGGCGAGAGCAGTTGCACCGAATACGTGGTGAGCAGGTCGAGCAGCGGGTGAGTCAGCGCGCCGAGGTAGCAGAGCGCAACCAGCCAGCCGGCCCGCATCGGCAGCCCGCTCTTGAATTGACCGCCCCGGCCCACTTGCCAGCGGTCGAGCAGCAATAGCAGCCCCGCCAGGATCGGCGGCATCACCAGCACCCCGCCGACCAGCCCGTGGGTAAAGCCGCGGTGGATCGCCAGCGGGGTCCACGGCACCCAGCCGAGGAAGACGTCGATGTCGGGCATGTTGGCGGCGAGGATCAGCGCCGCGAGACCCTTGCGCGTCTGCGTCTTGAGCCCGGCCTGGCCTAAAGCCCAGCCAGCCATCGAGTGGGTGATGTTGTCCAACTAGGAAGCGCGCATCAAAGGCTGTGCGGTTCCTTTTCGACCTGCCAGGTCTGACCCTTGGCGACGAGCGCCTGGAGGTCGGGGGACTTGCCCTTGGCCGCGGCGGCATTCTGTTCGACGACGGCGCTTTCGAACGTCGGCGCCGGATCCTCGTAAAGGACGCCAAGCGCGACCGGGAACCCGTCCTGCGGCATTTCGACGAGCATGTGCGCGATCGACCGGTTGGTGGCGTCGTGGACCAGCACTTCGGGATTATCGGCGTCGACGACCTTGAGCGCGAGCCGGTCGCGATCCAGCGCCAGCCCCTTGGTCCCGCCGGCGAACAGCATCTTCTCGCCCGGTTTCAGCCAAAGCTGCTTTTCCGCGGCGGACTCGCGGGCAGTGAAGGGCGCGAAGACGTCGTCATTGTAGACGACGCAATTCTGGAAGATTTCGACGAAGCTGGCGCCGCGATGCGCGTGCGCGGCCTTGAGCACCTCGGGCAAATTCTTGTGCACGTCGATGGCCCGGGCGACGAAGCGCGCGCCTGACCCCAGGGCAAAGGCGCTGGGCGTCATCGGCCGGTCGACCGAGCCGAACGGGGTCGATGGCGATCGGGTACCGATGCGGCTGGTCGGCGAATATTGCCCCTTGGTCAGGCCGTAGATTTCATTGTTGAACAGCAGGATCTGGCAATCGAGGTTGCGGCGCAGGACGTGCATCGTGTGGTTGCCGCCGATGCTCAAGGCGTCGCCGTCGCCAGTGATGATCCACACGTCGAGCTCCGGATTGGCGAGCTTGATGCCGGTGGCAAACGCCGGCGCCCGGCCGTGGATGGTGTGGAAGCCGTAGCTGGCCATGTAATAAGGGAAGCGGCTGGAGCAGCCGATGCCGCTGACGAACACCGTCTTTTCCCGCGCCACGCCAAGGTCGGGCATGGTGCGCTGCACCGCCTTCAACACCGCATAGTCGCCGCAACCGGGGCACCAGCGGACCTCCTGGTCGCTGGCCCAGTCTTTCGCGGTCGTCGCCGGGATCGGGGTCAGGTCGTTCATCGCCTCAGCTCAGCCAGACGATAATTGCGATGACGATGACCAGCATCGCGATCATCGGGATGGGGTTGATCTGCTTCATGCCGAAACGTCCTTACGGTCACTAAAGTCACGCGGTTGTGCAGCATTTTCGTGACCTTTAGCGAGCTCTGCACCTGGCGCCGCGCCGTCACGGAGTAAATCCGTGACGTCGATCGGGCCCTGCTTCGCCGACCCGTCGGCCGACCGCTGCCTCAGCTCTTCGCGCTGCTCGATCATTGCTGCGCAATCCTCTCGCTGCGCTCGGCGAGTTGGGTGTCGATCGCTTGTTCAATCTCGGCGATGCGGAAAGGGTGGCCGCTGACCTTGTTCAGCGGCTGCGCGTCGACGAGATACTGATCGCGGAGCAAGGTCTTCAATTGGCCCATGTTCATCTCGGGCACGAGGATGCGCCCGAAGCCCTTCAATAGGACAGACATATTTTTGGGCATCGGCCAGATGTGGCGGATGTGGACGTGGGCGACGTCCTGTCCCTTGTCGAGCGCCCGGCGCACCGCCTGGTGGATCGGGCCAAAGGTCGAGCCCCACCCGACGACCGCAAGCGCCGCCCCTTCGCGGCCGAGGCAGACGTCCTGGTCGGGAATGCCCTGCGCGACGTTGAGCACCTTCGCGGCGCGCGTGTCGGTCATCTCCTGGTGCGACTTGGGCGAGTAATCGATGTTGCCGCTGCCCGGCGCTTTCTCAATGCCGCCGATGCGGTGTTCCAGCCCGGGCGTGCCCGGCTTGATCCACGGGCGGACGAAGTTGCAGTCGCGGGCATAAGGCATCACGCCCTCGCCCTCCGCCGGCGCGGTTTCGAGGAACTTGACCGGGAACGGCGTGTAGGTCCCCATGTCGGGCACCTTCCACGGCTCGGCCGCATTGGCGATGTAGCCGTCGGTCAGGAGCATCACCGGCGTCATGTGATGAGTGGCGATGCGCACCGCCTCGATCGCGCAATCAAACGCATCGGCCGACGAGCGGGCGGCGATGACCGGCACCGGCGCGTCGCCGTTGCGGCCATAAACGGCCTGGTAAAGGTCCGACTGCTCGGTCTTGGTCGGAAGGCCCGTCGACGGGCCGCCGCGCTGCGAATTGACGACCACCAGCGGCAGCTCGGTCATGATCGCGAGGCCAAGGGCTTCCATCTTCAGGGCGATGCCCGGCCCGGATGATGATGTGATGCCCAGGTGCCCGGCGTAGGACGCGCCGATGGCGGCGCAGATTGCCGCAATCTCGTCCTCCGCCTGGAAGGTGGTGATCCCGAATTCCTTGAGCCGCGACAGATGGTGGAGCAGCGGGCTGGCCGGGGTGATCGGGTAGGAACCGAAGAACATCTTGAGGCCGGCGAGCTGCGCCCCGGCAACCAGGCCGAGGGCAAGCGCCTCGGCGCCGGTGACGGTGCGGTAAAGCCCCGGTTCGGCCGGTGCGGCCGCAATCCGGTGCTGTCGCATCCCCGGCGCGCCGATTTCCACCGTCTCGCCATAGGCATGGCCGGCGTTGAGCGCGGCGATATTGGCCTCCGCAAGCTCCGGCATCTTGGCGAACTTGGTCTTCAGCCACTCGACGATCGGCGCGCGGTCGCGGTCGAACATCCACAGCGCCAGGCCGAGCGTCCACATGTTCTTGCAGCGCAGCGCTTCCTTGTTGCCAAGGCCGAACGGCTTCACCGCATCGAGCGTCAATTGCGAGATGTTGAACTTGATCAGCTGCCATTTGCCGAGCGAGCCGTCTTCGAGCGGGTTGGCATCGTAGCCGGCCTTGGCGAGGTTGCGGGCGCCGAATTCGCCTTCGTCGGCGATAATCAGCCCGCCTTCGCGCAAATGTTCGACATTCACCTTCAGCGCGGCCGGGTTCATCGCCACCAGCACGTCGGGCTGGTCGCCGGCGGTCTCGATCGCCGTCGAGCCAAAATTGATCTGGAAGGCGGAAACCCCGAACGTCGTCCCCTGCGGGGCGCGGATTTCGGCCGGGAAGTCCGGGAAGGTGGCAAGGTCGTTGCCGGCGAGCGCGGTCGAGAGCGTGAACTGCCCGCCGGTGAGCTGCATCCCGTCGCCGCTATCGCCTGCAAAGCGGACGACGACAGCTTCGAGATGCGGATGGGCGGAAGCTTCCGCTTCAGTGACGGTGTGGGTGGCAGTGGCCATGGCGCTTTCTAAGCCGGTGCATCTGCTTTCGCCACTGGGTTCATGAGGGACTTTTCCAGATTTGCAGGCCGCGAAAGGCAGCGCTAGCCTGCCGCTCTGCAACAAGGGGTGGCAAATGTCGCAAGATCGCCGGGTTCCTGGATGGCGAAGCGCCGCCTCCATCGCTGTCGCCCTCCTGCTTTGCGCAAGCATCGAATCGGCGGCGGCCGCCGCTGCGCCAGTGGTTGCCGGGCAATCGGTGCTTGCGGCGCAGTCGGCCTGGCACCGGGCCTATGCAGCGAACGACACGCGCCAGCTGGACGCACTTCTGGCCGAGGACGCGACGATCGTCGAAAGCGGTGGCGTCCTGGTCGACAAGGCTGCGTTGCTCGCTCGCGGCAAGCTTCCGCCGATCGCTTTGACCCTGTCCGCGAGCGACCAGCGCGTCCGGCGCAGCGGTAACTTCGCCCTGGTCACCAGCACCGTGCTTGAGAAGCGAGGCCCGGCCCGCCTCGAATTCCGGGTGACCGACGTCTTTGAAATGAAGAATGGCGGCTGGAAGCTGGCATCGTCGCACTGGACCCGGACGGCCGGCGACCTGACCCCGGTGACGCTGCCGCGGCCGGCGGTGGATCGCCTGGCCGGCACCTACCGGACCCCGCGCGGCGCGACCTTGGTCGTCGCCCGCGATGGCGACCAGCTGCGCGTGACCGAGCCGGGCGGCACGTCGACGCCGCTGGTGGCGATTTCCCCAACTACGTTCATGGGGCCGGCCGGGCGGGTGCGATGGATGTTCATCGCCGAACCGTCAGGGGCGATCGGCCATGCCGTCATCGCCAATTTGAATGCGCTGACCCTGCTGTCCCGGGTAAACGCCGACCCGCGTTGAGGGATCAGGAATCGCGGACGTCGGCCAGCGGGGCGCGGAAGCGGGCCTGGACGCCGGCAGGGTCGAAAGCGATCGAGACGTCGCGAGAATTGCAAATACCAAGGCCGATGAGCCGGGAGCCGAAGCCGGTCGTTTCCGGCGCCTCGACCGCCGGGCCGTCCGTTTCCTTCCAGTGCAGCACGAAGTGGCTGCCTTCGACCTGCCATTCGACCCTGACCTTGCCCGCGGGGGTCGACAATGCGCCATATTTCACTGCGTTGGTCGCCATTTCGTGAAGCAACAGCGACATTGAAAGCGCGGCATCGGGCGCAACCGAGATGTCAGGGCCACTGAGGTCGAACTGGTCGGGCTCCGCTTCGACCCGGAGCACTCGTTCGACCAGCCCGCGCATCGGGGTCGCGCTCCAGCTCGACTGGAGCAGCAGATTGTTGGCGCTGCCCAGCGCGGCGAGGCGCGCGTGGAAGGTACGTAGCGAATCGCCCGCGGCCGATTGAAAGGTCTGCTCGGCGATCGCCTGCACCATGGAGAAGCTGTTCTTCATCCGGTGCGACAGTTCCTGCATCAGCAAGGTCTTCTGCTGCTCGCGCGCTTGGCGGTCGGTGATGTCCCGGGAGATCACGCAATAATGGCCCGACGGCGCCGGGATCGAGGCGACCGTCACCTCCCACGTCTTGTCCGTGCCCTTGGCCGTCGGACAGTCGGCGACCAAGGTCACGACGCCGTTGGAACGGGCGCCGTCCAGCGCCGATTCCAAAAGCTCGCGGCTCTCCTCGGGCCACAACTCGGGCCAGTAGCGGCCGTGCACCATCGCGAGATCGTCAATCTCCATGATGGCCAGGCCCTCTTCGTTGAAGAACTGGATGGTGCCGGAGCCGTCGAGGATCTTCACGCAATCCTGCGACGCCAGGCAGGCGGCATGCCGGTCGACGACGCGCTCCTTGATTGCGGAATCGGAAGTGTTCACGAATGCCCCCCAAGTGCTGGATGGTCGGTCCAAGGCACGGGCGGCCGACGCCCTTCATATCGCCGACGTCACGGAAATTTCAATGCCTCGCAAGGGTTTGCTTGCGACGAAGCAGCCGAAGTATTGCGTGCCGATCAATAATCCCAGAGGCCGAGGCCGGGTGAATAGAGCGGGATCTGCCACGCCAGCGGCATCTCGAGGTAGAAGCCGACCGGATTGTCGCCGAACCCGCCATTGTCCTGCCCTATCCAGTCGGTGATCACGTTGTGATCGCTGCGCCACAAGACGTCGCTGCGCCCATCACCGTTGAAATCACCGGTGCCGACAATGTGCCAATCGAGCGGAATGACCTGACCCGTGTTGGCGTGGTTGTTAATGAAGCCGCCATTGTCCTGGCCGAGCCAGTTCGTCACCGTGCCGGCATCGCTGCGCCACAGGATGTCTGAATTGCCGTCGCCATTGAAATCGCCGGTGCCGACGATGTGCCAGTCGAGCGGGATCACTTCGCCCGTGTTAATGTGGTTGTTGATGAAGCTGCCGTCGGCCCGGCCAAGCCAGTTGGTGACGGTGCCATTGTCGCTTCGCCACAAGATATCGTCGCGGCCATCGCCGTTGAAATCGCCGGTGCCGACGATTTTCCAGTCGTTGGGAATCAGCAGGTTCCCGCCGGGACCGTCGCCCTGGAATTGGTCCTTGCCAAGCCAGGTGATCACGCTTCCATCGGCTGCGCGCCACACGATGTCGTCGATCGAATCCCCGTCGAAGTCGCCGGTGCCGGCGACTTGCCAACCAGCCGGAACCTTCGTGACCTGCGACAAGGTCCACGCCAGATAAAAGGCGCCGTCTTCGACCGTGTAAGAGACGGAAACGTTACCGTCGGCCGTCATCCACAAGGTGTCGCTTCGGCCGTCCCCGTCGAAATCGCCAATCGCGACGAGGTCGCCGACGGCATAAGTGTCCATCCCAGCAGCTTCGTTATAGGTAAACTCTGCATGGAGCCCGCCTCGCCAATTCGACACCGCACCGGTTTCAGTGTTGCGGAAGATGATGTCGTCGCGGCCGTCGCCATCGAAATCGATTCTGGGCATGGCAAATCCCCCAATGGTCCGGCCTGTTTTAGCAGAATTGTTACCTAAA
Organism: Sphingomonas sinipercae; assembly: GCF_011302055.1. Taxonomy (NCBI): domain Bacteria; kingdom Pseudomonadati; phylum Pseudomonadota; class Alphaproteobacteria; order Sphingomonadales; family Sphingomonadaceae; genus Sphingomonas; species Sphingomonas sinipercae. The sequence goes on from NZ_CP049871.1 coordinate 1,585,739, forward strand.
AACGATTCAGCTCACCTGCTCGGCTCCGCGACGGATTGCCGTGCCGGACCAAGCGATTAGAGGTGCGGCATGGACGATTCATCCTACCGCCGCGGGGTCGGCGTGATGCTGATCAACGCCGACCGCAAGGTCTGGGTCGGGGCCCGAGTCGATAATCCGGAGGACGCCTGGCAAATGCCGCAGGGCGGGATCGACGATGGCGAGGAGCCGTGGGCGACGGCGCTGCGCGAGCTTGAGGAGGAAACCGGGATCGCGCCCGCGCTGGTCGAGCGCATCGCCGAATGCCCGGAGCGGCTACGCTACGACCTGCCCGAAGACTGGCGGCCCAAGCTGTGGGGCGGGCAATGGCACGGGCAGGAGCAGGACTGGTTCCTGGCACGCTTCCACGGCTGCGACGACGACGTGAATATCGCCACCGAGCATGCAGAATTCCGCGCCTGGAAATGGGTCGAGCCGGCTGATCTTCCCGAGCTGATCGTGCCGTTCAAGAAGGAGCTTTACCGGCAGCTCCTCGACCGCTTCGCCCAGTGGCTGGACTAGACCCGCACCACCCCGGAAATCGATTCCGTCATGCGATGGACGCAATCGCGGATCTGCGGATCGACATCCGCCGGGATGCGCTCGTCGATCGCCGAGCGTGCGTCGAGGTAGGTGCCTTCGACCTGCACCAGCTCCATCGACCAGTCGGGAAAGCTGCGTTCCTGAATGGTGCGCTCGTCGCGGATTTCGACGCCGCTGTGGCGCGTGTCCCGGCGCAGGCGGGCGACGAGGTCGTTGACCGCGGTCTCCGACCCTTCGATGACCTGGAGGAAGCGCGTGCCGTTGAACACCAGCAGCCCGGTGATGCCGTCAATCGCGTTGAGATCGCGCGCGGTGCGATGGATTTCTTCGAGCTGTTCGGCCGTCAGGTCGAGCGCCGCATGACTGATATAGGTTAGCGATTTCAATTCCATAGCGCCATCGTAACGATATTCGCGAGCGGCACAAGCCGGGCACGACGGGCGGTGTGGCGTTGACGGCGAGGCCCCGCTAGGGATGGCCGCCATGGGGGCACTGACGACCACCGAAGCGAGCGCAGTCGAACGCGCGGCCGCCGAGCCGATGCTCGAGCAGGTGCTGGCGTGGAGTGCGATAAACAGCGGCTCGCGCAACCTCGACGGGCTTGCCCGGGTTGCCGGCCAACTGGCGGACGCTTTCGCCGGCCTGGGCGGCGACGTCGCGCTGGTCGATGCCGACCGGGTCGAGGCCATCGACAGTGCCGGCAAGCCATTCGAAATCGCGCATGGGCAGCACTTGCGGGTCCGGGTGCGGCCGGAGGCGCGGCTGCAACTGCTGTTCACCGGCCACATGGACACGGTCTTCCCCGCCGACCATCCCTTTCAGGAGACGCGCTGGCTTGACGATGGCGTGCTTGGCGGCCCGGGCGTCGCCGACATGAAGGGCGGGATCGCGGTGATGCTTGCGGCGCTGAAAGCAGTCGAGGCAGCCGGCGCCGATGTCGGCTACGAAGTGCTGATCAACAGCGACGAGGAGGTCGGCTCGCTCGCGTCCGCGGCGCTGATCGCCGAGGCGGCGCGGGGCAAGCGTGCGGCGCTGACCTACGAGCCGGCGGCGCTGCCCGACGGGACGCTTGCGGGGGCGCGGCCGGGCAGCGGCAATTTTGCCTACACCGTCCGTGGCCGATCGGCGCACGCCGGGCGCAATCCCGAAGACGGGCGCAACGCGCTGCTCGCCGCCGCCGACCTGGCGCTTCGCCTGGAAACGATGCGGCGGCCCGGACTGTCGGTGAACCCGGCGCGGATCGAGGGCGGATCGCCGACCAACGTCGTCCCCGACTTGGCCGTCCTGCGCGTCAACCTGCGCCCCGCAACGCCGGAAATCGAGGCCGACGCGAAAGCGGAGCTGGCGCGGCTGACGGCGCTGGTCGCGCAGGAGCGCGACGTCGCGATCCACGCCCACGGCGGATTTGCCCGGCCGCCCAAGCCGATGACCGCGCCGATGGAGCAATTGTTCGGGTTGGTGCGGACCGCGGGCGCGGACCTTGGCCAGGCCATCGGCTGGAAGCCCACCGGCGGCGTGTGCGACGGCAACAACATCGCCGCCTGCGGGGTGCCGGTGGTCGACACGATGGGGGTGCGCGGGGGCAAGATCCACAGTGACGAGGAATATCTGATCGTCGAATCCTTGGCCGAGCGCGCCGCGCTGTCGGCGCTGACCGTGCTTCGGCTTGCAGGAGAAGCGGCGTGAGCTGCAGGATCAGGGCTGCGCGCGAAAGCGATGTTGGGGCGCTGTACAAGCTGGCGAAGCTGACCGGCGGCGGCTTCACCAACCTGCCCGCCGAGCGCAAGACGCTGGCCGAAAAACTAGAGCGGAGTGCGCAGGGTTTCGCGCGAGAAAGCGAGAGTCCCGGCGACGACCTGTACGTCTTCATGCTCGAGGATTTCGAGACCAAGGCGATTCGCGGCACCTGCCAGGTGTTCGGCGCGGTCGGGACCGATCGGCCATTCTACAGCTATTTGATTTCGACCCGGACCCAGAAGAGCGCCGAGCTCAACCGGGTCTTCCACAACCAGACGCTGACGCTGACCACCGACCTCGAAGGCTCAAGCGAGGTCGGCGGGCTGTTCCTCCACCCGCAGGAGCGCGCTGGCGGGCTGGGCGTGCTCCTGGCCCGATCGCGCTACCTATTCATCAAGGCGCACCGCGAGCGCTTCGCCGACACCGTGCTGGCCGAGCTTCGCGGCGTGATGGACGAGCGCGGCAATGCGCCTTTCTGGGATGCGCTTGGCGGCCGATTCTTCGGCATGAGCTTCCCTGAAGCGGACGACTTCAACGCGATCCACGGCACGCAATTCATCGCCGACCTGTTCCCGACGACACCAATCTACGTTTCGATGCTGCCCGAAAGCGCGCGCGAGGTGATCGGCCAGCCGCACCCGACCGGGCGCGCGGCGCTGCGGATGCTGGAGAACGAAGGGTTCGAGTGGGACAGCTACGTCGATATATTCGACGGCGGGCCGACGGTGACCGCATCGACCGACAAGATCCGCGCCATCCGTGAAAGCACGACGATCACCGTCGCCGAGGGCATTCGGGAGGACGGCGAGACGATGCTCCTGGCATCGGGCCGGCTCGCCGACTTCAAGGCCTGTTACGGGCAGGTGGTCCGCGACGGCGACAGCGCGCTGGTCGACCCGAAGGCGCTGGCGATGCTCGAAGCCGGGCCGGGCGACAGGCTGCTCGCGGTCAAGCGCTGATGCCGCTGTCCGAAATCAACTTCGACGGGATTGTCGGGCCAAGCCACAATTATGCCGGGCTGAGCCTTGGCAACCTTGCCTCCACGCGCAACGCCCGGCGGCCGTCGCACCCCCGGGCGGCGGCGCTGGAAGGCATCGTCAAGATGCGGGCCAATCTGGCGCTCGGCCTGACCCAGGGCATCCTCCTTCCCCACCCGCGCCCCAACCGGCGCTGGCTGGGGCAGCTCGCAACGTCGATCGAGCAGGCCGAGCCGGCCCTGGCCATCAATGCGATGTCGGCATCGGCGATGTGGGCGGCCAATGCGGCGACGGTTTCCCCCGCCCCCGATACCGCCGACGGCCGCTGCCACCTGACCGTCGCCAACCTCAAGACGATGGTCCATCGCAGCCACGAATGGCCGGCGACTCTGGAGCAGTTGCAGGTGGCATTCGGGTCGGACGCGTTCGTCGTCCACCCGCCGGTCCCGCCGGTCTTTGGCGACGAAGGCGCGGCGAACCACATGCGGCTGTCGCCCGCTTACGGCGAACCGGGGGTCGAGCTGTTCGTCTATGGCCAGAGCGGCGGCCAGTTCCCTGCGCGCCAGCATTTGGAAGCGTGCAAGGCCATCGCCCGGCTCCACCAGCTCGATCCGATGCGCACCCTGTTCATCGAGCAGTCGGAGGAAGCCATCGCGGCCGGCGCGTTCCACAACGACGTGGTGGCGGTCGCCAACGGCCTGGTGCTGTTCGCCCATGAAAAGGCATTCGCCGATCGCGGGGCCGTCCTCGACCGCTGCGCCAGCCTGCTGCCCGGCTTCGAATATGTCGAAGTGCCGGAGTCCGAAGTACCGCTGGCCGACGCCATTTCGTCATACCTTTTCAACGCTCAGCTGGTCAGCCCGCCAAGCGGCGAAATGACCTTGGTCGTCCCGACCGAAGCGCGCGAGACGCAGAGCGTCTGGGGATGGATAGAGCGCCACCTTGCCGGCAACGGCCCGATCCGCCGGGTCGAGGTGGTGGACGTTCGCGAATCGATGGCCAACGGCGGCGGCCCCGCCTGCCTGCGGCTTAGAGTCGTTGCCGATCCCGAGACGATCGACCCGCGCTTCCTGGTCGACCAGCAAAAGCTGGACCGGGTCGCGGCGGTGGTCGAGGAATGCTGGCCAGTCGCAATCTACAGCGACAACCTGCAATCGCCGGAGCTTGTCGCCACCGTCGAGCAAGCGCGCAAGGCGCTGCTCGAGACGCTGGAACTGACGGAACTTATCTGAGCCTGTGCCGCAACGGGACAGTCACGACTTAACGCGCCTTTAACCCTATCCATTAGGAGGTTTTCGGCTCAAATCCGCCGTCGAAGCGTTCAGGCGTTAAGATATGGCGATGTTCAAGAAAATCGGTCGACTGTTCACGATCAAGACGCGCACCGAAGCGTGGATGGTGATCTATGCCATCGCGGTCGGCGCGGTGGAGCGCGGGCATCATTACCTGCAAACCTATCCGGGATTTGGCGGCTGGCTGCTGGCGGTTGCCTGCACGGGCGTCGTCTTCGTCGCCGGCGGCAAGCTCCTGGATTCCGTCCGCCCCCGCAACGCAGCCGCGGCCGGGCCATTCGCCGCGGTTCAGCTGCGCCGGGCGCCGGTCATTCGTAGTCGACCCAAAGCACGCCGCGTGCATTCTGGTGGAGCGTCACGACCTTGGCCTGGCACAGGTTCACCCCAGGCCAGATCACCATCCGCCCGTCCGGAAGCGTAGCGCGCAGGTCGAACGCGCAATCTTCATTCTTGAACTGGGCGGAGCCGCGGCCACCCTTGACCACCGGGACCGGCGCCACCGTCAACGGCTGCCATACGGCGGTGCCGAACCGGCGCACCGCAAGGCCCGTCATCTCGACGTTCGTCGCATTGACCAGCGTGAAGTTCGCGGCCTGCGCGAACGCAGGAACTGGCGACAATGCGATGATTGCCGCCAGCCCCAATGTCATCGTTCGTTTCATGGGCGCAATATAAACGCCCGCCCGCCGCTAGAAAAGCGGCGCCGCGCTCAGGCCGCGTCGAGCTGCGGGTAGACCGGCCAGCGGCGCTGGACGACCGTTGCGCTTTGCCCGTGGCGATGGCTTTCGGCCAGCGGCAGCGCCGTGGCGCAGAAGGCGCATTCCGCGAGCATCCGGCCGATGTGCCAGTGGGTGCGGCCGCATCCCGGACAGTGGTTGACCTGACCTTCGCGGTAGGTGGCGTGATAGCCGCGGACTTGCGGGTTGAACGGGTCGCGGTTGCTGTGAAGTGCGTTGAACACGACAGTATCCTTTAGAAGCATTTACCGTCCAACGAGCGACGAATCGTTAGGTTTCAGCGGTCGTTCGTTATCGTCCCAAATTGATTATGCTCCCCTTGGCGGCGCGCATAGCGGCAAGGGAGCGAACGTCCCGGGCCGGGACGGCTGTGGATATTAACTATCCTTTAGTTTTTGATGCGCATCGTGCCCATGACCAGGGGGACTTACGTCATGGAGTCTAACGAGCGTTATTATCGTCGCCGGGCGTTCGAAGAGCGGCTTGCCGCGCAACGGGCGATGACCGAGCAAGCGCGGGCATGGCACGCAAAACTGGCGGAAGATTTCGCCATGCGTGCGCAGGGGCAGCTAACCGCCCTCACCGCCTAGGCCGGCGTTCTTCCAGCTTCCGCCTGCGCCTCAAAGCGGCGCTGCGTCCGCTCCGCCTTTGCGCAGGAGCAGCATCAGATTATTGGCGGGCATCGCCCGCGTTTCGGCCAGCGCCAGGCCACGTTCGCCGGCAGCCGCCGCAAAAGCTTCCACTTCCCGCAAACCCCAGTTCGGATCGCGCGCCTTCAGGTCGGCATCGAAAGCCAGGTTGCTTGGCGCGGTCGCCACGCCGGCGCGGAGCCATGGCCCGTAGAGGATGAGCGGCGAACCGGCGCCAAGCAGGCGCGCCGCACCGTCAAGCAGCCCAAGCGCCGCGGCCCACGGGCTGATGTGCACCATGTTGATGCTGACGATCGCCTCCGCCGAATCGACCGGCCAGTCGGGCGCTGCGGCGTCGATCTGGACGGGCTCCAGCAGGTTCGACAGCCCAGCCTCCTCCCGCCAGGCGGCGATCGAGGCCAGCGCTTCCGGGTGAACGTCGCTCGGCTGCCAGGTCAGGCCGCCGAAGCGATCAGCGAACCAGGCCGCATGTTCGCCGGTGCCGCTGGCGATTTCGAGCACCAGCCCGCGTTCCGGCAACCAATCGCGCAAGACTTCGGCGATCGGCTCGCGGTTGCGCAGCGCAGCCGGGGCGGAGCGGCGGCTGCCGTTGGCGGGCGCCTCGTAAAAGCGCCGCTGGCTCAGCGGCCGCCCTGCTCGCTTGGCGTTGGCGCTTCACCGGCCGACGGCACCGCTTCCTTGTAGGCCAGGACGGGCTTCCTTGCCGCGAGCGTCTCGTCGAGCCGGCGGCGCGGGGCGAAGACCGGCGCGGCCTTCAGGCTTTGATCGCCGGCCTTCGCCCGTTCCGCAATGCTGCGCATCGCCGCGATGAACTGGTCGAGCGCGGCGCGCGATTCGGTCTCGGTCGGCTCGACCAGCATCGCGCCGTGGACAACCAGCGGGAAATACATGGTCATCGGGTGGAAGCCTTCGTCGATCAGCGCCTTGGCCAGGTCGATGGTGCTCAGGCCGCCGCCGAAGCCGCGGTCGGAGAAGATCGCCTCGTGCATGCACGGCCCGCTCTTCGCGAAGGGCGCATCGAGCACGTCTTCCAGGCTGCGCAGGATGTAGTTGGCGTTGAGCACGGCGTCCTCCGCGACCTGGCGAAGGCCGTCGGCGCCGTGGCTGAGGATGTAGGACAGGGCGCGCGTGAACATGCCCATCTGGCCGTGGAAGGCGACCATTCGGCCGAACGCCTGCGGATGCTCGTCGCCGGCGCTTTCTTCCTCGACCAGCCGGTAGCCGTCCGAATCGCGGGTGACGAACGGGAGCGGCGCGAATGGCCCCAGCGCCTTTGACAGCACCACCGGCCCGGCGCCCGGCCCGCCGCCGCCATGCGGGGTCGAGAAGGTCTTGTGCAGGTTGATGTGCATCGCATCGATGCCGAGGTCGCCGGGGCGGACCTTGCCGACGATGGCGTTGAAGTTGGCGCCATCGCAATAGACCAGCCCGCCGGCCGCGTGGACCGCTTCGGAAATCGCGATCATGTCCGGTTCGAACAGGCCGCAGGTGTTGGGGTTGGTGATCATCACCGCCGCGACGTCGGGCCCGAGCCGGGCTTTCAGTGCATCGAGGTCGACTCGGCCGGCGGCATTGGCCGGGATGTTCTCGACCCGGTAGCCGGCGAAGGCGGCGGTCGCGGGGTTGGTGCCATGGGCGCTTTCGGGAACCAGCACGACTTCACGCGCATCGCCGCGCGCTTCGAGCGCCGCACGAATGCACAGCAGACCGCACAGTTCGCCATGCGCGCCGGCCTTGGGGCTCATCGCCACCGACTGCATGCCGGTCAGCGTCAGCAGCCAGCCGGCCAGGCTCTCGATCAACTCCAGCGCGCCCTGCACCGTTTCCTGCGGCTGCAACGGGTGGATGTCGGCGAAGCCGGGCATCCGCGCGACTTTCTCGTTGAGGCGCGGATTGTGCTTCATCGTGCACGAACCGAGCGGGAACAGCCCCAGGTCGATGGCGTAATTCTGCCGCGAAAGGCGGGTGTAGTGGCGCACCGCCTCGGGCTCGCTGAGGCCGGGAAGGCCGATGTCGCGGCCGCGCGCGAGGCCGCCGAGGCGCGCTTCGTCGAGCGCGACGGCTTCGATGTCGACGCCTGTCTGGTCGTAGCTGCCGCGTTCGAACAGCAGCGGCTCTTCAAGCTGCAGCGCGCGGTTGCCGGTGACGGTCGGCTGGTCGCCGGGCGCGTCGTTGGTCGGCGTCGACGGGCGCCATCCGGAAGGGTTGAGGGTCACGCGCAAACCTCCTTCAGGCCAGCTTCCAGGGCATCGATATCCGCATCGGTCACGGTCTCGGTCACGGCGATGACGAGGCCGTTGGCGAGCGCCTGGGCGCCGGGATACAGCCGGCCGAGCGAGACGCCGCCAAGGATCCCGCGTTCGACCAGGGCGTGCACCGCCGGCCGCGCTTCGACCGGGAGCCGGACGGTGAATTCGTTGAAGAAGCTGTCGTTGACCAGATCGACTCCGGGAAGGCTCGAAAGCCGCCGCGCAACATTTGCCGCGCGCGAATGGTTAACCTCCGCCAACTGTCGCAGGCCGGCCTGCCCCAGCAGCGTTAGATGCACGGAGAAGGCAAGTGCACAGAGCCCCGAGTTTGTGCAGATGTTGGAGGTCGCTTTCTCCCGCCGGATATGCTGTTCGCGGGTCGACAGGGTCAGCACGAAGCCGCGCTTGCCCGTCGCATCGACCGTCTCCCCAGCCAGACGCCCGGGCATCTGGCGGACGTATTTTTCACGGGTAGCGAACAGGCCGACATAGGGCCCGCCGAACTGCAGGCCGACGCCGATGCTCTGCCCTTCGCCGACGACAATATCGGCGCCCATTTCGCCCGGCGACTTGATCAGCCCGAGCGCGACCGGCTCGGTGACCACGGCGATCAGCAGCGCGCCCTTGGCATGGGCAGCTTCCGCGATCGGGGCGAGGTCGGTGATGCGGCCGAGGATGTCGGGATATTGGACGACGACGGCGCTAGTCTGGTCGTCGATGGCGTCGATCAGGCGCTGCGCATCGGTTTCGGCGGTGAGGTCCGGGACGGCGGTTTCAAGGACATCGCCGGTGAACTTCGCCATCGTGTTGCAGACGCTGACGTAATGCGGGTGCAGCCCCGACGACAGGATCGCCTTGGTCCGACGCGTAATCCGGCGCGCCATCCCGATCGCTTCCCAGCAGGCGGTCGAGCCGTCGTACATGGATGCGTTGGCGACGTCGCAGCCGAGCAGCCGAGCGACCTGGGTCTGGAATTCGAACAGCACTTGCAGCGTGCCTTGCGCGATTTCCGGCTGGTAGGGCGTGTAAGCGGTCAGGAATTCGCCGCGCTGGATGATGTGGTCGACGCTGGCCGGGATGTGGTGCTTGTACGCGCCGCAGCCGAGGAAGAACGGCACTTCGCCGGCGACCATGTTCTTGCGCGCCATCGCCGCAAGTTGCCGCTCCACCGACAATTCGGAAGCGTGCATCGGAAGCTCGCGGATAACGCCGTCCAGGCGGGCGCCTTCGGGGATATCGACGAACAGGTCGTCGATCGCATCGGCGCCGACGGCGGCAAGCATTTGCGAACGATCGTCATCGCTCAGCGGCAAATAGCGCATTCAGGCAGGCTTTCTCATGATGAAGCGGAGGCGGACGTAATCGGCGATTGCGGAACCGGCGCGGTCGGCGACGGCGCGAGCGAGGTCTTCGCGCTCTTCGTCGGGGACTCCGGCGCGGTCGAGCCAGCCCCGACGGAAGGTGGTGACCCAGGCGGCGACGCCATGTTCAAGCTCGGTCGGCCGGTCGATCAGCCGAGCGTCAATCTGGGTGAAGCCTGCCGCTTCGTAGACGGCTGCGAAATCCTCGGCCGAGGCATACCAGTTGGAGGCTTCCAGCGGCGGCTGATAGCCGCGAATCACCAGCTCCGTATCCAGGGCTTCGCGCAGGTGCTCGAGATTTCCCTCGCCGCCCATTTCCCCGGCGAAACGCCCGCCGAGGCGAAGCGCTTCGAAGACGGCCGCCGCGACGCGTTCCTTTTCCAGCATCCAGTGCAGCGCGGCGTTCGAGAAAGCGGCATCGAACTGGCGGTCGAACTCCATGTCCGCCGCGTCCATCAGCTCGGCAAAGAGCCCGTTCGCCCTGGCCGCTTCGACCAGCTCGGGCGAATTATCGACGCCAACCACTTCGGCGCCGCGATCGATGATTTTGAGCGACAGGGCGCCGTCGCCGCAACCGACGTCGAGGATTCGCTCCCCCGACCGCGGGTCGAGCAAGTCGAGCGCCGCCTGGCCGAGCGCCGGCACGAACGCCCCGACGCGCGCATAGTCGGCGGCGACCCAGCTGCTGATCGAGGCGGGCGTGGCGTTCAAGGACCGAGCTGGGGTCAGAGGGTCTTCACCCATTCGCGGTAGGCGGCTTCGTCCATCAGGCCTTCGAGCTCGCCCTGGTCGGACAGGCGCAGCTTGAAGAACCAGCCCTCGCCTTCGGGATCGCTGTTCACCAGCGCGGGATCGTCGGCGACGGCCTGGTTGCCTTCGATCACTTCGCCGCTGACCGGCGCGTAGACGTCGGACGCGGCCTTGACCGATTCGACGACGGCAGCGTCGCCGCCCTTGGTCAGCTGCCGGCCGGCGTCCGGGACTTCGGCGAAAACGATATCGCCGAGCGCGTTCTGCGCATGGTCGGAAATGCCGACCGTGGCGGTGTCGCCGTCGACTTTGATCCATTCATGGTCGCGGGTGAAATAGAGGCTCATCAATCAGGCTCCCTTGCGATGATAGCGGTGGGGGACGAACGGCATCGCCGCGACCGTCGCTTCGAACAGCTTGCCGCGCTGCTCCAGCTTTAACTGCGTGCCGGGTTCGGCCAGGTGCGCGGCGACATAGCCCATCGCAATCGGCCGCTGCAGCGTCGGCGAAAAGCCCCCGCTGGTGATCCGGCCCACCTGGTTGCCTTCGCCGTCGAGCACCAGCCCGCCTTCGCGCACCGGCTGACGCCCAGCGACGTCGAAGCCGACGCGCTTATTGATCGGGCCGCTGTCGAATTCGGCCAGGATCCGCTCCGCGCCGGGGAACCCGCCTTCGGCGCGCCGCCGCTTCTGGATGGCGAACGTCAGGCCGGCAGCCACCGGCGTCGTGTCGGTATCGAGATCGTGTCCGTAGAGCGGCAGCCCGGCTTCCAGCCGCAACGAATCGCGCGCGCCAAGCCCGATCGGCTTGACCCGCTCATCGGCGAACAGGGTCTCGGCGAGCTTCTCGGCGTGGGTGGCGGGGACCGAAAGTTCGAACCCGTCTTCGCCGGTGTAACCGGACCGGCCGAAGCCGAGCGCCACGCCCTCCCATTCGCGCGACGTGCCCTGCATGAAGGTGAGCTCGTCGGCGACGCCAGGCCAGAACCGGTCAGCGACCTCGGCCGCCTTGGGACCCTGCAACGCCAACAAGGCGCGGTCTTCGAGATGATTGAGTGTGACTTCGTCGGGAAGCCGTTCGCGAAGGTAGGCGATGTCGTCCCACTTGGTGGCCCCGTTGACGACCACGTAATAGGCTTCCTCGTTCCCTTGCGCGACATTGGTGACCATCAGGTCGTCGACGATCCCGCCATTGTCGGCCATCAGCAGCGAATAGCGGATTCGGCCCGGCTTCAGCCCCTTGATATCGCCGGGCAATACGGTCTCGAGCGCGTCCGCGGCGCCTTCGCCGGTGACCATCAGCTGGCCCATGTGGCTGACATCGAACAGGCCCGCGTTTTCGCGGGTCCACAGATGCTCCGCCATGATGCCTTCATATTGGACGGGCATCATGTAGCCGGCGAATTCGACCATTCGCCCACCCTTGGCGCGGTGCCAGCTGTCGAGCGGCAAGGTCATGGGCTCGGCCGGTGCGCCCTCCCCGCCTTCGGAATCGCCGCGATACGGTTCGCCGCGCGCCATAGTGTGCTGGTCGGTGGGCCCGTTGTGGACTTCTCGGCTCATTGGATACGGCTCCGCGACATTGGCCGCACGGCGCCATTGCCGCCCAGCCTCATCGCCCCCGTCTGTCGCTGCGCCTGAGAGCTTTGCCCCTTCGGCGGTCCCGCGCCTGACGCTCGGGACACTTTCCAGACTGTCAGGCCCGCGCGGTCCTGTTGCCTGAGAGATTCCGGAGGCGGTTGCTCCTTCGGCGCCGGTCAAGCTGTTGAGAAGCTTGCCCGAACTCTCCCGCGCGGCCTTTCCGGCAATAACCCGCCGGAGACGCGCCGAGCCTTGGCTTCGCCTGCTTCGCGAGTCAACGCCGACTTAAGGGCGGCTAGCGGGTGGCGTTGTAGCGCAGCTGATCCTGCGACAGCTGGAAGCCGACCAGGTGCTGGAACGTGGCGCGAGCGACGGCATCGCGGATCGTCGGATCGGTCAACGGATCGATCGCGGCATTCGTGTCGCCAACCCGCCGCCGCGCCGTCAGCACCTTGCGAACGCTTTCCGGGAGGGTCGCGGCCGCACGCGAAATGCGGACGGTCCCCTGCCCCGCGGTGATGGCGCGATTGCTGCCGGCCGGAAAATTGATCGCAACCCCGGCAAGCTTCTTGGCGACCACCTGGTTGCCGGCCTGCATCGCGATATCGAAATACGGGAGGACCACCTGCCGCGCGGCTCCGGCGTCGCGGCGCGTCGCCACGACCTGGAACACGGCGGTGGAGATAAACTCGCCCGCCGTTTCCGTGCAGGTGGCGCGAACGTTGGTGATTGCGGCGGTGACGTCCACTGCCCCCGCCTCGCGGCTGTCGCCGGGGTTGAAGAGCGTGATGTCGCCGGTCCCGGCCGGGATCGCGACCTGCGGACAGCTGCTCCGGACCGTGTAAATGCCGCCGTCGTCAATCGTCCCGGCGGTCTTGCAGCCGGCGAGAGGAAGCATGAACAGAAGCGCGGAATAGCGAAGCTTCACTGATGGTGTTCCTTAGGACGAGGAGGTCGAGCGCCGTCATAGGAACCGCCTTCCAATGCTGCAAGCGAGGCCTTACATCGCGCCCATGCAACCGCAGCGGTCATCGGGGCGCCCGCCCCTGCACGTGCTTGTCGCCGCGCCGCGCGGATTCTGCGCCGGGGTCGACCGCGCCATCCGCATCGTTGAGCTCGCGCTCGAGAAATATGGCGCGCCGGTCTACGTGCGCCATGAAATCGTCCACAACCGCTTCGTCGTCGATGAGCTTCGCGACCGGGGCGCGATTTTCGTCAAGGAACTGGACGAGGTTCCGGACGACCGGCCAGTCGTCTTTTCCGCGCACGGCGTGCCCAAGACGGTGCCGGCCAAGGCCAGCCAGCGGGGCCTAAGCTTCCTCGACGCGACCTGCCCGCTGGTATCGAAGGTCCACCGGCAGGCCGAGCGGGTGGCCGCGGAAGGCCTGCACATCATCTTCGTCGGCCATGCCGGCCACCCCGAAGTGATCGGCACCTTCGGCCAGGTTCCGGAAGGTACCATGACACTGGTCGAAGACGTCGCCGACGTGAACCGCATCGCGGTCCCGGACGAAAGCCGGCTTGCGTTCCTGACACAGACGACTCTGTCGGTCGACGATACCGCCGACATCGTCACCGCGCTCAAGGCCCGCTTCCCGGCCATCCGGGCGCCGCGGACCGAAGACATTTGCTATGCGACGTCCAATCGCCAGGCCGCGGTCAAGGCGATCGCCGCGCGCTGCGAGAAGATGCTGGTGATCGGGTCACCGCAAAGTAGCAATTCCCTGCGCCTGGGCGAAGTGGCCGAGCGCCTGAACGTGCCCGCCCGGCTGATCGAGCGGGCGAGCGATATCGACTGGGCGTGGCTGGGCGAACCCAAAGTGCTTGGAGTGACCGCCGGGGCATCGGCGCCGGAACGGCTGGTGCGCGAAGTGATGGACGCGCTGGCCGAACGCTTCGAGGTGGTCGAAGAAGAAGCCGATCACAATCCCGAGCGGATGGTGTTCAAGCTTCCACGCGAGCTTGTCGACTGACCCACGTGGACGCGCTTTCCAAGGTCGACATTTTCACCGACGGCGCCTGCCGGGGCAATCCCGGCCCCGGCGGCTGGGCGGCATTGCTTCGGACCGGCGGGCGTGAGCGCGAGCTGACCGGCGGCGAGGCGCTGACCACCAACAACCGAATGGAGCTGGTCGCCGCTATCAGGGCGCTGCAGGCACTCAAGCGGCCGTGCAGCGTCGACCTGCACACCGACAGCGCCTACGTCCGCGACGGGATCACGAAATGGGTGCACGGCTGGCAGCGCAACGGCTGGCGCACGTCGGACAAGAAGCCGGTGAAGAATGAAGAGCTGTGGCGCGAGCTGCTGGAAGCAGTGGTTCCGCACCACATCCGCTGGCACTGGGTGAAAGGGCATAGCGGCCACCCGGAAAACGACCGCGTCGATGCGCTTGCCTGTGAGGAAGCGGACCGGCAGCGGCAGCATCACCAACTGTGAGAACAAGTTTTTCACCGATGTGTATTAGCGTATTGCATCAGTGTAACACGTTCGATAGTTTCCTCCACGGGGGGAGATTCACGTGGACCAGTCAATGGAGCCGAATGCCGCAGATACTCGGACGGAGTCGCGCCAAGTTAGGCTGCGCATCACGTGGAGGTATCTCGTTGCCTTCGCCGCTCTGACCATCCTGTGCGGCACCTCGCACGAATTCGTTCATCACTTTTCCGCCGCGGCCATCTGCGGCGGCTTCGGCGTAAAAACCTTCAACTCGTTCGATATCGCCCCTGGATGTGAGGCAAACCCGTGGCACTGGGCTGCTACACTCGCCGGGCCGGCCTTCACCTTCGGGCTGATGTGGTGGGGTGCGCTCTTGCTACGCCGACAATCAACATCTGATCGCCAGATCGGCTTTGCGTTGATCTTCGCGAACTTCCCGATCAACCGGCTATTTTTCGTGCTGATCTACGCCAACGACGAATATGACGCCGCCTTCCACTTGTTCGGCAGGTCAGAACTTGTGCACCTGCTGACGATCGCTGCGACTTGGCTGATCGCCTTACCGCCGGTGGTGATCGGGTATCGTGCCATCGCCAATCCGAAGCGCCCACTGTGGTTCGCCGCCTTTTTTATCCTGCCGTTTGTCTTCGTTCTGACCTTCGCCGCTGTCTTCCTCGAGAATTATCTCTTGCTCGAAAAGCACTTCCTTGCGTCACGCGTGCTCGGCGTCCCCTGGCTGATACTCGTCGTCGAGGGCCTCTCGCTGGCGATCTACTATGCTTTCCGGCGCGACCTTACAGGACGGCGGCGTCTCAGCGACTAAAGCGGCCCGGCGAAAATAATTCCGGATCGATGTGACCGACAATCTCGAGTAAAGCTTCGCCGAGCAGCAACGAGGCCGCCAGTTTCGCCGCTGCCGGCGCGGTCTGGATGCCGAAGCCGCCCTGCCCCGCGCACCAGAAAAACCCATCGGCAGAAGGATCGAAGCCGTAGACCGGCACCCGATCGCGCGAAAAGCTGCGCAGCCCGGCCCAACGCCGCTCGACCGCCTCGATCGGCCAGTCGACCGCTTGCTCGAACCGGTGAATGGCGACGGCGACGTCGATCTCTTCAGGGGCAGCGTCGCACGGGTCGCTGTCGATTTCGTCATGGGGGCTGAGCCAGACGATATTGTCGCCTTCGCCCTTGAAGTAGAAGCTTTCGGCCGCGTCGATCACGAGCGGCAAGTCCTTCAGGCCGGTCTGGCCGACCCTGAGCTGCACCATCGTCCGGCGCTTGGGCTGAATGCCAATCGCGCGAACGCCGCAGCCGATCGCGACCGCGTCGGCCCAGGCCCCGGCGGCGTTGACCACCACGCCGGCTTCGACTTCGCCGCCGTCCGAAAGCCGGATTTTCCAACCGTTGCCCTGGCGTTCGGCGGCGACCAGCGAAGCGTCGGTCCGCACCGTGCCGCCCCACTGGCGGAAGCGTGCGAGGCAGTCGGCATGAAGCGCGGCAACGTCGATGTCGGCGCAGCTTTCCTCAAACAGGGCGCAGGCCCAGTCCGGGCGGGTGCCCGGGACTCGGTCCTCGAGGGCCGAGCGCCCGAGGAGAATCCCGCCGTCCACCTCCGGCAGCCGGGACACATCACGGGCGATGTGCAGGGCCCCGCGCTGGCGCAGGAACGGTGCTAGGAACCGGCGGCTGGCAAGGGTCAGCGGCGCCACCGCCGGGCCGCCATAGCTACCGAGCCAGAACGCCGCCGAGCGCCCGGTCGCATGCATTCCGCAATGGCGTTCCGCTTCGACGATCAGCACGCGCCGGTGCGCGGCTAGCTCGGCGCCAAGGTTCGCCCCGGCGATTCCGCCGCCGACGATGATGATGTCGAAGCTATCCATCCAAGCGCCCGGTTACGAATTGGCAAGTGTCAGCGTCTAGTGCCGTCGTCATGACAAACGTCGCATTAACCCAGGCGCTGCTGGCGATACTTGCAATCCTGCTGGTCGTCGCCGCGACGATCGACGTCCGCACCTATACGATTTCCAACCGGCTCAACCTGGCGGTGGCGCTGCTTGCGCCACTGTACTGGTTGAGCGCCGGGCTGCCCTGGTGGCCCGATATCGCCGCGCAGGCCGGGACGGCTCTCGCCGTGTTCCTGCTGCTCTCCATCCTGTTTTACACCGGGATGATGGGCGGGGGCGACGTCAAGCTCGCCGGTGCCCTCGCGCTCTGGTTCACGCCGGCGGAGACGCTGCGTTCGCTCATCTACATGGCGCTTGCCGGCGGCGTGGTCACGGCCGTCGCGCTCATCGTCCATCGCGCCGCTCGCAAGGGCGGCCGGCCGAAGGTTCCGTACGGCGTTGCGATCGCCGTCGGCGGCCTCGCGATTCTCACCCAACGGTTTCTTAACCAATTTGCCTGATTTGTAAGGTTGTTCGCAGCGGGTCTGCAGGGGAGGCGTTCTCGCCATGGATTTTAAAAAAGTAATGCTTCTGGTCGGCGCTCTGGTGGTGGCAGCAGTCACCGCCTTCATGGCCAAGAACATGTTCACCGGCGCGGGCGCGCAGCAGGCCGAGGCCGCTGCTCCCGGCGTCCCGCTTGGACCCAAGGTGCTCGTCGCCCGCAAGGATCTGCCGGTCGGCACGATCATCGACCAGACGATGCTGGGTTTCCAGGATTGGCCGAAAGACGCGCTCGACGGCGCTTATTACGCGCAGGGCACCCCTGACGCCGACCCGTCGAAGCTGCTCGGCACTGTCGTTCGCTTCCCGGTCACCGCCGGCCAGCCGCTGACCCGCGGCTCCCTGGTCGGCCCGAAGGACCGCGGCTTCCTCGCCGCGGCGCTCGGCCCGGGCATGCGTGCCGTCACCGTCCCGGTCACCACGTCGAACGGCGTCGCCGGCTTCGTATTCCCGGGCGACCGCGTCGACATGGTGCTGAACCAGACCGTCGATAACAACGGTGGCGACGGTGCGCCGCTCAAGGTGTCCGAGACGATCGTTCGCAACGTTCGCGTGCTTGCCACCGACCAGCGCATCAGCAGCAAGGACGAAGACGGCAAGACCGAGGTGAAGACCTTCTCCAACGTCACGCTGGAAGTCACGCCGCGGATCGCCGAAAAGGTTTCGGTCGCGCAAAGCGTCGGGACTCTCTCGCTGTCGCTTCGCTCGCTTGCCGACAGCACGTCGGAGCTAGAACGAGCCGTCGCTTCGGGTGAGGTAAAGGTGCCAGCCGGCACCACGCCCGCCGACGAGCGCCGCCTGCTCAACGCTTACGCAAGCCGTCCAATGGATAACAACACGACGTTCACCACCGGTGGCGACGTTTCCCGCTTCCAGCGCCGCACGGTGCCGGCGAAGGTCAAGTCGCGCGACGAGCTCGCCGCCGAGGTCGCTCGCAATGCGATGGACAAATATATCGACCGCGTGGCGCCTGGCGCGGGTGGAGGCAGCGTTGCTTCCGGCCCCGTCGTTCGCGTGACCCGCGGCAGCAACGTGACAATCGTTCCGGTGGGGGGCCGCTAAGATGAACAGGTTCAACCTCAAGACGGGCGCGGCCGCAATCGCCCTGGCGATCGGCTTCGCCGGAGCCGCGGCTCCAGCCCCGGCCCTCGCCCAGTCAATGTCGGCCAAGCCGTCGGAAACGCTCAACCTGTCGCAGGGCACCGGCACTCTGGTGCGGCTGTCCTCGCCGATGACCGACGTCTTCGTCGCCAACGACAAGGTCGCCGACGTTCAGGTCCGTTCCTCGACCCAGCTGTATGTGTTCGGCAAGGGCAACGGTGAAACCACCGTCTACGCGACCGGCAAGGACGGGCGCGTGGTTTATGCCTCGACCGTTCGCGTCGGCAACAACATCAGCTCGGTGGACGAAATGCTCCGCCTGGCGATGCCCGAAGCCAACCTTCAGGCGACGCCGATGAACAACCTTGTGCTGCTGACCGGCACCGTCGCCTCCCCGACCGATGTCGAGGAAGCGCAGCGACTGGTCCAGGCCTATGTCGGCGAAGGCACGCAAGTGGTCAGCCGGCTGCGTTCCTCGACGCCGCTGCAGGTCAACCTGCGGGTGCGCATCGCGGAGGTGAACCGCAGCCTGCTGAAGCAGTTCGGTGTCAACCTTCTTGGCGTCGGCAACGGCTTTTCGGTCGCGCAGGGTGACGGCATCTACGTCCCGCCGGCGGGTGCTGGCGACGACACGGACGGCAGCGACACCGGCAAGATCATCCGCGGCACCATCGGCACGACCTTCGGGCTCGGCAAGCGGTTCCTCGGCCTCGACCTGATCGGCCGCCTCAACCTGGCGGAAACCGATGGCCTGGTCACCACGCTTGCGGAACCGAACCTGACGGCCTTGTCCGGCGAAACCGCCAGCTTCCTGGCCGGCGGCGAATTCCCGATCCCAGTGTCGCAGGGCAACCAGGGCATCACCATCGAGTACAAGCAATATGGCGTCGGCCTGGCCTTCACGCCGATCGTGCTCGGCGATGGCCGCATTTCGATGCGCGTTCGCCCGGAGGTCAGCGAACTTTCGAACGAAGGGTCGGTCAAGCTCAACGACTTCGTCGTCCCGGCGCTGACGACCCGCCGCGCTGAAACGACGGTGGAGCTCGGCTCCGGCCAGAGCTTCATGATCGCCGGCCTGCTGCGCAACGCGCTGACCAACGACATCGACAAGGCGCCGTTCCTGGGCGACCTCCCGATCCTTGGGGCGCTGTTCCGCTCGACCAGCTACAAACGGCAGGAGACCGAACTGGTCATCATCGTGACGCCGTACCTGGTCCGCCCGGTCAGCGGCCGCATGGCCCTGCCGACGGACGGGCTTCGCGCACCGACCGACGCCCAGCGCGTCGCCTTTGGCCAGACGGTCACCGGCGTCAGCGCCGCGCCCGCCGCCGCCCCGGTGGCAACAATCCAGGCAGTGCCGGGAAGCGCCGCCGCCCCCGGGTTCAAGCTGTGAACCGGCTGCACAGGAAGGACGTGAACATGCGTACCAAGCTTTGCCTCCTGCTGGTGGCGTCTAGCCTGAGCGCCTGCGCTCAGACCGGCGAGATCCCGGCAGCCCGTGGCGTCAGCGCCGTCAATGAGCCGGTGCTCAGCCGCGCCGCTTTCACTTATGACCTGTCGGCACCGGCCGGCGTTCTGCCCCCGCAGGAAGTCGCCCGGCTCGATAGCTGGTTCCGCACGCTGAACCTGGGTTACGGCGACTCCATCTACGTCGACGGGCCCTATGCGGACTCGGTTCGCGGCCAAGTCGCGCAGATCGCCGGCGCTTATGGGATGGCCGTATTGCCCTCCGCCCCGGTGTTGACCGGCGCGATCGGTGAGGGCGCAGTGCGCGTGATTGTCAGCCGCACCCGGGCCGAGGTGCCGGGGTGCCCGCTTTGGAATCCTGCACCCAGCTTCAACTACAGCAACACGAGCACGCCGAACTACGGCTGCGCGGTGAACTCCAACATGGCCGCGATGGTCGCCAACCCGGAAGACTTGTTCCACGGGCGCGATTCCGGCGGCCTTGGGGACACGCAGACTGCCAGCAAGGCCGTCGAATATTACCGCACCGCTCCGCCGACCGGCAAAAAGGGTCTGCAGGACGTCAATACCAAGGAAGGTAAGTAGGCATGAACGCCCCATTCCAGGCGCGCGCGGGACTCCGCGATCCGTTCACCGCCTTTGTCTGCGACGATGCCACGGCCGATATGCTGCGGCCGATCGCCGTGGAGCATGGCTGGAGCCCGGAGAAAGTGAACAAGGGCGGACTGCGCAACGCGGTGCAGTCGCTGTCGGTGTCGGCAAGCCCGAACATCCTGTTCGTCGACCTTTCGGAATCGGCCGATCCGCTGAACGACATCAACGCCCTTGCCGAGGTTTGCGAACCGGGCACGATCGTGATGGCCGCCGGGCAAGTGAACGACGTTCGCCTGTATCGCGACCTGCTTTCGAGCGGCATCCACGATTATCTGCTGAAGCCGTTCACGGTCGACCAGCTGCGCGACAGCTTCGCTCATGCCCAGTCGATCCTGTCCGGACCGCGCGGGGATTCGCAGGTTGAAAAGCCGCACGTGATGGCCGCGGTCATCGGCGTGCGCGGCGGGGTCGGCGCGTCCGGCCTGGCGACGTCGCTGGCCTGGCTGCTGGGTGAGCGCGCACAGCGTTCGACCGCACTGCTCGACCTCGACGTCCACTTCGGCACCGGCGCCCTGTCGCTCGACCTGGAACCGGGCCGCGGCCTGACCGACGCGATCGAGAATCCAAGCCGCATCGATGGACTGTTCATCGAGCGCGCAATGGTCCGGGCCAACGAGCGGTTGTCGGTGTTGTCGGCGGAAGCGCCGATCCACCAGCCGCTGCTGACCGACGGAAGCGCCTTCTTCCAGTTGCAGGAAGAAATGCGCAACGCCTTCGAGGCTACCGTCCTCGACCTGCCGCGCCACATGCTGATCGCACACCCGCATCTGGTCCATGACCCGCACGTTGCGGTCGTCGTCGCCGAACTGACTTTGGCCGCGACGCGCGATGCAATCCGCATCCTCGCCTGGCTGAAGTCGAATGCGCCGCAGACCAAGGTCATCGTGGTTGCCAACCGCGTCCCCAACGGCGGCGCGCTGGAAATCAGCCGCAAGGACTTCGAGCAGTCAATCGAGCGGCCGGTAGACATCGTCTTCCCGTTCGACAGTAAGCTGGCCGCGCAATCCGCCAAGCTTGGCAAGCCGGTCGCTGAGATCGCGACGGGCAAGCTGGCGGCGCCGTACAACCAGTTGCTGAAGATGGTCCTGAGCCACGCCAGCGATGAAGGCGTGCAGGCGGCCGAAAGCGGCGAGTCCGGCGGCAAGGGTTTGGTGACGAACCTGAAGCAGATGTTGAGCAAGCCGAAAGCCAAGGCGGCTTAAGCACGCCGTGCAGCGTCACTTGCACAGGTTCAGGGGAACGGGGCAGCACCAATGATGTTCATCGCGATCCTTGCGATCGGAGCCGTCGGCGCGCTGCTGCTGCTCTACAACGCCTTCAGCGGTCCGTCGGCCTCCAAGGCCATCAAGCGGCGCATGGAGCTGGTGAAGGAGCGGCACGCGGAAGGCGTCGCCGCTTCGGCGCAGGCGCAGATCCGCAAGCTGATGGCGGCCCGCGCCAGCCGCATCGACGGCTGGGCCAGCACGATCATCCCCAAGCCCGCCTTGCTCCGCAAGCGGCTGGAGATGACCGGCAAGAACATCTCGCTCGGTAAATATGCGATGATCGGCGGCGGCATCCTGCTGGTCGTCATGGTGGTGCTGATGCTGCGCGGCGCGCCGCTTCTGCTGTCCATCTTCGCCGGCCTGTTCTTCGGCATCGGCGGACCGCACTTCATCATCGGCAAGATGATCACCCGGCGGGTCAACAAGTTCAATTCCAACTTCCCCGACGCCATCGAACTGATGGTCCGTGGCCTTCGTTCGGGCCTTCCGATCAGCGAGACGATCGGCATCGTCGCGACCGAGGTCCAGGGCCCGGTCGGCGTCGAATTCCGGATGGTCGCCGACAAGATGAAGCTCGGCAAGACGATGGAAGCATCGCTCCAGGACACGGCGGACCGGCTTGGGACGCCCGAATTCCAGTTCTTCGTCATCACCCTGGCGATCCAGCGGGAAACCGGCGGCAACCTGGCGGAAACGCTGTCCAACCTGGCCGACGTGCTGCGCAAGCGCGGGCAGATGAAGCTCAAGATCCGCGCGATGAGCTCGGAATCGAAGGCCTCCGCCTACATCGTCGGTTCGCTGCCGTTCGTGGTCTTCACGCTCGTGACGATGATCAACCCCGAATATATGGGCGGCTTCTTCGTCGACGAACGGCTGATGGTCGCGGGCATGGGCGGCCTGGTGTGGATGGGCATTGGCGTGTTCATCATGGCCAAGATGGTCAACTTCGAGATCTAAGGGGCGAAAGACGGATATGCAGGCCTCCGGCCCCACTCTTCTCGGCTTCGACGTCATCCTGGTAGCGACGCTGCTGAGCGGCGTCGCGTGCCTCGCGGTGATGCTCGCAATCTATGCGGCGACGACGGTCAAGGACCCGATGGCGCGCCGCGTGAAGGCGCTGAACGACCGGCGCGAGCAGCTCAAGGCCGGCATCGTCGCGTCGACCAACAAGCGGAAGAAACTCAACCACCGCAACGAAGCGGCGGACCGGGTGCGCTCGATCCTGAGCAGTTTCAAGATGCTCCAGGACGACCAGATCCAGAAGACGCAGCAGCGGCTGATGCAGGCCGGTATCCGCACCAAGGACCTGGCGTTCTTCATCATCTTCGCCCGCTTCGTGCTGCCGGTCGTGCTCGGCCTGACCGCGGTGGTCCTGATCTACCTCGTCCAATATTGGCCGGAATGGGGCTGGTTCCGCAAATATGCGACCGTCGCCGCCGTCCTTGTCGGTTCGTACAAGGCGCCGGACGTGTGGCTGAAAAACAAGGTCACCAAGCGCAGCCATGCCGTTCGCAAGGGCCTTCCCGACGCGCTCGACCTGCTGGTCATCTGCGCCGAGGCGGGCCTGACCGTCGACGCCGCGTTCGGCCGCGTCTCGCGCGAGCTGGGCAAGGCCTATCCGGAGCTGGGCGACGAATTCGGGCTGACCGCGATCGAGCTGGGCTTCCTCAACGAGCGTCGCCAGGCGTTCGAGAACCTGGCCAACCGGGTTGACCTGGAAGCGGTTCGCGGTGTCGTCACGACCATGATCCAGACCGAGAAGTACGGCACCCCGCTCGCTTCCGCGCTGCGCGTTCTGTCGGCCGAATTCCGCAACGAGCGCATGATGCGCGCCGAGGAAAAGGCCGCGCGCCTGCCGGCGATCATGACAGTGCCGCTGATCCTGTTCATCCTGCCGACGCTGTTCGTCGTCATCCTCGGACCGGCGGCCTGCTCGATTAGCGACAACCTCATCAACAGGTAGGTTGCGCGCCCGGAACGGATTGGCCGCTGCTGCGCTTAAGTCCCCAAGCCTTCAACCAAGGGGAATAAGACAGATGGTTGCCTTCACATCCGACCAGTGGGTGATCCTGGCGCTCGTGTTCGTGCTCGGCCTTCTGGTCGGCGCCTTCCTGTTCGCCGGCGGCGGCCGCAAGTGGAAGACCCGCTATCGCGAAGAAACGCGGCGGCGCGAGGAGCTTGAAAAAGAACATCGCGACCGCGAGGCGCATTGGAGCGAGCGCGAAAAGGATTGGCGTGAGCGCGACACCCTGCGCGGCGCAGCCATCCGTGACCGCGACGTCACGACGTCGAGCGACATTGACGGCGACGGCGTGCGCGACAGCGTCGATCGGCGCCCGACTGACGACCGCCGGGCCTAGCCTTCGATCTTCGAGAAATCCGCGACGCGGTTCACTGCGTCGCGGAAGCGCATCAGCAGGTTGAGCCGACGCGCGCGCACGGCAGCATCGTCGGCATTCACCGTCACCTTGTCGAAGAAGGCGTCGATCGGCGCACGCAGGGATGAGAGCGCATCCATGGCGGCGGTGAAGTCTTCCGCGTCGATTGCGGTGATCGCGCGCAGCTCGGCGCCTTCAAGAGCGGCGGCGAGCGCACTTTCCTCCGCCGGCATTTCACCGTTGCCCCTGACTTGATCCGGGGTCCAGCTGCCCTCTTCCTTCTTCAGGATGTTCGCTGCGCGCTTGTAACCGGCGAGCAGGTTCGCGCCGTTCTCCGTCTCAACGAACGCCTGCAGCGCCTTCACCCGCGCCAGCAGCCGCACCAAGTCATCCTCGCCGCCAAGCGCAAACACCGCGTCGATCAGGTCGTGCCGAACCCCCGCCTCGCGCTGCTGCACCTTCAGCCGGTCGGCGAAGAAAGCCATGATCTCGTCGGCATTGCGGTCGAGACGGTGGATTGCTTCGTCGCCGCTGGCCGCCGCGCGATTTGCGAGAGTACCCCTGACGGCCTGCCGAAGGTTTAGCCGCAAGCCGGCGTCCACGATCATCTCGATCGAGCCGATCGCAGCCCGGCGAAGCGCGAACGGGTCTTTCGATCCAGTCGGCTTCAATTCGACGCTGAAAAACGCACAGATCGTGTCCAGCTTGTCGGCCAGGGCAAGCGCGGCGGACAGCGGGTCGCGCGGATTGCCATAGTGATCGCGCACCGCGTTCGCGACCGCATCCGCCTCGCCCTGCGCGCGCGCCAAATAGCCGCCGATCACGCCCTGCAATTCCGGAAACTCGCCGACCATGCCGGTAACGAGGTCCGCCTTCGCGAGCAGCGCGGCGCGTTCGACCTGGTCCGCGTCGGCGTCGATGACTCCGCTGTCGACCAGCCAGCGGGCCAGCTTCGCGACCCGCTCGACCTTGTCGGCGATGGTGCCGAGCTTTTCATGGAAAATGATTCCGGAAAGCTTCTTCGCTTGCTCCTCCAGCGGCACCTTCAGGTCCTGTTCCCAGAAGAACCGAGCGTCGGACAGGCGCGCGGCGAGGACGCGCTTGTTGCCTTCGACGATCGCGGCGCCGCCGTCGGTCGCGTCGATATTCGCGGTGCAGACGAACGCCGGGGCCAGTTCGCCGCCGGCGTCGGTGCAAGCGAAATACTTCTGGTTCGCGCGCATGGTCAGCACGATCACCTCGCGCGGCACGTCGAGATATTCGGGATCGAACCGGCCGAGCAAAGGCACCGGCCATTCGGTCAGGCCCGCGTTCTCGACGACCAGCCCCTCATCTTCGACGATGGCCAATCCCGCTTCGGAAGCGGCCCGCGCAGCCCCGTCGCGGACTATCCGTTCACGCTCCGCCTGGTCGACGATGACGTGGCAGGCGCGCAGCTTTTCAACGTAATCCCCTGCGCCGCCGATGGTGATCGGGCCGGGGCAGTGGAAGCGGTGGCCGAACGTCGTCGCGCCGCATTCGACGCCGTCGAGGGCGACCGGAACGATATCTTCGCCAAGGATGGCGACGACGCCGTGCAACGGCCGCACCCAGCGCAGCGAAGCCGTGCTGGCCGACGCTTCCCCCCAGCGCATCGACTTGGGCCAGGGGAAGTTGCCGACGATGCGCTCGATCATCCCGCCGAGCAGTTCCGCCGTGCCCTGCCCTGCCGTCTCGACCACCGCGAAATAGACGCCGTCGCGGTCCTCAAGTTGCTCGCGCGCCAGGCCAGTCTTGCGCAGGAACCCCTCGAGCGCCTGCGGCGGCGCCGAGGTGCGGGGACCCTTAAGCTCCTCGCGGCGGTCCTCCGTCTGCAACGGCAGGTCGCGCGCGATCAGCGCCAGCCGCCGCGGCGTCGAATAGGACTCGATGGCGCCGCTCTTCAGCCCAGCCTTGCCGAGTTCTTCGACGAACAGCCGCTCCAAGTCACGGCGCGCGCCCGCCTGCATCCGCGCCGGGATTTCCTCGCACCGAAGCTCCAGCAGGAAGTCAGCCGCGCTCAAGCTACCCACCCGTTCTTGTCCATCCACGCGGCGCAGGCGCCCTTGGCGAGGTCGCGGACCCGGCCAATGTAGGCCTGGCGCTCCGCGACCGAGATCACGCCGCGCGCCTGCAACGTATTGAAGATGTGGCTGGCCTTGATCGCCTGCTCATAGGCCGGGATCGGCAGCGCGTTGCCCAGGCACAGCTCGCATTCCGCGACGGCTTTCCTGAACCCTTCGAACAAAGTGTCGGTGTTGGCGACTTCGAAATTATATTTCGACGCTTCGCGTTCGTTTTCCTTGAACACGTCGCCGTAGGACGTGGTCTCGTTGAACTTCAGGTTGAAGACGTTGTCGACGCCCTGGATGTACATCGCCAAGCGCTCGAGCCCGTAGGTCAGCTCACCCGAGACGGGCTTGCAGTCGAAGCCGCCAACCTGCTGGAAATACGTGAACTGGGTCACTTCCATGCCGTCGCACCACACTTCCCAGCCGAGGCCCCAGGCGCCGAGCGTCGGGCTTTCCCAATCGTCCTCGACGAAGCGGATGTCGTGCTTGAGCGGGTCGATCCCGATCGCCGACAGGCTGCCCAAGTACAGTTCCTGCAGGTTCGGCGGGCTCGGCTTCAGAACCACCTGATACTGGTAATAATGGCCCAGGCGGTTCGGGTTCTCGCCATAGCGGCCGTCGGTCGGCCGCCGGCACGGCTGCACGAAAGCCGCGCGCCAATGGTCCGGGCCGAGCGCGCGCAGGACCGTCGCCGGGTGGAACGTCCCCGCCCCCATTTCCAGGTCGTAGGGCTGCAGGAGCACGCACCCCTGCTCGCTCCAATAGCGATGCAGCGTCAGAATCAGGTCCTGAAAGGTCAGTGACAAGAAGGCGCCCCGGTCTCGTGCTGAGTGAACGTCGTGGCTTTGGCGGATGCGAAAGCGGCGGGCAAGTGGACGTTCAGCGCGCAGCCCCTACATCAGCTCCAACTCCGCGAAAGGTCACCAATGTTCCTGAAGTATCTGCGCCGCGCCGCCGCCCTGCTTGCAGTCCCGGCCCTCGCCTTCGGGCCGGTTGCCGGAAAGGCCGAAGCAAAGACCGCCGAAGCGCGCCCGGCGCTGTGGCAAGTGTCCGATCCCGACACGAAGATTTACCTGTTCGGGACGATCCACCTGCTGCCCAAGGAGTTCCGCTGGGAAACGCCGCGCCTGCGCAAAGCGATCGCGGAATCGGATACGTTGGTGGTGGAGACTATCATAGATCCCAAAAACCCCGCCGAACTGGCGAGGGAGCTGGTGCGGCTGGGCTATGCCGACGGGCTACCGCCGCTGGCGAGCCGGATCGACCCGGCGAAACGGGCGATGCTGGAGGCGACGATCGTCAAGAGCGGGATTCCCCGCCCGGCGTTCGACCGGATGAAGACCTGGGCCGCCGCATTCTCGCTGCTCGGCACGCAATTCAAGGAGCTTGGCCTGCACGGAGATGCCGGAGTCGAACAGACGTTGCGCGACGCCTTCGCGGCAGCGGGCAAGCCGATCGGCCAGCTGGAGACGAACGGCGAGCAGCTCGGCTTCTTCAACGACCTGCCGGAGCCGGCGCAGCGCGCGCTGCTCGAAGGTGCGATCGATTCGCCCGAGCTTGCCGGCAAGCAGTTCGACATCATGCTTCGCGCCTGGGCCCGCGGCGACGTCGAAGCGGTCGGCAAGTCGTTCAATGCAGACCTTGGGTCGTCGCCCGGGCTGATCGAAGTGCTCGCCAAGCGCCGCAATGCGAACTGGAGCCGGTGGATCGAAAAGCGGCTTGCCGCGCCGGGGACGGTGCTCGTCGCAGTCGGCGCTGGCCATCTCGCCGGCCCGGATTCGGTGCAGACGATGCTCTCGCGGGGGGGCTATCGGATAAAGCGGGTCCAGTAAGCCGTCGGACTGCTCCCAAGGCCGGCTGAAAGTCAGCTCATGATGTCTTTTTGTCATGGCTGCATGATTTTTTGTCAGGCTCGCTTGACATGGTCATCCTTCGCTGACAAATAGTCATGGACACCTGACATCGAGTCGGGTGAAAGCCAAGGGTGGGATGACGAAATGTTACAGGAAATCAGGACTGCAAAGATGGTCGCGGCGCTGTTCGCGTCGCTGCTTGTGAGTTCGGCCGCAATCTCGGCCGCGGTGGGGCCGGCGTCCCCGCTGATCGGCGACGGCATCGGCGCTCCGGCCAAGGCTTGAGGGGGTGAACAACCGCCTCCGCGTGCTGCGCGCCGAGCGTGGGTGGAGCCAGGCCGAACTGGGCGGCAGGCTGGGCGTCTCCCGCCAGGCAGTGAACGCGATCGAGACTGGGAAGTACGATCCTTCGCTGCCGCTGGCCTTCAAGATCGCGCGCCTCTTTGAACTCAGTATCGAAACGATTTTCCATGACGAGGGTGAAGCCGATGGTTGAGGACAAGATGGGCGTCGGCGAGCGCCGCGAAGCCATGACCCGCCGCAAGCAGGTTGGAATCATCGCCGCGCTTGCGGTCCCGGGGTTTCTCGCTGGCGTGTTCATCGGCCGGGGCGAAGCCAAGGCGTTGCTGGACGGCGCCGACGTCTGGTCGCCCGAACTCGCGATCGCGACGACCATTGTTTACCTCGTCGCCATCATCGGCGCGAGTATATTGCTCCACAAGACGATGGATGAGGTGCAGACGCAGACCCAATATAAGGCCAGCGCCTTCGCGGGCACCGCGTTCATGGTGGTCTATCCAGTCTGGTTCCTGCTGTGGAAGGGCGGGTTTGTGATCGAGCCCATCCACTGGGTGATCTACATTCTCTTCGTCTTCACCTCGCTTGCCGCCAGCGCCTATTACCGGTTCCGCTGACAGTCGCGGCTAAATCCTGCTCGCGCGCAGGCCATCATCAGCGGGGGCGAAGCGCGCCGGAGACGGACTTCCCGGCGCGCTTTGTTATTGCGCCGCAACGAGAATTTTTCACTTTCGGCGAATAACGCTAGACATTTTTAAACCTGTCGGTGAGCATCCTCATCCACGGTATCGGGCGGGGGTCGCGAACCATCAGGTGATCGAGAAAGCGCGTTTCGCGCGACGGGTGAGCTTTGCCCGAAGCGCCCGTGGATGCTGGACGGATGCCGGATGCGCGCAGGTTTCCCGATGCATGGGGAACGCTTTGTAATGAGCATGATTCCGCTTTTGATCGCATCGGCGATGGTCAACCCGACGACGGCCGTACCGTCCCGCGACCCGGTGCAGCCGGCGCTGTGGAAAATCAGCGATCACGACACGACCATTTATCTATTCGGCACTTTCCACGCACTCGACGGCACGACCCATTGGTTCAAGGACCGGGTGCGCAGCGCGTTCGACGCCTCCGACCAGCTCGTGCTTGAAACCATCCTGCCCAAGCCGGGAAGACTGGGGAGCACGGCCCTGCCGACCGGCGCGCCGGCCCTTTCGGCCCCGGCCCGGCAGCTTGCCCGTTCCGGCTCCCTGCTCGCGTCGACCAGGCTGGTGATGAATGCCGGTCACGCGCGCGGCATGTCGAGCAACCTTGGTGCCGACGCCGAGCTTCGCAACGCGGCGGAATCTTCGGGCAAGGCGCTCGGTGGGCTGGAGCCGCTGGAATTCCAGCTGAACATGTTCAGCGCCCTTTCGGCCCAAGCCCCGCGGCCCCTCGCCGCGCAGCCTGCGCCGCCGACGGACGCGGCCACGATCAAGGCGGTGTCGAACGTGCTTGCGCAACTGCAGGATGCCTGGAACCGGGGCGACCTCAACACCTTCGCGCCGATGCTTGAGCAGATGCGAGTCCAGACCCCGCAAACTTACCGGACCATGTTCGCCGACCGCAATTCGCGCTGGGCCCAGTGGATCGCGGCACGACTGCAGCAGCCGGGGACAGTCTTCGTCGCCGTCGGTGCCGGGCACCTGGCCGGGCCGGACAGCGTCCAGATCAAGCTCGCCTCGCTCGGCGTCGGGACGATGCGGATCAACTGAAATCGGGCGACCGCCGGCTACCCTCGCGTGCTAGTGATCACCGTTATCATCAGCCCAGGAATGTAAGTCACAACGCCACGAACAGGTTTCCCCGCCGGATCACGAGCGGGCGTGCCGATCTTCCGGCCTTGCAGCTGCGCACAGAGCTCACGATCGAAGACAGGATTGCCGGGGCCAGAATGCCGGTTGCAGCTCACAACGCTGCCCTGCTCGTTAAGTAGCAACGCGTAAGACATCTTGCCGCGCTGCTGAGGGAAGCGCATCCGGCGAAGCACTTGCTGGGGGATGAGCAGGTCCCTGTCCATCACGTCCGGCCGCGCGCCGCCCGGTTGGAACTGGGACGCGTCCGCTCCCCATTCGATCAGCTGTTCCGCTTCGCAGAGCCGTAGCGCTGATATTGCTTCCGCCGCTTGTGGCAGGGGTACCGGCCCGACCCTCAGCTTCTTGCCTCTGATAGCCAAGTCGTGGCCAGCGGCGATCGCGTCGACGGCCTTCGCTGAGAGCGAGGCCATGTTTGCCGCGCGGTCGTACGGTGCGTTTGTCTCGAACACGCCCACGAAGTCGCGCCATTCGACGCGTCCATCGATCCGCAGGGCCACGTCGGATTCGAACCCATCGGAAGGCGCGTCGATGTTTTTCCTAGCAATCGACAGGGAATAGCGGTCGCTGCCAACGTCGGTTTCGATGCTTAGGCGCAGTGGCGGGTTGAGGGAGTAATGTCGTTTCAATTGGCATTCGCCAGGTGCAACATTCAGCGCCCAGGAGTCTTCAGCTGCGGGGGCCGCATCGGCCCGACCGCCCAGCAATGCGAGCAGTCCAAAAATCGGTGCAATTGTGCGCCCTTGAAGATAACTGCCCATTCCAACCTCACCCCCAATGCGAACGCTCAGCCCGAAGCTTAGAGACCCATGCAATTGTGTCACCAGTTGATTCACAGCTGCGTCATTGGGGAAAAAGCGGACCCGCCCAGCGCGATCGCCGGCGCCTTCCTTGCCAGACCGGCGCCCCTCCCTTATAGGCGCGCGCTCCCAAGCCATGGTCATCCCTGGAGGCGTGGCGGGAGTTAACGCAACTGGAGAATAGTCAATGAGCGAACAGCTGACGCTGCCCGCCGAGACGCGCGACCGGGCTGGCAAGGGAGCCTCCCGCGCACTGCGTCGTGAAGGTCGGGTCCCCGTCGTCGTATATGGCGACAAGCAAGAACCCCTGTCCCTTCATGTCGAGGAAAAGCTCCTCGCCAAGATGCTGTCGACGGGTCACTTCATGAATTCCGTCGTCATGGTCGACATCGCCGGAAAGGCGAACCGCACCCTTCCCAAGGACGTGCAGTTCCACCCGGTCACGAGCCGTCCGATCCATGTCGACTTCCTCCGCATCGGCGAGCACAGCCAGGTCAACGTCAACGTGCCGGTCCGCTTCGCCGACGAAGAAGAGTCGCCCGGCCTGAAGCGCGGCGGCGTGCTCAACGTTGTCCGTCACGAGCTTGAGTTGGTCTGCGACGCGTCGAAGATCCCGGACGAGATTTCGATCTCGCTCGCCGGGCTCGAAATCGGCGATTCGCTGCACATTTCGGCGATCACCCTGCCGGAAGGTTCGAAGTCGGCGATCGACGACCGCGATTTTACCATCGCCACTGTTGTCGCTCCGTCGGCGATGAAGTCGGAAGAATCGGAAGAAGAGGCTCCGGCCGCGACCGACGTTCCGGCCATCAACCAGGACGAAGGCGAAGCTGGCGAAGGCGAAGCGCAGGCCGAATAAGCCTACCCTTCGACCCGCATTTCAGGAGACCGCCTGCCGGGCGACCGGCGGGCGGTTTCTTTTTGTGCACCGCAAACGCTAGGAGGCGCCGATGCAAATCTGGGTCGGCCTTGGAAATCCCGGCGCGAAGTACGCCATGCACCGGCACAATGTCGGCTTCATGGCGGTCGACGCGATCGGTGAAGTGCACGGGTTCGGCCCGTGGTCGAAGAAATTCCGAAGCCTGATTTCCGAAGGCCGCGTGGGCAGGCATCGCGTGCTGCTGGTGCGGCCGCAGACCTTCATGAACGACAGCGGCGATGCGGTTCAGCAGGCGCTGAATTTCTACAAGCTCGACCTGGATGCGCTGACCGTCTTTCACGACGAGCTCGACCTCGGCGCGATGAAGGTCAAGGTGAAGCAGGGCGGCGGCACCGCGGGCCACAATGGCCTGCGGTCGATCGACAAGGCGCTCGGGCCGGATTTTCGCCGGGTGCGGATTGGCATCGGCCACCCCGGACCGGGCCTGAAGCACCTCGTCACGCCCCACGTGCTCGGCAATTATGCGAAGTCGGAGATCGAGCCGCTGTCCGACCTCCTCGCCGCCGTCGCCGACGAAGCGCAATGGCTGGCCGACGGCGACGACGTTCGCTTCATGAGCGAAGTCGCGCGCCGGATGCACGACGAATGAGCGTCCGGGACCTGTTCCCGACGCGGCTGTATGAAGCGCAGCTGGAAACCGACCTCGACGAGCTGGCGCATTCGATCCGCTCGCTCGCCCAGGACGACGGCGCGGGGCGGCAATGGAGCCGCGACCATCGCTACGCCGGCTACACCAGCTACGCCTCGCTGAACGATCTCCCGCGCCGCGACCCCGCCTTTGCCGACCTTGCAAAGGCGCTCACCCGTCACGCGCGAAGCTTCGCCATCGACCTGGGCTGGGAAGTCCGGCCAAGGCTCGACAGCCTGTGGGTCAATTTGTTGAAAAGCGGTGGGCAACATAGTGGACACATCCATCCGCAAAGCATCCTGTCCGGCACATTCTATGTCGAAGTGCCGCAAGGCTCCGGTGCGATCCGCTTCGAAGATCCGCGCCTGCCGCTGATGATGGCCGCGCCGCAGCGCCCCGACAGCTTCGTTTCCGTCGAACCGCACCCGGGCCTGCTGCTGCTTTGGGAAAGCTGGCTTCGCCACGAGGTGCGCCCGGGCCCGGGCAAAGGCGAGCGGTTGAGCATCAGCTTCAATTTCGCGTAAGGGGCGCCAATCCCGTCATCGCGAGGAGCGCAGCGACGTGGCGATCCAGTGTTGGATTGCTTCGCTTCGCTCGCAATGACGACCTGATCGAGGAACAAGCATGGGCTTCCGCTGCGGCATCGTCGGCCTGCCGAACGTCGGCAAATCCACCCTTTTCAACGCGCTGACCGAGACGGCTGCGGCACAGGCGGCCAACTATCCGTTCTGCACGATCGAACCAAACGTGGGCCGCGTCGCCGTGCCCGACCCCCGCCTCGACAAGATCCGCGAGATCGCCAAGTCGGCGCAGGAAATCGAAACGCAGATCGAGTTCGTCGACATTGCCGGCCTGGTCCGCGGCGCCAGCAAGGGCGAAGGCCTGGGCAACCAATTCCTTGCCAACATCCGCGAAGTCGACGCCATCGTCCACGTGCTGCGCTGCTTCGAAGGCGGCGACGTCACCCACGTCGAAGGCCGCGTCGATCCCATCGCCGACGCGGAGACGGTTGAGACCGAGCTGATGCTCGCCGACCTCGACAGCCTCGAGCGGCGCGTGCCGAATCTCGCCAAGAAGGCCCAGCAGGGCGACAAGGAAGCGAAGATCGAAGCGTCCGTGCTCGGCCAAGCGCTGGAGTTGCTGCGCGCTTCAAAGCCGGCGCGCCTGACCCAACCCAAGGACGCCGAAGAGGAAAAGGCGCTGAAGCGGGCGCAGCTGCTGACGGCCAAGCCGGTGCTTTACGTTTGCAATGTCGACGAAGGCGACGCGGCCGAAGGCAACGCCCTGTCCGCACGCGTGTTCGAAAAGGCGGCGGCCGAAAATGCGAAAGCCGTGGTGGTTTCGGCGGCAATCGAGGCCGAAATCGTCACCCTTCCAAGCGAAGAGCGTGAGGCCTTTCTTGCCGACCTCGGCCTTGAGGAAACCGGCCTTAGCCGAGTCATTCGCGCCGGCTACGAACTGCTTGGCCTGATCACTTTCTTCACCGCGGGGCCGAAGGAAGCGCGCGCCTGGACGGTGCGCCGCGGCGCCAAGGGGCCCGAAGCCGCCGGCGCGATCCACACCGATTTCGAGCGCGGCTTCATCCGCGCCGAAACCATCGCCTTCGACGACTTCGTCGCGTGCGGCGGGGAAGCCGGCGCGAAGGATGCGGGCAAGATGCGGGCCGAGGGCAAGGAATATGTCGTGCAGGATGGCGACATCCTGCTGTTCCGCTTCAACGTCTAGGCTGGCGCGCCGCGACGCGTTCCGCCAGCGGCAGCGCCAGCAGCACCCAGAGCAGGCCGAACGACCAACCGCCGACCACATCGCTTGGCCAGTGCACGCCGAGGATGACCCGGCTGAGTCCGATGCAGATAGCGAACACGAAAGCGACGGCGACGGCCGGCCTTAGCCAGCGCGTCCCGGCCGTCAGCACCACTGCGATGGTCAAATAAGCGATCATCGAATTGGCGGAGTGCGCGGACGGGAAAGACGGACTGTAAACCGGCACGAGGTGCGCTTCGATTTCCGGCCGCATCCGGACGATCGAATATTTCTGAGCCCACACCAACAGCCGGCCGAAAACGGTCACGCCGATTAGCGCCAGGCCGAGCCGGGGATGTTTGCGAACCAACAGGAATAGTGCGGCCGCGACGCTGAGCAGCACGACAACCACACCTTCGCCGAAAAACGTCAGGAAGCGCGCGACGGCAGCGATCGAAGGCCGGTCGCCGGCATACAGCGTTCGAAGGACGGCCTCATCGATAACCCCGGCCCCGAGCATCAGCATCGCCAGCCACAGAACGGCAAGGGCTGCGGCGGGGATCGCCACCCGGCGGGGACGCGATCGTTCGGGAAGATCAGGGTGCATCGTCCATCAACCCCTGAGACGTGAAATCGCACCACGCGCCTTGCCGACGCTGGCAATCCGCCGCCGTGCTGCTAGGCGCGGCCCAAGGAGCAGCCATGATCTATCTCGAAGATATCGAAGTCGGGACGGAGACCGATTTCGGTTCCTACGAAGTCACTCGCGAGGAAGTGATCGACTTCGCGCGCAAGTACGATCCGCAGCCGTTCCACCTTTCCGACGAGGAAGCCGCCAAGACCCACTTCGGCCGGCTTGCCGCAAGCGGCTGGCACACTTGCGCAATGACGATGGCGGTCATCGCCCGCCATGTGGTCGGCAACGACCAGGCGAGCCTCGGCTCCCCAGGAATCGACGAGCTGCGTTGGCTAAAGCCCGTTTACCCCGGCGACACGCTCCACGTCACCGGGACCATTACCGAGACCACGCCGTCGCGAAGCCGCCCCGACATGGGCTCCTTCAGGACGCGCACGACGGTCACCAACCAGGACGGTGTCCAGGTGATGACCTACACGTCGATCGTGCTGATGCGCCGCCGCCCTGCCTGAGCCTTATTCGTCCGGGTCGACGTAGGCGAACGGATCGGTCGGCAACGGCTGGGTCGGCAACGGCGGCCGCGGGATTTCCCGGTCGCTATTGGCCGCCGCGAGCAGCATGCCGGCCATTACCACCGCGGCCTGCCGCATGTCGTCGGCCCGCAAGTGATCGAGCGTGTCGATGCTCGAGTGGTGGACCCTGCTTTCGTAGTCGAGCGGATCCTGGATGAACTGATACCCCTGGAGCCCGACGGCCTGCATGAAGACGTGATCCGTTCCCCCAGTCTTGCCCGCAACCACCGCTTGCGCGCCGAGCGAGTTGAAGGGCGCCATCCATTCGCTCAACAGCGGCACTGCGGCGGCATTGCCTTCCGCATAGATGCCGCGGAACTTGCCCGAGCCATTGTCCATGTTGAAATAGGCCTTGAGCTGGTCGTAACCGGGCTTCTTCGACAGCGGGAAACGGTTGAGCCAGCTGAAGTAAGCTGTGATCCCGTCCATCCCGGGCGGGGTCGCGCGATTGACCAGATGTTGCTCGATGTAGGCGCGGCTCCCCAAAAGCCCCTGCTCTTCGCCTTCCCACAAGGCGAACCGGATGGTCCGCTTGGGCCGCACACCAAGGGTTCTTAAAATTCGCGCGGCTTCGATCACGACCGCGCTTCCGGCGCCGTTGTCCGCGGCACCGTCGCCGGCGATCCAGCTGTCGAAATGCGCGCCGGCCATTACATAGCCCGCGCGCGGATCGGTGCCCGGAATTTCGGCGATGATGTTGTTCGCCAGATGGTCGCTATCGTCGAACTGGGCGTCGCTCATCAGCTCGATGACGGGTGCCGGACCGGTCTTCGCCAGTCGCGCCAAGCGCCGATAATCCTCCGCAGCAAGCTCGAAGCCGGGCAAGGCGGGGGAATGGTTCGGGAGGTAGGAATAGCCTTCGCCGTGCAGCAGCTTGCCGTCGCGATAGCTTTTGCGGACCCAGGCGAGCGCGCCTTCGGCCTTCAGGAAAGCGTCCACCTGCTTGGCGAACTGGAACCGCTTGAGCCGCCGATCGAGCGTCTCTGGGTCGTAGGTTGGAAGATTATAGTTGTCTTCGTCCCCAATATCCTTGTCGCTGAGCCGCTTGAACGCGGCTTCCTTGGGCTCGTCGCTGACCCCCGGCATGGTGAGAAGGACGATCTTGCCCGACAGCTTGCCGCGCCACGCCGCCAGATGCTCGACCTTCGAAATCGGCGCGACGACGATCGGCGCGCGCAAGGTGCCGGCCGTTCCCGGGGTCCAGGCAACGGGGATCGCCGTCATCTCAATCACGCGCGGCTCGACCATCCGCGCCTTGCTGGATGTCATGTTCCACCCGCGGCCGAATTCGAACGGTTCGCGACGGACGTTCGCCAGGCCGTAGGAACGCAACTTCGCAAGCGCCCATTCCTCGGCGCGATCGAGATTGCGCGAATTGGTCAGGCGCGACCCGATCCCGTCCATCAGCTGCGATGCAGTGAGCATCACCTGGCTGCGGTTCATGCCTTCGTCGATGATCCTGGCGCTATCCGCCGATTGCGCGTGCGCGCCGGTTCCAAGCACCAGTGCGGCGCCGGACAGCAAAAACAAATGCGAGCGACGCATCGCCACCTCCCCCTGTTGATCGGTGTGCGAAGCTGCACGTAAATCGGGGCACGGCAAGTAAATTCGGTCGGCATGGAGCGCGACGCACGGGCCGGCGGCGCTGGGCAAGAAAAAGCCCGCGACAGCCGAAGCTGCCGCGGGCCCAGGATGCGTTCGAAGCGCGCCTACTCGGTCGGCGGCTGGCGCCGGTCTTCCAGCTTCCGCTGGACGCGTTGGCGAACTTCTTCGCGGCGCTGCGTGGCATCGGTGCGGCGATCGGAAACGCGCTCGCGGCGCTCTTC
This sequence comes from Sphingomonas sinipercae, assembly GCF_011302055.1. Taxonomy (NCBI): domain Bacteria; kingdom Pseudomonadati; phylum Pseudomonadota; class Alphaproteobacteria; order Sphingomonadales; family Sphingomonadaceae; genus Sphingomonas; species Sphingomonas sinipercae. The sequence goes on from NZ_CP049871.1 coordinate 1,622,606, forward strand.
GATCTGGCGCCGAAGCTCTTCGCGGCGTTGCTGGACGACTTCCGTCCGGCGCTCCGGCGAAGCGCCTGGCGTCACCACGCGGCGGGTTGTCGTCCCACTGCGCGTCTGGGGACGGTCGAAACCGCTCCAATTTTCCTGCGCGGGCGCCACGACCGGCTGATTCGTCGATCCGTTGCGGTTGCGCGCAAGCCACTGACTAAGCCGCTGCCTCCAGAACTCGCGCTCGGCCGCGGTCATCTGGCGACGCTGGCGATACCGGTCGTAAACGTAATAGCCGGTGCCGGGGTAGTAATAGTTGCCGTACCAACCGTAGGGCGAATAGCCGTAGCGGTTGTAGCCATAGCCGCCGTAGCGGTACGGATCGTAGCCGTTTTCCCACGGCGAGCCGTAACCGCCGCCGTAGCCGTAATCGTCATAGCCGTAGCCGTTATAGCCGTAGCCGCTGCCGACCGACAGGCCGCCATAGGCGCAACCACCGAGCGAGAGGCTTGCGCCGACCGCCAAAATTGCAAGTTTAGTACGCATGGAGAGGCTCCTTCCCGCGAAGACACAGCCGGGGATGGAACCGCGTATAATCCCGGTTCAATGAACGAGAGACAACGACGCGGCGAGCGCGAACGCCCGCCGCTTGCTGTTAGCCGGCGATGCCCGCCTTGCGCTTCGAGGAGCGCGACTTGGCCTGGTTCTCCGGTTCGAGAGCACCGGTAACGCGGACCTTGCGCTTCGCTTCCGCCCAAATGTTGCGGTAGGCGAGATAGCCCAGGATCGTCCCGATCAGCAGGAACAGGACCACCGCGAGGCCAGCGGCATGGCGCCGCTCGAGGTTCGGTTCGGCTGCCCAGACCAGGAAGGCCGAAACGTCTGTCGCCATCTGGTCGACCGTCGACTTGGTGCCGTCCGCATAGACCACCTGCCCTTCGCTTGAGAGCGGCGGCGGCATCGCGAGGTTAAGGTTCGGGAAGTAGCGATTGTAGTGGAGGTTCGCCGGCGTCTTGGCGGCCGGGAACTTCTTCAGCAGCTCGGCCGGCTGATTCGAATAGCCGGTCAGGAGCGAATGAATGTAGGCGGCGCCGCCTTCACGCGACTTGGCGATCAGCGAAAGGTCCGGCGGCAAGGCGTTGTTGTTCGCTGCACGGGCCGCCAGCTCGTTCGGATAAGGCGACGGGAAGCGGTCGGAAGCGATCGCCTTGCGGGTCGCGGGTTCGCCCGTTTCCGGATTGAGGCTGGGTACTTCCGTCTGCCACTGGTTGGCGATCGCCTTCACCTCAGCCTCGGAATAGCCGAGCTTTTCGAGGTCGCGGAACGCCACCAGGCTCATGCCGTGACAGGCGGCGCAAACTTCCTTGTAGACCTGGAAGCCACGCTGCAGCTGCTGCTTGTCGAACTTCCCGAGTGGGCCATCGCTCGCTAGGTGAAGCGGGCGCGGATGCTCGTGAAACTCTTCCTCGGCCGTCGGCTCCGGAGGGCTGGCGAAATAGGTCGACGCCGTGTTGCCGAGCGAAATCAGCAATACGCCCGCGAACGCGAGGCCGACCAGAAAACCGAGAATTCGGACCATCTTGCTTCCCGCCCCTTAGCCGGCAGTCGTTGTCTTGCGCGGCTTGACGCCCGCGGGTGCGCTTTCCTGCGCCTCGCCGTGAAGCACCGACCCGCTGATGGAGTTGGGCAAGCGAAGCGGCCGTTCGATCTTGGAGATGAAGGGCAGGATGATCAGGAAGTGCGCGAAATAATAAGCTGCAGCGATCTGGCTGACCGCGATCTTGCCCGGGGTCGCCGCCGAACCGCCGGCCCAGCCGAGGAACAGGACGTCGACGATCAGGATCCCGAAGAAGATCTTGAACAGCGGGCGGTAATGACCGGACCGAACCGGCGACTTGTCCAGCCAGGGCAGGAAGAACAGCAGCAGGATCGACGCGAACATCGCGAGCACACCCCACAGCTTCGCCGGCAGGATGAAATCGACCGTGAAGGCGCGAAGGATCGCGTAGAACGGCCAGAAATACCATTCCGGTACGATGTGCGCGGGCGTCGCCAGCGGGTTAGCGGGAATGTAATTGTCCGGGTGCCCAAGCGCGTTCGGCATGAAGTAGACGAACAGGGCATAGACCAGCAGCACCGCGCCGGCGAACCAGCCGTCCTTGGCCGTGTAGAACGGGTGGAAGGGAAGGGTGTCCTTCTCATCCTTAACATCGACCCCGGTCGGGTTGCTCGATCCCGGGATGTGCAGCGCCCAGATGTGCAGCACCGTCACCGCGGCAATCACGAACGGCAGCAAATAGTGGAGTGAGAAGAAGCGGGTCAGCGACGCCTGGTCCGGCGCGTAGCCGCCAAGCAGGAACACGCGCAGCGGCTCGCCGATGATCGGGAATGCCGAGAAGAAGCCGGTGATGACCTGCGCGCCCCAGTAGCTCATCTGGCCCCACGGGAGCACGTAACCCATGAAGGCGGTCGCCATCATCAGCAGGTAAATGACCAGGCCGAGCATCCACACAAGCTCGCGCGGCGCCTTGTACGAACCGTAGAACAGTCCGCGGAAGATATGGATGTAGGTGACGATGAAGAAGAAGCTTGCGCCGTTGGAGTGCGCGTAGCGGATGAGCCAGCCCGCATTGACGTCGCGCATGATGTGCTCGACCGAATTGAACGCCCCGTCGGCGGACGCGAAATACCACATCGCAAGGACAATGCCGGTGACGATCTGGATCGTCAGGAACAGGCCGGCGAGGACGCCGAAGTTCCACATGTAATTGAGGTTGCGCGGCACCGGATAGCCGCCGCCGATCGCACCGTAGACGAGGCGGGGGAGCGGCAGGCGCTCATCCATCCACCGCATGAATGGGTGCTTAGGCTCGTATTGCTGTGCCCATTTGAAGGCCATCGTCGTCTTAGCTCCCCGCTTACCCGATCTGGACCACAGTTTCGGACGCGAACTTATATTCAGGCACCATCAGGTTCTTCGGCGCCGGCCCCGAACGGATTCGCGCCGCCGTATCGTAAGCCGACCCGTGGCACGGGCAGAAATAGCCGCCGAACGGCCCTTTGTTCTCACCCTCGCCCACGCCGAGCGGGACGCAGCCGAGGTGCGTGCAAACGCCCAGCGTGATCAGCCAGTTCTGCTTGCCCGGCTTGGTCCGCTGCGCCAGCGATTCCGGGTCGCGAAGCTCGCTGACCGGAACGGCGTTGGCGGCCGCGATCTCGGCCGGGGTCAGGTTGCGGATGAAGACCGGCTGCTTGCGCCACACCGTCTTGATCGCCTGGCCGGGCAGGATCTTCGAAATGTCGACTTCCGCCGTCGCCAGCGCCAGCACGTCGGCCGGCGGACCGAACTGAACCACCATCGGCGCGATTGCGGCGACTGCACCGACTCCGGCAAAGCTGACGGCAGCGACGTTCAGGAAGTCCCTGCGGCGAACGCCGTCGCCGGTTGCGACTGTGTTTTCGGAACCCTCAGCGGACTGTTCCAGCGTGGCCATGCTCACCCTTTTAACGCTTGTTGCTCAAGTGCCGAACGGCACGTGTGCGAAGCCGCCCCGGCGTGGGCCGGAAGCGATTGGCGGGCCTGATAGCGGCCCGACTTGGGAGCGACAAGCGCCAAACAGCCGCTTGCGCTCGCTCCCTTCGCAATGTTCACTGTCCAGGCACTGCGGGGGTATGTTCAGATGGTCAATTGGACAGCGGTTGGCGCGTTGACGGCGGTTGCGCTGGTCCATCCGAAACCGGCGATTGCGAAGGTCGTCGCGGTACAGCTGGACGAGCACAAGCCATGGTTGGATGGAAAAGTCGTGGGTCCGGCCGGTGCTTACGAGATCCTGCGCGGGACGGTGCGCTATGAACTCGACCCGAACTCCGCCGAAGCTGCGCAAGTTACGGACATCAGGCTCGCGCCGGTAAACGCACGCGGCAACGTCGAATATTCCGGACCCTTCCTGCTGCTCCGCCCGATCGACTCCGCGCGATCCAACGGCGCTACGCTGATTGAAATCCCGAACCGCGGCATGGACCAGACCAACGGCGCCTTGTTCGAATCCAAGGATTTCGAGCTGGTCACGCCCAATGCAAAGGATTTGGGCCGCGCCGGCATCTTCGAACGCGGCACCACTTTCGCCTGGGTCGGCTGGCAGGGCCGTCTGAAAGCGAACGAGTTCGGCCTGGCGGTTCCCATCGGCCGGGGCACTGGGATGGCTCGCGCGGACTATAATTGGTTCCGCAAGGCGATGCCCGCCGAGGGGGTCTCGCTTCGCGACGTCGGCTTTTACTGTGCCGCCGATACGCGCCAGACCGGTAGCCGCCTGGTGCGCAAGACGAGTTTCGACGATCCGGGAACGGCCCTTCCACCGGGTTTGACGAGAAAGCGGGCCGAAACTTGCCTGCCGGCGGCCCAGCGGCGATGAGCGCGGCCATGCAACCGCTCGATGACCAACAACAAGCCGCGCGCGACTGGTTCGAATCGCTTCGCGACCGGATTTGCGCCGAATTCGAAGCAATCGAACGCGAGGCGGGCAGCGACGCTGGGTTCGCTTACACGCCCTGGGACCGGACCGATCCGTCGGGCGAGCCCGGTGGCGGCGGCGTTCGTGGACAGATGAACGGCAAGGTGTTCGAAAAGGTCGGGGTCAACGTGTCGACCGTCGGCGGCGCCTTCTCGCCCGAGTTTGCCGCCAGCATCCATGGCGCCGGCGACGACCCGCGATTCTTCGCCACGGGAATCAGCCTAGTCGCGCACATGGCAAACCCGCACGCGCCGGCGGTGCACATGAACACCCGCTTCCTGTGCACGACCAAGCGCTGGTTCGGCGGCGGCGCCGACCTCAACCCGGCCATTCCTTATGGAGAGGACACCGAGGCGTTCCATGCCCGGCTTCGTGCCGCCTGCGCAGCGCACGACCCGACCTTCTACCCCAGGTTCTCGAAATGGGCGGAAGAGTATTTCTGGCTTCCCCATCGCGGCGTCGCCCGCGGCGTCGGCGGCATTTTCTACGACCATCTCGACTGCAACGCCCCCGGTGAAGGCGCGACGTTCGAGGCCAACCTGGCCTTCACCCGGGACGTCGGGGAAGCGTTCCTGGATATCTTCCCGAAGATCGTCCGCAAGCGGATGAACGCCGAATTTTCCGCTGCGGACATGCAGCGGCTGCTGGAATTCCGCGGCCGCTACGTCGAGTTCAACCTGCTTTACGACCGCGGGACATTGTTCGGGCTGAAGACCGGCGGCAACATCGACGCTATCCTGATGAGCCTGCCGCCGCTCGCCCGCTGGGCCTAGTCGCCGCTGCTGGGGACCGATACCTCGGCCTCGCCGCGCCCGGCGAGCTGCAGGTAGATCCGGGCAAGCATGACCGAAAGCACCGTGGTCACCAGCGCCGACAGAACGCCGGAGATCACTCCGACGAACAGCGCGCCGCCGCTGAACGGCTCGATCTCTCCGAAAAGACTGCGTGCGCCGAGGCCCGCGACGCCGCCCACAGCCAGCATCAATGCCACCATTGCGACGACGAAGAGCAGCAGAAACGCGAACAGCTTCCAGAACTTGCCCCGGGTGAGTTCCCAACTGCGCTTGAGGATGGCGACAGGTCCCGCCGTTTCCGCGCTTGCCACCGGCGACATCATCATCATCCGCACGCCGATCACGATGCCGACAAGGAAGATTACCAGCACAAAGACCGAGAACAGGGGCGAGGCGGCAAGCTGCGCCGGGTCGAGCGCGGCATCCCCAGCGCTCGCTCCTGCAATCGTGATGGAAAGCAGGATGATGATCGGAAGACTCACGATCAGGAGAATAAGGACGAGGAGAATGATCGCGCCGATGAAGGGCAAGGCGCGCCGCAAGGCGTGAAGGATCGCATCGCCGACGGAAAGCGACGGCCCGATTGCAAGCCGGATCAGGGCCAGCTGCCCAATCATGCCAATCAGCGACAAGAGGAACACCAGCAGGCTGATTCCCGAGCCGCGCGAGGTCGGGCTGCCAGGGTCGATCAGCGTCGAAACGATCGAGGGAAGCGCCACCATCGCCAGGGCCACAGGGATCAGCAACCGGCCATCGCGCGCCAACACCGCCTTGCTCTCGTCCCACGCAACCGAAATCGAAAGTGACCGCATCTTGCTCCCCTGACCCTGATTGATGCGACTTATGCGTGGCTTCGTGGGCCCGCGCAATCGGCGCCGGCGGTTGCAGCTTCGAACCGGCGAGGGCATCTCACGCCTCGTGAACGACCAGCCCGAAATCGAATGGCGAATCGCCCCGGGGCCGGTGCCTTATGAGGAAGCGCTGGCAACGATGGAGGCGCGCGTCGCGGCAATCCAGGCCGGAGCGGCAAGCGAGCTCGTCTGGCTGGTCGAGCACCCGCCCCTGTTCACCGCCGGCACCAGCGCCGACCCCGCCGAGCTGTTCAATCCCAGCGGCTTCCCGGTCTTCGATGCCGGGCGCGGGGGCCGCTACACGTATCACGGGCCCGGCCAGCGGGTGGTCTACCTGATGCTCGACCTCGACAAGCGCGGCCGCGACGTCCGCCGGCTGGTCGCGAGCATCGAAGACTGGATCATCGTTACGCTCGCCGAGCTTGGAGTGAGCGCGCACCGGGCGGCCGGCCGCATCGGCATCTGGGTCGGCGAAGGTCCGTCCGAAGCGAAAATCGCGGCGCTTGGCATCCGGGTGAAGCGCTGGGTCACGCTTCACGGCTTGTCGATCAACGTCGACCCCGACCTGTCCCATTTTGGCGGGATCGTCCCATGCGGGATCAGCGAATACGGCGTCACCAGCCTGGCCGCTTTAGGGAAAGATATGCCGATGTCGCGCGTTGATGCCGCGCTGAACAGCAGTTTTCCTCGGTTTCTCAACAGTTTGTCGAACCTCAATCAAGTCACTTGATGGGGGGATGCGGTTCAGATTATGCTTAGGGCGATTTGCGAGGCGGGTTCACCGCCCCAGATCGCATTATCAAGGGAGTTTTGAATGCGTGCTCTTATCCTGGTCGCCGGTGCGGCCCTGGCGGTTGCTGGTTGCAGCAGCAACAACACCGCCGACAACAACATGGCTGTCGACAACCTGACCGTCGACAACCTCGTCATCGACAACACGATGGCGGTCGACAACACGATGGACGCCAATGCCATGACGGCCGACAACACGATGTCGAACGACATGAACACGACGACCAACGCTGCGGACAACGCCGCCGCGAACACCACCAACAACGCGATGTAATCGCGCCCGGCCCCCCGCAACGGGGGCCGAGGGTGTTTCGAAGAGGCTGCCGGACTTGCTCTGGCAGCCTCTTTTTTTTGACATCGCGCTGCAATCCGTAGGAAGGCCCGCTCATGCGTGAACTCATCATCGCCGGCGCCGCCGCACTCCTCCTTACCGCCTGCAACAGGGGCGGAAACGCCGACCAGCAAGCGGCGATCGAGCAGAATGTCGAAACCCAGGTGGTCGCCACTAACGATGTGACCGCGATCGACGCCGCCACTGGGCAAGCGGCGAACATGGCGGCCGATGTGGCTTACATGCCGGAAGAAACCGAGGCTGCGAACGACGCCGCACCCGCCAAAACGGCATCGGGCGACAAGTCCGCGACTAAGCCGCAGCCCGAGCGCAGCGCGAAACGGCCCGCCCAGGCTGACAGCAACGAGCCGGCTCTCGCGGCCGAGCCAGCCCCGGCCAACGCCGTTTAGGCTGTCGGCCGCGACGCGTAGCGCGTCGGATCGTCCAACCCGGCCTCGGCAAACCCTTTCGACCGCAGCCGGCAGGCATCGCAGCGGCCGCAATGCATTCCATCGACCGGGTCGTAGCAACTCAGCGACATGGCCGGGTCCAGGCCAAGCCGAATCGCCTCGGCCGCAATCTGCGCCTTCGTCAGATGCTGAAGCGGCGCATGGACGGTGAAGCCCTCCCCCTCCACCCCGGCCTTGGTCGCCAGGTCGGCAAGGTTTTGAAAGGCCGCGACAAACTCCGGCCGGCAATCGGGGTAGCCTGAATAGTCGAGCGCGTTGACGCCGATGAACATGTCGCGGGCGCCCGCAGCCTCCGCCCAGCCGAGCGCAAGGCTGAGCATGATGGTGTTGCGGGCCGGGACGTAGGTCACTGGAATGCCCGGCGCGACGCCGGTCTTGGGCACCGGCGTGTCGCTGGTCAGGGCCGAGCCGCCGAAACGGGTCAGGTCGAGGTTGAGGACCACGTGGCGCTGGGCAAGCTTGGCAGCGATGGCGGCGGCGGCCTCCAACTCAAGGCGGTGGCGCTGGCCGTAATCGACGGTCAAGGCGAGGACTTCGAACCCCTGCTCCCTCGCCAAGCCGGCGCAGACCATCGAATCGAGCCCGCCGGAGAGCAGGACCACCGCTTGTCGCGAAACGCTGTTCATGGGCGGCGCTCTAAGGGCCTTGGCGCGATGAAAAAAGGGCCGCCCATCGGTCGAAGGGCGGCCCAGTTAATCGGGCCGGGCCCGATTTGGGAGGAAAGCGTGCCATCCGGCACCGCACCTCAATAAGCTCGATTGGTTAAACGTCCGCTTAATGAGCCGGGCACGGACCGATGCGGCGGGCCTGCACGACATAGGCAAAAGGCGCCTCGCCGGAGATGCCCTGCGTTTCGATCCGCATCGAGCGCGGCGTAAGCATCGTTATCTTGCTGTTGCCGAAGCCTGCCCCGGGGCAGGTGTAGTCCACGATTGCCGTAATGGAATCGTTGCGGACGATCGATTGGGTGCAGTTGCGGCGCTGGTGCTCGACCCGCGCAAGCACCTCCGGCTCGCGCAGGCAAACCCGGCGCACCGGCGCATTGCGAGGACCGCTGAACTCCCACAATCCAGGCGCGATTTGCGAAAGCAGCGTCGCCGGTGCGGCCGCCGTCAGCGCCACCCCCAGGAAGGCATATCGAACCCGCCCCGTCATCGAGTCGCCCATAGCATGTTCCGGCCCGGGGTGCAGCCTTAGCCGACGTCCTCAAGCGCGATCGGGAAGCTCGTCGAACAGAACGCGCAATCGACCCGGATCATCCCGTCGTCGCCAACCATGTCGGCGCGCTCCGCCGCCGGAAAGCGGGCAATCACCGACCGCACATAATCGGGGTCGCAACGGCAGCCCTTGGCGAGGTGCAGCGGCTCGAACGTGCGCACTTCCGCCTCCTCGTTGAACAGGCGCCAGGCGATCTCGTCCAGCGGCAGCGCTGGATCGGTCAGTTCCTCCGCCTTCACCGACCCGGCGAGGATGGCGACGTGCGGCCAGTCGGGGTGATCGAGCCGCGTGTGTAGCCGCTCGCGCCCTTCCTCCCCTTCCGGCAGGTGCTGGAAGAGCATCCCCCCGGCGCTCCACCCGCCCTCGCCCTTCTCGGCAGCGAGGCGCACGATGCTTGGGATCTGCTCCGATTGGGCGAAAAAGCTCTCCGCCGCTTTCGCCAGGCTGTCGCCTTCGAGCGGGACGATCCCCTGATAGCGCTCGTCCATCTCCGGATGGTCGAAGGTGATTGCCAGGTAACCCTTGCCGAACAGCGCCTCGAGCGAGGGCGCGGGGCCGAGATCGAGCAGCCGTTCGGGATCGTGGCGAACATAGCCGCGCAGGCTTCCGCCCAGGAAGTCGCACACCAACAGGTCGATGACCCCGCCCTGCGTCTGCGCCTGCAGCGTCACCTGGCCCTCGGCCTCCTTGAGCATCGAGCCGAGCAAGGCGGTCAGCACCAGCGCTTCGGCAAGCAGCCGCTCAAGCACCGGCGGATAGCCATGATTGGCAAGAATCTGGTCAAGCGTAGGGCCAAGGCGAGCGAAGCGCCCGCGAGCGTTACGCGATGGAATGGCAACGCCGAGAACAACGTCGGTGGTCAGCTGGCTGTCAGGCATTGCGGGAAGATAGGAAGGGGTTTGGCTGGCGACAACTTACTTCACTCCACGGCAACGATACCGCCGGCCACGAATGTCTTGCCCGACTCAGCTGACGATACTGATTACGAGGTGAAGCAACCTGGCGTTCCGACCGTCACCGTTCTTTTGCTTTGAACCAAGAAGACCTTACGCCCCGGTGTGCAATCATTCACATCGGCCCACGTCGCCAACACCTGACGGATCGAATCGTCTGGGAGGCGCACTGTAAGGATGGGCAAAGTGCCGCCAGCGCTGCCTGCCGCCGGCCGCGTTCCGACGCGCAGGACCTCTCCTGTCACATCACGACCGCTAACGGGGACTGCGCCAAATTGAAGATAGCCGATCGCGAAAATTAGCCCCACGAGGAGGGCCAGGGCGCCGGCTTTTTTGATGTACGTCCGAAGATCGTCAATTCGGAACGGATCGGCCAAGTTAAGCGCAGTCCGCTATCATTCGCGGGTCCCCGGCGAGGCCTGCGGTACCGACCATCGACATCGTCAACGCACAACCGAGAATGCTACGCCGCTTCGGGCAGGTCGTAGTCGGCGGCGGCTGCGGACAGGCCGTCGACGAATTCGCGGATGTGGCTTTCCTCGATGTTGAGCGGGGGCAGCACGCGCATAACGTTGTCGCCGGCGGCCACGGCCAGGATGCCGCGGGTGCGCAGGTAGGTGACGAAGGCGCGGCTGTCGGTCTTCATCTTGATGCCCAGCATCAGGCCCAGGCCGCGGACGCTTTCGAACAGGTGGTCGTGATTGGGGAGCATCTGTTCAAGCGCCGAGCGAAGCCGCTCGCCCGTCCGGCGGACATTGCCCAGGAATTCCTCGTTGGCCACGACGTCGAACACCGCCTGTCCCGCCGCCATTGCCAGCGGATTGCCGCCGTAGGTCGAGCCGTGGGTGCCGACGACCATGCCCGCCGCGGCCTTTTCGGTCGCCAGGCAGGCGCCGAGCGGGAAGCCGCCGCCGATGCCCTTGGCGCTGGCCATGATGTCGGGGGCAACGCCATATTGCTCATAGGCGTAAAGCGTGCCCGTCCGGGCGACGCCGCACTGAACCTCGTCGAACACCAGCATCAGGTCGTTCTCGTCGCAGGCCTTGCGCAGCCCCTCGATGAAGTGCTGGCTGGCCGGGCGGATTCCGCCCTCGCCCTGCACCGGTTCGAGCAGGAAGCCCGCCGTATGTTCGTCGACCGCGGCCAGCGCCGCGTCGAGGTCGTCGAATTCCACCACTTTGAAGCCGGGCAGCAGCGGCGCGAAGCCGTCGCGAAGCTTTTCCTGGTTGGTGGCGCTGATGGTCCCCATCGTCCGGCCGTGAAAGGCGTTCGAGAAGGTGATCAGGTCGTGCTTGTGCGGGTTGCCCTTGGCATGGTGGTAGCGGCGCGCCGTCTTGATTGCGCATTCCACCGCCTCGGCCCCGGAATTGGTGAAGAACACCGTGTCGGCGAAGGTAAGGTCGACCAGCCGCTGCGCGAACGCTTCCCCCTGCGGCGATCCGTACAGGTTCGACACGTGCATCAGCGTTGCCGCCTGGTCTTGGATCGCCTTGGTTACGTGCGGGTGGCCGTGGCCGAGCAGGTTGACCGCGATCCCGCTGGCGAAATCGAGATACTTCTCGCCATTCTCGCCGAACAGATAGGCCCCTTCGCCCCGGACCGGGCGGACCGGCGAACGCGGGTAAACGGGCATCAGCGGCGTAATGGCCATGAATTTCGATCCTCTAATCGCGAATGTCGGTCGCGGCGCCCGCCGCTGCCGGCCGGATATAACGGCAGCCAGGCCAAAGCAAAAGGCGCGCCGGTTGCCCGGCGCGCCTCCATTAGACCTTAAAGATCGGTCGCTCGTTACCAGGCGCGGCGCCAGTTACGGTCGCGGGCGTCGCGCTGGATGCGATATTCCAGGCGCTGGATGCGCTGGTTGATGTTGTACGCCTCGCGCTGGTCGAAGCGGCGGCCATCGCGCACATCCATGCGAAGCCGGCGTTCGATATCGCGAGCCTCCGCATTGAGGTTGCGATACTCGTTGCGCGTGATCATCCGGCGCTGAGCCAGCTGGCCGATGTCACGCTGCAAGCGATCGATCCGAACCTGCAAGGCACGGGCAACACCAAGGTTGTTGTAGCCATAGGCATAGCCCTGGGGCTGCGGATACCACTGGGCCGAAGCCGGCGCGGCGATTGCAACCGTCGAAGCGGCGGCTGCCAGGGTAATGAGGATCTTCTTCATGTTGGCTCTCCTTCTGAGCGATGCCCCGGTTATGCGCCCTGCGCACTGATGGATCACTGAACGCGTCCGTTAGGTTCGGTTAACCCGCCGAAACGAAAAGGCGCGCCACTGCGGACAGTGACGCGCCTTCCTGTCGACCGATCGGGGGAGCGATCAGTCGTCGTCGCGGTCGCCGTGACGGCCATCGCGGTGATCGCGGTCACCGTCGCGATCGCGGCGGTCGCGATGGTCGTCGTCACGGCGGCGCTCGCCATAATAGCCAAAGCCATTGTCGTTGCGGTTGTCGCCGTTCCAACCCCAGCGGCCGCCATCGCGGGCCTCGTAGCGGATGGCGGCGTTCAGCGCTTCGATCCGGCGTTCGAGGTCGTAACGCTCGCGCCGGTCCAGGCCGCGATAGGCCGCGCGCTGGATCCGCCGCTGCAGGTCGACGGCGTGCCGGTCGAGGCGGCGCGCCTCGCCATTCGACAGCCGGTTCTGGCGGTCGAGCCAGCGAATCCGCTCGCGCAGCTGCTGGACCCGGACCTCCAGGCGGCGCACCTGGCCGCGATTGTCATAGCCATAGGCATTGCCGAACGGCGCGCCGATGACGGCGCCGGGCGGCGGCGGCGGAGCCCACTGGGCCGAAGCGGGCGCAGCGGCGGCGAGAGCCGAAACGGCGATGGCGGAAAAGAAAGCAACCTTACGCATCATGGCTCTCCTGTTGAGCGGTTGATGAGCGCGGTTCTGCCTGCGGCTTGTTGCTGCAGGGCTGAACGGCGCCGTTATCGCCCGTTCAACTTCATTAACGTGCCGAAACGGCTTTCATGGATTGTCGTTTGTCAAGCGTTGAACTCACGCCTTTTCGCCATATCTTATTGATATGCTTAGATTATTCTCTGCCGCAGCACTTGCTGCCTCGCTCGCTTTCGCGCCTGCCACCAGCTCGGGCCTCGGCGTTCGCACGCCACTGGCGAGCGCGGCCGCGCAGCCTCTGGCGACCGTCGCCCAGCCGACGCGCCCCGCGCTCCAGGCGGCCGCGTTCGACGCCCAGCTTGGCCTCGACGCCCGTGCCGATGCGCGTATCTCCGGCCTGGCGGAGGGGCAAAGCCCCGCGGACTTTCGCCAGTGGCTCCGCGGCTCGGCGGAAGCGCGCACCGAGCTTGGCCGCTTCCATGACTATCTTGCCGCCCGGAACGTCAATTCGGTGGTGCCGCTGTGGCAGCTGGTCCGGACGTCGTCGTCATGGCGCGAATGCGGCGCGCAGCCGTTCGAAGCGCCGCCCGAGGACAAGTGGGACCATATCGTGCGCACGCTCGAGTTCGTCCGCGACGACATCGTCCCCGCCGTCGGCGAGGTCGAGGCGCTTTCGGCCTATCGCAACGAGGCGCTCAACCGTTGCTCGGATGGCGCCCCGGCGAGCGCGCACCGCCATTTCTTCGCGCTGGACCTGACGCCAGTGAACAAGGCGGTGGAGCGGACCGCAATGATCCGGTCGGTCTGCGCCGCCCACGCCCGCGACGGCGCCCGCTACGAAGCCGGGCTCGGCTTCTACACCGGCCGCCGCTTCCACGTGGACTCGTCCGGCTATCGCAAGTGGGGCCCGAACGGCAAAGGCGCGACAAGTCCGTGCGTCAGCGGCCAAGCCTGAGCACGAGGGTGCTCGGCAACCTTAAGAGGCACGCATTCCCGGCGCTTAGCTCTTGATCCGCCAGCCGCTCTTCAAAAGCGTGAAGCACGCCGCGCACAGCACCACATTGAGTGCGAGCAGCCCGATTGCACCGACCATGATCGGCGAATCTGCGCTGCCGAGGAAGCCGTAGCGGAAGCCGGAAATGACGTAGAAGAACGGGTTGGCGTGGCTGATCGCGCGGAACGCCGGCGCCAGCTGCTCGACCGAATAGAAGGTGCCGCTGAGCAGCGACAACGGGGTCACCACGAAGTTCGTGACCACCGCAGCATGGTCGAATTTTTCGGCCCACAGCGATGTCAGCAGGCCGAGGAAGGCGAGCAGGAGCGCGCCCATCAGCCCGAACCAGAAGACCGCCAGCGGGTGGGCCATCGCCACCGACACGCCCGGCCACAGCAGCATCGCGAGCCACACCGCGAAGCCGACGAAAAAGGCCCGGGTTACCGCTGCCCCGACCAGGCCCGCCATCAACTCGCCGGTCGACAGCGGCGGCATTAGATAATCGACGATGGTGCCCTGGATCTTGCCCACCAGCAGCGAGAAGCTGGCGTTGGCGAAAGCGTTCTGCAGCATCGCCATGACGATCAGGCCGGGGGCGATGAAATCGGCGAAGTGATAGCCCATCACCATCCGCCCGCTTCCGCCCAGCGCGACGGTGAAAACCGCAAGGTACAGGAGGGTGGTAATGGCCGGTGCCCACACCGTCTGCATCTGCACCTTGAAGAACCGGCGCACCTCCTTGATATAGAGGGTCTTAAGCCCTCCCCAATTGACGCCTTGCAGCACCGGCTCGCCCGGGGGCTGCTGGGTCCAGAGGTCATTCTGGGGCTTGAAGAGCTGGTCGTTCACTGTGCGCCCGCGTATCGGCTGCGGCATTGCACAGCAAGCGCCCGGCACATTCGGAGAAGAGATTTCAATGTCCTGGACTGAAGAGCGGATCGACCAGCTGAAGGCGATGTGGGCCAAGGGCGCCACCGCCAGCGAAATTGCGGAAAACCTTGGCGGGGTCAGCCGCAACGCCGTCATCGGCAAAGCCCACCGCCTCGGCCTCGAAGCGCGGCCCTCGCCGGTCAAGCCGGGCGAGGACAAGGAAGCCGCTCCGGCGGCAGCGCCCAAGGCCGCAAAACCGGCGGCAGCGCCGGTTGCGGCCGCTCCTGCCGCCCCCGCGGAGCCCGAGCCGGCGCCGACACCGCGGCCGCGTACCCCCCAGCGTCCTCAGCCGACCGGGGACAACATCCAATATCGCTCGGTCGGCCCGGGCGGCTTCATCCGCCAGGGCCCTGGCGATACGCAGGCGCCAATCCCCCCGGCCCCGCCGCGCCGCCTGGTCCCGGCAAAGCCGAGCGCTGAAGTGGCCAACAAGACCGGCCTGCTCGAGCTCAACGACCGCATTTGCAAGTGGCCGATGGGCCATCCGGGCGAGCCCGATTTCCATTTCTGCGGTGACCTGGCCAATCCGGGCTATCCCTATTGCGTCCAGCATTGCGGCGTTGCCTATCAGGCACAGCTTCCGCGCCGCGACCGCAGGCCGCCGCCGCCGCTTCCCTTCGGCGGTCCTCGCGTCCGCTAGCTGGCGCGGGGTTGCCTGGAGCCCGGCAGCTGCTTCGCTGGTGGCGCGCGCCATGGTGGGCGCTCGCAATCTTCACCGGCGCGAAGTGCTTCGCCGACAATCCGATCCTCGGCTCGCGCCGGCTTAACCGGGCCGGGCTTCACGCCTGGCGCCTGAAGGCGGCGCACCGCCTGGCCTGGTCACGCCGGCGGCGCCTGACCGCGGCGATCCCGGCCGGATGGCGTCAGGCGTTCGACCGCGACGGCTTCGTCGTTGTTCCCGACTTCCTGCCGACCGCGACCTTCGATCGCCTTCGCAATGCCTTGCTGGAAGGCCAGTTCGACGCCCGCGCCCAGCAGCAGGGCGACACGGTCACGCGCCGGGTGCCGATCGGGCCTGACCTTCTCGACGCGGTGCCTGAGCTCAGGCCCCTCCTCCGCGATCGGCGGTGGCGGGGCTTGCTGGCCTATGTCGCGAGCACGAAGAGCGAGCCGCTTTATTACATCCAGACCGTGGCCGGCGGCATCGCCGACGGGCCCCCGGACCCACAGCTGGAGCTGCATTCCGACACCTTCCACCCGTCGCTCAAGGCCTGGCTGTTCCTCACCGATGTCGGCCACGAAGATCGGCCGCTCACCTATGTTCCCGGCTCCCACCGGCTGACCGAAGAACGGCTGGAATGGGAAAGATCGAGGAGTGAGACCCTAGGCGCTACGGGCGACCGGCTGTCGCAACGCGGCTCGCTGCGTGTAGGCCTGGACGCGCTTGCCGGCCTGAGCCTCCCGCCGCCACATGCCTTCGCGGTACCCGCCAATACTCTGGTCGCTGTCGATACCTATGGCTTCCACGCCCGCGCAGCCTCGGATCATCGTACGATTCGCGTGGAAATCTGGGCCTTCGCGCGGCGGACGCCATTCCTGCTCTGGACGGGTTTCGACCTGCTGTCCCTGCCCCCGTTCGCAAAACGCCGAGCCCAGTGGCTGACGGCCGCCCTCGACCGTCTCGATCGGCTTGGCCTGGCGAAGCAGCACTGGCGCCCAGCCGGCCGTAAGCGCCCGATCGATTTTTAGGCATGCCAGGCGGCGTGACGTATGCGCCGCCGGGATGTAAAAGCGATGGGCTCGGTTTAAATTGTAAGTCTGCAGTTCGCGTACCCGGCGAGTACCACACGAGGGAGAGCGACTATGCAGCCAACCAACGCCAACAAGGCGCTGTGGGAAAAGGGTGACTTCACCCGAATCGCCGAAACCATGCGCATCAGCGGTGAAGAACTCGTGGCCACCCTGGGCATCACGCCGCGCATGAAGATCCTCGACCTCGGCTGCGGCGACGGCACGACCGCGGTCCCCGCAGCCCAGCTCGGCGCGCACGTGATCGGCGTCGACATCGCCGACAACCTGGTCGCGGCCGGCAATGCACGCGCCAAGGCGCTTAGGCTGGAAGACCTCACTTTCCAGCAAGGGGACGCCTCCAGTCTCGACGGCATTGCCGACGCCAGCTTCGACCTGGTCGTCAGCGTCTTTGGCGCCATGTTCGCGCCGCGCCCCGACGACGTCGCGCAAGAAATGGTCCGGGTGACAAAGCCCGGCGGCCGAATCATCATGGGCAACTGGATTCCCGGCGACTCGACGTTGGTCGCGCAAATCCTCAAGATCAGTGCCGCTTACACGCCCCCGCCGCCCGAAGGCTTCATCAGCCCGATGACCTGGGGCGACGAACCGACGGTGATCGCGCGATTTGGCAAAGCCGGCATCGCTGCCGACAAGATCGAATTCGATCGCGAAAGCTGGGTTTTCCGGACCAGGGGCCCCGCCTCGCGGCTGCTCGACATCTTCCGCAAATATTATGGGCCGACGATGAACGCTTATGCCGCGGCCAAGCAGGACGGACGCGAGGATTCGCTCCACCGCGACCTGACCGCCTTGTTTGAATCGCAGAACCGCGGCGGCTCCAACACGGTCATCGCCGCGACCTTCCTGAAAGTTACGGTCCACAAGAACTGAACGAAAGGCCCCGGAGCAGCGCTCCGGGGCCGTCCCTTCCTCCCAACGCTGCGCGCGGGAAGGGCAATATGCGCTTACGCCTTCTCGGTCTCGGCCTTGGCCTCGATCCGGTCGTGTTTCGGCGCGCTGCCGCCAATGTCGATCTTGCGCGGCATCATTGCTTCCGGGACCTCGCGGACCAACTCGATCGCCAGCAGTCCGTCGTGCAGGTCGGCGCCGGTGACCTTGATGTGGTCGGCAAGCGCGAAGCGGCGCTCGAACGAACGGTTGGCGATCCCGCGATAGATGTAATCGGCGGCGCCCGATTCCGACTGTTCGCTCTTTTTGCCGGTGACGATCAGCACGTTCTGGTGCGCGGTGATGTCGATTTCGTCCTGCTTGAAGCCGGCCACCGCAAGCTCGATGCGATATTCGTTCTCGCCGGAACGGATGAGGTCGAACGGCGGGTAATTCTCGCCCCCATTCGACGGACCGCTATTTTCGAGCATGTCGAACAACCGGTCGAACCCGACGCTGGAGCGGCGGAATGGTGCAAAGTCAAAAGCGTTACGCATGGTCAGTCTCCTATTGTCCTCACTTGAGCGACTAGGCGGAGCTGCCGGGGAGCCGGCCGCTCCGCACTGGACCCGCAAGGGCGTCCAGCAGCCGCGAATTGGGGAGTAATCTCCCGATTTCAAGACCTTCCCCGTTCGTCGAAAGATGCTGGAACGGCGCTAGAAACGGACCAGACTGTTCCGCCACTAGGGGGGAAGCGATCAATGACGAGCCTACGTCGGCTTCTGTTTCTTCCGGGCAATGCCCGCTTCGCCGACTTCGGGCTGCTCCTGCTGCGCCTCGCGACCGGCGTGTTCCTCATCTACCAGAGCCACGACAACGTGTTTTCCGCCGCGCGGATGGACGAGTTCGTCAAGTTCCTGACGCAGTTCCACTTCCCGCTGCCGGAATTGATGGCGCCGCTGTCGGTCTACTTCCAGTTCGTGGCCGGGATCGGTTTCATCCTTGGCCTGTTCACCCGCTGGCTGGGGTTGATCACCTGCTTCCAGTTCATCGTTGCCGTTTACATGGTCCACTCGCCCGACGCCTTTCCGACCTGGTGGCCGGCGCTGGTCCTGGTTTTCCTCGGCTTGTACTTCGGGCTTCGCGGCAGCGGCCGGTATGGCCTCGACCCGCTTTTTGAAGGGCGCTCCAGCCGCCGTTAGCTGTGGATAAGCCGCCGGCCCGCGCCTTGGCACCGGCCGGATGCGCGCCTTATACCCGCAATCGATGTCCGACCTCTTCGCTTCCCCCGGCGCGGCCGAGCCCGCCAACAGTTACGATGCTTCGTCGATCGAGGTGCTCGAGGGGCTTGAGCCCGTCCGCCGCCGCCCGGGCATGTATATCGGCGGCACCGACGAGCGCGCGCTCCACCACCTCGCCGCCGAGGTTATCGATAATGCGATGGACGAGGCCGTGGCCGGGCACGCCAACCGAATCGAAGTCACGCTTGAGCACGGCAACCGCCTGACCGTGACCGACAACGGGCGCGGAATCCCGGTCGACCCGCACCCCAAATATCCCGGCAAGTCAGCGCTCGAAGTCATCATGACCACGCTCCATTCGGGCGGGAAGTTCGAAGGTAAAGCGTACAGCACCTCGGGCGGCTTGCACGGCGTCGGGGTCAGCGTCGTCAACGCACTTTCGACCGAGACGATCATCGAAGTCGCCCGCGACAAGACGCTCTATCGCCAGCGGTTTGAGAAGGGGCATGCGGCCGGCCCGCTGGAAACGGTCGGGCCGACCCCCAACCGGCGCGGCACCACGGTCAGCTTCGTCCCCGATCTCACCATCTTCGGCGCCGACGCGAAGTTCGACCCCAAGCGCTTGCTCAACCTCGCGCGCTCCAAGGCCTATCTGTTTGCCGGGGTCGAAATCCGCTGGAAGTGCGACCCGTCGCTGGCGTCGGCCGACGTCCCGGAAAGCGCCGTCTTCCAATTCCCGGGCGGCCTTGCCGACCATCTCGCCGCGCAGCTTGGCGAGCGCAGCTGCGTCACTAACCAGCCGTTCACCGGACGGCAGGATTTCGCCGCCGACGCACAGGGCGCGCCGCAGGGCTCGGCCGAATGGGCGGTCGCCTGGCCGCTCTATTCCGACGGTTCCGAAAGCTATTATTGCAACACCATCCCGACGCCCGACGGCGGCACCCACGAAGCCGGCCTTCGCGCCGCGCTGACCAAGGGCATTCGCGCGTTCGGCGAGCTGGTCGGCAACAAGCGGGCCAAGGAAATCACCGCCGACGACGTGTTCAACGGCGTCGAGCTGATGCTCAGCGTCTTCATTCGCAACCCGCACTTCCAAAGCCAGACCAAGGATCGCCTCACCAGCCTCGAAGCCGCGCGCTTCGTCGAAGCCGCGGTGCGCGACCATTTCGACCATTTCCTCGCCGACAATATGGACCGCGGCCGCGCCCTATTGGGATCGATCATCGAGCGGGCCGAGGAGCGGCTGAAGCGCCGCGCCGAGCGTGAAGTGAAGCGCAAGACGGCCACGTCCGCCCGCAAGCTGCGCCTGCCCGGCAAATTGACCGACTGCGCCAACGACGACGCCGAAGGCACCGAGCTGTTCATCGTCGAAGGCGATAGCGCCGGCGGTTCGGCCAAGCAGGCGCGCAACCGCAAGACTCAGGCCATCCTGCCGATCCGGGGCAAGATCCTCAACGTCGCCAGCGCCACGCAGGACAAGATCCGCGCCAACACCGAAATCGCCGACCTGCAGCTGGCGCTCGGCTGCGGCATTCGCGACCGGTTCGACGAAGCGTCGCTGCGCTACGAAAAGATCATCATCATGACCGACGCCGACGTCGACGGCGCCCACATCGCGACCTTGCTGATGACCTTCTTCTTCCAGGAAATGCCGGAGCTGGTGCGCCGCGGCCACCTGTTCCTCGCCCAGCCGCCGCTTTATCGCCTAAGCGCAGGCGCCAAGACCCTTTACGCCCGCGACGACGCCCACCGCGCCGAGCTTGAGGCGACCGAGTTCAAGGGCAAGAAAGTCGACGTGTCGCGCTTCAAGGGCCTGGGCGAGATGAACCCCGGCCAGCTCAAGGAAACGACGATGGATCCGGGCTCGCGGAGCCTGCTCAAGGTCACCCTTCCGGACGGTTACGAGGACAGCCAGCCGGCCCGCGATATCGTCGAGCGGCTGATGGGCAAGGATCCGGCCAAGCGCTTCGAATTCATCCAGGAACGCGCCAGCGCGGTCGAGGACGACGCAATCGACGCCTAGTCACGGCAGCCGGCTAGTGCCGAGGGCTGATCGGTCCCCGCGCATTCATCCGCTTGACCGCGTTGAAGTCGGGGTCCGTATCCGATCGGGCGCACGGCGCCTTGCCGCTGGAATAGACGCCGTTCAGGCAGGCATAGACCATCCAGTTGACCGGCTGCACCGGCGACGCGGCGCGACCGACGAGGAATTCGTAGACCTCGTTCGTGTCCACCGCCGGCAGCTGATGCTCGCCGATCCGCACGTTCGGACCCTTATTGCAATAAGCATCCGACGGTTTGACCCAGCAGGTGCCATTGGCGGCCCTCGGTTCCTTGAGGCAATAGCCGTGCCAGACCTGCCGCGCGTTGGCACGGATGTCGCACTGGCTGTCCAGATGGCACGCCTTTGGAATCTGCGGGACGCGCGCGATCAGGCATGCCCCGCCAAACCCGGCCGAACTGATCGACGGCTCGCCGCGCCGGGCGAGCCGGATGGAGAACCCGCCGGTCAGGACCCGAGGGTCGCTCCGCACCCGTGGAGCAGTCCTGACCGCCCCCGCCTCGATCGTTAGCGGCAGCCCGGCGTCAGCGCCCGGCAGCGGCGGCGGCCGCACTCCAGGCACACTATCGCAACTTCCAATCGTAACTGCGGTGGCGAAAAGGAAAAGCGGACCGCGAAAACGCCGCGTGATTGGGTGAATGGTCATTCGCACCCCCTCTGCCGAGCAAGTTGAGCATATAGCAAAGCCCGGCCATTCGCCACTTCGCAGCTTGATGCGAGAATCCAGTTGTCGAAGGGAAATGTTGCGCGTCGATGCAACGGCGTTAAGGGTCGCGCATATGAAACAAAATCAGACGATTGGCCGCACGCCTGGAATGGACGCCGATGCCGCCGCGTAGGTGGAAGCACCTTGAAGGTGCGATTATCGGGTTCCTCGTCGGCCTGTTTTCCTATGTCGCCGTGGCGCTAAGCGATCCTGTGAATCACGAACCGCTGTCACGCCTCAAGTGGTTGGCGGCCTACTGCCTCGGTGGTGCGGTGGTCGGGTACATCGCGGTGCGGGTGCGCAACCGGCTGGTGTGGCGCAACTTCATGGGTGAAGAGCAGCGCCGCGGCATCATGCTCGACCAGAAGGGCCGCCCGCGCAAGTAACGGGCGGTCAGGCGGGCGAAACGTTGCCGATCGGCCGCCGGTGATGGAGCGCCGGCACTCGGGAGCGGACTTCGTCAACGCGGCCTAGGTCGATATCGGCGAAGCCGACGCCATTACCTTCGCCCATGTCGAGCAGCACCTCGCCCCATGGGTCGATTACCAGCGAATGGCCGAAGGTCGCGCGGCCATCCTCATGTTGCCCGGACTGGGCGGCAGCGATGACGAATACGCCCGCTTCGATCGCCCGCGCGCGCAGCAGCACGTGCCAATGCGCTTGCCCCGTCGGCACGGTAAACGCCGCAGGCACTGCGGCCGCCTGCGCCCCCGCCTCCGTCAGCGCCGCAAATAGAGCGGGGAAACGCAGGTCGTAACAGATGGTCAGGCCAAGGGTCCCGACCGGGGTGCCCGTGACCATGACCGCCTGGGTGCCGCCGTCGTAAACCGCCGATTCCCGCCAGCTCTCGCCGGTTGGCAGGTCGACGTCGAACAGGTGGATCTTGTCGTAACGGGCGCGCACCTGCCCTTCGGGATCGATGACGAACGCCCGGTTCGCAAGCTTGCCGCCGCTGCTGACCACGGCCAGCGAGCCAAGGTGGACCCAAATGCGGGTGCGCTTCGCCGCCGCCTGCACGGCCGCGAGCAATTCGTCCTGCCCTTCGCTGCGCAGCTTGCTTGCCGCCCGTTCCTTGTCGCGGTCGAGCAGGCCGGACATTTCGGGGGTGAACAGCATTTCCGCGCCGCCCGCCGCAGCCTCGTCAATGGCGTCGATCAGCGCTCCTGCATTCGCGGCGGGGTCGATGCCCGTGCACGACTGGAACAGGGCGATCCGAGTCAAGGCGTCAGGCCGCGAGCAACGCGTCGAGTTCGCCCGCCCGCTCCAGCGCATGAAGGTCGTCGCAGCCGCCGACATGGTGCCCGCCGATGAAGATTTGCGGGACGGTCGTCCGCCCCTTGGCGCGCTGGATCATTTCCTGCCGCTTGGCGGGGTCGGCATCGACCGGATATTCGACGAAGGAAACCCTTTTCTCCTCGAGCAAGCGCCGGGCCCGCACGCAGTAGGGACAGAAGGATTTCACATAGATTTCAACGTCAGTCACGGCCTGCCACTCTTTTCAAACATCCAGCTGCGACGGCCGGATCACCCGCGCCCAGCTGACCAGCTCCACGCGCCCAGCACCTGCCCGCTTCAGCGCCCGGGCACAAGCATCGGCGGTGCTTCCGGTGGTCAGCACGTCGTCGACCAGCACCACGGTGCGCCCTTGCAGGTCGGCCGTCGCCGCGACCTTGAACGCACCGGCCACCGTTCGGCGCCGCTGGCTAAGGCTTAGCCCCTTCAGCGGCGGGGTCGCCTTGACCCGGCGGAGCACGTCCGACCGCGCTTCCGCCCCGCACCGGCGCGACAATTCGCCGGCGACGATGGCCGCCTGGTTGAACCCCCGGCGCCATATTCGCGCCCGGTGAAGCGGGACCGGGACCAGCAAGCTGCCCGCCGGCAATTCGCCGAGCACCGGCGTCATGTATCGCGCCATCGTCCGCGCCAGCGCGACCTTGCGCCCATATTTCAGCTTGAGCGCAATCGAGCGGCTGATTTCGCCATAAGCGACGGCGGCGCGGGTGCGGTCGATGCGCGGCGGCCTGGCAAGGCACTTGCCGCAGGTCTGCGCGTCGGTCGCTTCCAGCGGCAGCCCGCACGTCGTGCAGCCGCCGTTGCCGAGGAATTCGATGCTGCCCCAGCAGGCGGGGCAAAAGCTGTCCACGTCGTCGACGATCGCGCCGCAGCCCGCGCAACGCGGCGGCAACGCAAAGTCGACCATGAAGCGGACAAGTCGTCCGGCAGCCTCGCGCAATGGCATCAATCCCTTGTCGCGCGGCTTTGGCCAACGCACAAGCATCGGCGTGCCCCAGTTGTTCGACGTCGATCTTCGCCGGCTGAGGCGCGACCGCGCGGCGCGCGTCGGCCCTGCCCTGTTCGCCCATCGGCGGGCGTTCGACGATATCCTGGAGCGGCTCGCGGACATTCGCCGGGATTTCGCCACTGCAGTGCTGCTCGGGACACCGGACCCCGGCTGGCCCGCCCGGCTGCAAAGCCTCGGCCTCGACGTCCGGGCCTTCGAACCGGGAGCGCTCTTCGCGGCTGCGGCCGGCGCCACCCATGTCGAGGAAATGCAGGCCCCGATCGCGGCGGGAAGCATCGACTTGTGCATCGCCGCGGGGACCCTCGACACCATCGATGAACTGCCGATCATGCTGGCATTGATCCGGGGTTGGCTGAAGCCCGACGGACTGCTGATCGGCGCAATGGCCGGCGGCGATACCTTGCCCCAGCTTCGCTCAGCAATGCGCGCCGCCGACGCGGTGGAGGGAAGCGCCACGCCGCATGTGCATCCGCGGATCGCCGCAGCGTCGCTGGCGGGGCTGCTTGCCGACGCCGGCTTCGCCATGCCGGTGGTGGATGTCGACCGGGTCAGGGTCAGTTATCGCACGCTCGGCGCCCTGGTCGCGGATTTGCGCGCAATGGCCGCGGGCAGCATCCTCGCCCAGCGCCCGCGCGCCGGCCTTTCCCGCGCCGCTTATGCCGCGGCCGAAGCCCAGTTCCAAAGCGCGGGCGCGGACGGAAAGACGGTCGAGACCTTCGAAATCCTCCACTTCGCCGGATGGGCGCCGCAACACGGATGACTGGCCGTTAACCGGACCCGAAACAGATATTGTTAACCCCCGCTGTGTATCGGTGCTGAAGTGGACGTGGACCAGAGGAGGGTGGCGTGAGCGCTGTCCGTCAAAAGTTGCGCGCGTTGCCGGCCGATGAATCGGGCGCGACCGCGATCGAATATGGGCTGATCGCAGCGTTGATCGTCATCGCCATGATCGGGGCGCTGTCGTCGCTCGGCGGCGGCACGACCGGCGGCTGGACCAAGCTCAGCCAGACGGTGACCAACGCCTCTTCCAGCTAAGGCGTCCGCGTCAGCCTCGGCGGGCGCCATGCACCACTAGCTTGACCTTCTGCCCCGGCACCAGCCGTGCATTGGGCGCGAGCCCGTTAAGCGCCAAAAAGCGATCGAGCCGGAAGTCGCGATAGGCCATCCGGTTGGCGAGCGACTGCACCGTGTCGCCCGCGCGAACCGTCGCAATGTCGATGACCCGAGGCCGGATTTGCGCGGCCTCGGCCGGCGTGATCCGCCGCAGCGAGGAAATCATCGACTGGAACGGGCCAAGCCCGGTACCGCCGCGCGATACCATGACGAAGTGATAGACCGTGTCCGGCGACCATTGATAGGCAACGACGCTGGCATCGACAAAGCCCGACGACGTCTGTGCCCGGATAGTCGTAAAGGCCGCCGGAATGCCGTTGATGACGGTACGCTGCACCGGCGGCGCGTATGCCTGCTGACGCTGGCCGCTAAGCTCGGTCAAGACGGCGCCGACGTAGGATTCAAGGGAGCCCGTGTAGCGCCCCCCGAAAACTGGGCCTGGCCGGCGGAGCCCTTGATCGACACTTCGCGGGTGCCGTTCTGCATCAGGTAGCCGACCGGGACCGCGAACTGGATGCGAAGGTCGGGATGGGTGAACGTCCGCCCGTCGATAATCCCCTGCTCGGGATCGTCGTCGACATAGACTCCGTCGATCTGGCTGAGGAATTGGTCGCGGTTGCGAAGCCCGGTGCCAAGCCGGCGCGTGCGCTGGGCTTCGGCGGTGGCCCGCTGCAGGCGATTCTGGGTCAGCGGGTGGGTGCTTGCCCATTCCGGCAGCTGTCGGCTGTCCTGCCCCTGGACCCTGGCTTCAAGCGCGGTGGCGCGGCCGATGGCCGCGAGGATCCCACCCGCACCGGCCGGGTCGTAGCCGGCCTGGGTCATGTAGCGGATGCCGAGCGTATCCGACTGATATTCCTGGTCGCGCGAGAAGCTCAGGGTTTGCAATTGCGCGGACAGTTGGCTGCGCTGGGCGACGTAATTGCCGAAGCTGCCGCCGACGACACTGCCGAGCAGGACGCCAAGGATGCTGCCGATGCTGTTGCGCCGGGATGCCGCCTCCCGCTGCTGGGCATGTTGAGCGGCGACGTGGCCGATTTCGTGCCCAAGAGCGAAAGCGAGCTGCGATTCGTCGTCCATCAGGCCCAGCAGCTGCCGGGTGATGTAGACGTAGCCGCCCGGCACGGTGAACGCGTTCTCCACCGCCGAATTGAGCACCGTGAATCGCAGCGATGGGTTGGGCACGCCCGAATAGGCGCCGACCTTGCGTCCGACCGAATCGACATAAGCAGCGCGCGCGCCGGTCTCGGCGCCGCCGAACTCGGCGACCAGCTTGGGGTGATCGCGCTGCGCCTCCGCGACGTAGCGCGGATCGAGCGGCCGCGACGCATATTGCGCGGTCACCGCCGTCGAGGTGAGCGCGACAACGGCCCCGGTCGCCAACAGGAAAGCTTTACGCATGATTCTCGTGCCTCGTTTGTCTGCCCGGCGGGAAATTAGTTTCGGCCGTTGAACGAGGAATGACTGAAGCGGGTTCCTGCCCCTGCGGTTCAGCCGATGGCGAGGAATTTGGCGCGGCGCTGCGCGATCAGCTCACGCGGGCCAAGTGAAGCGCAACCGCGCAATTCCTCGACGATCGCTTCCTTGAGCGATTGCATGGCAACGTCCGGATCGCGGTGCGCGCCGCCGATCGGTTCCGGGACGATTCGATCGACCACGCCCAGCGACTGCAAGTCCTGGGCGGTGATGCGCATTGCTTCGGCCGCGTCGGCGGCCTTGTCCGCGGTGCGCCACAGGATCGACGCGCAGCCTTCCGGCGAAATTACCGAATAGACCGCATGTTCGAACATCAGCACCCGGTTCGCCGCGGCCAGCGCAACCGCACCGCCGGAGCCGCCTTCGCCGACGATCACGGCGATCAGCGGCACGTTGAGTGCCAGGCATTCCTGGGTCGACCGGGCGATCGCTTCCGCCTGGCCACGTTCCTCCGCCTCCACTCCCGGGAAGGCGCCCGGCGTATCGACCAAGGTCACGACTGGAAGGCCGAAGCGGTTTGCAAGCTGCATCAGCCGGATGGCTTTGCGATAGCCCTCCGGCTTGGCCATGCCGAAATTGTGCCGCAGGCGCGAAGCGGTGTCCTCGCCCTTCTCGTGGCCGATCAGCACCACGCGCTGGCCTTCGATCCGCGCCAGCCCGCCCATGATCGCCGCATCGTCGGCAAATGCGCGATCGCCGGCGAGCGGGACAAAATCTTGGGCGATGGCGACGACGAAATCCTTGAAGTGCGGGCGCTCCGGGTGGCGGGCGACAAGCGCCTTCTGCCACGGGGTCAGCCGCCCATAAGTGTCGCTCAGCAGCTTGGCGGCCTTCGCCTCCAGCCGGTCGACATCGGCATGAATGTCGATGTCGCCACCATTGGCGGTTTCGCGAAGTTCGCGAACCCGAGCCTCCAGTTCGGCGATGGGCTTTTCGAATTCCAGGTACGTCGGCATTGGCAGCGGCGGGTAGGCGCGGCAGCGCTAAGCGTCAACGATTGGCGTCGGCCAGCGGGTGGCGCGAATTGACCAGCTCGATCAACCGCGACGAATCGACGTGGGTGTAGATTTGCGTCGTGCCGATGTCGGCATGGCCCAGCAGCGCCTGCAGGACACGCAAGTCGGCGCCGCCGGCCAGGAGATGCGTCGCAAAGGCATGGCGAAGCACGTGTGGGCTGATCCGTTCGGGCGCGATGCCGGCGTGGGCCGCCATTTCGCGCACCAGCTGGAACAGGCGCACGCGGCTGATGTGCGACTTATTGCCCGGGAACAGCCACAGGCCTGCCTTCGGCACGTGCTCCAGCCAGCGTTCGACCGCTTCCTCGGCACGGGTCGAAATCGGCACGAGCCGCTCCTTCTGGCCCTTGCCGAGCAGGATCAGGAACGCCTGCCCCTTGCGGAGTGCGCCGCGCGGCAGCGAAACCAGCTCGCTCGCGCGCAGGCCCGACCCGTAAAGCAGCTCGAGCAAGGCAAGATTGCGCAGCGCAAGCGGCTCCCCGCTCGCCGCGCGCTGCTCGGCATCTTCGAACAGCCGCTTCACGTCCTCGCTATCGAGCACGCGCGGCAGCGGGCGTTGCAGACGCGGCTTCGGCAGGGCATCGGACGGATCGTCCGCGCGAAGCTGGTCGTCGACGAGGAACCGGTAGAAGCGGCGAAGCGCGGCCGAGCGCCGGGCGACGGTGGCCGTGGACAGGTCCCGCCAGCATTCGCCCAGGCGCCCGACGGCCAGCTCGCTCGCCTCGCCGAGGGTTCCGCCAAGGTCCTCCGCCGCCTTTTCAAGATCGCTGCGATAAGCCGATAGCGTGTTGCGTGAGGCGCCTGCCTCCGCTGCCATCATGTCCAGGAAGCGATCGACCAGGGCTCGGTCGGCCCCGGTCACGCGCGTGACAGCGCCTCGGCGGCAATCATCCGCGCGGTAAAGTCCTGGCCCGTCCGCTTCAGCGCGGAGACGGAATGGAACAGGTGGCTCGAAGGGAGTTGGCCGAACCCGGACGCCTGGAAACCCGTGCCGGAAAGAACGAGCACGCTTCCCGATTGCCCACGCGCGGCAGCCGCATCGACCAGCGCGGTCCAGCGCGATGAACGGGCGATGCCAAGCCCGAACTTGCGATTGAGCCGGGCTGCAGTGGCAAGGTCGATCCGACCGAGCCCAGCCAGGCCCGCGACCAGCAGCGCGCTGCGCTTCTTCCCTTCACTTTCGTCGCGATCGATGAAGCTGGAAACGCGGCCGGCCATGACGCCGTCCGGGTTGGCGGTTCCAAGCGACAGCATCGCCCAGCACCGGTCGGCATATTTATTGTCCATCCCGCCGACCGCCGACGCCCATTCCGCCGCTTCCTTTTCAAGCCCGCCGGCGAGCATCGCTGCAATCAGCTCGGGCGCATCCTCCTGCAGGTCGGCGCTTGGAACGATCCGCGCGGCCGCCGCGGCCACCAGCGCCCGCGATGCCTCCCGCTGCAGCGGGTTGGCCTTGTTATCGAGCAGCTTGCGAATTGAATCGAGCCGAATGTCCTGGTCGCGTCCGGCGAAGGCTAGCCGAAGCTGCCAGGCATCGGTGCCGCTCAGGTCGTTGGGATCGGTCGCATCGTAGATCAGCGAGTAGATGTCGACGAGGGCCTGCGACGAAAACACGCCCAATCCAGTCGCCATCCGGGATGCATTCAGCCGCGCCTGAAGCGGGATCATCGGCGCCCGCGCATACCAGGCATGAAGCTGCGGCGTCGCGCTTGCGAGCAACCGGTCCGGCGGGCTCATCGCCGTCGCCGTCGACAGGCCGAAGCGCCACGCGTTCAGCGCATCCACCGGCTCCCATTCGATCGTCACGGCGCGGCCGGTGTCCGATGCGGCGCCAACCACCTTCTGGGCCAGCGACAGGTCGATTCCGCCGATCTTCCCGCGACGGCGCGCCGAATCGATCTGCGCCGCCGCGCTGGCCGGTTCGCCTTCGAGCGCCGAGCACATCGCCTGGGCCAGCGGCAGGATTTGCTGCTCCGTCTTGCCCATATGCTTCGTCAGCGGACAGATTCCGGCCGGGTCCGAGGTCGCCAGCGCGGACTGCAGCGCGACCTGGGTCATCTTGGGCGTGAAATAATTGGTGTCGACGCCGGTGACGAGCATCCGCGCGGCGTCCGCCTCGCCCATGCGCAGCAGCAGCCACGCGCGCTCGGCGGCCCAGTCGACGGGATTGACCCCGCGCGGCGCTTTCGCCTCCGCGATCAGGGCATTGCGCAAGGCGATGTGCAGCCAGCGGGAAGCCAGCGGCGTATCCATCCGACGCATCAGCGTTTCGAGGAATGGTCCGCTCGCTGCGCCCCACACCCGCTCGCCAAGGCCGATCTGGCGCGGATCGAGCGCGCCGACGAGCGTCGGGTCGCGGCGCGCGAAGCCGGGATATTCCACCGGCGGCGGCGGCGGCGGCATCTTCAACTCCAGCTCGACCGTCTCGCCCTCGCCGACTGTTTCTTCCGCCGTGCTTCGCGAAGGACTTGGTGACGCGGGCGAAGTGTTTGTGGCGGGCGTTGCGGCCCCGGTCGAAGGCGCGGGGCTTGGCGCCGGGGCGGGTGCCGGCGTGTTGGTCGTCGTCGTCTGGACTTGCGCCACTGCCGGAATGGCCAGCGCCGCAGCGGCGCCGGCGAGCAGCAGCGCCTTAGCGGCCGACTGCATTCGTGACGTCCACCTCCATTGGCCGCGGCTCGACTTCACGCGCGCGGCTGGACAAGAAGAACAAGGCTCCTATCGCAATGATCACGATCAGGACGAGGAGGATTATGGATCGCGGCATCGCGCCTTTCCGGTTGGATTGTGAAGCGATCGGGCTTTTGCCCGACCATGAGGGCCGCTGTATAGCCCCCGGTGCATGCAAAAAGTGAGGGACCGGCTCGACAGGCCGATCGTGCTCGTCGGGCTGATGGGCGCCGGAAAGTCAACCGTGGGGCGCCGCCTCGCCCGGCGGCTGCAGCTGCCTTTCATCGATAGCGACACCGAAATCGAAGATGCGGTCGGGCTTCCCGCCGGCGAAGTATTCGAACGTTACGGGGAGGAAGAATATCGCGAGGGCGAGCGGCGGCTCGTCGCCCGCCTGGTCGAGAGCCAGGAAGTGCGGGTCATTGCCACGGGCGGCGGCGTCTTCGTGGATCCCGTCACCCGAAAGCTATTGAAAGAGCGCGGGCTGACCATCTGGCTGGATGCGCCGGTCGACGTGCTGGTGCAGCGAACGTCGCGCCGCGACACCCGCCCGTTGCTGAAAACGCCCGACCCCAAGGCAACCATCGAACAGATCGCCGCCCTCGAGCGCGCCGCTTATGCGGAAGCCGACATCCACGTGCGGAGCGGCTCCGGCGGCCACGCCGACGTGGTCGATTCGATCATCGAGGCGATGGAGACGTTCCTGGATCGTCGGGCGTAGCCGCAGCCTGCTGCTCGTCCGGAAGCGGCCGGTCGACCGCGAACATGCGGCCGCGAGCGGCGCGCAGATCGCCGCTTTGGGCCTGCGCCTGCAGCCGCTCCTCGTCTCGGACCCGATATTCAACGATGACCCGGTCGGCCTCCCGCTCCGCGACGCCAAGCTTCATCAGCGCCTCGCGGGCCATTGAAATCGCGCTTTCGAAGACCTCCCGTTGCAGCAGCGCCACGTCGAGACCGGCGAAGTCCATCACCTGCCGCCGATCGAAGACGCGCACCATGACGATCGCCTGCGGGAACGCTTCCAGCACGGCTTCGAGCTTGTCGCGGGTCAGTGCATCGCCGTCCTGGCAGAAAAGGATCGCCTCGGCCCGTTCCGCCCCGGCCGTCCGAAGCAGGTCGATCCGGGTGCCGTCGCCGTAATAGACCTTCGTCCCGAACTCCTCGCTCACCTCAATCTGTTCGGCGTCTTGGTCGACGATGGTAACGGGAATGCGCTTTGCCATCAGCATCTGCGCCACCGTCTGCCCGAAGCGTCCGTAGCCGACGACGATCGCATTGGTCTCGGGCGAGGCCTCGGGACCGTCGAGCCCTTCGCCGCCCCGCTCTTCGATCCGTTCCAGCCAGTCGGTCAGTCGCATCAGGAAAGGCGTCGTCGCCATCGAGAAAGTGACGACCGCGGTAAACAGCGATGCCGCTTCGGTGGTGATGAGGCTTGCCGCCGTCGCCTGGGTAAACAGGACGAAGCCGAACTCGCCGGCCTGGCTGAGCAGCAATCCCAATCGCACGCTGCGCGGCCAGCTATTGCCGAACACGCGGGCAAGGCTGGCGATCACCGACGCCTTGGTCACGATCACCAGCGCGGCCACGCCAAGCACGAACCACGGGCGCTGCGCGACGAGCCCCAGGTCGAGCAACATGCCAACCGAGAGGAAGAAAAGGCCAAGCAGGATCGAGCGAAACGGCTCGACGTCGCTCTCCAGTTCGTGCCGGTAGGGCGATTCGGCGAGCATCACGCCCGCGACGAAGGCGCCGAGCGCGACCGACAGGTGCAGGGAGTGCATGACCGCCGACGCGCCGACGACGGTGAACAGCCCGGCGACGACGAAGAGCTCGCGCTCGCCGAAGCGGCCGATCAGCCGGAACATCGGGTTGAGCAGCAGGCGGCCGACGATGATCAGGCCGACGATGGCGCCGACTGTGTAGAGGGCCAGCGTCAGGCCCGCCGGGGCGTCGGGATCGGGCCGCACCGCGAGTGCCGCGATGATGGTGATCAGCGGGATGATCGACAGGTCCTGGAACAGCAGGATCGAGAAGGCGCGCTCGCCTTGCGGCGTGTGCAATTCCCCATCCGACCGAAGCAACGGCAACACCTGCGCCGTGGAGGACAGCGCCAGCGGCAAGCCGATGGCGACCGCGACCCGCATCGGCAGGTCGTTGATGAAGCCGACGAGGAGGCTGATCACCGCCCCGCACAGGACGACCTGGGCAAGGCCGAGCCCGAAAATATCCTTCCGCAAGCGCCACAACCGGCTCGGCTGCAGTTCGAGCCCGACGATGAACAGTAGCAGGGCGATGCCGATTTCGGTGATGCTGAGCAATTGCTGCGGATCGGGAATCAGGCGCAGCGCGTGCGGGCCGATCAGCGCACCGGCGACGATGTAGCCGAGGGTCGCGCCGAGCCGCAGGCGGCGGAACAGGATGACGAAGAACAAGGCGGCGGCGAGCATGATCGCGCCGCTCTCCAGGATTGCGCTGGTCGCCTCAGCGGTTTCCGCTGGCGTGGTGGTCGGCTGAACCGTGTTGGTCGCGGCGGCTGTCACCGCGCCGGCTCCAGCGCCGCCGCAAGCGTTCGGAAAGGCAGCAGAATGGCGCCATGCCGGCCCTTGCGCGACCGTGCCGGTGCAAGTGCTTCGAGTCCGGGCCAATCGCCCGGCGTGCCGGCGGTACCGTCAAGCCACGCGGCGAGCGCGTCCACCGCCGCGGCGACCTCGACCGGGCACTTGCCGATCGCGCCGGCGGCAAGCAGCGACGCCGATGCCTGCCCGAAGGCGCATGCCTGCACATGCTGGCTCAGCGCAGTCACCCGCCCCGAATCCACCTGCACCTCGGTCCGCACCACGCTTCCGCAGGTGGGCGAACGCAGTTCGGCCGACCCGTCCACGCGGTCCAGTGCGCGCGGCTCGGGCAGCGTCGCCGCCAGGCGCAGGATATCGACGGTGTAGAGCGGAGCGTTCATGCCCGACGCCAAGTGGTGCCTTGCGGCCCATCTTCCAACAGGATGCCGTCGGCTTTTAGCTCGTCGCGAATACGATCGGCGGTGGAAAAGTCGCGATTGGCCTTGGCTTCGGCGCGAGCGGCGATTTGCGCTTCAACGTCGGCATCGACCGATGGGCCTTGGAACCAGCGGTCGGCGCTTTCGCCGAGCAGCCCAAGCAGGCTCGCGCTCGCCTTGAGTGTCGCGGGATCCGAGAGCGCCTGCAAACGCGACAGCGCCAACGGCGTATTGAGATCGTCCATCAGCGCCTCGGCGACACCCGGATCGACCTCACCGGGCGAAGCATTGCCGGCCGCTCGATACAAGCGCTCGAGCGTCGACTTCGACTGGGCCATCAGGCCCTCCGTCCACGGCAGCGGGGACCGATAGTGCGCCGACAACAGCGCCAGGCGAAGCGTTTCGCCCTTGTGGCCCTGTTCGAGCAGTTCGTTCGGCGTGACCACGTTGCCGAGCGACTTGGACATCTTCTCCGCGCCCATGTCGACGAAGCCGTTGTGCACCCAATAGCGCGCAAGCGGCGCGCCACCGTGCGCGCAGCGGCTCTGGGCGATTTCATTCTCGTGGTGCGGGAAGATAAGGTCGAGGCCGCCGCCATGGATGTCGATCGTCTCGCCCAAATGCGCCCGGATCATCGCGGAGCATTCGATGTGCCACCCCGGGCGGCCCCGCCCCCACGGGCTTTCCCAGCCGATCACGCCCTCGCCGCTTGGCTTCCACAGCACGAAGTCGGCGGGATCGCGCTTGTAGGGGGCGACCTCGACTCGGGCGCCGGCAATCATTTGCTCCCGGTCGCGGCGGCTGAGGCTGCCGTAGTCGGGGTCGCTTGCGACCGCGAACAGCACGTGGCCTTCCGCCGCATACGCGTTCCTGGTTTCGATCAGCCGCTCGATCATCGCAATCATCGGCCCGATTTCCTGGGTCGCGTGCGGCGCGATCGTCGGAGGCTGAACGCCCAGCGCGCCCATGTCTTCAAGGTAGAAGCGCTCGAACCGGTTCGTGATTACCGATGGATCGACCCCTTCCGCTTCTGCGGCGGCGATGATCTTGTCGTCCACGTCGGTGACGTTGCGGGCGTAGACCAGGCTATCCTGGCCGAAGGTGTGGCGGATCAGCCGGGCGAGCGTGTCGAACACCACCGCGGGGCGCGCATTACCGATGTGGGCGCGGCCGTAGACTGTCGGGCCGCACACATACATGGTGATCCGCCCCGGGTCCGCCGGCACGAACTCGCGCTTTTCCCGCGCCATCGTGTCGTGCAGTCGGATCATTCGTCCGCTCCCGCCTTGCGCCGCGTCTCGACCCAGTCGACGATCCCGCGCCCGCTGGCGTTGAGCAACGGATAGGTGCGCGAGCTGGTCATCCACGCCGGCCGGTCCGCTTCGGGACCGTAGACCATATCGGTCGCAAGGTTGGCGAACAGGAAGAACAGGGTCGCCGCGAGCAGGCCCTTCACCAGGCCGAAACCACCGCCGAGCATCCGGTCGAACGGCCCCAGCAGCGATTTTCGGGTCTTCAGCCCAAGCTGGCGCGCAAGCAGTTTCACGATCACGAACGTGGGCACGAACAACAATGCGAAGGCAACCACGGCGCTGCCGGCGGCGCTGGTTCCAGTCGAGCCGATCCCCGCGCTCAATTGCGTGTGGAACAGCTTGATCATCGCGATCGCCGCCGCCCAGGCGAGGAGCGAGAGCAATTCGTAAACGAACCCGCGCACGAACCCGACGGCGGCGCCGCCGAGCAGCAGGATGACGACGAAGATGTCGAGCGCGCTCATCTTGGCAGTGCGGCTAGCGCCAGCAGACGCGCTTCGCCAGCCCCGCTATCAAACGGCGAACATCTGCGAGGAATCGAGCGTGACGATCTGGCACCAGGACAAGCCCAAGCTTAGCGACGTCGTCCCGTCCGACGGAACGATGATCCACCATGTGGGCATCGAAATCGTCGAGATCGGGGAAGATTTCCTGACCGCGCGAATGCCGGTCGATCATCGCACCGTGCAGCCGCAGGGGCGGCTTCACGGCGGCGCGTCCTGCGTGCTGGCCGAAACGGTCGGTTCCATCGCCGCAAACCTGGCGATCGATTCGACCGAATTCCTGGCCGTAGGGCTGGAAATCAATGCCAATCACATCCGCCCGGTGAAGAGCGGCTTCGTCTATGGCACGGCCAGGCCCGACGCGATCGGCCGGACGACTCAGGTGTGGACGATCCGGATCACCGACGATGAAGATCGTCTGGTCTGCGTATCGCGGCTGACGATGGCCGTCATCCCGCTGGCGCGCGGTTAACGGCCGAGGATCTGCTCGACGAGCTGCCGAAGGTTGGCGAAGTTGGTGACGGCGATCCCGTCGCTGGCCTTTACGGCCATGGGCACCCAGGCCCGCTCGAAGCCAAGCTTCGCCGCTTCCTTCAACCGCAACGGCGTATGGGCGACCGGCCGGATTTCCCCGGACAGCGCGATTTCGCCAAGGATGATGCAGTCGGCCGGTACCGGCCGTTCCGACATTGCGGAAACGAGCGCGGCCGCGACCGCAAGATCCGCGGCCGGGTCGCTGAGGCGATATCCGCCGGCGACGTTCAAATAGACCTCGGCGGTTGCGAAGCTAAGGCCGCAGCGCGCCTCCAGCACCGCCAGGATCATTGCCAGCCGGCCGCTGTCCCAGCCCACCGCGGCCCGCCGCGGCGTTGCGCCGCTGGCGAGCCGCACCGTCAACGCCTGAATTTCGACCAGCACCGGGCGGGTGCCCTCGATCGCCGGGAACACGCTCGTCCCGCTGACCGCTTCGCCCCGGGTGGTCAGGAACAAGGATGACGGGTTGCCGACCTCTGCCAGCCCGGCGCCCTCCATCGCGAAGACGCCAATTTCATCCGTGCCGCCGAAGCGGTTCTTGAGCGCCCGAAGGATCCGGTATTGATGACTGCGTTCGCCCTCGAAGCTCAACACTGTATCGACCATATGTTCGAGCACGCGCGGGCCGGCGATGGTGCCGTCCTTGGTGACGTGGCCGACCAGGACGGTGGCGCTGCCCCGTTCCTTGGCAAAGCGCACCAGTTCCTGGGCGGAAGCGCGCACCTGGCTGACCGTGCCCGGAGCGCCTTCGATCAGGTCGGAATGCATGGTCTGGATCGAATCGATAATCAGCAGGTCGGGCGTCTCGTCGCTGACCGTGGTCAGGATGTCGCGCACCGACGTCGCCGCAGCCAGTCGCACCGGCACCCCGCCAAGCCCAAGCCGAAGCGCGCGCAGCCGCACCTGCTCGGCGGATTCCTCGCCGGAAACGTAAACGACGCCGCGCCCCTGCCCCGCCAGCTTGGCCGCGATCTGCAACAGCAAGGTCGACTTGCCGATGCCCGGGTCACCGCCGACCAGCATTGCCGATCCCGGAACGATGCCGCCGCCGACCGCTCGGTCGAACTCGGCGACTCCGCTGACGATCCGCTCCGGCAGCTTCGACGGCGCGTCGAGCCCGACCAGCTCGATCGTGCGCCCGCCGCCCTGCAAATTGTGCTTCGCGGCGAAAATGCTCGTCACCGCGGCGGCTTCCTGGACCAGCGTGTTCCATTCGGAGCAGTCAGGGCATTGACCCTGCCAGCGACTGGTGACGGATCCGCACGATTGGCAGACGTATCGGGACTTCGCTTTCGCCATATGTGCGGGTCTAAAGCCTGTACGGACAAGCGCAACGGCAGCGGCCTCCCGCGCGTTGGGGCATCGTTCCAGCAAATCAGGAGAGCGACCAATGCCCCGCGCCGTCACCAGCGATAAGGTTTCCTTGTTCTACAAGGATTGGGGCCCCCGTGAGGGCAAGCCGATCGTCCTCCTCCACGGCTGGCCGCTGACCGCCGACACCTTCGACGACTTGGCTGTGGCGCTGGCCGAGGACGGTTACCGGAGCATCGTGCCCGACCGTCGCGGCTTCGGGCGATCCGACCAGCCTTGGGACGGCTACGACTATGACACGTTCGCATCCGACACCGATGCGGTGCTGCAGGACGCGGGCATCGGCGGCCCGTTCGCGGTCGCCGGCTTCTCGATGGGCGGCGGCGAAGTCGCAAGGCTAGTCGCCAGGCACAAGGAGCGCATCACCCAGGCGATACTGATCAGCTCGGTCGTGCCTTACATGCTGCAAACATCCGACAACCCGAACGGCGTTCCGCAATCGACGTTCGACGAGATGACCGCCGGGATGAAGAAGGACCGCGCCGACTTCTTCACCGCATTCGCGCGCGACTTCTTCGGCGTTGGAGCCATTTCCCATCCGGTCAGCGACGCCGTGCTCCACGACTTCTTCCGCCAGGCGATGATGGCCGGGCTGAAGCCGACGCTTGCCGCCGCCAAGGCGTTCGCAACCACCGACTTTCGCGGCGACCTTTCCAGCTTCACGATGCCGACATTGGTCATCCACGGCACGAAGGACGTGACGGTGCCGATCGACGTCACCGCGCGCGAAGTGAAGAAGGCGGTGCCGCACGCGCAGCTGATCGAATATGACGGCTCCGCCCACGGCCTGTTCGCCACCGACAAGCAGCGGTTGACGGACGATATCCGCGCCTTCCTGGGATCGGCCGCGGAAACCCGCAGCGCGATCCCGATGAACCAGTCGGCCTAGAAGGCCGCCTGCGCAGGCCCGCCGAGCATCTGCTGACGCACCAGCGGGATCGGCGGGCCGCCGAAGCTCAGGAACTTGTCGTGGAACGGCTTCCACGCGGCGCGGCCGCCGCGCGTTGCGATCCAGTCGTCGCGAAGCTTGCGGATCATCAGCTTGCCCAGCGTATAGTTGAGGTAGGCTGGGTCGTAGGTGCCGCGCGCCGCCTGCTGCCGAGCGGTGCCTTCGTCCTGGTAACATTGCTCACGAAACAGCTGGAAGCTCTGCTGCTGTGTCATCGTTCCCGAATGCATCCCGATCGCCGACAGGAAGCGGCAGTCGCGCAGGAGGGCGTTGGACAACTGCCCGACCATCATCTCGTCGGTGCCGCCGCCGACCCCGGCCTGGCGCATCATCTCCTCGCTGTAATGCGCCCAGCCTTCGGCAAACGCATAGCCGACGAACACCTTGCCAAAGGTGAATTTCGAACGGTTGGAGTGCAGGAAGTTGAGGAAGTGGCCCGGCCAGACTTCGTGGACGGACGTGAACAGCAGGTCCGCCTCGCCCGGAACGAAGGCATCGCGCGCCGCCTTCGACCACGACGGGTCCGGCGGGGCGATGTAATAGACCGACGGCAAGCCTTTCTCATACGGCCCCGGAATGTTGATGTAGGCGAAGTTCTGCCGGTTGTACGGCGGCGCTTCGTCGACCTTTGCTTCTTCCGTCCCGGGGATCGAAACCAGGTCCTTGTCGATGATGAATTGCTTGAGCCCGGCAAGCTGCGCCCGGGCGCCGGCGACCGCGCCGCCCTTGGGCTTGGTCGCGCTCATCTTGTCCATGCAATGCTGGATCGTCTGGCCCGGATCGTAGCGGCCGCAAGCTTCCTTCAGCAGCGCTTGGTTGGACGCCATGTCGCGGCGCCCGATCGCTTCGAGCTCCGTAAGCGGGGTGTCCACCATCTCGGTGTCGTAGAGCATCTGCTGAAATTTCTGCGCACCGAGCGCGAAGTTGGTTCCGGCACTTGGCCGCTGCGCCTCCACCCAATCCGTCAGCGCCTTCATCGCCGCCGAAGCCGCCTGCGAGGCGGCCTTGAGCTCCGCTTGCTCGGCCGCGCTGCCGATGCCGGCGAAGGCCTTCATGCCGTCGCCCAGATAATATTCCGCGTAACCGCCAAAGGCGCTCTTGCCGTAATCAACGAAGGAAATCGGCAAGGGTTGGCGCAGGTTGGCGCGAATCTGCGAAGCAGCGCGCGGCACCTGCGAAAGATAGCGGGTATAGGCGCGCATCCGCACCTCCGGCGCCGCATAGGGTACGACCACATAGGCAGACGGGTCGAGCGTCCCGGCATAATAAGCGGGGTTGGTATGCGGCTGGTCCGCGGTTGCGATCCAGAACAGCCAGTTGCGCGCCTGCGCCATCATGTAATCGCGCTCGAACCGCTCCGTCGGCGATAGTCGGGCAGGATCGAAAGCCTTGGCGGCGTCGATCGCGGCCTGCAGCCGCGCCTGCTCTGCGGCGAGTCCCTCGGCCGACCAGTCGGGAAGCTGTCCGTCATATTCGTGCCGTCCGGACACGACCGCAAAAGCCGGATTCGCGCGGAAGGTGGCCTCGATATAATCGTTCATGAAGGCCGGCCAGCTGACGGCTGCGACGGGCGGGGAAACGACGACTGGCGCCGGTTCGGCGATCAACGCGGGCGCGACCGCGCAGGCGTTCAACGACGCTGCAGCGCAGGCGGTGAAAAGAAGGTGGGCAGCACGCATTGAGTCGCTCCTTGCCAGTCTGGTGCGACGTTGTTGCCGCTCCGGCGAGCCGCGTCTAGGCGACAATCGTGACCTACGTTCCAGAGCCCCTGAAAATCCCCGCCTTCCGCGCTTATTGGGCGGCTCGGCTCACATCGACCATCGCGCAGATGGCAATGGTCATCGTCATTGGCTGGCAGGTGTACGACATCGCCCGCCGGACCATGAGCATCGGCGATGCCGCCTTCCAGCTCGGCATGATTGGCCTGGTCCAGTTCGTCCCGTTATTCGTCCTGACTCCGTTCAGCGGCTGGGCAGCCGACCGCTTCGACCGCCGCTATATCGCCCGGGCGGTCATTGCGCTGGAAATGCTGTGCGCGCTCGCCTTGTTCATGGCGACCTGGTCGGGCCACGTCTCGCTTCCAATCCTGTTCGTGGTCGCCGGCCTGCTTGGGGTCGCCCGAGCCTTCGCCGGTCCAGCGCTTGGCGCCCTCGCCCCAAACCTGGTGCCGCGCGACCTGCTTCCGCGCGCCATCGCGCTCAGCTCCACCGCCTGGCAGGCGGGCGCGATCATCGGCCCCGCGCTTGGCGGCATCCTTTACGATGTGACCCCGCACTTGTCTTACGGGGTCAGCACCGGCCTGTTCGCATTCTCGCTAGTCTGCATGTTCACCGTCGGACCTGTTCCCCGCCCGGAAATCGCGCCCGGCAAGCCGCTGCAGCGCATGGCCGAGGGGCTGCGCTACATCCGCCACAACCGGCTCGTCCTCGGCGCGATCACGCTCGATCTGTTCGCGGTACTGCTTGGCGGAGTGACGGCGATGCTTCCGATCTATGCCCGCGACATCCTTGAAGTCGGCGCGCAAGGGCTGGGGCCGCTGCGCGCGGCTCCGGCCGTAGGCGCAACCTTGACCGCAATCTTCTTCTCGTTCCGGCCGATCAGGACCAACGTCGGGGTGAAAATGCTCGCAGCGGTCGTCGTCTTTGGTGCCGCGACCGCCATCTTCGGGGTCTCCACCTCCTTTTATCTCTCGCTGGCGATGCTCGCGCTGCTGGGCGCCGCGGATATGTTCAGCGTTTATATCCGCCAATCCCTGATCCAGCTGCATACGCCCGACGCGATGCGCGGCCGGGTTGGAGCGGCCTCGACGCTCGCCATCTCCGCCTCCAACGAAATGGGCGAAGCGCGCGCGGGCTTCAGCGCCGCCCTGGTCGGCCCGGTCGTGGCGACCGTCGTCGGCGGCGTCGCCGCGATCGTCGTCACCCTTCTGTGGAGCCGGCTGTTCCCCGAACTTCGCAGAGCACGCTCCTTCGACCTGCCGGCGCCCGCACCGGAAAAGCCACCGGTCGTCGCTGGCGGCGCCTGACGCTGTTCAAGGCGCATCATCGTTCCCATATAGCGCCGTCACCAGGGCCCCATCAGGAGATCAGATGCCATGAAGGCCGCAAGCATCCTCGAGACCATCGGCAATACGCCGCACATTCGCATCAACCACTTGTTCGGCGAGGCGGAAGTATGGGTGAAGTCGGAACGCGCGAACCCGGGCGGATCAATCAAGGACCGGATTGCGCTGGCAATGATCGAGGACGCGGAGCGCAGCGGCAAGCTGAAGCCCGGCGGCACGATTATCGAGCCGACCTCCGGCAACACCGGCATCGGGCTGGCAATGGTCGCCGCGGTCAAGGGCTACAAGCTGATCCTGGTGATGCCCGAGAGCATGAGCATCGAGCGCCGCCGGCTGATGCTCGCTTACGGCGCACAGTTCGACCTGACTCCCAAGGAAAAGGGCATGAAGGGCGCCATTGCCCGCGCGCAGGAGCTGCTGGCGCAAACCGAAAACGGGTGGATCCCCCAGCAATTCGAAAATCCTGCGAATGTCGAGGTTCACGCACGCACGACCGCGCAGGAAATTCTGAAGGATTTCGACCAGCCGTTCGACGCTTTGATTACTGGCGTCGGGACCGGCGGTCACATCACCGCCTGCGCCCGAGTCCTCAAGGAAAAGTGGCCGAATCTAAAGGTTTTCGCGGTCGAGCCGACGCTTTCACCGGTGATTAGCGGCGGCGAGCCGGGCCCTCATCCGATCCAGGGCATCGGCGCCGGATTCATTCCCGCCAACCTCGATACCGATGTCCTCGACGGTACCATCCAGGTCGACCCGAACGATGCCAAGGAGATGGCGCGCCGGGCCGCCCGCGAAGAAGGGATCCTGGTTGGCATTTCGTCCGGGGCGTCCCTTGCCGCGGTAGCGCAGAAGCTCGGCGAATTGGGCTCGGGCGCCCGTGTCCTGACCTTCAACTACGACACCGGCGAACGGTACCTGTCCGTGCCCGATTTCCTCCCAAATGAAGCTTAACCTAACGCTGCGCTAACCAGTCCTGTTTGGCGCGGCGTTAACCGCTAGCGCTTAACTGCTGTGCGGTTGAGGGGCGGTTCGCGCCTACTCCCCAGGCAAGGATTCAGATGCCAAGAGCGCGGTTTGCGAAGGCGGTCGGCCAACATACGATGGAATCCGAGCGTGCTTCGGTGCGCGAAGCCCTGTGGTTCGACATAAAGGCGCCCGAGAACCGCGACGACCAGTCTCTGGCCGAATGGCGGCTCGGAAGCTTCGACTATGCGCCGCTCCTGCTTGGGGCGACCCACCTTCTCGTCGGTGTGACCTCGGTCATCCTTCAGCCGCACCTTTCGGGGGTGATGAGCCTTTCAAACCCGCTGATCCCGCTTGGCTTGGTGCTTATCCTGGGTGTGCTGGCGGCGATGGGGCTGCATTGGCGCGACCGCCTTGAATTGCAGCCACACACGGTCACTCGGGCGGTTTGCGTCTACCTGGGCGCCGCGGGACTTTTATGGACGATCTTCGGCTATACGCTGCTGATCAACTCCGGCGTCGGTCCATCGGGCCTGGCCGTCGCGCTGTGCGCCGGCATCACCATGGCGGCGATCGTCGCCATCACCTCGCCGCCGCTCTCGGTCGTCAACGCATTCGTCGCCACCGGCACGGCCGCATTGTTCGCGCCGTCGCCATTGGCGCCCGCCGGCGTCGCCGTGCTCAGCATGATGCTGGTTGCCTACAGCGTCGCCGGCGCCCGAACCGT
Organism: Sphingomonas sinipercae; assembly: GCF_011302055.1. Classification (NCBI taxonomy): domain Bacteria; kingdom Pseudomonadati; phylum Pseudomonadota; class Alphaproteobacteria; order Sphingomonadales; family Sphingomonadaceae; genus Sphingomonas; species Sphingomonas sinipercae. Next base: position 1,664,885 of record NZ_CP049871.1, read on the forward strand.
GATCGCCGCCGGCCGCCGCCGACTCGACCTCGATGCCGAGGCCCGCAAGGCGCTGACCTTCGTCGACGAATTCGAAAATACAGGCCGCGGCTGGTTCTGGGAAACCAACAGCGAAGGGACGCTGTCCTATGTCTCCCAGCAGCTGGCAGACGATTTCAAATGCCAGCCGGCCGAACTGCTCGGTCGTCAGTTCACGGACCTGCTGTCGGTTGACACCGTCGGGCCCGGCAATTCGATCGAAGAGCGCAAGACTTTGGGCTTTCACCTGTCGGCGCGCTTCCCCTTTTCCGATGTCGTGGTTCGCGCCGCGAGCGACGAGGATGTGCACTGGTCGCTTTCGGGCAACCCGGTGTTCGACACGCGCGGCCGCTTTCTTGGCTTTCGCGGGATCGGCACCGACCTGACCGAGCAGCGCCGGTCAGAGCAGGAGATTACCCGGCTTGCGCGGTTCGACTCGCTGACCGGCCTGCCCAATCGGGCTATGATGCGCCAGACGCTGGAGGAAGGGCTGCGCAACGCTGCCCGCCGCCAGAAAGGCTGCAGCCTCTTCCTGATCGATCTCGACCGCTTCAAGAACGTCAACGACACGCTCGGCCACCCCGTCGGCGACGCCCTGCTGCGCCAAGTGGCGGAGCGGCTGAAATCGGTGATGGGTGAGCATGGCCAGGTCGGCCGGCTGGGCGGCGACGAGTTCAAGGCGGTCCTTCCCGGCACGGTCGACATCGGCCTTCTGGAATCGCTGGCCCGCACCCTGATCGAGCAAGTGTCGCGGCCGTACTCGATCGAAAACCACAAGGTGACCATCGGTGCATCGGTCGGCATCGCCATCGGCGATCCGGGGCGCGGTTGCGCCGACTCGCTCATCCGTGACGCGGACCTTGCGCTCTACGCCGCCAAGGGCGCCGGCCGCGGCCAGCATTGCTTCTACGAACCGTCGATGCACAGCGAGGCGGCCGACCGCCAGATCCTGGAAAACGACTTGCGGCAAGTCATCGACCGCGACGAGCTGGAGCTGGTCTTCCAGCCGATCGTCCGAGCGGCGACCGAGGAAATTTCCGGCTTCGAGGCGCTGGTGCGCTGGACCCACCCGACGCGCGGGGCGATTTCCCCAGACAAGTTCATCCCGCTTGCCGAAGAGTGCGGGATGATCGGAAAGATCGGCCAATGGGTCCTCGAAAACTCGTTCCGCGAGGCGGCTTATTGGCCTGACCATGTGCGCATCGCCGTCAACCTCTCGCCCATCCAGTTCAACGACCCGACCATCACGGAGACGATCTCCCGGCTGATGGACAAGGAAGGCGTCAAGCCCGCCCAGGTGGAGCTTGAGATTACCGAGGGCGTATTCCTGGCCGATGGCGACACCACGGACGACACCTTTGCCAAGCTCAAGAAACTTGGCGTGCGCCTGTCGCTCGACGACTTCGGCACCGGCTACAGCTCGCTGGGATATTTGAAGAAAGCGCCGTTCGACAAGATCAAGATCGACCAGAGCTTCGTTCGCGGCGCGGCGTCGCCGACCAGCCGCAACAGCGCCATCATCCGCGCCATCGTCAGCCTTGCCGAAAGCCTGGAGATGGAAACTTGCGCGGAAGGAGTCGAGACCCATGACGATCTGGCGCTCATCCGCGAGCTCGGCTGCAGCCACGTCCAGGGCTACATCTTCGGCCGACCTGCGCGCGCAGCCGAGGCGCGGGAGCTTGCCAACCGCGAACGGGTGGAGGCCGCCGGCTTCAAGTGCCTGCGTGAGCCGCGTCACCGTCTGATGCGCCGCGCAACGACGATGCTCAACGGGTTCCAGGAAGAGATTCGCCTGCGCAACATCTCCGTGACCGGCGCGCTCGTCGAAAGCCGGCGGCCAGTGACGCCCGGGATGGCGATGACGATCGAAATCCTTGGCGTCGGTCCGGTCGCGGGCAGCGTGAAGTGGGCCGGCCAAGGCCGGTTCGGCCTCCAGTTCGATCATGAGTTCGACTTGGCCCGGCTGGCGCCGAAGAAAGCCAAGCACAACGACGTCACGATGCTGACGCCGTGGTACGTCGACCGGCGAGTAAACGAACGGACGTAAAAAAAGCCCCCGCCGCGAGGGCGAGGGGCATGACCCGCCAGGCGTGCGCCGCCGGCGGCTAACCGATTACATCCCGTTGGCGAGATTCGTGTCGGGGTCGTTCGTGTTCATGTCCGTCTGCATGGCGTTCGCGGTGTTCGAATCGACGCCGTTGGCGGTCATGGCGTTGGCGTCCATGCCGTTCGCGCCGGTCATCGCGGTGCCATCATTCATGATGACGTTGCCGACTTCCATGTTGCTGACATCCATCGAGTTGTCCGCAGCGGCCTCGTCTTTATTACCGCCGCAAGCAGCCAGGGTCAGCGCCGCGCCAGCGACCAGGATCAAAGCACGCATCTTGTAAACTCCCATGTTGTGTTCGCGCCCTAACGGTGAGTGCCGGGCAATGTTCCTCAATCCGGCTTATCGAACGGCTTGAAGCAGCCGGTAAACCGCCGCCGACCGACATTCACCGTTTCTTATTTGACCGTCGTCTAAAGCCATCCTGCGCGACACGGAGGGAACGATGCGCGGAATTACCTCGATTGCGACGGCAATGGGGCTGATGGGCGTCGCCGTCTGGATCATGATGAGCGACGGTTCCACGCCCCAGGCGCTGGCGGCCGCTGCGATGTCGCTGTTCGTGATGTACCGCGGCTATCGCGGAATCGGGACAAACCCGGTGGAAGCCATCGTCACAACGAGGTCGCTGGCGGTGAACCCGGCGCGGACGATATTCGACACGGTCGTCGAGACACTCCCCGACTTCGTCCCCGAGAGGAAAGAGGACGATGACGTCGGTCCAAAGATGGACCATGACGCAATCATCGCCCGCTACCTCGAAAATCGGCCCGGCGGGCCACCGACGGTGACCGCGCCGCCGCCGGCCTTCGGCCGCAAAGGGCTGTAGCGCGCTAGAACGCCATTTCCGGCAACGCCATCACGCTTTCGGCCCCCGCCTCGATCTTGCGGCGAAGCGCGGAGGCCTCGACCAGCTCCCGGTCCGCATAGAATTTCGCGGTCGCGAGTTTCGATTCGTGGAATTGGCGATCGGTCGCGCCGTCGTTCAGCGCTTCGGCCGAAACCCTCGCCATCTTCATCCACATCCAGCCCAGGCTGACCAGGCCCATCAGGTTCATGTAGGAATAAGCGCCCGCCCCGGCATTGTCGGGGTCGGCCATGCCATTTTGCGCCAGCCACATCGTCGCCTCCTGAAGCTCCGCTACCGCAGGCTCCAGCGCGGCGGCGACCCCGGCCGGATCGCTGGCCTGCTTGGCTTCCGCGATTTCGCTGGCCAGCAAGGCGAAGAAGGCACGGACCGCGCGGCCGCCGTCCTTGGGCAGCTTGCGGCCGACCAGGTCCATCGCCTGGATGCCGTTGGTGCCCTCGTAGATCTGGGCAATGCGCGCGTCGCGAACGAACTGCTCCATGCCGTGCTCGCGGATATAGCCGTGGCCGCCGAACACCTGCTGCCCCAGGACCGCAGCCTCGAAGCCCTTGTCGGTGATGTAGCCCTTGATGACCGGCGTCAGCAGGCTGAGCAGGTCATCAGCCTGCTGCCGCTCTTCCTCGCTCTGGCCGCGGCGCAGCAGGTCTACCTGCAGCGATCCCCACAGCACCAGCGCGCGGCTGCCCTCGTTCCAGGCGCGCATCTGCATGAGCATCCGCCGGACGTCGGGGTGGACCATCAAGTTGTCGGCCCGGGCATTGGGATCGCGCGCGCTTTCCTTGAGCGCTCGGCCCTGGCGACGATCCTTCGCGTAGGCGACGGCGTTCTGATAGGCGACTTCGCCCTGCGCCAGACCCTGCAGGCCGACGCCGAGCCGCGCCGCGTTCATCATGATGAACATTGCGGCCAGGCCCTTTTCCTTTTCGCCGACCAGCCAGCCCTTGGCCCCGTCATAGTTCATGACGCAGGTGGCGTTGCCGTGGATGCCCATCTTCTTTTCGAGCGCGCCGCAGCTGACCTGGTTGCGCTCGCCGAGCGATCCGTCCGCGTTGACGAGGAACTTGGGCACCACGAACAGCGAGATGCCTTTCACGTTGTCGGGCGAATCCGGCATTTTCGCCAGGACCAGGTGGATAATGTTCTCCGACAGGTCGTGCTCGCCTGAGGAGATGAAAATCTTGGTCCCGGTCAGCGAGTAGCTGCCGTCGCCATTGGGCTCAGCCTTGGTCTTGAGCAGCCCCAGATCGGTGCCGCAGTGCGGCTCCGTCAGGTTCATCGTCCCGGTCCATTCGCCGGTGGTCATCTTCGGCAGGTAGGTCTGCTTCTGCTCGTCGCTGCCCTTGATGATGAGGGTCGCCATCGCGCCGCTGGTCAGCCCCTGGTACATCTCGAAGCTGTGGTTGGCCGACAGGATGTATTCGCCGATCGCAGTTCCGATCACCTGCGGCAGCCCCTGCCCGCCATATTCTTCCGGCGCAGTCAGCGTCGGCCAGCCGGCAGCGCAGAACTGCTGGTAAGCCTCCTTGAACCCCGGCGGGGCCGTGACGCTGCCGTCGTCCGCCCGCTTGCACCCGATCTCGTCGCCGACCTTGTTGAGCGGCTGCAGCACCTCGCTGGCGAACTTGCCGGCTTCCTCAAGGATCGCCTCGACCACGTCGGGAGTCGCGTTGGCGAACCCGGGAAGGTTCGAAAAGCGGCTGATCTGGAGCACGTCTTCAAGGATGTAGCGGGTGTCTTTGACGGGCGCGTTGTAGATGGGCATCGGCGGCTTGATCCTTTCGCTAACTTACCCTGAAGTAAGCAGCGGGCGGCTTCAAGTGGCATTAAGGTCAGGGGCGACAAAGGGGCGGCCAATCCCTATATCGCAACTCCTATCAGCCAAGCGGGGTGGGCACGTGCTGACGACGAATCCGTTCGACGACGACAAGCTTCGGGAAGAATGCGGCGTGTTCGGCATCTGGGGTGCCGACAATGCCGCAAGCTTCGTCGCGCTCGGCCTGCACGCGCTGCAGCATCGCGGGCAGGAAGCGGCCGGGATCACCAGCTTCGACGGCGCCCATTTTCACTCTCATCGCGCGATGGGCCATGTCGCTGGCAATTTCGACAGCGACGAAGTGATGCGCCGACTGCCGGGCCAGACCGGCATCGGCCACGTCCGCTATTCCACGACCGGCGAAACCGCGCTGCGCAACGTGCAGCCGCTGTTCGCCGAGCTGAATGACGGCGGCTTTGCGGTCGCCCACAACGGCAATTTGTCGAACGCGATGCGCCTGCGCCGGACGCTCAACCGCCGCGGCTCAATCTTCCAGTCGACCAGCGATACCGAAGTCATCATCCACCTCGTCGCCACGTCGAGCTACGCGGCCCCGCTCGATCGGTTGATTGACGCGCTCAAGCAAGTGGAAGGCGCCTACGCGCTGGTCGTCCTGACCGAAGAAGGCCTGATCGCCTGCCGCGATCCGCTGGGCATCCGCCCGCTGGTCATGGGCAAGCTTGGCGATGCGACCATTTTCGCCTCCGAAACCGTCGCCCTCGATGTCGTCGGCGCGACCTTCATCCGCGATGTCGAACCGGGCGAGCTGATCATCGTCAACGCTTCGGGCCTGCGCTCCTTCCGCCCGTTCCAGCCGGTGCAGCAGCGGCCCTGCATCTTCGAACATGTCTATTTCGCCCGGCCCGACTCGGTGGTCGACGGCACGTCGGTCTATGAAGCGCGCAAGGGCATCGGCGCGGAGCTGTCGCGCGAATCGCCGGTCGATGCCGATTACGTCGTTCCAGTCCCCGACAGCGGCGTGCCCGCGGCGCTCGGCTTCTCGCAGGCGTCCGGAATTCCGTTCGAGCTTGGCATCATCCGCTCGCACTACGTCGGACGAACCTTCATCCAGCCGAGCCAGGAAGTCCGCCATCTGGGCGTGAAGCTGAAGCACAACGCCAATTCGGCGCTGGTCGATGGCAAGCGAATCGTCCTGGTCGACGATTCGATCGTGCGTGGGACGACTTCGCTAAAGATCGTGCAGATGATGCGCGATGCGGGCGCGCGCGAAGTGCACATGCGGATCGCCTCGCCCCCGACCCGCCACAGCTGCTTTTACGGCGTCGACACGCCGGAGCGCGCGAAGCTGCTGGCGGCGCAGATGAATGTCGAGCAGATGCGCGATTACATCAACGCCGACAGCCTGGCCTTCATCTCCATTGAAGGACTGTATCGGGCGCTTGGCGACACGCGCGACGCGGCCCGCCCGCAGCGCTGCGACGCCTGTTTCACCGGCGACTATCCGACCGAACTGACCGATTGCGACGACAAGTCGTCGGTGGGTGGGTTGGCGCTGGTTGCGAGCGCCTAGGCAGCCGGCTAGCCGGCGAACATCTCCTTGACCCGGGCGAAGAAATTCTTCGCATTCGGGCATTCGTCGCCGGTTTCAGTGTCGCGAAATTCCTCGAGCAATTTCTTCTGCTTGGCGCTCATCCGCGTTGGCGTTTCGACCAGGATCCGCGCCACCAGGTCGCCGCGGCCGCGTCCGTTGAGCACGGCCATGCCGGCGCCGCGCTGCCGCAAATGTTCGCCCGACTGCACGCCCGGCGGGATTTTCAACTCGATCTTCTGACCGTCGAGCGACGGCAGGCTGATCGTGCCGCCCAGCGCAGCGGTGGTGAAGCTGACGGGGCATTCGGCGACCAGGGTCGTGCCTTCACGCGCATAGACCGAGTGCCGCTTCAAGTGGACGAAGATGTAGAGGTCGCCGGACGGCCCATTGCGGACGCCGGATTCCCCTTCGTTGGCCACCCGGATTCGCGTGCCTTCGTCGACGCCAGCCGGAATCTTCACGGTCAGCTTGCGCCGGTTCAGCGCGCGGCCCTCGCCCTGGCAGGCGCCGCAGGGGTCAGCGATCACCTCGCCGCTGCCACGGCACGTCGGGCAGCCGCGCTCGACGACGAAGAAGCCCTGCTGGGCCCGGACCTTGCCCATGCCGGAGCACGTGGTGCAGGTTCGCGCACAATTGTCGGCGGAGTTGCAGCCGCGTCCCTCGCAGGTCTCGCACTTGGCGAGCGTTTCGACCGTCAGCGTCGCTTCCTTGCCCGCGAACGCTTCCTCGAGTGTCAGTTCGAGGTCGTAGCGAAGGTCGGCGCCGCGCGCGGGATTCGCTCGCGCTCCGCCACCGCGCTGTTGGTCCATGAAATCGCCGAAGATCGACGAGAAAATGTCGGAGAAGCCCTCGAACCCGGCGCTTCCGAACGGATCCTGGCCACCGCCACCGTTCTGGAACGCGGCCTTGCCGAAGCGATCGTAAGCGGCACGCTTCTGCGGATCCCGGAGGCAGTCATAGGCCTCGGTGATCGCCTTGAACTGCGTTTCCTTTTCGGAACAACCGCCGTGGCGGTCCGGGTGGCATTCCATGGCGAGCTTGCGATACGCCGACTTGATCGTCGCTCCGTCGGCGCCGCGGGACACGCCCAGCAGCTCGTAATAGTCTTCACTGACCATGACGACCCTCACAGGCCGTCACCCCGGCTCGCGCCGGGATGACGTTCCTGATCATTAGCCCTTCTGATCCTCGTCGACTTCGGAGAACTCCGCGTCGACGACTTCCTCTTCGGCGGCGTCAGCCGTCTCGGAGGCTCCAGCGTCCGCTCCGGCCGTATCCTGCGCTTCCGCTTGCTGCGACTTGTACATCGCTTCGCCAAGCTTCATCGCGGCTTGCGCCAGCGCATTGGTCTTTTCGGTCATCTGCTCGGCATCGCCGCCCTCGACTGCGGTCTTGGCCTCGGCCAGCGCCGCTTCGATTTCCGACTTCACCGACGCATCGACCTTGTCGCCATGCTCGGCCAGCTGGCGCTCGGTCGAGTGGATCAGGCTCTCAGCGTTATTCTTCGCCTCGGCGACCGCCTTGCGCTGCTTGTCCTCCTCGGCGAACTGCTCCGCTTCCTTGACCATCTTTTCGATGTCGCTGTCGTTGAGGCCGCCCGACGCCTGGATCCGGATCTGCTGCTCCTTGCCGGTGCCCTTGTCCTTGGCGCTGACGTTGACGATGCCGTTGGCGTCGATGTCGAACGTGACTTCGATCTGCGGCACGCCGCGCGGCGCCGGCGGGATTCCGACCAGGTCGAACTGGCCGAGCACCTTGTTGTCGGCAGCCATTTCGCGTTCACCCTGGAAGACCCGGATCGTGACCGCATTCTGGTTGTCGTCGGCGGTCGAAAAGACCTGGCTGCGCTTGGTCGGGATGGTCGTGTTGCGATCGATCATGCGGGTGAACACGCCGCCCAGAGTCTCGATGCCCAGCGACAGCGGCGTAACGTCCAGAAGCAGCACGTCCTTGACGTCGCCCTGCAGGACACCGGCCTGGATCGCCGCGCCCATGGCGACGACTTCGTCCGGATTGACGCCGGTGTGCGGCTCCTTGCCGAAGAACTCCTTCACCACTTCACGGACGCGCGGCATGCGGGTCATGCCGCCGACCAGGACGACTTCATCGACGCCCTTGGCATCGATCCCGGCGTCCTTGAGCGCCTTGCGGCACGGCTCGAGCGTCCGGTCGATCAGGTCGCCAACCAGCTTTTCCAGGTCAGCACGGGTGATCGTCTCGACCAGGTGAAGCGGGGTCGTCGCGCCGCCTTCCATGCGGGCGGTGATGAACGGCTGGTTGATCTCGGTCGACGAAGCGCTCGAAAGCTCGATCTTCGCCTTTTCCGCAGCTTCCTTCAGACGCTGCAGGGCAAGACGGTCGGTGCGAAGGTCGATGCCTTCCTTCGCCTTGAACCGGTCGGCCAGATAATCCACGATCTTGGCGTCGAAATCCTCGCCGCCGAGGAAGGTGTCGCCGTTGGTCGACTTCACTTCGAAGACGCCGTCGCCGATCTCGAGGATCGAAACGTCGAAGGTGCCGCCGCCAAGATCGTAAACGGCGATCGTCTTGCCGTCGTTCTTCTCCAGCCCGTAGGCGAGCGCGGCAGCGGTCGGCTCATTGATGATGCGAAGCACTTCAAGCCCCGCGATCTGGCCGGCGTCCTTGGTCGCCTGGCGCTGCGCGTCGTTGAAGTAAGCGGGAACGGTGATCACCGCCTGGGTAACGGTCTCGCCGAGATAGGCTTCGGCGGTTTCCTTCATCTTCTGCAGGATGAAGGCCGAAACCTGCGACGGCGAATAATCCTTGCCGCCGGCCTTGACCCAGGCGTCGCCGTTCGAGCCCTTGACGATCTCGTACGGGACTAGCTCGGTGTCTTTCTTGGTAATCGGGTCGTCGAAACGGCGGCCGATGAGGCGCTTCACCGCGAAAATCGTATTATCGGGGTTGGTCACCGCCTGGCGCTTGGCCGGCTGGCCGATCAGGCGCTCCCCGTCCTTGGTGAACGCAACGACGGACGGCGTAGTCCGCGCGCCTTCGCTGTTCTCGATAACCTTCGGCTTGCCGCCTTCCATGACTGCGACGCAGCTGTTGGTAGTGCCAAGATCGATACCGATTACTTTCGCCATATCTTCCCTCTCATGCCCCTCGGCCATCCTCTCCCCAGAGGCGGCCACATTCGTGTTTCGCTGGCGATATAGGTGCGGCAAGCGCAGCGACAAGGTTCCGGCAAGCCTGCGCGGGCAACGGATTTGTTAACCATATCCGCGCCAAAGCTGCCCGGATGGAAGCGCTTGCAACCGGCTCCTGGCTGACCGCGGCAAGAGTGCGACGGGTCGCGCTCGTCGCAGGCATCGCCTCGATTGTCTCCTTGCTGTGGCTATTCGCCTTTGCGCACGGCACCCTCGATGCGATGGGCCGCCCGCTCGGCACGGACTTTTCGCAGGTCTGGACGGCGGGCACGATGGTGCTCGACGGCCGTGCCGCCGACGTCTGGTCTTGGCCCAAGCACTTTGCAGTGCAACAGCAGTTTCACCACAGCCGTGACGTGCCGCTCTACGGCTGGCATTACCCGCCGCCGTTCCTGCTGATCGCGGCCGCGCTGGCCAACCTGCCCTACATTCCGGCGCTGTTCGTGTGGCAGGCGGCAACGCTTGTCCCCCTGGCCTTGCTGCTCAAGCGGATGGTGCCGCGGCGGGAAACCCTGCTGCTCAGCCTCGCCGCGCCAGTCACCCTTATTTGCGTCACTCATGGCCACAACGGCTTTTTGACCGGCCTTCTGCTCGGCGGCGGCCTGCTATTGCTCGAACGCAAGCCGTTCGTGGCGGGCCTGCTGCTCGGTTGCCTGATCTACAAGCCGCAGCTTGCGCTCATCATCCCCCCGCTGCTCATCGTCACGCGCAACTGGCGCGCGACCGGGGGCGCGGTCACTTCCGCATCCCTGCTCGTCGTCCTGACGCTGGCACTTTGGGGCTGGCCGGTGTGGCAGGCATTCCTCGACAGCCTCCCGCTCACCCGCACGGTCGTCATCGAGCAGGGGAGCACGGGCTGGGAAAAGATCATGAGTCCGTTCGCCGCCATCAAGGCGTGGGGCGGGACCACCGCCGCTGCTTATGGCGTCCAGGCGATTCTCACCGCGGCAGCGCTGGCGGCCGTCGTCATCCTTGCCGTGCGCGACAACCGCGACCTTCGCAACGCCGCAGTCACTGCCGCGGCGCTGGTTGCCACGCCCTATGTCCTCGATTACGACTTCGTCGTGCTTGGGGTCGGGCTGGCTTTCCTTTGGCGCGACGGGGAGAAGCATGGCTTCCTCCGCTGGGACCGGACGTTGATGGCGCTGATCTGGATTGCGCCGCTCGCCGCCCGCGGCATCGCCGCAGCGACGACGGTCCCACTGGGCCTGATCACCGCCTTGTTGGTGCTTGGAATCTCGCTGCGACGATCACTCCTCAGAGCATCGCCATCCCGCCATTCACGTGCAGCGTTTGCCCAGTGACGTAACCAGCTTCGCGGCTGGCAAGGAAGACGCAAGCGGCGCCGATATCGTCGCCTGAACCCATCGCGCCGAGCGGGATCTTGGCCAGGATGGCCTCGCGCTGCTGGTCGTTCAGCGCATCGGTCATCGCCGACGTCATGAACCCGGGCGCGACACAGTTGGCGGTGATGCCCCGGCTCGCCAGCTCCTGCGCGACCGATTTGGTCAGGCCGATCAGCCCGGCTTTCGAGGCGACGTAATTGGCCTGGCCCGGATTACCGGTGACTCCTACCACAGAGGTAATCGAGACGATCCGGCCGAACCGCGCCTTCATCATCGGCTTTGCAGCAGCTCGAATCAGCCGGAACGCCGCTTCCAGGTTGATTCGGATGACGTCAGAAAATTCCTCATCCTTCATGCGCATCAAAAGATTGTCGCGGGTCACGCCGGCGTTGTTGATGAGGATGTCGATCTTGCCGCCAAGCGCCTCGACAGCCTGGGGGACGAGCTGATCGACCGCCGCGGCGTCCGACAGGTTGCACGGCAAGGCGACATGATCGCCGCCCAAGCCGGAGCGGAAGCTCTCAAGCTTCTCGACATTGCTGCCCGACACCGCGAGCCGCGCACCCTGCGCGCTCAGCGCCTTGGCGATCGACGAGCCGAGCCCGCCCGAAGCGCCAGTGACCAGCGCAGTCATTCCCGAAAGGTCGAACATTCCACACTCCCGTCATGCTGAACTTGTTTCAGCATCCACTTTCCTGCCTTCACCGCGTTTCAACGAAATGGACCCTGAAACGAGTTCAGGGTGACGGTTTAGGCAATTTCTTTCGCCAGCGCCTCGATATCGTCGATCGTCACCACGCTCGTCACCTTCGCGTCGGGCGCGATGCGCTTGACCATCGGGCCAAGCACCTTTCCGCCAAGCTCGATGAACTCTTCGACGCCGCTTTCCACCATGTTCGCGACGCTTTCGCGCCAGCGCACCATGCCGGTCACCTGTTCGACCAGCAGGTTGCGGATCGCGTCGGGATCGTCCTCGGCCGCTGCGGTCACGTTAGCGAACAGAAGCACCGACGGCGCTTCGAGCACTTCATAGCTCAGCGCGTCGCGCATCGCCTCGGCCGCGGGCTGCATCAGCGGGCAATGGAACGGCGCTGACACCGGCAGCGGCACGGCCCGCTTGGCGCCCATCTCCTTCGCCAGTCCGATGGCCCGGTCAATCGCGCCCTTGTGCCCGGACAGCACCACCTGGCTCGGGTCATTGTCGTTGGCGACTGCGCAGACTTCGCCCTGGGCAGCCGCATCGGCGATCGTCTTGGCCAGCGCCAGGTCGGCGCCGAGCAGAGCGCACATCGCGCCTAAACCGACCGGAACCGCTTGCTGCATCGCCTGCCCACGAAGCTTCAGCAGCTTTGCGGTCGTCGCCAGGCCGAACCCACCCGCCGCACACAAGGCGGAATATTCCCCGAGCGAATGGCCGGCGACGAAATTCGCGGCCTTGCGGAGATCGACCCCGCCCTCCTTCGTCAGCGCACTGAACACTGCGAGCGAGTGCGCCATGATCGCAGGTTGCGCATTCTCGGTCAGCTTGAGTTCGTCTTCCGGGCCGTCGCGCATCAGCCGCGACAGGCTTTGGCCGAGCGCCTCGTCAACCTCGCCGAACACATCGCGCGCCGCTCGGCTTGCCTCGGCAAGCGCGGCGCCCATCCCGACCGCTTGGCTGCCTTGCCCCGGAAAGATGAAAGCTCGCATGCTCGTCCCCTGATTGATGGCGCCGCGACTAGGATGGGCGCGCCCGATTGCCAACCCCGCCGGCGAGTGCGAAGTCCACCGGATGGAACCCGTCACGCAAGCGCTCGCCATCCCGCCTGAACCCCGTTCACGAATGCTCGGCAAATGGATGAGCGCGGCGATGGTCGTCGGCACGATGATCGGCTCCGGAATCTACCTGCTGCCGACCACGCTTGCGCCATACGGTCCCAACCTGGTCTGGGCGTTCGCACTTACTGGCGCGGGCACCATGTGCCTGGCTTTCGCCCTCGCCCGGTTGGCCGCGAAGATTCCCGGCGGCCCGTTCGCTTACGTCACCGAAGCGTTCGGGGAGACCACGGCGTTCGTCACCTTGTGGAGCTACGTCGTATCGCAATGGACCGGCGTCGCCGCCGTATCCGTCGCGGTCGCGGGCGCGCTCGGCCACGTCTTTCCGGGGGTGGCGTCCGGTCCCGGGCTGATCGCCACCGCGCTTGCAAGCATCGCCGTGCTGACGTTGGTGAACCTTGGCGGCGCGCGTTCTGCCGGCTGGCTGCAGGTCGTCGCGACCTTGATCAAGATCGTGCCACTAATCGCCGTCGTCGTGCTGGTGATCGCCCGCGTCGGCGGTGACGGCGCGGTCGAGCCCCTTGCTCCCGTTCCGATCAGCACCGCACTCGTCGCGGCCGCCGGAGCGCTGATGCTGTTCTCACTGACCGGCTTCGAAGCCGCCGCCGTGACCGCCACGGTGACGCGCGATTCGACGGAAACGGTGCCCGTCGCGACTATCGGCGGCACCGGCTTCACCGCCATCATCTATCTACTCGCCACCGTCTGCGCCCTGATGCTCCTGTCGAGCGCGGCGGCCGCCAACAGCAGCGCGCCGTTTGCCGACGCCATCGCTCCGATCCTTGGCGGCGGCGCCGGCGCGGTGGTTGCAATCATCGCGGCGATCAGCGCCTTCGGCACCTGCAACGCGCTGCTGCTATTCGCGGCGGAGGTCGGGCGGACGATTGCCCGGGCCAACGACCTGCCGCCGGTGTTCCGTCGCGCCAACCGGTTCGGTGCGCCGACGGGATCCTTGCTCGTGTCGGCCGGCATCGCAGCCATGCTCGTCCTTGCCAGCTCGTCGAAGAACTTCGTCACCGTTTACATCTTCATCACCTTGGTCTCGACGGTCGCCGCGCTGATCCTTTACGCGGTTTGCGCCGCCGCGGCGCTCAAGCTGCGAGTGACGGGACGCTGGGCGTTCATCGCCGTGATCGCGCTGGCCTACTCGGTCGCGATGTTCGTCGGCGCTGGCCTGGAAGCGACCCTCTGGGGCTTTGCGCTCGCCGCCGCCGGCCTGCCGGTGCGCTGGTTCAGCCGGCGGTTCTGGACCAGCCCGGCGGCGGCGGTTCCGCCAGCCGCGCCTGAGGCACCAGCCGCCTGAGCTTGCGGGCAAAGCTGCGCAGGCAAACCTCGCTCGTCCCCAGCGGCCCGGGAGAATAACTCGCCGACTGCATGCCCAACTGGACCCGGGCGATCAGCTCGGTATCCTCCGCGTTCACCCGCCGGTTGATCCGCCAGTTGAGGTAGCGCGCCGCTTTCATCTCGCGCCGCGCGTCGGGCAGCGCATAGCTGATTTCCCGGATCACCGTCTTGGTCGGGCTCACCGGCAGGAATTGCATGAAGTCGACCTGGTCCGGATAGATGTCGAAAGCGACGTTCGGGAACAGCTTGTAATATAACCATTTGCGCCGGTGCGATGCCGGCAGGTGCTCGGCCTCCGGGAGCAGCTGCTGATAGGATCGCTCCGACGGGTTGGCGGAGGGTTGATCGACTAGGTCGCCCTCCATGCGGTCGACATGGTCCTTGGCCCCGATCCGGTAATTGCGGCCGAACAGGCGCGTCAGGCCGGGGTGACCGACGGCGATGTGGAGATGATCCGAATAATTGTCGGCGATGGTTTTCCAGTTGAGCGGCCGCTCGCGCAGGGTCACTCGCCCAATCGCGCCCAATTCCTCGAAGCGGTAGGGCGCAACTTCCGCTTCATAGGGCGCCATCATCTCGGCAACGGACGGCGCGCCCGGTTCCAGGGTCACGAACAGGAAGCCGTGCCAACTCTCCAGCGCCAGCGGGATTAGCCCGAGCTCGCTGGTGACGAGCCCCGGATATTCGTTCCGGTGCGGCACTCCCACCAGCCGCCCGTCACGGGCGTAGCTCCACGCGTGATAGGGGCAGGTCAGCACTTTCGCGCAGCCGCCTTCACCGTCCACCAGGCGCGATCCGCGATGGCGGCAGACGTTGGCGAATGCCCGGACCGTTCCATCGTCGCCGCGGATGACGATCACGCTTTCGCCAAGATATTCCAGGCTGCGCCACTCGCCGTGCTGCGCGATTTCGTTGGCGTGGCAGACGACCTGGGGCGCGGCGCGCAGGAAGTTGCGCTGCTCCGCCTCAAAGAATTCCGGATCGAAATAAAGCCAGCCCGGCAAGCTGTGATCGTCGAGCGGGTCTGGCTTCGAATCGACGGATCGCAACATAGTGGCCATGACCGTCCATACTACGGCCTGGCGGTTCGCTGCCAGCCGCCCTGCACAATCGCACCCGCAGGGTCGCGTTCATCGGCAAAAGCGCACAAATGGCGACGATGTTCTGGCTTCTTGCAGCCCTGTCCCTGTCGGCCACCCAGCCTTCCGTCACGCCGCTTTCCCGGACCGAGGCCTTGCAGCAGGACGCCAATCAATATGCGCTCCAGCACCAGATCAACGCCGAAGAAGCGCTGCGCCGGCTCCGCGCCCAGCAACGGACCGTCCCGGCGACGGAAGCAATCGCCCGGGAATTCGCCGCGCGCCTCGCCGGCATCGCTATCGAGCATTCGCCGGAATACCAGATTGTCGTTCTGCTTACTGGCAGCGAGCGTGTCGCCGACCGTAGCGCGGAAGGCGTCCCGATTACGTTCCGCACTGGTGCCCGAGCGACTCGCGACCAGGCGCTGTGGGCGCTTCGCCGCCACCTGATCGACCTGCGCCGCGAGCTGCCGGGAGCGCGAGGTGCCGGCTACGACCAGCGCACGGGTGAAATTGTCCTGCTGATCCGCCGCGCCGATGCGCAGACGTTCGGCGTTGTCGCCATCCAGCATTACGCGCAGCAACTTGGCGGAGTGCCGGTACGGGTCGAGATCAACGATATCCCCGAAACCAATCTGCGCGCGGAAGGCGGCGGTAGGCTGGAAGGACCGCTTCCCAACGGCAAGCGCGGCCTTTGCACCGCCGGCTTTGCCGTGACCGACGGTCAGCGCGACGCGATTGCCACCGCCGCGCACTGCCCGGACGAGATGGCGTACCGCGACTCGGCGGGGGCGCTGCACCCGTTGCCGTTCCTAGGCCAATGGGGGCTTGGCTATCACGACGTGCAGATCAACCTTTCGCCCGAACCGCTCGCACCACGATTCTATTCCGACCGCCGCGCCGGTGCGCTTCGTCCGCTCGAAAGCTGGCGCAACCTTGCCGAAATCCGCGCCGGCGATTTCGTCTGCCATTGGGGCGAGACGTCGGGATACAGCTGCGGCGAGGTGCAATTGACCGATTATGCGCCCCCCGGCGCGCTGTGCGGCGGCCCATGCACGCCGATGTGGGTCACCGTCGCCGGCGGGGCGTGTCGGCCCGGCGACAGCGGCGGGCCCGTCTTCGTTGGAACCATCGCCGTCGGGATAATGAAGGGCGCCAATCGCCTGCCGGCGTCGAAGGACCAGCCCGAGGGGCGGTGTAACTTCTATTATTTCATGTCGACCGACTTGCTTCCGCCGCCGTGGCGTCTGCTCCATTCCGGCGGCTCAGTCGTGGGCTTACATTCGTCGCCAAAGTCCCCTATGTAAGCGCTGCTACTAGTCGCAACTGATGGTCTTCTGGCGCTTTGCGGCTCCGCATTCCTTCTGCTTCGCTACTCCTAGCGCAAGGCGGTCCACGCTGGACCGCGACACTGCAAAGGAATGAACTATGCCAATCGGCACCGTTAAGTTTTTCAACGAAACCAAGGGCTACGGCTTCATCGCTCCGGAAGACGGCGGCAACGACGCCTTCGTCCACATCTCGGCCGTGGAACGTGCCGGCCTGCGCACGCTGCAGCAGGATCAGCGCATCAGCTACGATCTTGAGGAAGACCGTCGCGGCAAGATGGCCGCCGTCAACATTCAGGCAGCCTAACAGCGACCCTGTTTTTCCGGCCGGGGGCGAAAGCTTCCGGCCGGACTCATTCAAGGAGAGTGCGTTGAACGATCTGCAAACCTACGAAAGCCGCGCTGCGCAGGCTCGAAGCGAAGCCGAAGAAGCGAAGCTGGATAACGTCCGCGACCGCTGTTTGCGCGCCGCCGATGCGTGGGAGCAGATGGCCGAGCGCGTTCGCCGTACCGATCAATTCCGCGCCACCCTCGCCGCCGACAAAGCACGCGCCGCCGGCCTGGCCGAATAGGTCTCACCGTTTCGCGCCCTAGTCCACTGCCGGCTCCTCTTTCGCCGGGCCTGCCCGCTTCTTGAACTTCGACTTCAGGTCGGCACGAAGCGACCCGCTGCCAAGATGCTCGTCGACCGACGAATGCCCTTCCCGGCGCAGCTTCGCACGAAGCTCCTCAAGGCTCTGGCACTCCGGCGCGAGTTCATAGGCGCGCTGGACGGTTCCGGGTTCCATGACTTCTCCTGATCGATGATCTTTGCTTGTGCCCATTATGTCAGGGCCGGGAAAGATTGCGAACGGATGTTTTGTTTCGGCCCGCAGTCGGGTTAGCCGGTCCGCCGCTGCACCTGCCCGTTGACGACCAGCTCGCCCAGAATGCGCGCGCTGTAGAGCCCCACATTCCCATCGATTACGTTTCGGCCGACGAACCGCCCCCGCGGGTAGCTTTGCTTGGGCGAGGTTTGTGACATCGTGCAATCGGCGAAGGTGACTACATTGGTGGTGTAGGGCAGCACTGCGCGGTCGGTCAGCTCGAACCGACAGCGATTGAACAATACATTGGGATTGCCCGGCAGGTCGGCGATCGTCGACGATCCACCCGGATTATAAACCACCCCGGTCGGACTGAGCGCCGGATCGTCGTGAAAGGTGCAGTCGTGGAACTGTGCTGCGCGCTGCGGGTCGGCGTCGCCCCATGCGTGCACGATCGAGCCGACGAAGGCGCAGTTGGAAAATCGAAAACTCGGCTTCCTCGGCCACACCGCATAGCTGGTGGTGCCGATGAAGCGGCAGCGCTCAAACACCGCGCCCTCGGACCGACCGCTGTCAGCCACCATGCCGACACCCTTGTTGTTGACGAATTCGCAGTCCGCGAAGCGCAGGTTGCGCACCGTCTTGCCGCCTTCAGCCTCGATATCGACCCCCGCGCCCGGCGCGCTCGCTATCCCAGCCTTACCGGTGTGATTGAACTTGCAGCGCACAAACACATAGCCGCGACCGCCAACGACGCTGCACCCTTGGCGCCCATTATATTCGCTGCGAACGTCCTCGATCAGGCCGCTCCCCAGTCGCGCCGGGTCACCGTCCAGCATGATGCCGTCGAGCGGGTGATGGTGCACGTAGACGCGGGCGATGCGCTCGGCTCCACGATTGTCGGATAGCTTGATCCCGCTCGCCGGGATCTGCCAGCCGGTATCACCATATTGCCCACCGACCTGGAGCGCCGCGAGATTGCCGTCGAGTTCGAGGTCGCTGATTTCGACGGGACCCGTGCAGCGTTCGACGAGGATCATCGCCTCGTAAGGGGAAGCGAGTTCCCCGCCTTTCAAATAGGGCATCGGGTGCCTGGTCGGTCGTCCGGCGGGGCTGAACGTGCCGAACCGCAACCCCGGGGCACAGCGAAGGCGCGCACCGTTCCCGCGGATTGTTAGCGGGCGACTGCAGCGGGCGAATTGCATCACCGCAGCGGGCGCGAAAGCGTAGCCTGCTCGGCCACCGGGGACGTGCCCGCCGACGAGATATGTCGTCTTGCGCAGCCGAACCTCGCCGCCGCCTTGGCGATTGACGAACGACGCCATCCGAGCGAACGCCGCGCTGTCGTTGGTTCGGCCGTCGCCGCGGGCGCCGAACTGCTCCGGTGTGACGACTATCCCTGCCGCAATGGCAGGCGCGGACGTCGCGACAATTGCCACCGCGCCGCCACCTACCAGCTCTCGTCTGCTCAATTTCATCGGCATTTCCTGTCGCAAACCGGATGAACCTGCGCTGGAGCCGCTCAGAAGTTGAGAAACAGCAGCAGCTTTACGTCGACGGCCACGCCGGCTGTCCGGCGTTTCCTGATGAAATCCCCAATGTCCTCGCGCGCGACGAGGTGCACCTCGATATCTTCATGCTCGTTGCCCCCGCCCTCGCCGCAGCGGGAAACGCCGTGCGCGCGCACCAGCGTGAAATGCTCGGCGACCATGCCCGGCGAACTTTGGAACTGGCCGAGCAACTCGATCCGCTCGGCGGTGAAGCCGGTTTCTTCTTCCAGCTCCTTGACCGCCGTGCTCTCGACCGTCGCGTCCGCCTCTTCATCGCCAACCAGCCCGGCGGGAAGCTCGAGGCAGCGCCGGCCGACCGGCACCCGGTATTGCTCGATCAAGATGACCTTGTCGTCATGCTCGGCGAGGACGACGACGGCATCGGTGCTGCCGGTGCGCGACACGAACTCCCAACGGCCGCGCCGTTGCACGCTGATATATTTTCCCGCCCATTCGGTCTCCAGCGGCGCGTCGACGTCGTGAGTCATAGTTCGATGAGCTTGTCGGGTATCTCGTTGGTGTCATCGGTGGATCGGGGGAAGTGCTGGGCAAGCACTGCACCGACTTCGCTGATCGCAGCAACAATGCCATCGCCGGGACGGCCCGCCTTTACCTGCTCGATCAACGCAGCCATTGCTTCACCCCACGTTTCCGGCGTCGTCACCTGAAGGATCGCTTCGTCGGCAACGATCTCGGCTCGGCGCTCGGCCATAGACAGGTAGATGAGGATACCGGTGCGGCCGACGGTGCGGCGCTCGGCGGCGGCTTTGAACACCGCAATGGCGCGGCGCCGGACCCGCCGCGATTTTGTCGCCCGCGGAGTCAGCACCAGCCTCAGCGGCAGATATTTCAAGACCACCAGCACCGCGGTGAACTTCAGCAGGGCGAGCACCAGCAGGATCGTCAGCAGCTCGCGAAGGCTTGGCTCTGGGCGCCACGAACCGAGCAGCAAGTCGCTCCACCAAACCAGCGAGGCGGGCCAAATCGCCGCCCAGGCAAGCACCGCGAAAAGCACCAGCGCCGCCCAGTGAAGCGCCACGTCGTGATAGGAATCGCTGATCGGCGTGGCGACGGCGACAATCTCGCCGTTGCTCTGCGCTTCGGCCTGCGCGATCGCGGCGCTGACCTTCGCGTGGTCGTCTGCGGTCAGTCCCTGCATCACCAACTTCCGCTCGCGCCGCCACCGCCCGACGAACCGCCGCCAAACCCGCCAAAGCCGCCCCCGCCGCCGAAACCACCACCGAAGCCGCCCCCGCCGAAGCCTCCGCCCCGGCCGCCGTGGCGACTGGATCCGCGGCTCAGCTCATTCAGACCCCAGAGCACCACCCAGGGACTGATACCACCGCGACGCGAGCGATACCGCTGCCCGCGCGCCCGCCGGCTCAGCGACCCGATGATCGAAAAGAAGATGAACATGATGATGAGGACGGGAATGAGCCCAGCACCGCCGACATCGGCCTGTTGAGCCTTCCGCTGCTCCTCAAGCTCCTGCTGCTGCGCTTGGGTAATAGTCTGCTGTGCCTTGGCTGGCGAAAGTGACATCTGGCGGATGACCTCGTCCGCGCCAGCAACGATGCCCCCGGCCATGTCATTCGCGCGGAACCGCGGCAGAATGGTGCCACGGATGATGCGCCCGTTGAGGATGTCCGGCAGGAAGCCTTCCGCGCCGTAGCCCGTCTCGATGCGCACCTTCCGCTCGTTCGGTGCCACAAGGAGGAGCACGCCGTCGTCCCGTTCCTTGTTTCCGATCCCCCATGCCCGGAAGAGCCGAGTGGCATAATCTTCGATCTCCAGCCCATCCAGGCTGCGCACGGTCACAATTACGACAGCGCGCTGACTCTGCGCGAGTAGCGCATTTGCCTTCGCGTTCAGCTCAGCCTCCTGCTGCGGCGAGAGCAGGTTGGCCTCGTCGAGCACCGCAGTCGTCGGTTTCGCCGGAAAATTTTGCGCCGCGGCCGGCGCGGCGAACAGCAGCGCCAGCGTCAATGCGAACGCGGCAAGGCCATCCCATACTGATCCTCGGATTGCCAAGCCGCTGCGCTCCTCGCGATGACGGATGTCAGCCGCCCGTGTTGAAATCGACCTTCGGCGCATCCTGCGCGCCGGCCTCGGCCTCGAACGGCACTTTCGGCTTGGCGCCGTAGAAGATTTTGGCGCCGATCGCGTCGGGGAAGGTGCGGATGCGCGTGTTATACTGGCGCACCGCTTCGTTGTAATCGCGGCGCTGGGTGCGGATTCGGTTCTCGGTCCCTTCCAGCGCGACCATCAGGTCGCCGAAGCGCTGCTGGCTCTGGAGCTGCGGATAGCGTTCCATGATGACGGTGCCTAGCAGGCTGCGCGCGCCCGAAAGGCTGGCCTGCGCATCGTTGAACCGCTTCACCGCCGCCGGATCGCTCAGCTGCGCCGGAGTCAGCGTCGCCGACGTCGCGCGGCTCCTTGCTTCGGTCACCTGAGTCAGGATCTTCTCTTCGCTGCCAGCTGCGCCCTTCACCGTTTCGACGAGGTTGCCGATGACGTCGTTGCGGCGCTGATATTCGGCCTGGAGGTTGGCGAATTCTGCGTTCACCTGCTCCTCGGCGGTCGGAATGCTGTTGATGCCGCAACCGGCGAGCGAGAATGCGGCAAGCGGTGCAAGCAGCCCAAAACGGCGCAATACGGTCATCGAAAGGTCCCCTCGTTGGTATCGCAAAGGTAATGATCGCGGTCGCGGCTTACAATTGGCTACCGCTGGGATAAGTTCCGGCCTGGAAGCGAGCGGGGGAGGCAGCGATGCTGAGGGGATTTCGGGACTTTATCGCACGGGGCAACGTCCTTGACCTTGCCGTTGCCGTGATCATCGGCGCCGCCTTCGCGACGATTGCCGGAAGCCTGACGGAAGACATCATCATGCCGATAATCGGCGCCCTGTTCGGCGGCCTCGATTTCTCCAGCCACTTCGTCATGCTCGGCCCGGTGCCGGACGGTTATGCCGGCAGCCTGACCGATTACGCGGCGCTCAAGAAAGCCGGCGCACCCGTGCTTGGATGGGGCCAGTTCCTGACCGTGGTCGTCAATTTCCTGATCCTGGCCTTCATCGTCTTCCTGATCGTGCGCTGGGCCGAGCGGTTGATGCGGCGCGAGCCGGCTGCCGCAGCCGGACCGACGGAGATTGAGCTGCTCGCGGAAATTCGCGACGAGCTTCGTCTGCGCAAATAGGAAAAGTGGAGGGGCTTCTGTTGCCCGGCGCCCTCCAAACCGCTGGATTCCCCTTCTGTTGCCCGGCGGGGTCCAACCGCGCTTTTGTCTTTGTAACTCAGTCCGTGAGGACGTTGTTACGCAGCAATAGCAAGAGCCTCGTTATCGTTGGCACTTGTGTGAATGAGCCTTTGCGGTGGACTCATACCGACCGGCAGCCAGACCTTTATTGCACTCGTCGATCCTATTTCGCCCCCATCAGCAGCGGCGCGAACCGCGGCTGGTGGTGGAGGCGCCGGGGTACTGCCCCCCGGGTCCGAAATGCCTATTCCACCTAACACTCTACCGGCGTAGTCGGGTTGCCCCGACGCCCTTGAAATAGGCGTTTCCGCGCAAAAATACAAGAAAATGCGGTGTTTCCGGCGCTGGAAATCAGGCTTCGACTGCTGCTAGGACAGCGGGACCAACTTTCGACACGCGGGGAGTGAAATGAAAAAGTTCAACCTGGCCATTGCCGGTGCCGCGATGATCGCGCTTGCCGGTTGCGATCGCGGCAATCAGGACCAATTGGGCGACAACGTGCAGACCGATGCGGTCCCGCCCAGCGAAGATTTGAACGCATTGTCCGACCAGGCTGCAAACATCGCAGCCGAGGCCCAGCAGCTGGAGAACCAGGCTGCGGAGCTCAACCAGGAAGCCGATGCCGCGATCAACGACAATGCGGTGGGGCCGGAAACCGAAGCGGATGAGAATATCCAGGGAATGTAATTCCCGGTCGATTGTCAACGGGCCGTCGCTTCACCGAAGCGGCGGCCTTTTTCTTTGCGGTTGGTTGGCATAGCGCCGCCATCATGGACGAGACGCCCGCAATTCCCGCCGCGACCCTGGTCGTCGTTCGCGACCGCCCGATAGGCCCGCCGGAGTTGCTGATGGTCGAACGCGCCCAAGGCATGGCCTTCGCGGCAGGGGCCTTGGTGTTTCCGGGCGGAAGAATCGATGCCGAAGATCGGCTGGTCGGCCAGTCGGCGGCTCAGTCGGACGGCGGCGCCCGCACCGCGGCGCTTCGCGAAACGCTGGAAGAAACCGCGATTCCGATCGGCTTGTCCCCGCTTCCAACCAAAGCCCAGGCGCTGCTGTTACAGCGGGAGCTGATCGCCGATCGGCCTTTTGCCGAGCTGCTGCAGGAACATGCGCTGCAGATCGACCCCGACCTTTTGGTGCCCTTTGCGCGCTGGGTGCCCAAATTCCACGCCACCCGTCGTTTCGACACGATGTTCTACGTCGCGCGTGCGCCGGACGGCGACTGGCCGCCGAATGTCGTGCCGGGCGAGTGCAGCGGCGCCTTTTGGCTCACCGCCCAGGAAGCGATCAAACGGGCGGATGCGGGTGAGTCGCAAATGATCTTCCCGACGCGACGAAACCTTGAGCGGCTGGCGCAACATTCCAGCTTCGATGACATCCAGCGGGACGCCGAGCGGCATCAGGTGACGCCAATTTCCCCATGGGTGGAAACGTCCGATGGCGAACGGTTCATCACCATTCCCGAAGGGATCGGTTACCCCGTGGTGCGCGAAAAAATGGACGGCCTTTGGCGGGGCTAGCTACCGCTGCCGCAGCCGAGTCGCGCCGCTGACAAGAAAAAGGGATCCGCGGTCGCCCGCGGATCCCTGCTTCGCTCCAGTGGGTCTAGAGCTTATTTCAGATGGTTCGAAAGATGCTTGTTCATCTCGAACATGCTGACCCGGTCCTTGCCGCCGAAGACCTTCTTCAGCTTGTCGTCAGCAACGATTTCTCGTTTGTTCTGCGGGTTTTGAAGGTTGTTCTTGCGGATGTGATCCCACATCTTGGAAACGACCTGGCTACGCGGAAGCGGGTCGTTACCAACGATCGCCGCGAGGTCCGCCGAAGGCTGTACCGGACGTGCGAGTCCGCCGCCTGCCTTCTTGCCAGTCCCGCCTTTACTGTCTGCCATAGAGCCCTCCTGTTGTGCTTAGAGAGATAGAGCGCAAAGCCCGGCCCTTTGCAATGCCGGAATATAACCTGAATCAGGTGTTCGGCGGGCCGAACGGAACGACCTTGTTTCCGGCATCGTGGCCGATGTCCGCCGGCACCCCCAATGGAATGCCCGCCCGGTCGCACCATTGCGCGACGATCGCCTGCTCGTCTTCGCCGAAATCCGTGTCGTTGGGGGGGATGTCGGAGGCGCGCCCCAAGCGGATCCGGGCGACCTTGCGCAGGTTAGCGCTGGACGTGACGTGGAACATCAGCCGGTCGATTTTATAGTGATGCTCGCTGACTTCCTCGATCAGCAATTCGACGCCCGCGAAATCCGGTTCGAGGACCGTGCCCAACAGCTTCGACAGGACGGTCAGGTTAAACGCCATCGCCGGCTGCTGAAGCGCCGGCTCCAGGCTTTCGGGGGAGCGATGCGTCAACCAGTCCAGCGCGCGCCCGATTGCCGCCTCGCCCCCGGCGCGCCGGATATCTTGCGGCATCGGCCCGTGCGCCGCCTCCAGGCCCGCCTTGTGCAAGGCAGCCAGCAGGAAGCCGGTGTCGCTATAGCCCATGAACGTCTTTTGGCGGGCGGCCTGCGGAAGGTCGCGCACCGCCGCCTCGGAAATCCGGTTGGATCCGTAACCGCCCCGGGCGAACCACACCGCGTCGACCGCAGGGTCGGCCATCACTTCACGCAAAGAGGCGAGGCGCTGCGCGTCGGTGCCGGCGAAATGGCCCGCCGACAGGAAGCACTGCGGATGGATGAACAGGTCGCAATCGCCGCGCGCGGCAGCGATCGCCTGAACCTGTTCCGCCGCCTCCTCGCTGAGACGGTTGCTCGGTGCGACCACCGCGATTTTCACGACATTGCCCTTTGTATTGGCACGCCCGTCGCAATAGGGCGGCGGCGATGAGCAAATCCAGCTACTTCTTCAGCGGCATCGGCGGCAGCGGCATGCTCCCCCTCGCCTGTATCCTGCGCGCGTCCGGCGCAGCCGTCTCGGGATCCGACCGTTCGCTCGACGCCGGGCGAACGCCCCAGAAGTTCGATCACCTTCGCGCGCTTGGCATTGCGCTGCACGCGCAGGATGGCTCCGGGCTTGCCGAAGGCTCGATCCTGGTCACGTCCGCCGCGGTCGAGGACACGGTTCCGGACGTGGTCAGGGCGCGTGAGTTGAAGCTGCAGCAACTGCGGCGACCGGAATTGCTGGCACAGCTGCTCAACCAGGCCGAGCACAGCATCGCCGTCGGCGGCACCAGCGGAAAATCGACCGTGACCGGCATGATCGGCTGGATCCTTCACGCCTGCGGCCGGCAGCCGACGGTAATGAACGGCGCGGTCATGAAGAACTTCGCGTCCCCTTCGGAGCCTTTCGCAAGCGCGGTGGTCGGCGATCCTGGACTGTTCGTCAGCGAAGTCGATGAAAGCGACGGTTCGATCGCGCTCTACCGGCCTGAAGTAGCGGTCCTGACCAACGTCACGCTCGATCACAAGGAAATTGATGAACTGCGCGGGCTGTTCGCCGGCTTCCTCGCCGCGTCGCGCAAATGCGTGCTCAACCTCGACGATCCCGAAACGCGAGCGCTGGCCGAAGCGCTGCCGGCCGAACGGCGAGTGACCTACGGCCTCGACGCGCCTGGCGCCGATCTCGCCGCGCGCCACATCGAGCTGCTTCCCGACGGCGCGACCTTCGCGCTCGACAGCGGAGGCGAAAGGCACGAGGTGCGGTTGGCGGTGCCCGGTCGCCACAACGTCTCGAACGCGCTCGCGGCCATTGCGGCGACCTCGGCGATTGGCGTCGAAGCGGCGGAGGCTGCGGCTGCCCTCGCGCGCTTTGCCGGCCTTCGGCGGCGCCTGGAGCTGGTCGGCGCGGCCGCCGGAGTCACGGTCATCGATGATTTCGCGCACAATCCCGACAAGATCGACGCCACCCTGGCGACGCTGCGCGCGCAGCCCGGCCGGCTGTTGCTGATGTTCCAGCCGCATGGTTTCGGGCCGATCGCCAAAATGGGCGACGAGCTGGCAGCGAGTTTCGCGCGCGGGATGGCCCCGGACGACCGGCTGTTCCTGCCCGACCCGGTCTATCAGGGCGGCACGGTCGAGAAGAGCCGAGGCTCGGACTGGCTTGCACGGCGCATTGGGGAGGAAGGCGGCAATGCCGAGCATCTGCCCGAGCGATCGGTCATCGGCGAGCGCCTCCTGGGCGAGGCGGCGGATGGCGACCGGATCGTCATCATGGGCGCGCGCGACGATTCGCTCAGCGAATTCGCGGCCGACCTCGTCCGGCGGCTTGGGCAGCGGAACTGAAATTGAAGTTCAGCGTCGGGCGGTGATGGCACAACCCGGGACCGTGATCGGTTGGCTGCTGGACGAAGATTGCCGCGAGCGGCTGCTCGACCGTTTTACGCCAGCCTATGAGAAAACCGTCGCACACCACGTGACTCTGAGCAGCGGCGCGACGGATCAAACGCCGCTCCCGCCCGAGGTCCGGGCAGAGGTCGTCGGGCTTGTCGACGATCAGAAGGGCGTCGAAGCGCTGGTGGTGACGATCAACGGCTCTACCGACCGGGTCGATGGGTCGACCTACCACGTCACCTGGTCGCTCGGCCCGACGCGCCGCGCGCGCGAAAGCAATGATGTGCTCCGGGATCTCGGCTGGGAGGCAATCGAGCAGCCCATCCTAATCTCGCTTCGGCCGGCCCGGTTCTGATGGGCACGAAGCAACCGCACCTGTTCCTCGACTGCGACGGGGTGCTCGCCGATTTCGATGCGGGGGCCAAGGCGCTGCTCGGGATGCTTCCCGCCGCCTTCCAGAAGCGGCATGGCAACGGCGAATTCTGGAAGCGCCTCGCGCGGCACGGCAATTTCTACGGCGACTTGCCCGAGATGCCCGATGCCCAGGAGCTGTTCGCGGCGGTCGAGCACCTCAAACCGACGATCCTGACGGGATTGCCGCTGGGCAAATGGGCGGCCCCGCAAAAGGAACGCTGGGCGGCCGAGCATTTCCCCGGCGTTCCGATCGTCACGACAATGGCGCGAAACAAGCACCTGCACATGGCGCCGGGAGACGTCCTCGTCGACGATCGGGAAAACCACCGGCAGCTATGGGAAGATGCGGGCGGCATCTTCGTCCATCACAAGAATGCGAAGGACTCGATCCGGCAGCTGGCCGAAACCTACCCTTCGCTCAAGCGCGTCGGCACCTAGGCTGCGGCGGGAAAGTCGACCTTTTCGACCCACTCCGGCCAGAACGCGGGCTCCCGGTTCGACCAGCCAGGCGCGGTCGCGGCGCTTTCGCTGATCGACTGCAGCAAGGTCCGGCGCCGGTCCGGGTGGAGGTGCGGAAGCGCGGCGGCGGCACAGAATGCAGCGGGCAGCCATGCGCGGGCAGCGGCACCGACCAGGCGCTCGTAAAGGAAACGGTAGGCCGGGAAATTCGGCAACCGGTCCTGGCCGAGGTCGAAGGCGGACAAGGTGATCAGCGTACCGAGAAAGGGCTCGATCATGTCCAGGCCGCTGTCGTCCGGAACCTGCATCCGCAGGTGATCGAGCTGCTTGTACAAGCGGGCCTGGGCACGGATGGACGCAGCTTCCGCTTCATCGCGGGCCCAGCATTCGATGGCATCGCGACGGCCGTAGGCAACGTCCAGCGAGCGGCGGATGTACCGCTGCGTCGCCTTCGAGAAACCACCGAACTCCTTCATCTCGGAGAGCAGCAACGCGCCGTTAGCCGGCTGGCTGGTCCTCGTGATCATGACCCCGACTCCTTTTGCCTAGCGGGATCATGCGGCTGTGTTGGTTGCATATAGCTTAACCACGCGTCCCACCCCCATTCACATTGAATCAGAGGGGGATGCGTGCGGCAAGGCCAGAAATTAACCTCTCGCCGCAAAACTGTGGATTGTGGATTTGAGGCAACGCCCGGACGGTTAGTCCTCGTGCGGGGCGCCGGAGGACGGGACCGGCTCGTTACGGCCCGGCTGAACGACTGAAGGCGGGTCGGACGCATCCATGGATTCGTCGCTGCCGACGTCGACCTTGGCGTCGCTGTCATGGGGATGCTTGCGGAGTTTCTCTTCGAGTTCCGGCTGCGGATCGCCGCTTCCGATCACGGGTGGCGGGCGATGCCGCTTTTCGTTGTCCTGCTCCACGTCACTCTCCAGCATAAGTTGATCGGTGAACGAGCGACCGCGCGTCGCCGTTCCGCATGGCTTTCGACAGGCGGACGGCGCGCTTCTGCGAACAAGCGCTCGACCGCTCGCACCGGCCACTGTCCTCCGCTAAAGTCAGGCCATGCGCCCCCTCAAGCATCCCTTGGCCGTCCGTCGCTTCGCGGACTGGCCGCTCGCCTGCAAATCGATCCTGGCGATGTGGGCTGCCTACAGCCTGACCGTCGTCGCGCGGGCAATGCTCGGCACCGATCCGGGCGCGGTGGTGCAGAACAAGCTGATCACGATTGTCGCCGGGGTTTGGCTCACGGGCCTCGTCTACCTTGCGGTCGCGCTGCTTGGCGCCGGGCGGGACATCAAGCGCCGCGCGCTCATTGCGGGCGTCGCGTCCGCCATTGCAGCCTGCGCCATGGCCGGAATCCTGATGGGTCTGGAGGATTTGCTGCGGCCGAGCCGGGAAGAATTCCGCTTTCCGGCCAAGGAAGGCATGGTCATCGTCGACGGCCGGTCGATGCGGATTGAACGGCAGGCAACCGAACCGCTGGTCCTTACCCTCCCGAAACTCGCGCAACTGGAGCCGATGGAGCGCCTTCGGTATGCGGCCGACGCGGCGGTCATCTGGTTCTTCTTCTTCGCCGCCTGGAGCGCCTTTTACATCGCGACCCTGGCCCAGCGGGAAGCCCACGAAGCGCTTAGCCGCGCCGTCGATGCAGAAGCGGCGGCCCAAGCGGCCCAGGTTCGAGCACTCCGCTACCAGGTGAACCCGCACTTCCTGTTCAATACGCTCAACTCCTTATCCTCGCTGGTGATGACCGGCCGCAGCGACCGCGCTGAGGCGATGCTCCTCGCCCTGTCGACTTTCTTCCGCCACAGCCTCTCGCTCGACCCCGCCGCGGACGTCACCCTAGCGCAGGAAATCGATCTTCAGCGCCTGTACCTAGATATCGAAACCACGCGCTTCCCCGATCGCCTGCAGGTCGAGATCGAGGTTCCGGAAGAACTCAGCACGGCGGCGCTGCCCGCGCTGATCCTGCAGCCGATTGTCGAGAATGCGATCAAATACGGGGTCGCCACGTCGCGCGATAAAGTGCTCATCCGAATTCACGCCGAACTGCTGGAAGATCGCCGGATACGCGTCAGCGTGACCAACCGGCTGCTCAAGCCGGGTCCCAAGCGGCTGGCGGCCGCAACACATGAAGGAACGGGGCTTGGCCTGGCCAATGTTTGCCAGCGCCTGCACGCGCGCTTTGGCTCGCGGGCCCAGTGCAACTTCGGCCCGACCAACGATGGCGGCTATCGCGTCGCTCTAACCCTGCCGGTGGACAACCGTGGTTGAGGCGCAGCCGCTACGCGTCCTGATCGCCGACGACGAGCCGCTGGCGGCCGAACGGCTGCAGCTGCTTCTCGCCCGCGCGAACGGCGCGCGCCTGGTCGGGACCGCCAGCGACGGGGAAGCGGCGCTGACGCTGTCCGAGGAATTGTCCCCTGACGTGTTGCTGCTCGACATTGCCATGCCCGGACTCGACGGCATCGCCGTAGCTCGCTCGCTCGCCGCGCAGCGGCCCGCCCCGGCGGTCGTCTTTGTGACCGCGTTCGATCAGTTCGCAGTCGCCGCCTTCGAAGTGGCGGCGGTCGATTATCTGATGAAGCCGGTCGACCCGGTTCGGCTGCAGCGCGCGATCGATCGCGCCCGCGAATATATCGACCAGCGGCGGGACACGCCGAACCAGGCAACGGACTCGAAATCGCGTTGGATCGACGAATTCTGGGCGTCCGACCTGACCGGCCTGGTGCGCATCGCGTCGCGCGATGTCGACCGGGTTTCCGCCGAGCGGGACTATATGCGCCTGCACGTGGGGCGGCGCAGCTGGCTGATCCACCATTCGATGACGGCTCTCGAGGATGGCCTCGATCCCGGCCTGTTCGTGCGGCTCCACCGGTCGGCCATCGTCCGGCGCGACTTCATTGCCGGGTTCAGCCGCAACGCCTCCGGGCGATGGACGGCAAAGCTTGGCGACGGGACGGAGCAATCGGTCGGCCGCCTGTATTCAGACCGGGTCAGGGAAATCGCCGGCCGCTGAACCTTGTCGGCTGCTCCGGTCGACCGCTGCGGTAACCGCGACGTCCATCGACACGTTGCCGAGCGTTCGGAAGATGTCGGGAATCATCTCCACCGCGATCAGCAGGCCGAGCGGCCCGACCGGCACGCCCAGCGCGATGGCGATCGGAGCAATCGAGCTGATGAAACTCACCTCGCCCGGCAGGCTGACCGCGGCATAGCTCATCACCGCGCCGACGGCGGTTGCCGCGACCATCTGTGCGACGCTTGGCTCAAAACCAACCCAGTGGGCGACGTAGAAGGCGACGGCGACGTTCATTGCCGGCCCGGTCGCGCGGAACAACGCAACCGCGATCGGCAAGGTGACGTCGGCAACTTCCTCCCGAACGCCCAGCGCGCGGGCGCTCGTCAGCATCGCCGGCAGGGAGGCCAACGATGAGCGGGTCGAAATCGCAACGCTCTGCGGCGGCAACATCGCCCGCGTGTATTCGGCAAGGCGCACCCCGCCGAACAGCGTCGCTAGTGGGTAAGAGAGTAAGGTGACCGTCGCTCCGACCGCGCAGAGCAAGATGACATAGTGCGCAAGGCCGGCGAACGCTGCTCCCCCAGCTTCTGCAGCAAGCGCGACTGCAAGCGCGAACACCCCCAGCGGCGCGGCCCACAAAACCCAACCTATGATCATCAGCAGCGCGTTGGCGGTCGCCTCGAAAAAGCCGACGAGGGATCGGCGCTGCTCGACGGCGATACGCGATACCGCCACGGCGAAGAACATCGCAAACACCACGAGCGGCAGCACATCGCCGTTGGACGCAGCAGCGAAGACGTTGGTCGGGATGATGGCGCGGATGACGTCCGCGGCGCCGGCGATCGGTGCGTCCTTCGCCGGCGTGGCGGCGATCGCGCCGCGAAGCGCCTCGGCAGCCGCCGAGGACAGCGGGAATGCATGCAGCAAAAGCTGGATGACGAGCGCCCCGATCACGGCCGATGCGGTACAGATGGCAACCACCCAGACCACGGTCCGCGCGGCAACCCGGCCCGCTTTCGCAGCCTCGGCGCTTCTCGCGACGCCGGTCACGAGCAGCGCGAAGACCAAAGGAATAACGGTCATCTTCAGCGCGTCGAGCCAAAGCTCGCCGATCAGGCCGGCGGACTGCACCAGAAACGATCGTGCACCATCGCTAGATCCGGTCGCAAGGAGTCCCAAGACGAGGCCAGCCAGCAAAGCGGCAAGCACAAGGAACGGGCGCGTGCGCTTAATCCCCGAGGCTTGCCTGTCGATTGATCCATTCAAAGCCTGGTCCTTCATCACGGCGCTGGCCGAGGTTTAACCTAACTTCCAGGTGATGCGCTGGATCACTGAAGTCTTGATCGGCTTACCGGTTGAATCCGTGATCGGAACAAATTTCGCGCGGATCTTCACAACCGCGCACGATTGCGAGTCGAGGATCGCGACCCCGCTTGTGGCGATCACCGAACAATCGGCGACCTTGCCTGTCTCGTCGATTAGTAACGCCATCGTGACGGTGCCGCTCTGTTCCGCCAGCACCGCATCGCGGGGATAGTCGTTCGGGCTGATCAGCTTGCCGAGGCCTTTTCCGCGAACACCTTGAAGCTGGCGATCGGCTTCAGACGAGTCGACTTTCCAGACCGTTCGCAAGTCGGCAGCGCATTGATTTAGGAGTTGTAGAACGCTCGGGAGAGCTTCGAGCTCAAACGTCGAATGAACGCCACTGCCGGAATCGAACGTCAATATTTTTGACCCTGCCGCTGCGGCGAAATGCTTCAGGGGCATGTTGACGAGACGGACACCTTTTACGCTGCCGTGCGGGCGATATGTCAGCACACTGGCCTTCACGATCCGCGTGTCGAATGCGATTGTTCCGCGGTATTGTTCCGGCTCCTTGGGCCCGCCATTCGACACCACGCCGACTTGCATCACCTCGCCAATCGGTGGCTGCTTCAACACCAGGGTCAGCGGCTTTCCAGAACTGCCGTACTCGCGCTCCGCGACACACTGAGCATCGTCGAAATTGATCACCCAGCTGCCGGTTGGCTTCAACGGCGCGGCGGCGGGAGCGCCGGAACGGGCCGACTGCGCGAACAGCAACGCGCTGGCCGTAGCGGCGAAAATGACGGGCTTCATCAATCGACTAAGGCAATCCGGTCAGCCTGAGTCAATTGGCGGGCTGCAGCGAAATCGGATCAGTTGGCCAGCTTGGGCCGTTAAAGTTCGCCAGGATGAGCAAATGCAGCGCTAGATCGTCAATAAGCGGCGATTAGCAGGCGTCCGCAAGCGCCGTTCGAGCGTTCAGCAGCCAACCCCCCACACCAAATGGAGAAATAGCATGGCAGACGACGTACAGATCGGAACGCTCAACACCCTGGCCACGACGCTGATCGACAGCGTCAACGGCTATGAAGACGCAGCCTCCAACAGCGAGAACCAGCGGTTCACCGAAATCTTCCGCGAGCGTGCGACCGAGCGCCGTCAGGTCGTCGAAGAGCTTCGTTCTGAGATCAGCCGTCTTGGCGGAACGCCGAGCGACGACGGCTCGCTGATGGGCAAGACTCACCAGCGCTGGCTGGACCTCAAGGCCGCGGTCACGGGGCGCGACGATGAAAGCATCGTCAACACGGTCGAGTCCGGCGAAGATTATCTGAAAGAGAAGTTCGAAACCGCGCTCAGCAGTGGCGAACTGACCGGCGACTGCCGCGCAGTCGTCGAGCGGGCCTATCAGTCGGTTCGCAAAGGCCACGACCAGATGAGCCAGCTGAAGCACGGCATGGAAATGGACGGCTAAACGCAGCACCAGGCCAAAGAAAAGAGGCGGCGGCACCCGGGTGTCGCCGCCTTTTTCTTAGCTTCCGAAGCGGTTCAGTTGCTTTCCGGAAGGCGTAGATCGGCCTCGGCAGCGGCCATTTCGGCCTGCAGCCATTCTCGAAAGCGCTTGACCTTCGGCACCATCCTGCGTTCCGGGGGAAACACCAGCCAATAGGACCAGTGGCGGGTCGACAGGCGATCGGGGAATGGGGCGGCCAGTCGGCCTGCGGCGACATCCCCGACCCACAGCAGCGGCGTCAAAAGCGCGAAGCCCTGCCCGGCCATCGCCGCGTGTCCCTCGTTGGCCTGATTGTCGAGCCGGACGCCCGGGCGGCGATGGACCTGCTCGTCGAAATCCACCTGATTGTCGGTGAACCACTGCCGCCACCACTCGTCGCCGCGATTGATCAGTTCCTGATCCGCCACGTCCGCCGGCTGGATCTTGCGGCCCAACTTCCGTTCGATCGACGCGATGCACTCCGGCGTCGCCATTGGGGTGAAGGTCGTCGGGAACAGCCGATGGCATTCGAGCCCTTCCCAGTTGCCGCTCCCGGCGCGGATCGCGACATCGGCATCGCCGCTGCGGATGTCGATCAGTTCGTCGCCAGTGCTCAGTCGCACAGCCAGATCGGGATGCTTCATCTGAAACCCGCCAAGCCGCCATGCCAGCCAGGTGTTCCCGAAGGTCGTCGTCGTCGTCACGGTCAGCAACGATTCGTCCTCGGCCTCGTAACTAACGAATGCCGCCTCGATCGCGTCGAACGCCTGGCTTAGCGTCGGCAGCAGACGGGCGCCGAGCGGCGTTAGGCGAGCTCGTCCCCGTTCCCGCAGGAACAGGGCGGTCCCAATGCGCTCTTCAAGTGCCTTCACCTGGTAGGAGACGGCAGCCTGGGTCATGCCAAGCTCGGCCGCAGCCGCGGTGAAATTCTCGTTCCGAGCAGCGGCCTCGAAGGCGCGAACGGCGGTCAGCGGGGGCAGTTTCCTCATCACGCCACGATAAGGCCCACTTATCGGCGCTGTCGAGCGTTTGATTGGCGGAACGATTATTGCCTGCCTAAGTGAAGTGTACCGCCGGCACCCGGGCTTCCCCTCTCCAGCTCGACCCTGCCGGCGGTAAACATCGGCTGGAGGAATGCGCCATGGATCACGGCTCGAAATCGCTCGTCCTCACTCCGCACAGCGATCGAGCCGACCAGCATCAGCGCTTGGACCGGGCGAGCTGGAAACGGGTGAGCCCGGACTGCCGCCTGCATCTCATTGAACAGGCTCTGGGAGCATCCCGACCGATGATCGGCGGCTTCCCAGTCGCACTTTGAAGGAACAGGTAAGGAGATGACGATGGTCGACGAGATTTATGACCGCCAGTATCAAGCGGGACGCCAGGATCTTCATGCCGGGATCGACCGCGCAGTCGCACGTTTCGGACGTGCGGTAGCGGCCGTGTTCAGGGTGCAGCAGAGAATTCACTTCGCAGCGCCGTGGGATGAGCGCCGCTTCCGTCGCATGAATTGACCCCTCGGACGGCGCCGGTGAGCACGCCCGGCGCCGCCCGAACTGAGTCCTTCGCGCTCGACCGTTTGTCGAAACCGCCTATGTAAATCTGCCGCCGATCGCTTAAATGCCCTCGCACCGGGAGGGTATCACATTGAAAATTCGTCGATCTTCGCTTCTGCGCACCGCTGTTTGCGGCCGTTCGTCATTCCTTGCCATCGCCCTGTCGCTCTCGACCCTGACCGCCGTCCCGGCGCAGGCGCAGGTGGCCTGGGGATTGAAGCCCACCGACGTCGTCCCCGACCCTTCGATCCGGTACGGGGTCCTGCCCAACGGCATGAAATATGCGATCCAGCGCAACGCGACGCCGAAGAATGGCGCGTCCGTACGGCTTCGCTTTGAATTCGGATCGATCGGGGAAGCCGAGCCCGAGCGCGGGCTTGCCCACTTCATCGAGCATATGGCGTTCAACGGTTCGACCAACGTTCCGGAAGGCGAAATGGTCAGGATCCTGGAGCGGCAGGGCCTGAAATTCGGTCCGGACACCAATGCCGTCACCGGTTTCGACTCGACGACCTACATGCTCGACCTGCCGGGTAAGGACGACAAGCGGATCGATACTGCCCTGATGCTCATGCGCGAAGTCGCGAGCGAGGTTAAGTTCGACCCAGCGGCGGTCGACCGGGAACGCGGCGTCATCCTCGGCGAGCGCCGGGTCCGCGACACCTTCCAGTTGCAGCAGGTCGTGGACGCCCTTGGCTTCCAATTGCCGGACACGCCGTATCCGAAGCGACTGCCGATCGGCACCGAGGAGGTGCTGCGCACAGCATCAGCCGCGACCATCAAGAACCTTTATCGGCGATATTACCGGCCGGAGAATGCGACTTTGGTGTTCGTCGGCGATGCCGACCCGGCGGTGATCGAACAGAAGCTCAAGGCAAAATTTAGCGATTGGAAGGGGACCGGCACCGCCGGCAAGCCGCTTCCGCGCGGGTCGGTCGACCTAAAGCGCGGCACGGCCTTCGACACCTTCGTCGATCCGGCGGTGGCAACGACGGTCACGTTGACCGCGTTCAGCCCGTGGGAAAATCCCACCGATACCCTTGCCGAGCGCAGGCGCGAAATGGTGCGCTACCTTGCGACTGCGATGTTCAATCGCCGCCTTCAACGCCTGGTCAACGCACCCGGGTCGGAAATCATTTATGGCGGCATGGGCCAGGACCAGAACAAAGATGCCGCGCTTTCGGCATCGGTGACGGTGGCCGCCAAGGACGGGGCGTGGAAAAGCGCGATCGCGACTGCGGAGCAGGAATTGCGCCGTGCGCTGAAATACGGGTTCACCGCGCAGGAGCTGAAGACGGAGGCCGCGGACTCGCTCGGCAAGCTGCAGACGGCAGCGGCACAGGCGGATGCGCGAACGCATTCTGCGCTCGCCAACCGGATTCTCCAGACGCTCGACGAACCGAATTTCGTCACGACGCCAGCATTCAGCGCGGAATATTTCGCGAAGGTCGTCCCGACGATCACGGTCGAGCAAGTTAATGCCGAACTGCGCCGGATGTGGTCCGGCAGCGCGCCTTTGGTGCATGTATCGACCAAGCAGCCGATCGAGGAACGCCAGCTCGCCCAGGCCTTTGCGGCAAGTTCGAAGCTGGCGGTCGCGGCGCCGAAAGACCAGGCCGCAGTCGCTTTCGGCTACGACAGCTTCGGCGCTCCGGGCAAAGTCGTGGCCGACAGCCGGATTGCCGACCTTGGAATCCGGACCGTTCGTTTTGCCAACAACGTCAGGCTGAACATCAAGCAGACGGACTTTGAAAAGGGAAAAGTCAGTTTCTCGATCCTGATGGCCGGCGGGTCATTGGCATTGCCGATGGACAAGCCGGGGCTGGGATCGATGATGTCGATCTTTTCAGCGCAGTCGGCGACCTCCAAAAACAGCCTGGAAGACCTGAAGATCATCACCGCGGGCCGCGATGTCGTGGCTGGTGTAGTCACCAGCGGGGATGCGTTCAGCGTTTCAGGCACCACCATCGCCAGCGATTTGTCGCTGCAGATGAAAGTCAGCGCCGCTTACCTCACCGACCCCGGCTATCGTCCGGAGGCGGACAGCCTGTGGGCCAACATCGTGCCGCTGCTGGACAAGCAGCTAACGGCCACCCCGGGCCAGGTGGCACAGACGAAGTTGCCGACATTGCTCGCCAATGGCGACAAGCGGTTCGGCGTCCCGCCGACTTCGGATTTACTCGCCCGCAACTTCAAGGAAGCACGCGCAGCTTATTCGCCGCTGGCCGGCTCCGCACCGATCGAAATCGGAATCGTCGGGGACATTGACGAAGCCGCAGCGATTAAGGCGGTCGCCGAAAGCTTTGGCGCATTGCCCAGCCGCAATGCTTCCGCGCCCGCTTATACAGCGGCGCGCAAGGCGTCCTTCAAGGCCGACCGCGCGCCAATCGTCCTGACCCATAGCGGCGGCGCTGACCAGGCGATGGTGGGAGCGGCGTGGCCGACCGACGATGACAGCGACTATCGCAGGCAACTCGGCCTGGCTTTGCTGGCGGAGGTCATGGACCTCGAGCTCACCGACGAAATCCGGGAAAAGCTTGGTGCCTCCTACGGCGTGGATGTCGGTTCGACGATGTCGGACGTCTATCCGCACTTCGGCTACCTGATGGTCGGATCGGTAATTGCGCCGGGCAAGGCGGATGAGGTCGACCAGGCCATCGCCGCAATTGCCGCCGCGTTGCGCGACAAGCCCATCGATGCCGACCTGTTGGACCGTGCCAGGCAGCCGATGCTCGAAGGCGTGACCAAGTCGCTTCGGCAGAACAGCTATTGGCTGGGTTACGTCGACGAGGCGCAGAGCGAGGCGAAGCGGCTGGATCGGGTCCGGCAGCGCGAATCGATCATCCGGTCGCTGACCGCCGCCGACGTGCAGGCACTGGCCAAGCAGTATCTAGTGCCCGCGCAGCTCCAGCGCTTCCGCATCCTTAGCGAGAAGGTCGCTGCGCCCGCTGTCGCCAAGCGCTAGTTGAATTGCTCAAGGGGGGCGGCTCGCCTATAGGCGCCGCTCCCCGAAGCTGGAGCTGCAGTAAGCGATGAGCCGACGCCGCCAAATCTACGAAGGCAAGGCCAAGATCCTTTACGAGGGTCCGGAGCCCGGCACGCTGATCCAATATTTCAAGGACGATGCGACCGCGTTCAACGCGCAGAAGCGCGGCACCATCAGTGGCAAGGGCGTGCTCAACAACCGGATTTCCGAGCATATCTTCACCGCGCTGGCGGCGATCGGGGTGCCGACGCACTTCATCCGCCGCGTCAACATGCGCGAACAGCTGATTCGCCAGGTCGAGATCATCCCGATCGAGGTCGTCATCCGCAACGTCGCCGCGGGCTCGCTGTCCAAGCGGCTGGGGATCGAAGAAGGCACGCAGCTGCCCCGAACGATCATCGAATATTATTACAAGGACGACGCGCTCGGCGACCCGCTGATCGCCGACGAGCATATCGCCTGCTTCGGCTGGGCGACGCAGGAGGAAATGAACGACATCGCCGACATGGCGATCCGCGTGAACGACTTCATGAGCGGGATGTTCGCGGCCATCGGCATCCGGCTGATCGACTTCAAGCTGGAGTTCGGGCGCGTCTGGGACGGCGATTTTTCGCGGGTCATCCTGGCCGACGAGATCAGCCCCGACGGCTGCCGCCTGTGGGACCTGAAGTCGAACGAGAAGCTGGACAAGGACCGCTTCCGCCTCGACCTGGGCAACGTCGCCGAAGCCTATCAGGAAATCGCGCGCCGCCTGGGCCTGATGCCCGAAGGGGACGAGGCCAGCGCCGTGCTCGATTTCGACAGCCACCGGAAGCGCCGGGGGAAGTAAGGCCGATCGGATCCTGACCTCAGCCGAAAACCTTTCCTACGTTGCGTTCTGAATCATTTGCCGCCCGGAAAGTACGCAAGTCCTTCGGATTGCGTCGCGGCGGAGCAGCATCCATGGGCTGAGCGATGCCTTTGCCGCGCGCCCGAATAGTCACGTTGAATGCCGCGCTCGGCCCCCTCGACTATCGGGTGCCGAACGGACTGCTGGCCGAACCGGGCGCTGTCGTGGTCGCGCCGTTGGGACCGCGCCAGCTAATCGGTGTCGCATGGGATGCCGAGCGGCTGAAAACCGAGGAAGTCGGCGATAACCGCCTGCGGCCGCTGGTTTCGGTGTTGGACGTGCCGCCGATCCCGCCTGCCCTGCGCCGGCTGTGCGAATGGACAGCGGATTATTACCTCGCACCGCTCGCTTCCGTGCTGCGGATGGTGCTCCCTTCCTCTGCGGCGCTCGATGGCCCGCGCCAGCTGGTCGAATATGCGCCCACCGGGCTGGTGCCGGAGCGGATGACGCCACAGCGCGGGAAAGCGCTTGCAGCGATCGAAGGTCGGCAAGGGACGGTGCGGGAGTTGGCGCAAGCCGCGGAGGTCAGCGACGCGGTGATTCGCGGCCTGGTCAACGCCGGCGCGCTCGAACGCATACTGGTCGACGCCGACCGCCCGCTCGACTGTCCCGACCCGGCCTTCGCGCCCCCGGAACTGACCGATGAGCAGAGGCAGGCAGCGGCGAGCCTCGCCGCCGGGGTGGGCAAAGGCTTCGATCCGGTCCTGCTCGACGGCATTACCGGGTCGGGTAAGACGGAAGTCTATTTCGAGGCCATCGCCGAGTGCCTGCGGCAGGAGAAGCAGGCCCTCGTCCTATTGCCCGAAATCGCCTTGACCGAGCCTTTCCTCAAGCGTTTCGAGGCGCGCTTCGGATGCGCCCCGGTCGCCTGGCATTCCGACCTTCGCTCGTCTCAGCGGCGGCGGGCCTGGCGCGGCATCGCCTCCGGCGAAGCCAAGGTGGTGGTCGGCGCCCGCTCGGCTTTATTCCTCCCCTATCCGCAGCTTGGCCTGATCGTTGTCGACGAAGCGCATGAGCCCAGCTTCAAGCAGGAGGACGGGGTCCATTACCACGCCCGCGACGTCGCCGTGATGCGCGGGATGTTCGAAGACATTCCCGTCGTCCTGTCGTCGGCCACGCCAGCGATCGAGAGCCGCCACATGGTGGAGGTCGGCCGTTACCGCGAAGTAACCTTGAGCCAGCGTTTCGCGGGCGCGCGCCTTCCCGAAATCCGCGCCATCGACATGACCCAGGACCCGCCGCCGCGCGGCCGCTGGCTCGCACCGTCGCTGGTCATGGAGCTGGAAGCGAACCTGGAGCGCGGCGAGCAATCGCTGCTGTTCCTCAACCGCCGCGGCTTCGCGCCGCTCACGCTTTGCCGGCACTG
Source organism: Sphingomonas sinipercae (assembly GCF_011302055.1). NCBI lineage: Bacteria > Pseudomonadati > Pseudomonadota > Alphaproteobacteria > Sphingomonadales > Sphingomonadaceae > Sphingomonas > Sphingomonas sinipercae. Next base: position 1,704,695 of record NZ_CP049871.1, read on the forward strand.
TGGGCACCGCTTCCAATGCCCCGATTGCACCGCGTGGATGGTCGAGCATCGGCTGATGCACCGCCTCGCCTGCCACCATTGCGGGCATGTGATGCCCCCGCCGAAGGCCTGCCCGGAATGCGGCGAGGAGGATAGCCTGGTCGCTTGCGGGCCCGGGGTGGAACGGATCGCTGACGAAGTCACCGAGCTGTTCCCGGAAGCACGGACGGCGGTCGTCACTTCCGACACCATCTGGTCGCCGGCGCGGGCCGCGGAATTCGTTGCCGCAATGGACGCGGGCGAGATCGACATCGTCGTCGGAACGCAGCTGGTGACCAAGGGCTATCACTTCCCCAATCTGACGCTTGTCGGGGTGGTCGATGCCGACCTTGGCCTCCAGGGGGGCGACCTGCGGGCGGCCGAGCGCAGCTTCCAGCAAATCCAGCAAGTCGCCGGGCGCGCCGGGCGGGGCGACAAGCCCGGCCGGGTGCTCGTCCAAACGCACGACCCCGACGCGCCGGTAATCCAGGCGCTGGTGTCCGGCGACGGCCCCGGCTTTTACGCGGCCGAGACCGAAGCACGGCGCGAAGCGGCAATGCCGCCGTTCGGCCGCCTCGCCGCGATCGTCGTCTCGGCGGATTCGCAGGCAGAAGCCGAAGAGGTCGCCCGCAGGATCGCCAATGCAGCGCCGCGAATGGACGACATGGCCGTGTTCGGGCCGGCGCCCGCGCCGCTGGCAATGCTTCGCGGGCGCCACCGCCAGCGATTGCTGGTCCATGCCGCCCGAAGCCTCGACGTACAGGACGTCATTCGCGACTGGCTCGGCGCTGTCGAATGGCGTTCAAAGGTCCAGGTCAGCGTCGACGTGGACCCGTACAGCTTCCTCTAGACGGTTGAGAAACAACGGCTACTACGGACAGGCTCGGCCGGGAAGGAACAGGGGAAGCCATCGTGTTGAGGTTGTTTGCAAGCATCGTTCTGCTTGCCTGTGCGTCCGGAGCTCAAGCGGCGTGGCTCGAAGCCAAGACCCCGCACTTCCTGATCTATTCGGAGCAGTCGCCGCGCCAGCTGCAGGACTATGCCACGCGGCTGGAGAAGTTTGACCGGGCGGTTCGAATCCTTCGCAACATGAGCGATCCCCCGGTCGGCCAATCCGGCCGAGTGACGATCTACATGCTCAACGACACCGACGCCGTCTCCCGACTGGCGACGGGGAAGATTACGTCGATCGCAGGCTTCTATATCCCGCGCGCGTCCGGCTCCGTCGCCTTCGTTCCGCGCGACGCCGGCAGCGGCCGTGAAACCGACCTCACCGCCGACGCCGTCTTCTTCCACGAATATGCGCACCACATGCTGCTGCAGAACTCGGAAGCGCCCTTCCCGCCTTGGTTCGTCGAAGGTTTCGCGGAGTTCTTCAGCCAGGCCGCTTTCCCCAAGGACGGCGGCGTTCAGCTTGGAATGCCAGCAAACCATCGCTCGTTCGCGCTGTTCGCCCTCGACAAGGCTAAGTTGACCGACCTTCTCGGCGCGACCTTTGTCGAGAAGACGGGCGAGGACACGGAGAAATTCTACAGCCGGTCTTGGCTGCTGACGCACTACCTCGCCTTTTCCGATGCACGGCAGGGGCAGCTCACCACTTACGTTCGCGGGATCGAACAGGGGCTCGAACCGATCGCGGCGGCGCGGGCGGCGTTTGGCGATCTTGCCCAGCTGGACCGCGAGCTCGATCTCTACCTGCGCAAGAACAAGCTCCAATATCGCAAGGTAAACGGTCCCCAGCTTAACGTCCCAGCGGCAGCGATTCGGTCGCTTCGGCCCGGCGAGGCGGCCGTGATGAAGGCGCGCATCATGTCCACGCGCGGCGTCGACAAGAAAGCCGCGCAGGAAGTGCTTGCGCTGGCCCGCTCGGCAGCCGCCCCCTACCCGGCGGATCCCGGCGCCCAAGTCGTCCTTGCCGAAGCCGAGTTCGATGCCGGCAACTACCGCGAAGCATCCGCCGCGGCGGATCGCGCCCTTGCTGCCGACCCCAATTCGATCAAGGCGCTGCTCTACAAGGGCCGGGCAGAGATGGAGCTGGCCTCGACCGGTGCGGACTGGACCAGGATTCGCAACTGGTTCGTCAAAGCGAACAAGCTTGATCCCGAGGCAGCGGAACCGCTGGTCTTGTTCTACGAAAGCTATTTCCAGGCCGGGGAGCGGCCGACCGACAACGCTATCGAAGGCTTGCTCTATGCGCAGGTGCTTGGCCCGCAGGACGCGGGCCTGCGCTTGAATGCCGCCTACGCATTGATCCAGAAAAAGAAGTTTGATGAAGCACGCAAGCTCCTCGCGCCCCTGGCCAACAGCCCCCACCGTGGCGGGGGTCGCGAACAGGCGCGCAAGATGATCGCCAAGCTGGCTGCGGGCGACCAGAAGGGGGCATTGGACGCTTCCGAAGAAGGGGACGAATAAGCGCCCTGGGCGACTGCTATTAGATGTCGAGGCGCTGCTGGCCGACGATGCCTTCGGCCTCCAGCAACTTCTTCTTGTTCTCGATCCCGCCACCGTAGCCGCCGAGGGTGCCGTCGGACCGGATCACCCGGTGGCATGGGACGAGGACGGACACGGGGTTCGACCCGTTCGCCGTGCCCACTGCCCGAACCGCTCCCGGCTGGCCCACCGCCGCGGCGATATCGGCGTAGCTGCGAGTCTGGCCGAGCGGAATCTTGCGAAGCTCGTTCCACACCGCTTCCTGGAATGCAGTGCCGCGCACATCGACCGGGACCTCCGGCGCGTCGGCGGGAGCGTCGATCGCTTTCAGCGCCGCCTCGACCCATGGCCGGATCGTCCCATCGTCGGGCCGCACGTCGGCATTCGGGAAGCGGCGCTTGAGGGCGCTTTCGTCTTCGCCGAACGTGAGCCGGCAAATACCCTTGTCCGTCGCCGCGACGAATAGGGGGCCAAGCGGGCTGTTGGTAATGACGTAGCGGATCGTGTGCCCGCGGCCGCCGTCGCGCCAGGCCGATGGGGTCATTCCAAGCCTTCCTTTCGCGTCGTCGTAAAAGCGGCTCGGTCCGGAATAGCCGGCATCATAGATCGCGTCCGTCACTGGTCCCTGCTCCTCAAGATTGGCCTCCGCCCGCTTGGCGCGCAACCCGCGGGCGTATTGCGCCGGCGAAATGCCAACGGCGCGCTTGAACACGCGCTGGAAATGGTGGGGTGCGTAGCCGACGGCATCAGCAAGCGCCCCAAGCGCCGGCGGAACCTCGCTGCTTCCGATGAGGGCAAGCGCCCGTTTGACGGCTTGCGCGTCGCGCCCAGTCTCGTCCGGACGGCACCGAAGGCAGGCACGGAACCCCGCCGCTCGGGCCGCCGTCCCGGCAGCATAAAAAAGGACATTCTCCCGCCGCGGGCGGCGGGCCGGGCAGCTCGGCTTGCAATAAATCCTGGTAGTGGTGACGGCGACCACGAACCGCCCGTCGAACGCTTTGTCGCGCCTTTCGAAGGCCGACCAGGCATCCTGTTGCTCGATCATTCGCATCTGCATGACCTGCTTATACGTGCATCTTCAAGGCCCACGCGTCCCAAGAGTTGCGGTCAAAGCGTCGCCTGCCAACTTGCGCTGCGACGCACCCCCTGCTAGGCGCGCGCCAACCCATCTGGGGCGTGCGGATTTCGTGCTCGCTGTGCCCCTTTCTGCATGGGGCAATATTCCGATTTGGAGCTTTGGGCGCGTGGAGAATTCCGGCGGCATTCAGGCCAGCTTAGCGGGACGCTATGCGTCCGCGCTGTTCGACCTTGCGCGCGATGAAAAGCAGATCGACGCGGTCAGCCGCAGCCTTGGGACGCTGAGCCAGGCGGTCGCCGATTCGCGCGATTTCGACCAGCTCGTGATTTCTCCGACGGTCAACCGCGACCAGGCCGGCGACGCCTTTGCCGCCGTTGCCGAGCAGCTCGGGCTGGATCCGATCACGACCAATTTCCTCGGCGTGCTCGCTCGCAACGGCCGCAAAAACCAGCTTCAGCCCGTCATTCGCGCGTTCAAGAAGCTGGCGGCCGACCACCGCGGCGAAACAACCGCGGAAGTGACCACGGCTCACCCGCTGAACGACGAACAGGTCGCCAGGCTGAAAGAGCAGCTTCGTGGCCGCGCTGGGCGCGATGTCCTGATCGAGGCTCGCGTCGACCAGAATATTCTTGGAGGGATCGTCGTCAGGCTGGGAAGCCAGATGATCGACGGCTCGCTCCGCACCAAACTCAATAGACTCGCGACTGCGATGAAAGGCTGATGATGGATATCCGCGCCGCTGAAATTTCCCGCGTCATTCGCGACCAGATCGCGAATTTCTCGGCTGAGGAGGAAGTCTCCGAGGTCGGCACCGTGCTGTCGGTCGGCGACGGCATCGCGCGCATCCACGGCCTCGACAACGTCCAGGCCGGCGAGATGGTCGAGTTCGAAAGCGGCGTGAAGGGCATGGCCCTCAACCTAGAAGCCGACAATGTCGGCGTCGTCGTGTTCGGCTCGGACGCAGCGATCCGCGAAGGTTCGACCGCCAAGCGCACCGGCACCATCGTCGACGTGCCGATCGGCAAGGGCCTGCTCGGCCGAGTCGTCGACGCGCTCGGCAATCCGATCGACGGCAAGGGCCCGATCGACTTTTCCGAACGCCGCCGAGTCGAGATGAAGGCGCCGGGGATCATCCCGCGCAAGTCGGTGCACGAACCGGTGCAGACCGGCCTCAAGGCGCTCGACGCGCTCGTTCCGATCGGCCGTGGCCAGCGCGAACTGATCATCGGCGACCGCCAGACCGGCAAGACCGCCGTGGCGCTTGACACCTTCATCAACCAGAAGCAGGCCAACCAGGGCGACGACGAGAGCCAGAAGCTCTACTGCATCTACGTCGCCATCGGCCAGAAGCGCTCGACCGTCGCGCAGATCGTCCGCGCGCTCGAGGAAAACGGGGCGATGGAATATACCATCGTCGTCGCCGCGACGGCTTCCGAGCCGGCGCCGCTGCAGTTCCTGGCCCCTTACACTGGCGCCGCCATGGGTGAGTATTTCCGCGACAACGGCATGCACGCCGTCATCGTTTACGACGATCTGTCGAAGCAGGCCGTCGCCTACCGCCAGATGTCGCTGCTGCTGCGCCGTCCGCCGGGCCGCGAAGCTTATCCGGGCGACGTTTTCTACCTTCACAGTCGCTTGCTTGAGCGCGCCGCGAAGATGAACGACGCCGAGGGTGCTGGATCGCTGACCGCGTTGCCGATCATCGAAACCCAGGCCGGCGACGTGTCCGCCTACATTCCGACCAACGTGATTTCGATCACCGACGGCCAGATCTTCCTTGAAACCGACCTGTTCTACCAGGGCATCCGCCCGGCGATTAACGTCGGCCTGTCGGTCAGCCGCGTCGGCTCCGCCGCGCAGACCAAGGCGATGAAAAAGGTCGCCGGCTCGATCAAGCTGGAACTGGCCCAGTATCGCGAAATGGCTGCGTTCGCGCAGTTCGGTTCCGACCTCGACGCCTCGACCCAGAAGCTGCTGGCCCGCGGCGCGCGCCTTACCGAACTGCTCAAGCAGGGGCAGTTCCAGCCGATGCCGATCGAGGAACAGGTTGCCTCGATCTTCGCCGGTACGCAGGGCTTTATCGACTCCGTTCCGACCAACGACGTCACTCGCTACGAGGCGGCGATGCTCAGCTACCTGCGGTCGGAGCATGGCGACGTCCTCAAGACCATTCGCGACACCAAGGCGCTGGACGACGACACGGCCAAGAAGCTGAAGGACGCGCTGGGCGAGTTCGGGAAGCAGTTCGCATAACATGGCGTCGCTGAAGGCCCTGAAGCTTCGCATCGGCTCGGTGAAGTCGACGCAGAAGATCACCAAGGCGCTCAACATGGTTGCGGCGTCGAAGCTTCGCCGTGCGCAGCAGAATGCGACGGCAGGCCGGCCCTATTCGGAGCGGATGCGCGACGTCGTCGCCTCGCTTGCGAGCCGGGTCACGATCGGCCCGGAAAGCCCGAAGCTGCTTGCCGGCACGGGCAAGGACGACACGCACCTGATCGTCGTCGTGACCAGCGACCGGGGCCTTGCCGGCGCCTTTAACAGCAACATCGTGCGCGCGGCCCGCCGCAAGGCCGACGACCTCGTGCGCCAGGGCAAGACGGTCAATTTCTACATCGTCGGCCGCAAGGGCCGGCCGGTGATCCAGCGCTTCTACGGCAAGGCGATCGTCGGCCAGTTCGACACGACTGAGATGAAGAAGCCGGGCTACGCCGAGGCACAGGCGATTGCCGACGATATCATCGACCGCTTCGAGAGCGGCCGCTTCGACGTCGCTCACCTGGCCTATGCCAACTTCCGCTCGACACTGGTGCAGGAACCGACGGTCGACCAGGTGATCCCGGTGCAAGTCGGCACCGGTTCGTTCGATCAGTCGACCAACACGGCCGCCGTCGAATACGAGCCGGAAGAGGAAGAAATTCTCGCCGCCTTGCTGCCGCGAAACATCGCCGTGCAAATCTATCGCGCGCTGCTGGAAAACCAGGCCGGCTTCTACGGATCGCAGATGACGGCGATGGACAATGCGACCCGCAACGCCGGTGACATGATCAACAAGCTGACCATCCAGTACAACCGCAGCCGCCAGGCCGCGATCACCACCGAGCTGGTGGAAATCATTTCCGGCGCCGAAGCGCTGTAACGCCCTTAAAGAAGCAAGGAAGACGACAATGGCAACCGCCGCTCCCGCAAAGCCCACCCGCACGAAGAAGGCTGCCGGCACCGGTTCCGCCGCGACGAAGGATGCCGGGTCGAGCAACCTGGTCGGCCGCGTCGCGCAGGTCATCGGCGCCGTCGTCGACGTTGCCTTCGAAGGCGAGCTGCCGCCGATCCTCGGCGCGCTTGAAACTGACAACAACGGCAACCGGCTGGTGCTCGAAGTGGCCCAGCACCTTGGTGAAAACGTCGTGCGCACCATCGCCATGGATTCGACCGACGGCCTGACCCGCGGCCAGACAGTCAATTCGACGGGCTCGCAGATCCGCGTCCCCGTCGGGCCGAAGACGCTCGGCCGGATCATGAACGTCGTCGGTGAGCCGATCGACGACCGCGGCCCGATCGGCAGCGACCAGACCATGTCGATCCACGCCGAAGCCCCGCCCTTCGTCGACCAGTCGACCGAAGCGGCCATTCTCGTCACCGGGATCAAGGTCATCGACCTGCTCGCGCCTTACGCGAAGGGCGGCAAAATCGGCCTGTTCGGCGGCGCCGGCGTCGGCAAGACCGTGCTGATCCAGGAACTGATCAACAACATTGCCAAGGGCCACGGCGGCGTGTCGGTGTTCGCCGGCGTCGGCGAGCGGACCCGCGAAGGCAACGATCTCTATCACGAATTCCTCGACGCGGGCGTCATCGCCAAGGACGCCGACGGCAATCCGACGCCGGAAGGCTCTAAGGTGGCGCTGGTGTTCGGCCAGATGAACGAGCCGCCGGGAGCGCGCGCCCGCGTCGCCCTTTCGGGCCTGACCCAGGCGGAATATTTCCGCGACCAGGAAGGGCAGGACGTTCTGTTTTTCGTCGACAACATTTTCCGCTTCACCCAGGCGGGTTCGGAAGTGTCAGCACTGCTCGGCCGCATCCCGTCGGCCGTGGGCTACCAGCCGACGCTGGCGACCGACATGGGCCAGCTGCAGGAGCGGATTACCTCCACCAACAAGGGGTCGATCACCTCCGTGCAGGCGATTTACGTTCCCGCGGACGACCTTACCGACCCGGCGCCGGCCACTTCGTTCGCCCACTTGGACGCAACGACGACGCTCAGCCGCGCCATCTCGGAGCTTGGCATCTATCCGGCGGTCGATCCGCTCGATTCCGTCAGCCGCGTCCTGACCCCGGCCGTGGTCGGGCAGGAGCATTACGACACCGCCCGTGCCGTCCAGGAGACGCTGCAGAAGTATAAGTCGCTGCAAGACATCATCGCCATCCTGGGCATGGACGAGCTGTCGGAAGAGGATAAACTGACCGTCAGCCGCGCCCGCAAGATCCAGCGCTTCCTCAGCCAGCCGTTCCACGTCGCCGAAGTCTTCACCGGCATCCCCGGCAAGTTCGTCCAGGTCGAGGACACCGTTCGCTCGTTCAAGGCGGTGGTGAACGGCGAGTACGATCACCTTCCCGAAAGCGCCTTCTACATGGTCGGCGGAATCGAGGAGGCCGTCGCCAAGGCCGAGAAGATGGCGCAGGACGCCTAAGCGGGATGGCCGATCTCCACTTCGTAATCGTCACGCCGGAGCGCCAGCTGCGTTCCGAAGACGTCTACATGGTTGTCGTGCCCGGCACCGAGGGCCAGTCAGGCATCCTGGCTGGCCACGCACCGTACATGACGACGCTGCAGGACGGCGATGTCGAAGTCTATAAGAGCGCGGGCGCAACGCCGGAGCGGATCAGGGTCAGCGGCGGATTCGCCGAAGTCGGCCCGGGCGGTCTCACCATTTTGGCTGAAGGCGCCGACGAGGCCGCCTAAAAGCGGTTAGCGCGACATTTACTGTTCGGCCGCTAGCACGACGGTCGATGTCGGTCGTTTTGCCAGTCCAGAAGCATCATGCGGCACAGTCCTGGCGAGCGCCACGCTCGCTGTCGCCGCTCACGGTTGCAGTCGCGGTAGCCTGCGCGGTTACGCTTGTCCGAATTTTCGGAACGGTGGATTCCGACGTGGCGTGGCAGCTTTGGGTCGCACGACAAATCCATGCCGGTGCCGACCTTTACACCGACATAATCGAAACCAATCCGCCACTATGGTTCTGGATGGCCGTGCCGGCCGAGCGAATGTCGGCGATCCTTGGGCTTCGGGCAGAGCCCGTGCTCGTTTTGCTCATTGGCATCGCTGTCATTGGTTCGCTTGCGGCGACCGATAGGCTGGTCTCTCACATCAGGCGTGACCGTCGCCTTCCTTTCCTCGCCTACGCGGCGATTGCGATGGCGGCGATGCCTTGGCTGCACGTTGGGCAGCGTGAACAGATCGTGCTCATCGGGACCATCCCCTACGCGGCGCTGATGGCCGCGCGACAGCAGGGTCAGGCGATACATTCTTCGCTCGCCGTTGCAGTCGGGATCGGCGCGGCACTAGGGTTTGCCCTAAAGCATTATTTCCTTGCGGTACCATTGGCGCTGGAGCTTTGGCTCATGCTCAGCCTCCGGCGCGAATGGCGGCTTTTCCGGCCTGAAACCCTTGCACTCGCATCCGTCATTACTGCGTATGTTGGGTCGATCTGCTTGATCGAGCCGGATTTCATCACCCGCATCGTTCCGCTGATCCACCTCGCTTACGGCGTGTTCGGCCGGCCCATCTACGCCGTGCTACTCAACCTGCATGCCGTCGCTGGTGTGCTCATACTTGCCGTTGCGGCAACGCAGATCATTCCTCTTGCAAGCGCGCGAGTTCCGGTAGCCACCGCCTTAACTGTGGCCTCAACCGTGTTTGCAGCCGTGTATTTCGTGCAGTTCAAAGGCTGGCCGTACCATGCGCTTCCGCTAATCGGCTGCGGTTCAGTGGCCTTGGCGGCCCGGCTTGCAGAGGCCCCGGCCGCCCCTCTTCTTCGAGTTCTCGTACCCGCGGCCTTGCTCCTACCGATAGGTATTTCCGCGCAGGAGACTAGACAAATCCCTGAATGGCAGCCGGACCTTGCGGAGGCCGTCGCCGGCCTCCGCAAGGGCGACACAGTTGCATTCATCACAGCAGAGACTGCGGTCCCTTGGTCGGTGACCCTGCAAGGCGGCTACCTTTATCCCTCGCGCTACAACGGGTTCTGGCAAATGCAGGCGATCGCCGACAACGAGCGCTCGCCGCGACCAGACCCGCGCGTGACCGCACTTGGTCACCAGATCGTTGCCGAAACCGTTGCGGATTTCACCTGCATGCCGCCCCGCCGCATCATCGTCATGCGCCCGCGACCTGGCGAAGCAGGGTTCGACATTCTGGCCTTCTATGCGCGCAGTCCTGACTTTGCCGACCTAATGTCGCATTATCGGGTCCGTAGTCGCACCAGTCTGGATACATATGAACTGGCCTCCCGCCTGCCGGCGCCGTCCGCGCCATGCCGAGGCGAGCACGGTTAGTCTTTCCTTAGGCATCTCGCGCTAACCGTTCAGCGTAATTTCTTGAGCGGGTGACAAAGGGCATGAACGCTTTCGGTAAGCGCAGCGGTCTTTCGGCGACGCAGCGGCCATCGTTCGGCAGCGCGAAGCCGATGAAGGGCAGCCCCGGCGCGCCTAGCGATCCCGCCGAGCAGTTCCCGCCGATCGAGGAACTGGAAGCGCCGGCGTCGTCGGACAGCGCGCCCGCCACGCCTGGCGGAGCGATGGACCGGCTCAACACCCGCCAAAATGCGAGCGGGGAAGCCGCCAGCAGCAAGGTCGAGGGCTTCGAAGCCGCGGTTCACCGGATCAAGGAACAGGTGCTTCCACGCCTCCTCGAGCGCGTCGACCCGGAAGCCGCCGCCACGCTCAACAAGGATGAGCTGGCTGAGGAATTCCGGCCGATCATCGGTGAAGTGCTCGCCGAGCTGAAGATCACGCTCAACCGTCGCGAACAGTTCGCCCTCGAAAAGGTCTTGGTCGACGAACTGCTCGGCCTCGGGCCGCTCGAAGAGCTTCTGTCCGATCCGGCGGTCAGCGACATCATGGTCAACGGGCCCAACCAGACCTTCATCGAGCGCAAGGGCAAGCTCGAACTCGCGCAGATCCAGTTCCGCGACGAGGAGCATCTGTTCCAGATCGCCCAGCGGATCGTGAACAAGGTCGGCCGCCGCGTCGACCAGACCACGCCGCTGGCCGACGCGCGCCTTCAGGACGGCAGCCGCGTCAACGTCATCATTCCGCCGCTGTCGCTGCGCGGCACCGCCATCTCGATTCGTAAATTCTCCGAAAAGCCGATCACGCTCGACATGATGCGCGGCTTCGGGTCGATGTCGGAGAAAATGGCGACGGTCCTCAAGATCGCCGGCGCCAGCCGCATGAACGTCGTCATTTCCGGCGGCACCGGCTCGGGCAAGACGACGATGCTCAATGCCCTGTCGAAGATGATCGACCCGGGCGAGCGCGTCATCACCATCGAAGACGCGGCCGAGCTTCGGCTTCAGCAGCCGCACTGGCTGCCGCTCGAAACCCGCCCGCCGAACCTGGAGGGTCAGGGCGCGATCACCATCCGCGACCTCGTCATCAACGCGCTGCGTATGCGTCCTGACCGCATCATCCTGGGCGAAATTCGTGGCCAGGAGTGTTTCGACCTTCTGGCCGCCATGAACACCGGCCACGACGGCTCGATGGCGACGCTCCACTCCAACTCCCCGCGCGAATGCTTGGCGCGTATGGAGAACATGGTGATGATGGGCGACATCAAGATCCCGAAGGAAGCGATCAGCCGCCAGATCGCCGACTCCGTCGATCTCATCGTGCAGGTGAAGCGCCTTCGCGACGGTTCGCGCCGCACCACCAACATCACCGAAGTGATCGGCATGGAGGGCGAGGTCATCGTTACCCAGGAGCTGTTCAAGTTCGAATATCTGGACGAGAGCGCGGACGGCAAGATCGTCGGCGAATATCGCTCGATGGGCCTGCGCCCCTACACGCTGGAAAAGGCCAAGCAGTTCGGTTTCGACCAGCCGTATCTGGAAGCCTGCCTCTAGCGGCCTTGCTCCCTTCGTCGCGCAACGCCATTGCAGACGCGACAACGATTGGGAACTTCGCCGCATGAGACTGTCCACCGCACTCGCCTTGGCTTCAGTTGCGCTCCTGCCGCTGGCGGGATGCCAGACGCTTTCGCCGGTCGCCCCCACGCATCTTGCGGCGCTCGACGCCGCCGTCGCGGCTCCCACCCGGACCTCCGACAACATTGCCCGCGACCGCTATCGCCATCCGCTTGAGACGCTGTCGTTCTTCGGGGTTCGGCCCAGCGACACCGTGGTCGAGATCTGGCCGGGCGGCGGCTGGTATACGGAAATCCTCGCGCCCTATCTCGCCGGCGGCGGTGGGCGGCTGATCGTCGCCACTCCCAATGGCCAGCTCGGCGGCGTCGCCAAGCTGCGAGATGCCAATCCGGCGCTCTACGGCGGGGTCAGTTCCGCCGTGTTCCCGGCGTTCAAGGCAACCGATTCGCGGGTCACGGCGGGAAGCGTGGACGTCGTGCTGACCTTCCGCAACGTCCATAATTGGCGAATGGGATATCAGCGCGCGGACAAGCAGGATTACAGCGCGGAGGCGTTCCGCCAGATGTTCGCGATGCTGAAGCCCGGCGGTACGCTGGGCGTCGTCGATCACCGACTGCCGGAAGCCGCGAGCGCGCAGCGGGAGCGGGAGAGCGGCTACATCAAGGTGTCGACGGTTCGCGCACTTGCGGAAGCCGCCGGTTTCCGCCTCGTCGCCGCGTCGGAGGTCAATGCCAACCCGCTAGACACGACGGATTGGGAAGATGGGGTTTGGACCCTGCCGCCAACGCTGGCGCTCAAGGATAAGGATCGCAACCGCTACCTGGCGATCGGCGAGAGCGACCGGATGACTCTGAAGTTCGTCAAGCCGCGCTGAGCCAGCGTTAAACCACTGTATTTGCTGGAAAAGATGGTGGGCGTGGCAAGGATTGAACTTGCGACCCCTGCGATGTCAACACAGTGCTCTACCACTGAGCTACACGCCCACTCGACGCGCGACTTAGAGAGGCCGGGCGCTTGGCGCAACCCGCTGTTTAGAGGCGGCCGTGCTGATCCTCGGTCTGGAAGATCCGATCCACCTCCGCCACCAGGTCCTTCAGGTGGAAGGGCTTGGACAACATCTTCGCCTCGGGCGCCGTTCGGCCGCTCTGCAACGCCACCGCGGCGAAGCCGGTGATGAACATGACCCGGATCGACGGATCGATCACCGAAGCCTTTTGCGCCAGCTCGATCCCGTCCATTTCCGGCATGACGATGTCGGTCAGCAGCAGGTCGAACTGCTCTTTTTCAAGCAGCGGCATCGCCTCGGTCCCGCAGCCCACGGATTCGACGTCATAGCCCACACGCTGCAGCGCACGCTGCAGATATTCGCGCATCGACGTGTCGTCTTCGGCAAGCAGGATTCGTGGCATCACCCGCTTGTATGCCTGCAAGGCTTAAGATTTTCCAGACGCCAAGTCCCATTCTGGGGCGTTGACGCGCCAGCGCGCGCTCTAGAGTAGGAAATCGGTGCACGAACCCCTTCCCGGCCCAATCGTCCATTTGCCACGCGGCCCCCACCCCGTCTTGCTGTCTATCCCGCACGCCGGCCGGGATTATCCCGCCTGGCTGGTCGAAATGGCGCGCGGCGGGCGGCGGTCACTGCAACCGCTTGAAGACCCTCTGGTGGACCGCCTGGCCTGGCGTGCAATCAACCAGGGCGTTGGCGCGGTCGTCGCGCAAGCGCCCCGGGCGGCAATCGACTGCAACCGGGCCGAGGATGAGGTCGATCCGGCGCTGGTCCCGGACTTCGCGGCGCGATGGACGGCTTCACGGCCCAGCGCGCGTACCCGATCCGGCCTGGGGATCGTGCCTTCCAAGACTGCGGCCCACGGTCATCTTTGGCGGCGGCAACTGAGCGGGGACGAGTTCGAACAACGGCTTGCCCAGGTTCATCGCCCCTATCACGCCGCGGTTGCGGCGCAGTTGCAGGCGATCGTCAGCCGCTTCGGCGCCGCTGTCCTGCTGGACTGTCACTCCATGCCCCCCGTTCCGAGCGGCAGCGAGGTCGTCCTCGGCGACCGCTACGGCCGCACTGCGGCACCCTGGGTGGTTGCCGAAGCCGCAGCGATCGTTGCCGACGCGGGCTTCGACTGCGCAATCAACGATCCGTACGCGGGTGGCCACGTCGTCGAACATCACGGCGGGCCGCACTATGGTGTCCACGCGCTACAAGTTGAAATCGACCGCAGCTGCTATCTCGACCGCAGCGGCGAGCCGAGCCGCCACTTCGACCGGGTAGCCCGGTTGATCGAGCAGCTTGCGCTGCGCCTGGGGCAGGCGCTGATCAGCCGAAGCCTTCCGGCAGCGGCCGAATAAGGCGTTACCCTTCGATCGGGACCTGGAATGGGGCCGTCGGCCCCTTCCCCTGTTCGACCTGGCGCTGGAAGACTTCGCGGATCTGCGCCAGCGAAAACAGGTGCGCGTAGAGAAGCGGCAGCATGCCGTTCTGGTTCATCTTGCGCAGCTCATCGCCGCGCAGTTCGCGCAGCTTTTCCTCGTCGACCATGCGGAACCCGCGGAACACGAAGGGCTGGTCGACCCCTTCCGGCTGGATTGCGACTTCGCCGTCCATCAGCAGACCGCTGGACTTAAGCTCTTCCATGAAAGCATTGGTCCGCTGCGCCGCCGTTTCGAACTGCTCGCAAAACTGCAGGATCGACTTGGTCGCATCGGTAGGCTGGCCGTCGTCATCGAACAGCCTCTCGCCTTCATCGAAACTGCCGATCGCTTCGAGGGAAGGATCGAAGCACAAGGACAATTCCTCGGCATCTTCAGTCAGGCGCGCGAGAAGGAAGGGATAGCGGCGCAGGTAAGCCGGAACGTAAATGCGCTCGAGCAGCTCGCCATCTTGGCCCATGAAGACGTTGACGCCCTCGGTAAGGCCCATCAGCGCCAGCGGCACCGGCGTGTCGCCGGTGGAGAAGATGATCGGATAGTGGCGCCCCGCCAGCTGGAATTCTTCTACGGTCACCGGCACGGCGTGGGTCTTGCTGACCTGCTCTGCCGGCTTGGTCGGGCGGACCCGCATCTGGCCGTGCACTTCCGAGCTGAGCGGCTGGATCGAGCTATAGAGCAGCGGCAAGGATTGGTTGGGCGCTTGGGTCGCCATCGAGTGTCTCCTGGGAACGAGCCGTGCTGCCCAGAGCGGCGAGCGCGAGCCAATTGAATTTGCGCGAAGCCTCTATGCAACGGCCGGCCATTGCGCAACTCCTGTCCCGGTGATCGAGGCGGCGATTAATCGATGGTTCAACGGGTTGCTGCGAGGCCGGCACCGATGACTGCTGCCCGATGATCCTGTTCTTCCCCCTGATCCCGATGCTGTTCGGCGCCGCCGCGGCGCCGGACTGGTTCCCGCGCGTCCGTATGTCGTTCGTTCAGGATGAGATGGTTTTGCGCATTCCCGCTCGGCCGCCCGTCGCTAACGGCCAGTCACAGTGGAAGGAGCGCAAAGGCCCCAAGTGCATCTCCGGGGAAAAGCTGCGCGGTGCGGTACTTTCGGGCAGCGACCAGGTCGATTTCATCCTCCAGGATCGCAAGCGCGTCCGCGCCCGACTGGATAGCAATTGCCCGGCGCTCGACTTCTACGAAGATTTCTACCTGAGTTCCCGCGACGGGAAGATTTGCGTCAGGCGCGACGCCATCCGGTCGCGGATGGGCGGCACCTGCACGATCCGGAAGTTCCGCAAGCTGGTGCCCGTCAAAGGCCAGATTCCTTGACATCTGGGGCCTGTCGGCGCTAGCGCGAAGCGCTTTCCGCGCCGCGACATGCTGGCGCTTTTTAACATCCGGATATTGAATGACCTTCGCCGATCTCGGCCTTTCTGAGCATTTGCTGCGCGCCGTCTCCGACAGCGGCTACAACGATCCCACGCCGATTCAGCGGGCCGCCATTCCGTCGGTGCTGATGGGCAAGGATTTGATCGGCATTGCCCAGACGGGGACCGGCAAGACTGCCGCGTTCGTGCTTCCGATGATCGACATCCTGGGCCAGGGCCGGAGCCGCGCGCTGATGCCACGCTCGTTGATCCTGGAGCCGACGCGGGAGCTTGCCGCCCAGGTTTCCGAGAATTTCGAGAAATACGGCAAGTATCAGAAGCTCTCGATGGCGTTGCTTATCGGCGGGGTTCAGATGGGCGACCAGATCAAGGCGCTCGAAAAGGGCGTCGACGTCCTCATCGCCACGCCGGGCCGGTTGATGGACCTGTTCAGCCGCGGCAAGATCCTGCTTACCGGCTGCGAGCTACTGGTCATCGACGAGGCCGACCGGATGCTCGACATGGGCTTCATTCCGGACATTGAGGAAATCTGCTCGAAGCTGCCGCGCACCCGGCAGACCTTGCTGTTCTCGGCGACGATGCCGCCGCCGATCCAGAAGCTTGCCGCCAAGTTCCTCAACGAGCCCAAGCGCGTCGAAGTCGCTCGCCCGGCCACCGCCAACGTCAATATCGAGCAGCGCCTGGTCGAAGTGCGCGCCGACAAGAAACGCGACAAGCTGCGCGACCTCCTCCGCCACGAAGAGGTTCGCAACGCGATCATCTTTTGCAACCGCAAGACGACGGTTCGGGAGCTTGCCACAAGCCTCAAGCGCTCCGGATTCGCGGTCGGCCAGATTCACGGCGACATGGACCAGTCCGACCGGATCGCCGAATTCGACCGCTTCAAGCAGGACGAAATCAACATATTGGTCGCATCCGACGTCGCGGCGCGCGGTCTCGACGTCAAAGGTGTCAGCCACGTCGTCAACTTCGACGTGCCGTGGCAGCCGGATGATTATGTCCACCGGATCGGCCGCACCGGACGCGCCGGCGCCACCGGAATCGCCATAACCCTGGCCACGCGCGAGGATTCGGACGCGGTTTCGGCCATTGAAAAGCTGCTGGGAACCAAGATCACGCGCGCGTCGGCCACTGAAGCCGAGCCCGCGCCCGATGCCGCTCAGCAATCGTCGAAGCCGGCGGCCCCGGCCGCACGCGAGGATCGGGCTTCCGAAACTCCTGCACCCAAGAAGCCGCGCCGCACCAGGGCTTCAAGCAAGCCCAAGGCTGATGCTGCGCCGGTCGATGCCGCGCCGGTCGAGCCGTCTGAACCCGCGCCGGCCCAGGCGGAGCGCACGCCGGTCGTCGAAGATATTGCCGAAGAATGGAATGGGCCCATGCCCAGCTTCCTTTCCGTCAGCGCCGGCTAATCCAACCCGGTCACACCGCTGACACTGGAAAGCATCCGTCGCGCCTCCTAGCTGCCCTCCCTAACCAGAGGACACGATCGATGAGCGACGATGGAGTTTATGTTCCGCCCCGGGTCTGGACCTGGGAGCAGCCGAGCGGCGGCAAGTTCGCAAGCATTAACCGTCCAGTCGCGGGCGCCACCCACGACAAGCCACTGCCCGTCGGCAAGCATCCGCTTCAACTCTATTCGCTCGCCACGCCCAATGGGCAGAAGGTGACGATCCTGCTCGAGGAACTGCTCGAACGAGGCATAACCGAAGCCGAATATGACGCATGGCTGATCCAGATTTCGGACGGCGACCAGTTCGGCAGCGGGTTCGTTGAAGTGAATCCGAATTCGAAGATTCCCGCCTTGGTGGACCGCAGCAGGCCCGAACCGGTCAGCCTATTCGAAAGCGGCGCCATTCTCCTCTACCTCGCCGAAAGGTTCGGCCCATTCCTGGGCACGTCCCGGCCGGCGATGCTGTCCTGGCTGATGTGGCAGATGGGCAGCGCGCCTTTCCTCGGCGGGGGCTTTGGCCATTTCTATGCCTATGCGCCGGAAAAGCTCGAATATCCGATCAACCGCTACGCCATGGAGGCCAAGCGCCAGCTCGACGTGCTCGACCGTCGCCTTGCCGAGCAGCCGTTCGTCGCCGGTGCGGAATATAGCGTCGCCGATATCGCTATCTGGGCCTGGTACGGACAGCTCGCGCTCGGTCGAATCTATGGCAGCGCCGCCGAGTTCCTGTCGGTCGACGACTATTCGAACCTGCAGCGCTGGGCGCACCAGATTGACGAGCGCCCCGCGGTCAAGCGCGGAATCTTGGTCAATCGTGCCGAGGGCGGCCTGCGCGAACGGCACTCGAGCGCCGATTTCGATTCTTTGGCTATCGCCGATAACGGCTGACGAAATCGGTCGCGAACGCATCGAGCCGGTGGTCGCCGATCGCGTCGCGAAGCCTTTGCATCAGCCGCTGGTAAAACCACAGGTTATGCTCGGTCATGAGCATTGCGCCGAGGATTTCGCCCGAGCGCACCAGGTGATGGACGTAGGCGCGCTCGAAGGTCGAGCAGGTCGGGCACGGGCAGCCGGGCTCGACCGGCTCGCGATCGTCGGCGAAGCGGGCATTGCGGATGTTGATCGGCCCGTCGGCGGTGAAGGCCTGCCCGGTGCGGCCGGACCGGGTCGGGAGCACGCAATCGAACATGTCGATGCCGCGTTGGACCGCGCCGACGATGTCGTCCGGCTTCCCAACGCCCATCAGGTAACGCGGTTTGTCGACGGGGAGCTGTTGCGGCGCAAAGTCGAGGCAGCCGAACATCGCCTCCTGCCCCTCCCCGACCGCCAGGCCGCCCACGGCGTAGCCATCGAAGCCGATTTCGATCAGCCCGTCCGCCGACCGCCTTCGCAACTCTTCGTCTAGGGCGCCCTGCTGGATCCCGAATAGCGCCGCTTGCTCGGCATGTTCGCCCCCGCGGTCGAATTCCTCGCGCGACCGCCGGGCCCAGCGGATCGATCGCTCCATCGCCGCCGCCTGCTCGTCACGGCTGACCGTCGTCGGCACGAGCTGGTCGAACTGCATGACGATGTCGGAGCCCAGCAGGCGCTGGATTTCGACCGAGCGTTCGGGCGAGAGCATATGCCGCGTGCCGTCGAGATGGCTGGCGAAGGAAACGCCCTCTTCGGTCAACTTGGTCAGCTCGGAAAGGCTCATCACCTGATAGCCGCCGCTGTCGGTCAGGATCGGGCGATCCCAGCCCATGAAGCGGTGAAGTCCGCCCAGCCTTGAGACTCGCTCGGCGCCAGGCCGAAGCATCAAGTGGTAGGTGTTGCCAAGGATGATATCGGCGCCCGATGCGCGAACGCCTTCCGGCTTGACGGCCTTAACCGTCGCCGCCGTTCCCACCGGCATGAACGCCGGGGTGCGAATCTCGCCCCGCTGCATCCGGATCGTACCGGTGCGCGCGCGACCATCGGTCGCCGAGATGGAGAAGGAAAAGCGGGCCACCGCGCTCGACTAGCGATGCGCGCCGCGTCTGACGAGGCTCAGAACGCTTTGGTCAGCCCGGCCCGGAACTGGACGTAGCTGTAGGTGAAACCCGTGCTGACCGGCGTGTTGCTGTAAAGTAGGTCGGCCGAGAACGCCCATTCCCGGTTGAACCGAGGGCTCGTCGCCCGGGCGTTGAGGTAACGGGAGCTGTGCCAGTCGGAGCCGGAGTCGCGTTGCGCGCCATATCCGGCCGCGCCGAGTAACTGCCAGCCGGAAACGAACCGGCGCATCTGCAGGACCGGAAGCACCTGCGCATACCAGCGCGGCGAATAATAATCATACTCGCCCGGCTCGCTGCTGCGGAAGTAGCGCGTGCGAAGTTGCGCGCTCAACCCGCTGCCCGGATCGATCACGTGGATGTAGTTGCCGCGCAAATGCAGGCGCACGTTGTCGCCAGTGAATTCCTGCGCGCCGACAAAGGCGGTGAAGATGTTGCGGTCGTTCGCGGGCAAGTCGATCGCCGCCCCCGCGAAGGTGTAATAAATGCCCTTGGACACGCCGAGCGGGGTCTCGATCATCTCTCGCTCGACGAAGAACTCCTTACGAAACTTGGCTTCGTCATGAACGGTCGCGGAGCCAAGCAGCGTGTGGCCGTCGGTGCCGACGGTGGCGGCCCACTTCCAGCGACCGGAGTCGTCGGCGAGCCGCAGGTAAGCGCGGTCGAACGTCCTCGATTCCTGGCCCAGTGGCGTGAACCGCACCCGTTCGACGCGAACGCCCTGATAATCTTCAGGCCCGCGGTAACGCCAGTCGAGGTTAAACCCAGCCTTGATCACCTCCGTGTCTTCGGCGTCGGACGAGAAAAAAACGTCCGCTCCGACCGCGTGGTTGATGGCCACGTCCGATTGCTGCGCCAGCGATGGCGTGGCGGTCGTCGCCGCGGCCAGCGCGAGGATTGAGCGGGCGATCATTTGGTACCCCATTTCTTGCGGAGCCCGGCGATTTCGACTGCATAGCCCCAAACGCAGACCGGCTGCATGACCAGCGTATAGACGAGCAGATAGAAAATCAGCCCCGCCGGGTTGTGGCGAACCTGCAGGCCCTGCTTGTGAAACATCTTCGATTGCGTGCGGTAGATGATCAGGTTCCACAAAGCCGCAAGCGGCAGGACCGCGAGCGTCATCGGCCCTGCGATCCAGAAGATCTGGAAGAAGATTGCGGCAATGATGCCGGGGATGAAGATGAAGGTGTAGGCAATGTCCAACGGCAGGAACAACAGGTTCCACCAGATGAACATCTGCGTCAGTCGGGGCTTGAACAGCAGCCGCTCGTGATGGCTGAATGCCTCGATCAGGCCGCGCGACCAGCGCTGGCGCTGCCGCGCGAACTGCCGGAACGTCGTCGGCGCGTTCGTCCAAACGATCGCATCTTCGGCATAGCCGACCCGATGGCCCTGCCGAAGCAGCGCCCAGGTCAGGACGATGTCCTCGCCAACGCTTTCCGGCCAGCCGCCGACTTCGACCAGTGCGTCGCGGCGATAGATGGAGAAGGCGCCCTGTGCGACCAGAGTGCCCTGGTACAGGCTCTGCATCCGCTTCACCGCGGCGATGCCGTGGAAATAATCCCATTCCTGCGCGCCGGTCAGCAGGTTCACCCGCGAATTGCGCACCAGCACCGCGCCGGCGACCGCAACGGTGTTGGGCGGATCCGACAGCAACCGCTCGACGATATCGGTCAGCGCGTCCGGGTGCAGCCGTGAATCGCCGTCGATGGTGACGATGAGGTCATGCTTGGCGACCCGAAGTCCGGAATTGAGCACCGCGGCCTTGCCCCGGTTGATCTTGAAATCGAGAATCCGGACCTCGGCCTGCGGCGGGAAGGAGAGCCGGCTGATCACTTCCTGCGCAATCTCAACCGTGCGGTCGGTCGAACCGTCGTTCAGCACCAGGACTTCAAGCGGGCCGGCGTAATCCTCGGCCGCGATAGTCTCGAGCGTTTCCTCGATCGCTGCCTCTTCCTGATAGGCGGCAATCAGCACGGTGACGCCGGGATAGGTCGCCGGCTTAACCCGCTTTGGCCGCCGGTCCAGCAGCAGGCTGGTGACCAGGAAGGCGTTCATAAAGCCGGGAATGTAGGCGATGAACGAGATGGCGAAGAGGGCGAAGATCGGGTCGGTCAGGTCGCCGAGCGTTGCGACCCACTTGCGCGAAATGATTATGCTGAAGAGCATCCACAGGACTGCGACCGCCAGCGCCAACACGAACTTGGCGCGCACCGAAAAATAGAAACGCTTCGGCACACGCGGGAGCGTGGCTGCTAACTCGGTCATAAATGCTGGTCTCTGATCTGTCGCGGCCGGCCCAATCGGCCTAGGCAACGTCCGTTAAATTATCGTTTAACGTGCTGCCAATACGGAGGAAAGGCCGTGTCGGCCCATTTCGATGGAGTCGCAATTTTTTACGGCCAACGGTTGCTCGGCCTTAGCCGGGAAACAGCAAGCTGCCATCACCATAACTATAGAAACGATAGTCGGCCTCGATCGCGTGGGCGTAAATCGCCTTCATCGCGTCCACGCCCATCAGCGCACTGACCAGCATGAACAAGGTTGATCGGGGCAGGTGGAAATTGGTCATCAGTCCATCGACTGCCCGGAACCTGTATCCCGGCGTGATGAAGATGGCCGTGTCCCCTTCGAACGCAGCAATCCGGCCAGAATCATCGGCGGCACTTTCGAGCAAGCGTAGCGAAGTGGTGCCGACGGCGATGATCCGCCCGCACGCTGCCCGGGCGCGATTGAGCCGATCGGCAGTCGCCTGGGTGATCCGACCCCATTCGGAATGCATCCGATGTTCCGCAGTGGTTTCCACCTTGACCGGCAGGAAGGTCCCCGCGCCGACATGCAGGGTCAGCACCTCGCGCGCTACCCCGCGCCGGTCGATCGCGTCGAGCAGCCGCTGGGTGAAATGGAGCGAGGCGGTCGGCGCCGCTACCGCGCCCTCCTCGGCCGCGAACACGGTCTGGTAATCGGCGCGGTCCTGTTCGTCGGTCGGTCGCTTGGAAGCGATGTAGGGCGGCAGCGGCATCCGGCCCGCGCGTTCCAGCAGGAGCTCGGCCGGCTCGTCACCTTCGAACGCGATGAGGATGCTGCCGTCATCGGCCCGCTCGACCGCCGTCGCGGCCACGCCCGCGTCGAACTCCAGCCGGTCCCCGGGGCGAACCCGCTTGGCATTGCGAACGAACGTCCACCAGCTGCGCGGCCCCGCGCGCTTGTGCAGCGTCACCCCGATCTTTGCTTCCCCCCGCTGCCCTTCGAGCTGGGCAGGGATTACCTTCGTGTCGTTGAACACCAGCACGTCGCCGGGTTCGAGCAAGTCGGGCAGGTCGAGGATCGTGCGGTCGTCGATTCGTCCACCGGAAGCGACCAATAGTCGGGCGGAATCGCGCGGACGTGCCGGGCGCAGGGCGATCCGGTCGGCAGGAAGGTCGAAATCGAACAGGTCAACGCGCATGAGAAAGCGCCCTAGCCGCTCAAGCGGTCAGCCCCCAAGCGTCGCTTTCACGATCGTCGTCGGCTCCTCCGGCGGCTCGCCCGGCGCGATGGAATCGACCGCGTCCATCCCCGAAATCACGCGGCCGAAGACGGTGTAACGGCCGTTGAGCGACGTGTTGGGCGCGAACATGATGTAAAACTGGCTGTTGGCGCTGTCGGGGCTTTCGCTGCGCGCCGCAGCGACGCTGCCGCGCAAATGGAGCAGGGGATTGAATTCGGCAGCGAGGTCCGGAAGCGATGAGCCGCCTTGCCCGGTGCCCTTGGGATCGCCGCCCTGTGCCATGAAGCCGGGCATGACGCGGTGGAACTTGAGCCCGTCGTAAAAGCCTTGCCTGACCAACGTCTGGATTCGCTGTACATGGTTGGGCGCCGCGTCAGGCCGCATCTGAATAACCACCGTCCCGCCGTTCGACAGCTGCAGCGTCAGCCGATTGGCCGGGTTGGCGGCCACATCCGCAGGGACAGTCTGGCTAACGGTCGCCGGGGCCGAAGCCGCGGGGACCGCGACCAGCAGCGCGGCTGCAACGAACGGCAGCGCGAATACGCTCTTCACGATCGATTCTCCTTACGCGCCACGGCCCAGCTGCCGAGCGACATCGGCGGCCACTCTGGGCGGGACAAACTTGTCGATAGCCCCGCCATAGCGGGCGATCTCCTTAACCAGCCGTGACGCGATCGGCTGGAGCGAGACATCGGCCATCAGGAAGACCGTCTCGATCCGATTGTTGAGCTGCTGGTTCATGCCCGCCATCTGGAATTCATATTCGAAGTCGCTGGCGGCGCGGAGCCCGCGAATGATGATGGCCGCTCCCTGGCTGACCGCAAAGTCCATCAGCAGCGAATCGAACTCGACGACCTCGATATTGGCGCTGCAACCTACGACTTCGCGCCGGACCATCTCCAGCCGCTCGGCGACGCTGAACATTGGCTGCTTGGACGGATTGGTGGTCACCCCAATGACTAGCTTGTCGACCAGCCTGGTGGCGCGCTTGACGATATCCAGGTGGCCCAGCGTGATCGGGTCGAAAGTGCCTGGGTAAACGCCGATACGCTCGCTCATCTCAACGATCCCGCTCTATCGCGAAGCGCGCGATCGCCCGCAGCAAATCCGCTTCTTGCCCATGACGGTCAAGGCGGCCGATTGCGTGATCTACCAATTCGTTCGCTCGTCGCCGCGCCCCGTCGGCGCCGAGCAGCGACACGAATGTCGCCTTGCCCGCCGCCGCGTCCTTGCCGATCCGCTTGCCGGCCGCCGCTTCGTCGCCGCCATCGTCGATCAGATCGTCGGCAATCTGAAAAGCCAGTCCCACCTCTTCGGCGTAAGCCTGGTACGGCGCGCGGTCGGCGGGGTCCAAGGCCGCCAGGATGCACGGCGCTTCGATCGCATATTCGATCAGGGCGCCCGTCTTGAGCTGCTGCAGCCGAGTGATCGCTTGCAGGTCCAGGCGTCGGCCTTCGGCGGCCAGGTCCATCATCTGCCCACCCGCCATCCCGGACGGACCCGCCGCACGAGCGAGCGCAAGCGCGAGTTGCGAGCGGATTGCCGCGTCCGGATGGGTCGCCTCGTCGGCAAGGATTTCGAACGCAAGCGCGTGGAGGCTGTCTCCGGCGAGCACCGCGGTGGCCTCGTCAAACGCCATGTGGACTGTCGGCTTGCCGCGGCGCAGGTCGTCGTCGTCCATGCACGGCAAATCGTCGTGGATCAGGGAATAAACGTGAATCGCCTCGACCGCCCCGGCGACGCGCATGGCGCGCGCCTCATCGACCGCAAACAACCGCGCCGCAGCGATCGTCAGGAGCGGCCGAAGGCGCTTGCCGCCGCCCAGGACGGCGTGGCGCATTGCCTCATAAAGCTGGCTTCTGCCGTCGCCGGGAGGCGCCAACAGGGCGGAGAAAAAAGCGTCGATCGCGCGGGAAACCCGCTCCGCTTCGGCCGACAGGTCGACCCGAGCGATTTGCATCGTATCAGCCGGCATCGAAGTCCGTGACGCCCGCCGGCTTGCCGTCGGCGTCAAAGGCGATTTGCTCGATCCTTGCCTGCGCTGCCTTCAGCCGCGCCTCGCAAAGGCGCTTGAGCCGGTCGCCTTCCTGGTAAAGCTCGATCGACTGGTCGAGCGGTGCTTCGCCCTTCTCCAGCGTGCGCACGATCTCCTCGAGCCGCGCCAAGGCTGCCTCGAAGCTAAGGTCGCTCGTCGGGTCCTGCTGGTCCATCGGCTGAGGAATGACGCCCTATGGCCGCCAAATCAACGCTTGAACGGGTCGCGGATGCCCGGAAGGATTTCGTCGGCGCCCAATTCGTCGCCGCGCTCGGCGGCGATCAGTGCGGCATCGGCATCGCGGCTCAGCTGCTCGCGCTGGGCACGCAATTCCACGATCAGCGCCTCGCGGTCGCTGTCCAGCCGCTCGTCGGTCGGTGCGACGGCGCCAAGCGCCTTTTGCGCCTTCGCCACGGCGGCATCGAGCTCGCGCTGGCTGGTGAGGCCGAGCGTCACCGGATCCTTCGGCGTGATATTCGCCATGTTCCAGTGGCTTCGGTCGCGGATCGCGGCGATCGTCGTGCGGGTCGTGCCGATGAGCTTGCCGATCTGGCCGTCGGTCAGTTCCGGATGGTTCTTGATGATCCAGGCAATGCCGTCGGGCTTGTCCTGGCGCTTCGACACCGGGGTGTAGCGCGGCCCCTTGGTGCGGCGCACCGGGTCCGGCTCCTTTTGCATCTTGAGCCGATACTCGGGGTCGCTCTGGCCCTTTTCGATTTCCTCATGGGTCAGCTCGCCGGCCCGAACCGGGTCGCGGCCGGTCAGCTTCGTCGCCGCCGTATCGTCGGCGATCGCCTGCACTTCGAGGATGTGGAGCCCGCAAAACTCCGCAATCTGTTCAAAGCTGAGCGAGCTATTATCGACCAGCCAGGCGGCGGTCGCGTGGGGCATCAGGGGCTGGGCCACTGGCATTCTCCGAATTTGAAAACAAATGAGGCCGCCCCTCCCGGGACGGCCGTGTAGAAATTCATCTACGCGCGCCGGCGTCGCGCGGCAAGTCAGGCAAGCGTCAGGACGATCTTTCCGACATGCTCGCCCGCTTCCATGCGGGCATGGGCTTCGGCCGCGCGATCGAGGGGATAAGTGGCGTCGATCACCGGCCGGAGCTGACCGCTCGCCACGAACGGCCAAACGGCCCGCTCGATTTCCTCACGCAGAAGCGTTTTGAAATTTACGCCGCGGGGGCGAAGTGTCGAACCGGTCAGCGTCAGCCGCCGGCGCATCAGGTCCGGGATCGCGAGCTCGGCCTTGGCCCCGCGCTGGAAGGCGATCGACACGTGCCGGCCGTCGTCCGCCAGGCAAGCGAGATTCCGCGGCAGGTAATCGCCGCCGACCATGTCTAGGACGACCTGAACGCCGCGCTCGCCTGTCACCCGCTTCACCTCTTCGACGAAATCCTGCGTGCGATAGTTGATCGCCGCCGACGCACCGAGGTTGCGGGCGCTGGCGCACTTTTCGTCGCTGCCGCAAGTGACGACGACCTTGATCCCGAACAGGCGGCACAGCGCGATCGCCATCGTGCCGATGCCGCTGGTGCCGCCATGGACCAGCACGGTATCGCCTTCGCCGGCGAAGCCGCGCTCGAACAGGTTCGTCCAGACGGTGAAAAGCGTCTCCGGAATCGCCGCGGCTTCGACCGCCGGCAGCCCCGCCGGCAGCGGCAGGCAGGTGCCCGAAGGAGCAGCGCAATATTCGGCATAACCGCCGCCCGCGACCAGCGCGCAGACAGTCGTGCCGACCAAGTCTCGCGCCCCCTCACCGGCCTCGACCACTTCGCCGGCGACTTCCAGTCCCAGAATATCGGGAGCGCCCGGCGGCGGCGGATAAAGGCCGCGGCGCTGAAGCACGTCGGGCCGGTTCACGCCCGCAGCGGCGACCTTGATCAGCACCTCGCCCGGACCCGCCCGCGGCACCGGCCGCTCGACGATCGCAAGCTCATGCCGTCCGTCCGGCTGCGGCGCCACAATCGCGCGCATCGTTGGGGGAATGACGCTCATTCCCGGCTTATTGACTTGGCCCGTGGAGCGGTCAACGACATCGCCATGGACATCGACGACATGTTCCCGAGCAAGCCCGGCGATCCGTTGACCGAACTCGCCAAGCAGGATCTCGACCCGTTGTCGGTCGACGAGCTTGAAGCGCGCATCGAAGCTCTGAAGGCGGAGATCGGCCGCGTCGAGGCGCACATGCAGCGCGCGACCGCCCACCGTTCAGCTGCGGAACAGCTTTTCAAGCGATAAGTTGGGGATAAGCGGGCCGGCAGCCCTTGATAGGATCGGACCCGCACATGACATTGTGCTTGAGCCTCGGTGAGCTCCGGGGCGGGTGGGAGTCCCTCTTAAATGCCTAGTTTTGCTCGCGAACTCGAACAATCCCTGCACAACGCCCTTGGCGAAGCCAGCCGGCGCAGGCACGAGTATGCGACCCTTGAGCACCTGTTGATCGCACTCGTCGACGACGAGCATGCGTCGAAGGTGATGACCGCCTGCGGCGTCAATCGCGACGAGCTGCGGAGCAACGTCAAGCACTACCTGGACAACGAGCTCGGCGCGCTGGTTGCCGACAGCAGCACCGACCCGACGCCGACGAGCGGGTTCCAGCGCGTCGTCCAGCGCGCGATCCTGCACGTCCAGTCGTCCGGCCGCGACGACGTGACCGGCGCCAACGTGCTGGTCGCGCTCTTTTCCGAGCGGGAGAGCTACGCCGTTTATTTCCTGCAGCAGCAGGACATGAGCCGGCTCGATGCCGTCACCTACATCAGTCACGGCGTCGGCAAGGGCGACACGCCCGCGGAACCCCACGAAATCACTGGTACGGACGAAAAAGCCGCCGAGAAGGAAGGCAAGAAGGAAAGCGCGCTCAAGCAGTTCACGGTCGACCTCAACGAGAAGGCCCGCACCGGCAAAGTCGATCCGCTGATCGGCCGGATGCCGGAGGTCGAGCGCACCGTTCAGATCCTGTGCCGCCGATCGAAGAACAACCCGCTGTACGTGGGCGAGCCGGGCGTCGGCAAAACCGCGATTGCGGAAGGGCTGGCACGCAAGATTATCGAAGGCGACGTTCCCGACGTGCTCAAGCCGGCGGTGATCTACTCGCTCGACATGGGCGCGCTGCTGGCCGGGACCCGGTATCGCGGCGATTTCGAGGAGCGGTTGAAGGCCGTCGTGTCGGAACTCGAAAAGCTGCCCGACGCGATCCTGTTCATCGACGAGATTCACACCGTAATCGGCGCCGGCGCCACTTCGGGCGGCGCGATGGACGCGTCCAACCTGCTGAAACCGGCCCTGTCGTCGGGCACGATCCGCTGCATCGGTTCGACCACCTACAAGGAATTCCGCAACCACTTCGAAAAGGACCGGGCGTTGCTTCGCCGGTTCCAGAAGATCGACGTCAACGAGCCGACGATTGACGACACGATCAAGATCATCGCCGGCTTGCGCAGCTCGTTCGAAGGACACCACAACGTCCGCTACACGCCCGACGCGATCAAATCGGCGGTCGAGCTGTCGGCGCGCTACATCCACGACCGCAAGCTGCCGGACAAGGCGATCGACGTGATCGACGAAGTCGGCGCGATGCAGATGCTGGTGCCGCCGAGCCGCCGCAAGAAAGTGATCACGCCCAAGGAAATCGAGGCAGTGGTGGCGACCATGGCGCGGATCCCGCCAAAGTCGGTGTCCACCGACGACAAGCGCGTGCTCGAACATCTCGAGGCTGACCTCAAGCGCGTGGTGTTCGGCCAGGACATGGCGATCGAAAAGCTCGCGTCGGCGATCAAGCTGTCGCGCGCGGGCCTGCGCGATCCCGACAAGCCGATCGGCAACTATCTGTTCTCTGGCCCGACCGGCGTCGGCAAGACCGAGGTCGCGCGCCAGCTCGCGTCGATCATGGGCATTCCGCTGCAGCGCTTCGACATGTCCGAATATATGGAACGTCACTCGATCAGCCGCCTGATCGGTGCGCCCCCGGGCTATGTCGGTTACGACCAGGGCGGCCTTCTGACCGACGCGGTCGACCAGCATCCGCACAGCGTGCTGTTACTCGACGAGATCGAAAAGGCGCACCCGGACCTGTTCAACATCCTGTTGCAGGTCATGGATAACGGCAAGCTGACCGACCATCATGGCAAGACGGTCGATTTCAGGAACACCATCCTGATCATGACCACCAATGCCGGCGCTTCCGACATGGCGCGCGAAAGCATCGGCTTCGGCAATGCTACCCGCGAAGATGCGCAGGAAGATGCGGTGCGCAAGATGTTCACGCCGGAATTCCGCAACCGGCTGGATGCGATCGTGCCATTCGCTTACCTGCCGCCGGCCGTGGTCGCGCGCGTTGTCGACAAGTTCATCCTCCAGCTGGAGCTGCAGCTTGCCGACCGCGGGGTCCACATCGACCTCGACGACGAGGCGCGGCAATGGCTGACCGACCGCGGCTACGACAAACTCTATGGCGCGCGCCCGATGGGCCGGTTGGTGCAGGAGAAGATCAAGCAGCCGCTGGCCGAGGAACTGTTGTTCGGCAAGTTGGTCAACGGCGGCGAGGTCAAGGTCCGGATCAAGGACAATGCGCTTGCCTTCGAAATGACCCCGGCTGCGCCCAAGCCGAGCAAGAAAGCGGCGGCCGCCAAGCGGAAGACCGCAAAGGCCGACGGCGAAGGGTAATCGCGGAATCCTCTTGAGGTGCGCGGGGCGGTGCGGCAGTGCCGCTTTCGTGCCTTCAGGAGAAACCGCTGTGAAGACGTTCCTCAAGCTGGGCGTCAGCGCGCTCGCGCTCGCCTCCGTTTCCGCCCTCGCCGCCACGCCGAAAGTCACGATCGAGCCGGCC
Organism: Sphingomonas sinipercae; assembly: GCF_011302055.1. Lineage (NCBI taxonomy): Bacteria > Pseudomonadati > Pseudomonadota > Alphaproteobacteria > Sphingomonadales > Sphingomonadaceae > Sphingomonas > Sphingomonas sinipercae. Next base: position 1,734,006 of record NZ_CP049871.1, read on the forward strand.
CGCCTCTCGAAACATGTGCAGGTGCTGGGCGCCGACGATTACGAGGGCCGGGCGCCTGCCAGCCGGGCTGAGGCCAAAACCGTCGCCTACATCGCCAACCAGCTCGAGCTTGCCGGGCTGCAGCCGGCCGGCGATGTCGTCGGCGGCAAGCGTCAATGGACACAAGCGGTGCCGCTGCTCCGCGCCGAAATCGTCGGCACGCCCCAATTCACGCTCGATCTGGGCGGCGCTTCGGTCCCGCTGACCCAGGGCAACGAGATCGCAGTGAAAGCGCCGCTCAACGGCGCCAAGGGCGTCGACCTCAGGAGCGCCCCGCTGCTGTTCGTCGGCTACGGAACGTCGGCGCCGGAGCGGAAATGGAACGACTTCAAGGACGTCGACGTCCGCGGCAAGCTGCTGGTCGAATTCATCAACGATCCCGACTTCGACGGCGCTGAAGGTGATTTCGGCGGCAAGGCGATGACCTATTACGGTCGCTGGACTTACAAATATGAGGAAGCGGCGCGGCGGGGCGCCGCCGGCGTTCTCATCATCCACGAAACCGAACCGGCGTCCTACGGCTGGAACACGGTCAAGAATTCCAACACCAACGAGCAGTTCGACATCGTCCGGGACAATTCCTCGGCGGCGCATACCGGCTTCGAAAGCTGGATTCAGCGCGACCTTGCCGATCGCATCTTCCAGGCGTCGGGCATGACCTTCGCGCAGGCCAAGGCGATGGCGAAGCGCAAGGACTTCCGGCCCGTCCCGCTCAAGGCCAGCCTGTCGTCGCGCTTCGATGCGTCCAGTGAGGTGATCACCTCGCACAACGTCGTCGGCTACCTGCCCGGCAAACGCTATCCCGACGAGACCGTGATCTACACCGGCCACTGGGACCACCTCGGCGTCGGCAAGCCCGACGAGAATGGCGACAACATCTATAATGGAGCGCTCGACAATGCGACCGGCATTGCCCAGATCATCGAGCAGGCGCGCGCCTTCGCCCGCGAACCGCGGACCGACCGCTCGGTCGTATTCCTGGCCGTAACCGCGGAGGAAAAGGGGCTGCTCGGCTCCGAATATTACGCGCAGAACCCGCTGTTTCCGCTGGGCAAAACCGTCGGCATCCTCAACACCGATGGGGGCAGCATCAACGGGCCGGCGAAGAACTTCACCATCTCCGGCAATGCCAAGCTCGGCCTGCTCGACATGCTGGTCGAGGAAGGAAAGAAGCAGGGCCGCTACTACAGCCCCGACCCGCACCCGGAGGCGGGCTATTTCTTCCGTTCCGACCACTTTTCGATGGCCAAGGTCGGCGTCCCGGCAATCAGCTTCGGGGGCGGCAACGACCTGGTCAGCGGCGGGACGGCGCGTGGGGAAGCCTTGGCCGCGGCTTATCGCGACAAGCGCTACCACCAGCCGGATGACGAATGGTCGCCGAGCTGGGACTTCCGCGGCATGGCGCAGGACACTCAGCTGCTCCACAACCTGGGCATGCGGCTTGCCAACAGCCGCGACTGGCCGGGCTGGAGTGCGGACAGCGAATTTCGCGCCAGGCGCGACCGCACCGCCGGGGAACGCGGCGGCAGCCCTGCCCCGGCACCGCAGCCGGTGGTGAAGGCGCCGGCAAAGGGTGAGCGCGGCTAAGCCGGCCGGTTCAAGAGGAGAGAAAAGATGGCCAACCTCACCTTCTATACCAACCCGATGTCGCGCGGGCAGACGATCCGCTGGATGCTGGAGGAGGTCGGCGAGCCGTACGAGACGAAGCTGCTCGATTACGGGACGACGATGAAGGGTGAGGACTATCTCGCCATCAATCCGATGGGGAAGGTTCCGGCCATCGTCCACAACGGCAAGGCGGTGACCGAAGTGGCTGCCATCTGCTGCTATCTCGCCGACGCCTTCCCCAAGGCCGGGCTGGCGCCGGATCCGAAGGACCGGGCGGACTATTACCGTTGGATTTTCTTCACTTCTGGGCCGGTGGAGGCCGCATTCACCGCCAGGGCCATGAATTGGGAGGTGCCGGCGGATCGCCAGGCAATGGCCGGCTTCGGCAATTACGACCTGGCCATGGACACGCTTGAGCAAGCGGTCAGCGGCAAGCAATTCATCGCCGGCGACCGCTTCACCGCCGCCGACCTGTTCGTCGGGGCGATGATCAACTTCATGCTGACCTTCAAGCTACTCGACCCCCGGCCCGCGTTCACCGACTACGCCAGGCGGATGACCGACCGCGACGCCTACCGTCGCGCCAGTGAGATCGACGGCAAGCTGATTGCCGAAGCGCAAGCCAGGCAGCAGGCCGAGCAACCGGCGCAATGAGCCGGGACCTGCGCCAGCGCGCCATCGCGCTCTACGATCGCTTCACGCACGAAGGCATGGAGCGCCGCGAATTCATGGCGCGGATGATCGCGCTTGCCGGCAGCGCGGCCGCTGCGGAAGCGATGATCGGCGCCATCGCCGCTTCGCCGGCCGCAGCCGCCGTGGTCCCCGCCGACGACCGCCGATTGACCACCCGCACTATGGTGCTGGGCGGCGGGTACAGCGCCTACCTCGCCGAGCCGCGAACGCGCTCGCTGAAGCCGACAGTCATGTTGATCCACGAGAACCGCGGGCTGAACGACCACATCCGCGACGTCGCGCGGCGACTGGCGCTTGCCGGCTACCGCGCGGTCGCGCCCGATTTCCTGTCGCCGGTCGGCGGCACGCCCAGGGACGAGGACGCGGCACGCGATGCGATTGGCAGGCTCGATCTCGGCGCCGCCGTTGCTGCTGCGGTCAAGATGCTGGACGAACTGGCCGCGGGAAGTCGCGGCGGCAAGCTTGGCGCGGTCGGCTTTTGCTGGGGCGGCGCGTTCGTGAACCGCCTCGCGGTCGCTGCCGGCGACAAGCTCGATGCCGCGGTCGTCTATTACGGACCGGCGCCCGACCCGGCCGAGGCCGCCAGGGTGTCCGCCCCGCTGATGATCCACGTCCCCGCGCTTGACGACCGCGTCAGCGCCACCGCCTGGCCCTGGGTGGAGGCGCTGCGCAAGGCCGGCAAGACGGTCACCGCCTACAACTATCCCGGCGCGAACCACGCCTTTAACAACGACACTTCGGCCGAGCGTTACGATGCGAAAGCGGCCGAACTGGCGTGGAAACGCAGCTTGCGCTTCTTCGCCCGCTACCTCGGTTAGGCCGCCACCACGCCCGGCGGCAGCGCTCGGCGTCCAGCGTTCCAACCCGCATAGGCCACGCCGACGCCGGCGACCCCGGCGGCGAGCGCGAACGGCAGGGTCGGCAGCGCAGCAGCCTTGGCAAAGAGGTTCTGCCACGCCGCCATTCCGCCGATCACCTGGTACAGGATCGCGGCCAGCAAGGTCAGCACGCCTGCAAGCACGAACGGGCGGCCGTGCTGCCCACGCCGATAGGCGATGAAGAAGGCGAGCCCCGCGACCAGGAAATTGGCGAGCTGGAACCCGGTCCCGAGCTTGCCGAAGTCTTCCGGTCCGCGCACGCCCAGCGGGATCGCCATCAGCCGCCCGAAGATCGGCGGCAGCAGGAAGATGACCGTCGCCAGCATATAACCGGAATGCGGGTGCACCTTGCGCCGCTGGCGAAGCGCTTCGTAGTAGAAATAGGCAAAGCCGGCGACGCCGACGAAATCGAGCCAGGCGAGCCGTGGCGCGTACATCACGTGGAACGGCGACCCGGCGGCATAGCGGTCGGCCATGCCGAAGAAGATGCTTGCCCCGCCCGCCAGGAACAACGGGAACAGCACCAGGCTCGCGGTGCCCACGGTGCGATGAAGCTGGCGGGTGCCCTTCTGGATCGACCAGCTCTGGAACAGCAACAGGATGAGCCACGAACTGGCGGTCAGGCCGTGGGCGTGGAACTCTCCGGACGCCGTCGTGAATTGCGAAATGTAACTCTGCCAGAACGCCAGTCCGGCGAGCGGAAACAAAGCGAGCAGATACCAATGTGCATGACGGTAAGGCATCGCAGACCCCCTCTTTCGGCGACTCCAGTCACGAAGATTACGCAGATCGGGGCATAAAAAAAGGGCCGGCGTTGCCACCGGCCCTTCCAACCTGTTTGCGCGCCGCGACTAACGGCGGTCGCCCATGAGCTTCATGGGGAGCCGGATGCTACCGGCGGTCGCCCATAAAGCTGAGCAGGAACGTGAACATGTTGATGAAGTCGAGGTAGAGGTTCAGCGCCCCCATGATCACGACCTTGCCCATCATGTCCGTGCCCGCGACGTGGGCGTACATGCTCTTGATCTTCTGCGTGTCGTAAGCGGTCAGGCCAGCGAACAGCAGGACACCGATCGCGCTGATCGCCATCATCATCGCCGGCGATTGCAGGAACATGTTGATGACCATCGCCACCAGCAGGCCGATCACGCCCATGATCAGGAACGTACCGAACCCGCTCAGGTCGCGCTTGGTCGTGTAGCCGTAGAGGCTAAGACCGGCGAACCCGGCGGAAACCGCGAAGAAGGTCTGCGCGATCGACATCCCGGTGTAGACCAGGAAGATCGACGACAGCGACAGGCCCATGGTCACCGCAAATGCCCAGAACAAGGTCCGCAGCGTCCCGGTGGTCATGCGATTGAGGCCGAAGCTCATCGCCATCACGAAGCCAAGCGGCGCAAGCATGATCAGCCAGCGCAGCGGCGTGTTGAGTACTTGCTCCGCCAACCCGGACGAAGCGAACAGAAGCGCCACGAGGCCGGTCAGCAGCACGCCTGACGCCATGTAGTTGTAAACCGACAGCATGTAGGACCGAAGGCCCGCATCGCGGGCGGCGCGCGGGACCCCAACCGTCGCGGCTGGGCCTACGCCTGTCGTGCGCGGGTCGAACTGGTTCTGCATTTCTACTCCTCTTCCGGGGGGCCTCGACGACACACCCCGACCTCTCCCTATATCGGGGATGGCCAAGGGGCTTTCAAGAAAAACCGGACGCAAACTCCTGCCTCGTCGTAAGCCCGTTTCTTGAGACCATCCCGCCTCCGGATGACAAATCGAAGTTACCCTTCGTTCCGCCCTTCGACTTCGGCCCGCCAGACCCAGTAACTGTAAGCCACCGGAATGACCGCGACCACGGCAGTCACGGAGATGACGAGGGTGCCAACCAACGACGCAGGAACATCGGCCAAGGCGGCGATCAGCATGACGAGCCCGCCGGCGACGAACAGCTTTCCGCCAAGGCGATGGGTCTTGATCCACACCTCCTCGCTGGCCAGCGTCCACGGCGTCCTGATCCCGACCGTGTAGGTGCTTCGGGACTTCGACAATTGGTTGCCCAACAGCACGAACAGCGCCCCGACCCCGCCCAGGATCAAGGTTGCAGCCGACAGGTTCCAGCCCCGCGCCGCCGCAACGACCGCCAATTCGATGAGGGCGCTGATCAACAGCACTCCGGCCCAACCGGCAACGTAGAGCCCTTCGCTGCGCTCCAGCCCCTTCCGGCGCGGTTCGATTGCCGGCAGCAAGATGAAGAGCAGCGACACGCCCGCTGCGATCGCCGGCGGCGTGAGCAGCGCCGTCCATTTGCCCGAGAAGCTGTCGGGCTTTCCGTCCAGCCCCCAATGGGTGGGCAGTTGCATGTCGCCCGGCAGACCGGAACCGACGACGAATGCGACAAGCAGCAAGCCGCCGATGACGGCCAACGACGCCCAAATCATGATCTTCCTGCTCATGGTCCCACTTTCTCTTCGGGCGCGATCCCCATGCGCCCCATGAATGCCATCAACACTTCCTCGAGAAGCGACAGGTTCAGGCTGTAGACGATGCTCGTTCCCTGCTTGTCGGCGTGGATCAGGCCGGCGTCGCGAAGCTTGGCGAAATGCGCGGACATGGTCGGCTTGCTGACATCGAACCGGTCGGCGATTTGGCCCGCCGTCGCACTTCCCTTTTTCAACAGCTCGAGGATTTCGCGCCGGGTCGGGTGCGCCAGCGCTTCGAACAGCTGGTTCACCTGCCGCCCGGCAACACGAACGCAGCGACCGCATCGACGACGGCCGGGTCGATCGGCAGTGAGGAATCGCCATAGCTCGCCTGATTGGCGGCGCGGTCGTCGGGAACCGACTTCAGCACATGGTTGGCATTCGGCGCGATCGCCAGCGTGGCGTCCGGCCGCGCGGCCTTGAGCGCTTCGGCATCGGCGACGCTGACCTGCAGGTCGCGGCCGCCCTGGACGATCAGCAACCGGCCTTTCGCCGTCGCCGCGAGGCGGGCCGGGTCGTACGAAAACAGGTCGCGGAAATAAGGCTGGACCGCGGCGCTAAACAGCATTTGCAGCGGCCGCGGCTTTGCCGACACATCGACACTGCCCCCCTTCTCCAGCGCATCGATGGCTGCCAATGCGTCATCAAGCAGCGGTGCGTTGGCCGGGTTGGCCCGCAGCTGCGCGCGCATGATCGTGCCGATCGGCCGTCCGGCGCCGGCGATCGATACGACGCCGCAAAGCCCCGGCGTTTGGGCAGCGGCAAGCGCGACGAGCGCGCCTTCGCTGTGCCCGGCAAGCCATGCACATTTGGCGCCGGTAAGGCGCGTCGCTTCGGCGGCCCACTTGCGGGCGTCGGAAGCATATTCGGCGATGGTCACCTTGTTACCGTCGGGAACGGCCGCCTTGCTGCCGAACATGCCGCGCTTGTCGATGCGGATGCTGGCGACGCCTTTCGCCGCCAGGGCCTCAGCAAGCATCCTGTAGGAGCTTGCGGTGATCCCAAGCGGGTTGTTTCCGTCGCGGTCGGTCGGTCCGGAACCTGGAATGATGACGACGACCGGCGCGCCCTTGCCCGCCGCTTGGTAGACGCCGGCCAGCGCGCCTTGGGGGCCCGCAATTGTAATCTCGCGTCCTGGCGCAGCAGGCACCGCGACACTCAGGACTGCCGCCGCCAACATCGTCATAGCCATCTCACTCTCCTTTTATTAGTCTTTAGTCTAACGACTAATAAAAGGCAAGACACGATGCGCGAACTTTTCAGCGGATCGGAAAGGAAACGGGGAGCCACCTAAAGGGTAGGCGGCTCCCCTACACGGGAGAAACGGGGCTCCCGCTTTGCATTCCGCCCGAACGTGGGCAGATCATACAGCTACGACGGTGAAGCCGGAGCGCTTGCTGAAAGGGGGTCGTTAAATCCGCCCGGCCGCGCCAGCCTGGCTCGACAAACCGCCGGATGCATCGACGAACCTCTCCTCAACTGCGCCCAAGCACCGGCAAAGCATGGCAATTTCGGTTGCCAACACCCATCTGCGTTTCCGCGCGTTGACCGCCGCAGGGCAGCAGCGTAGCCTCAGAACATAAACGGAACGAAAAAGGCCGATGCTAACCCATATCTCTGTGCGCGGCGCGCGTGAGCACAATCTCAAAGGCGTGGATGTCGACATCCCGCGCGAAAGCCTGACCGTGATCACGGGCCTGTCCGGCTCGGGCAAGTCCAGCCTCGCGTTCGACACCATCTATGCCGAAGGCCAGCGCCGCTACGTCGAATCCTTGTCGGCCTATGCTCGTCAGTTCCTGGAGATGATGCAGAAACCGGACGTCGAGCATATCGACGGCCTCTCGCCGGCCATCTCGATCGAGCAGAAGACGACCTCGAAGAACCCGCGCTCGACGGTCGCCACCGTCACGGAAATATACGATTACATGCGCCTGTTGTGGGCGCGCGTCGGCGTTCCCTACTCCCCCGCCACCGGCCTTCCGATCGAAGCGCAGCAGGTCAGCCAGATGGTCGACCGCGTGATGGCGCTTCCCGAGGGCAGCCGCCATTACCTCCTCGCGCCCGTCGTGCGCGGCCGCAAGGGCGAGTATAAGAAGGAGCTGGCCGAGTGGCAGAAGGCCGGCTTTACCCGGGTCCGCATCGACGGCGAGTTCTATGCGATCGAGGACGCGCCGGCGCTCGACAAGAAGTACAAGCACGACATCGAGGTGGTGGTCGACCGCATCGCGGTGCGCGAAGGCATTGAGGCGCGCCTCGCCGACAGCTTCGAGACCGCGCTCAAGCTTGCCGACGGCCTTGCATTCCTCGACCCCGCCGATCCGCCCGCCGAGCCGGAGCAGCAGTCGGGCATGAAGCTCGATTATGGCGCGCCCGGCCGGATCGTCTTTTCCGAGAAGTTCGCCTGCCCCGTCAGCGGCTTCACCATTGCCGAGATCGAGCCGCGGCTGTTCTCGTTCAACGCGCCGCAGGGCGCCTGCCCCGCTTGCGATGGCCTGGGCGAGAAACTGGTGTTCGACGAGGACCTGGTCGTTCCCAACCACAACCTCAGCATCGCCAAGGGCGCGGTCGTGCCCTGGGCCAAGTCGCAGCCGCCCTCGCCTTACTACATGCAAGTGCTGAGCAGCCTTGCCCGCGCCTACGATTTCGACCTGGCAACGCCGTGGAAGGATTTGCCCGAGGAAGCGCAACAGGTCGTCCTCAACGGCACCGGCGGGCGGCCCGTCACGCTTCGCTTCGTCGACGGCCGCAAGTCGTACGAGGTCAAGAAGCCGTTCGAAGGCGTGCTCGGCAACCTCAACCGCCGCATGCAGTCGACCGAAAGCGCGTGGATGCGCGAGGAGCTGTCACGCTACCAGGGCAGCCGCCCGTGCGAAGTCTGCCACGGTGCCCGCCTCAAGCCCGAAGCGCTGTCAGTGAAGATCGCCGGCGAGCACATCAGCTCCGGCACCGCCCGCTCCGTCGCCGACGCGCACAAATGGTTCGGCTCGCTCGACGAGAAACTGACCCCGCAGCAAAGCGAGATCGCCCGCGCCATCCTCAAGGAAATCAACGAGCGGCTCGGCTTCCTCCACAATGTCGGGCTCGATTACCTGCACCTCGACCGCAAGTCGGGCACCCTGTCCGGCGGCGAGAGCCAGCGCATCCGCCTCGCCAGCCAGATCGGCTCCGGCCTGTCGGGCGTGCTCTACGTCCTCGACGAGCCCAGCATCGGCCTCCACCAGAAGGACAACGACCGCCTGCTCGAGACCCTGCAGCGCCTCAAGGGCCTCGGCAACACCGTGCTGGTGGTCGAGCATGACGAGGATGCGATCCGCAACGCCGACCACATCATCGACATGGGCCCCGGCGCCGGCGTTCGCGGCGGCACCGTCGTCTGCTCCGGCACGCTCGACGACATCCTCGGTTGCGAAGACAGCATCACCGCCGACTACCTCTCTGGCCGGCGCGAGATCCCGCTTGGCGCCAAGCGCCGGAGGGGCAACGGCAAGTTCGTCACCGTCCAGGGCGCCACCGCCAACAACCTGCAGAACGTTACCACCAAGATCCCGCTCGGCACCTTCACCTGCGTCACCGGCGTCTCCGGCTCCGGCAAGTCGTCGCTTACCATCGACACGCTCTACGCCGGCGCCGCCCGAGCGCTGAATGGCGCCCGCATCGTCTGCGGTCCGTGCCAGGGCATCAGGGGCTTAGAGCAGCTCGACAAGGTCATCGACATCGACCAGTCGCCGATCGGCCGCACCCCGCGCTCCAACCCGGCGACCTACACCGGCGCCTTCACCCAGATCCGCGACTGGTTCGCCGGCCTGCCCGAAAGCCAGGCGCGCGGCTACAAGCCCGGCCGCTTCAGCTTCAACGTCAAGGGCGGGCGGTGCGAGGCGTGCAAGGGCGACGGCCTCCTGAAGATCGAGATGCACTTCCTGCCCGACGTCTACGTCACCTGCGACGTCTGCCACGGCCAGCGTTACAACCGCGAAACGCTGGAGGTGAAGTTCAAGGGCAAGAGCATCGCCGACGTGCTCGACATGACGGTCGAGGACGCGGTCGAGTTCTTCAAGGCGGTCCCCGGCATTCGGGACAAGATGCGGATGCTTCAGGAAGTCGGCCTCGGCTACGTCAAGGTCGGGCAGCAGGCGACGACCCTGTCCGGCGGCGAGGCGCAGCGCGTGAAGCTCAGCAAGGAACTGTCCCGCCGCTCGACCGGCCAGACCCTCTATATCCTCGACGAGCCGACCACGGGCCTCCACTTCGAAGACGTCCGCAAGCTCCTCGAAGTCCTCCACCGCCTGGTCGAGCAGGGCAACACCGTGGTGGTGATCGAACACAATTTGGACGTCATCAAGACCGCCGACTGGGTGATCGACCTCGGGCCGGGCGGCGGCGTGAATGGCGGGCGGATCGTCGTCGAAGGCACGCCGGAGACTGTGGCGGCGAGCGAGGCCAGCTTCACGGGGCAGTATCTGAAGCCGCTGCTGGAGCGGGCCACCCGTGCTCCTGCGGAGGCAGGAGCCCAGTCACTTACGAAGCCGAAGCCGCGGAAGCGGAAGGTGGCAGCGGATCAGGCGGAGATGATTCCGGCAAAGTGAGGGTCGGAGCAATTCGGCGGCCGCTTTGAGCCGATCAGTTTCTCCCTAGACTAGACGCCACAAAGGCCTGATTGCATCATCTCAACTCGATAGATGAGGCGCAGAGGCAATGGCTTTCCTAACCGCTGAACAGCTTGACCGAGCGGCCATTAGTCTCCGCGCCGGCGACTACAATTTGTTACTCGGTGCTGCCGCAAGCCTCGGCTCTAAGAACGCTGGCAACGTCGACCTGCCGTTAGCCGATCCATTCCGCTTAGAGCTTTGTAAGCTCAAGTCAGCGAAGACGGGGCACTCATTACAAAGAATATACCAGACTTTGACCGCCGATGAGGTTGATCAACACGTCACGGCACGGTTTTCCGGGTCCGTGCCCGGCCCAGCACTGCGCGCGCTTCCCACGTTCATTTGGCGGCGAATCTTCACTCTAAACATCGATGACGCACTTGAGGCGGCTTATGCCACAGGCCAGCCGTACCAGCTTCCCGCCACTCGCAACTTTCGAGATGCTTACGAAGATGTCCGCGATCGCTCGCACGTCCCGATCATCCATCTACACGGCTTCGTGCAGAGGCCTGAGGATGGCTACATATTTTCTCGCGAAGCTTATCTGCAGATCATTAAGTCAGCCAATCCTTGGATGGTGGTCCTGTCCCAACTTCTCGCCAGCGAGCCGTTTTTTATCGTTGGATCATCCTTGGACGAGGTAGACCTCGACTTTTTCCTTTCTTTGCGGTCGCAGGCTACTACTCGAGGCGACAGAGGCCCCTCAATCTTAGTCGAGCCTTTTGGAGATGTAGTCACTGATGCAGAGTGCGAACGGCTCGGGTTGCTACGTTTCCCGGGCACATCGGAAGAGTTCATTGAATACATCGATAGCAATATCCGGACCCGTCCACGTCCTCACGAACTTGTGCCGGCGGATGATCGAGCCATATTCATCGAGGACATATCGACGCAAGACGTAAGTAGTTTCTATACGGACTTTGAGAAAGTTCCCGCAGCGGCTGTCCCTGACACGCATAACCCTCGCTTTTTCTTTGGTCACGCTCCCACTTGGAGTGACCTGGGCCAGCAGTACGACATCGCTCGACCAGTAAACACCAATGTCTTAAAGGCGGTGGAAAGTTGTTTTACCGGCGCAAGTAACAGGAGACTGGTGTTCCTTTCTGACCACGTCGGTATCGGAAAGACGACAACGTTGCGCCGAGTTGGCTATGATTTCGCTCGACAAGGTACTGTCGTGCTTGCTTGTTCTGCTGTGAGCCGGCTTGAGCCGAAGTTCACAGCTTCCATGCTGGATAGAATAGCTGGTCGCTGCCTAGTACTCGTTGATGACTTCGCTGATCAGGTTTACTCAATCGAAAGCGTGTTAAAACTTACAACGAAGAGTGATTTGGTCTTTTTGGCTGCAGAACGCTCATATCGGCATCGCTTCGTTAGTGAAGTGCTAGCGGGCACAAAGTTTGATACGGAGCGATCTCCTGCATTGGGTGAGCTTGAGGCCGAGCAATTGATTAACACTTATGTGGAGGCAGGTCTTGTTGGATCGGGTACTATCATCACCGACAAAAAAGGGTCGATCAGCTCTTTAAAAGGAGAACCGATCGCTGTCGCATGCTGCAGGATTCTCAATGATCTGCGACCCCTCGACCGCATCGTCGATTCGTTGATTGCAGAGGCAAATCGCATCGATCGTATGCGATACTTGACCGCGGCCCTTGCTCAATACTGCACGAAGAGTGGCATCAAGTTCGATTTGCTGATTGCTGCAAGTTCAGGCGCAGCAATCAGCGGTCAATTTAATGCGATGCATCCGCTGCCGTTGACCTACTCCGAAGAACCTACACGGAATTACGTAGTGCCTCTCAATGGCACGCTGGCAACTCGAATACTTGAGGTAACTGCTGAGCGTTATCCGGACGACCTCTTTGGAGTGTTTGTGGGACTAGGGAAGGCTATCGCGCCCCGAGTCAATCGGAAGACAATTGTGCAGAGAACCCCGGAGGCACGTCTGGCGGCCCGGCTGTTTGACTTAGATCAAGTGGTCGAGCGATTTCTCGGCGATCGCGCGGGCGAACTATACGAAGAAGTCGAGGATGAATGGCGCTGGAACTCAAGATACTGGGAGCAAGTTGCGCTTTTGTATCTTTACCGATCTCAAAACTCAGAAAATGGTAGCGAAGACTTCCGAGGCGCGCTGGACCTCGCCATAGGTCATGCAAGGCATGCCGTTTCAATCGAGCGGCATCCGCTAACACTCACTACGTTGGCGAAGATTTTGTTCAGTGAAGCGGCTGTAGCTGATAACGCTGACGCTCTGTTGACCGAGGCCATGGCTAGTGTGGGAGAAGCCATCAGCATAGAGAAGCGACGTAACCGTTCGAGTGTGCACCCATACATGGTGCTGTTTCAGGGCCTCAGAACGTTGCCCACGTCGTCTGCTCTCAGGGAAAGCGATTTGGCAGTCGTGCAAGCCCACGTGCGTGAGGCGATGCGTCGCTTTCCCCGCGACGCTGAGATGCAAGCGTTGGCGAATGAGGTGCAAGAACGACTGCATGGCTGAGCTTGTCTAAGCCGGCTTGCTAGGGCGCGGGGAAACGGGAGCCTCTCACAGCGGCAACTCGCTGGGCGTAATCGCACATCCAAAAAGCCGCCGCACCGCCGGCCCCTCCTCGCCCGTCTCCCGCGCCTCGTCGCACGCCGCCACATACTCCTGCCCGCGATCGCGTCCGCAGCCGACCATGTCCGGGATGCACCCGCCCTCGGCGGTCAGCAGCATGTCGGGCTCGACCATCCGCACCGGATAGGGCTCATTGTCCTGCGGCTTCATCTCCAGCGCCCTGGCCCAGTCGACCGGCCCGCACAGCGCCTCCCACGCCGCTTGCTTCGCCTCGTCGGCGCATAAGGTGAACAGGTAGAGCCGCCGCGCGCGTAGCAGGCGGTCGCGGATGCGCGCCCGCGCCGCTTCATAGTCCTCGCGCTCCCGCGCCAGGTCCGCCTCCTGGTCTTCCTTGCTGCGCCCGGATGGTCCAGCCGATCCATGACGCCCCGCCCGCGCCTCCAACCGCCCCTTCGTCCGCTCGCGCTCGGCCGCTTTTTCCTTCTCGGCAAAGATCGCCAGCGCCGCATCCCATGCCTTGCTGAAGCTCTCGCCGCCCTTGGCGGTGCGCAGCTTCATCGCCCCGCGGTCGTCGCGGCCGATGGCGATCCCCGCGCGCTTGGGGCTGCCGGTGATGGCCAGCGCGACGATGAACGCGCGCTGCTGATCGGGCGTCCAGTTGCCGACCTGCGGCCGCCGCGGCACCGGCGCGAAATGCAGGATGTCGCCGACCTCGGCGAACTGTCCCTCGCCCGCCGCCCCTTGCGCTCGGCAACTGTCGCAGATCACCGGCAATACCGGGGTCGGCAGGCTGGACGCCCGCCCGGAATCGTCTTCCGGAATCGTCATTCGACTCTCTCCTTTTTGAACGGCGCATCTCGGTTAAGGTCCGGCCCGCCGCCATTCGGGCAGGCCGATGCAACCATGCCCCCCGCCCTTCGTCTGTCGACCAAAGGGAGATTCCGGCATGAGCATTTTCGGCAAGATCAAGGACGCCATCTTCGGCCACAAGGACAAGGCGCAGCCCGCGCCGCAGGCACAGCCCCAGGCCGCCCCGCAAACGCAGCAGCAGGCCCCGGCACCCGCGCCCCAGCAGCAGGTCGATGTCGACGCGGTGCTGGCGCAGATGGCGGCGCAGAAGGGGCAGGAGCTCAATTACCAGAGCTCGATCGTCGACCTGATGAAGCTGCTCGACCTCGATTCCAGCCTCGACAACCGCAAGGAACTGGCGACCGAGCTCGGCTACACCGGCGAAAAGGACGGCAGCGCCGAAATGAACATCTGGCTGCACAAGGCGGTGATGCAGGAACTTGAAAAGAACGGCGGCAAGGTCTCCGCCGCGCTCCGCGACTGACGCGAAAAGGGCCGGCGCAACGCTCGCCGGCCCTCCCCATTAATTGGTCTGGAAACGCAGCTTAAAGCGCTGCGATTTTCAAATCTTCGTCCAGGAATGCCTTCACGCCCGCCCCTGCCGGGATGCTGGCGCTGGTGCCGGTGACGAAAAAGCCCGCGACCGGGACCAGTGCGATCGCAGCGACAACGCCGGCGGTGCCGGTGACGCCCTTGTCGTCGAACGTGCCGGTTAGCCGGATCAGCCGGTCGCCGACGCGGACGTTGAGCACGCGCGCTTCGATGCGGCCGGATTTGCCCCACATGCCCTTGTTGCGCACGTCGGTGATCTCCGCTTCCGCCGGGCTTCCGGCCGGAATGACGACCCGGGTGCCAAGGCGAACGTCGGACGTGACCGTCAGGCGAACGCGTTGCCCGACACGCAGCTTCTTGCCGGCGGTGGTGATCCCTTCGGCCATGGTCAGCGGCACATCGGTGCCGGCGCGCAGCACGTCACCGGCGGCGGGCGCCAGGATGACCGCTTGCGCGGCGGGCGCAGCGATGGGTTGAGCGGGCGCGGCGGATTGCGCCGCGGCGAGCGCCGCAAGCGGGACAAACAGAAACGACATTGATGAACTCCCCCAGGTTACGCGCCCCTTCCCCCGAGCGGGACGCAGCGGAAACGTGCATCGAAAGGCCCGCCGAGTAAAGCGGGGCGGTTCAACGGCTCTCCAGGCCGCCGATGAACCTAGCCCGCTGCCACGGTTGTTTTCGGTTCATGCGACCAACCGCGCAGCCGAAACGTTCTTGTCCTTGAACTCCCCCGGCGTTCCCCGGCGGAGACGAGGACCAGTTTGATGAAGATCGTCCACATTTTCGCCGCCGGCGCGGCCATTGCCGGTATGGCCGCTCCTGCCGCGGCCCAGGTCTATGGCCAGCCTTATCCGCAGCCCTACCCGCAGCCTTACCAGCAGGGATATGGCTACCAGAACCAGAACGTGAACCCGGTGCAGCAGATCGTCGATCAGCTCCTCGGCAACCGTTACAACGTCAACGATCGTACCGCGGTGCAGCGTTGCGCCAGCGCGGCGCTTGCCCAGGCCGGCGCCCAATATCGTCAGCCCTACGGCAATGCCTACGGCTATCAGGGCCAGGGTCAGGGCTACGGCCAGCAGTACGGCTACAACCGCCAGGTCGTCGCCCCGGGCATGCGCGTGACCAACATCACGCAGGTCGCCCGCGTCCGTAACGGCGTGCGCGTCCAGGGCCTGATTTCCACGGGCATGACGAACAACCGCTACGGCCAGCCGGGCTATGGCGATCCGCGTTATGCGCAGCAGGCCGGGGCCGATCTCTCGTTCCGCTGTAACGTCGACTATCGCGGTGCGGTGACCGGGCTTCGGGTCGCTCGCTACAACCCCTACCGCCGTTAATCAGCGACAGGACTGAACTGACGGGCGGGCGTCGCGACGAAGGTCGCGGCGCCCGTCTGCCATTTGGCGCGCACCGCTGCCCGGTTGGCCCGCTCGTCTAGAGCGGTGGTGCGATCACCGCGCAGGCGATGCGCGCGCCGCTGTTGCCGCTCGGGTCGCTGACCAGGTCGTCCGGCGCCGCGTGGATGACCAGCGCCGATCCGTCGGCGTCGGACAGGCTCGCCAGGCTCGCCCCCGACAGCACCATCGACTGGTTGGCGACGCCGTTGGCGGACACGATCAGGTTCGGCAGGTCGCCGGCGTGGTGGCCGGCGGGGTTGTTGAGCCCGTGCTTGCGCGCCGCCGGGTTCCAGTGGCCGCCGGCGCTTTCGAACCCCGGCGGGTCGCAGCGGCCAACGCCGTGAATGTGGATGCCGTGCACGCCGCGCGGCAGTCCGGCTGCGGCAACGCGCAGGCTCACCGCGCCCGCCGATTGCCACAGGCCGACGGTGCCAAGCGCCTGGCCCGACGCGCTCGTCAGTTGGACTTGCCGGACGTACGCCGGGTCGGCGACGCTGACGCATCCGGCCGCGGCCAGGCTTCCCGCCACCATCGCCAGGCGGCCGATGGTGCGGGCCGCTCCGCGCCGGTGGGCGGCACCGCGCGGCTGGGCGGCTCCACGCGGCTGGACGGCTCCACGCGGGTGGGCTGGTCCACCCAGGGGGGCGGGGCGGGTTGGGATTGCGCTCATGTCGTTTCTCCTCGCGACTGCAAGGATAACGAGTTTGGGCGGGGCAACGGTTCCGAACAAAAGAAAAGGGCCGCCGCTGCAGCTGCAACGGCGACCCTCTATCTTGTCACTGGACCCGGCGCCTCGGCGCCAGGTTCAGCCGGTCAGAACGCTTAGCCGCGCTCTGGTGCCGGGGCCGGCGGCGGCGGCGGCGGCGGCGGGCACATGTCCGTCGCCAGGATCACCGAACCGTCGGGGCAGGTCTGCGTGGCCGGGGCCGGAGCCGGCGGCGGCGCTTGCTCGACGATAACCGGCGGCGGCGGCGCAACAGCCACGGCGCCGAAGTTGTAGATTAGGCTCGCCAGGATGCTGTGCGACCGGAACTGGTTGGCATCGATCCGGAACGGCGTCGGCCCGTCGACGTCGTAGCGGAGCTTCGGCACCGTGAAGAACCGGTACTTGGCGCCCAGGTCCAGGTTCGGGGTGAGCGCATAGCGAAGGCCGGCAATGGCCTGGTACGCGATGCCGCTGTCCCGGCCGTTGAAGGTGCGGTCGATGCTCTCGACCACAACGCGCTGGTTGACGCGCGCAGCGCCAAGACCGCCGCCAACGTAACCCGCGAAGCGATCGCCATCGAGTTCGACGTCAAGCAGTGCGTTGCCCATCACCGACAGGACAGTCGAACGTCCCGAACCGTCGAAGTCGCCCGGCTTCACGCCACCGTCGCCGTCGATCAGGTCGTCGACGAACACTTCGTTCACGGTCGCGCGCTTGTAGGCAACTTCACCTTCGACGCGGAACATGCCGAAGTCGTAACCGGCGATGCCGCCGACATCGAAGCCAAGCTTATGGCCGATGCGGTAAGCGTCTTTGACGCTGATGTTGTCGTCGGAATAGCCGAAGTTGGTGTCGGTGACGACAAGAAGTCCACCCTCGACGCCAACGTAGGGGCTTCCGTCACGCGCGGAAGCCGGGGCCGTAAATGCAGTCGTGACCGCTAACGCGATAATTAATTTGCGCATGCAGGGATCCTCCCAGGAAAATTCACTAAGCGTGACGTTAATCCGCTAGTCATCCTCGAACAAGGATTTTCCGAGTGGAGGCAGGAAAGCGCGCGGGCTGCGCTCAATCGGCAACACTTGTGGTTTAAGTCGCTACAAGTCCGTGACTTCGCAAGGCAAGCAAGATCGCCTCGATTGCGGCGCGCGCCGGCGCATCGATGGTGGTGCCACCCGCCGGGGCGGCAATCGCGCCGACTTGCGCACCGACAACCTTCGTTCCGTTCACGAGGACTTGCGCGCTCCGGGTGATGCCCATTTCCCACGATGTCCCATTCCAGCGCGCGGGCAATGCCTCGGCCTTGAGCCACATTTGCATCCCCTGAACAGGCGTCACGAAGCGCCAGCCGCCCGAACTGAATGTCGCGAGCTTCGAAGCTTCGCCAGCCCAAGCGCCGCTTGGATTCGCTCCTACGAGGTACGTCGCACCCGAAGCTGGGGCTGTTGGCGGATCGTTGGTCGGCGCTTCCTCTGCCGAGCTCGCGACCACGGTATCGAGCACTAGGAGCGCACCAGGCGATGTCGTGCTCCGGCCCGCGCAGCCCGTCCGGACTGTCACCGGAAAAGATCTGCGCCTGGCTGCCATTCGGCCAGGTCAGCCGCCCAATGCTCGGCTCCCATTTCGCGCGGCTGCGGTTGCGCTCCGCGACGCTCAGCACGCCGCTGACACCCTCGACCATGATCCGCCGCGTCTCATCCAGAGACGCGCCGACCAGCGCGATCCGCATCCCCGGTCGGCTCCGTGCGATTTTCTCGACCCACTCGGCCCCGGCCCGGGTCTTTCCAAGCCCGCGACCGGCCATCATCAGCCAGGTGCTCCAGCTTTCTCCCTCCGGCTGGACCTGCGCGTCATGAAGCCACCGCTCGTATTCGGCGTCCATGTCGACCACGTCTTGCCACGTCATCTTCTTGAAGATCATCTGGCGACGCCGCTCTTTGCTGAGCCGCGCGAGCGCCAACGTCTGTTCGCGCTTGGACAGAAGCTTCACTCAGCAGCGCTCCGTGCCTCTTCGCGTTTGCGCAGGCGTTCCAGCTTACGGAACAGCCGCTCCCTGATCTCGTCGATGTCCGCGGGCTCGTTCTCGGGTGCGCTTGCAAGGGCCGTGTCCCGGTGCATCTTCAGCAGTTGGAGGCCGAGCTGGTTGGAATATTCCAGCATTCGATCCGTGCCCCCGTCCTTGCGCGGAACGACTTTCTCGGTCCCGTTGAATGCGCGGTCGAGCAGGACCAGCTCAAGCCGACTGTAGGCCGTCCCCATCGCTTCCAGCCAGCCGGCGCGGAACGCCGCATCCTTGTTGCGCAGCTTGTAAGCGTGGCGAACCGAAATGCCGGCCGCTTCAGCCGACAACGTCACGTTGCAAGTGGCGGCGAGCGTCGCAACGAAGTCCTCCAACTTTTCCTTGGTGCAACTCCGCCCGGAGGCTTTACGCACCTGCGGCCTTTCGCCGCCGGCAAGCACCAGCGGCGCCGCCTTCTTCCTCCCCGCCATCGCCGCCTCACGTCCAACAAAAAGGGCCGCGACACTTGCGTGTCCGGCCCGACTCGGTTTTTCTCACTGTTCCCAAGTGGTACCGAAACAGCGTTACGATGTCAATAGTTATTTTACCTATCTGGTTCGTTTATTCATTTTTCCAGGCTTCGAACTTGCGGTCGTAGCGGGCCTGCTCGCTCGCCAGCCGTTCTTCGATCGCATCCTGCTCGCGACGATGCTCGCGTGCCGCATCCCGACGCTTGCGCTGCAATGCGGCGATTTCGTCGTCGATCAGGCCGACTGCCTTGGCATGACGCTTCGTCGCTTCGGCAAGCTGGTCCTCAAGCGCGACGACGGTCGCACGGGATGGTTTGGGTGGCCGTGCGGGTTTCACCGCCTTGGCGCCCTTCCCTTTCGCTCGTGCGGAAGCTGACGCGCCTCCCGTCTTCGACCGCTTCACCTCCCGCCCAAGCGCCGCAATCTGCTCGTCTTTGCTGCCGCGCGGCACCCGCACGACTTCGCCCGGCCGCTCCAGTGCCGCCGCGACCAACGCCGGCTCCTCGACCTGCTCGGCCGCGCCTTGCGCGAACAGGTTCGAATCCGCGCCCCAAGCTTCCAGTGCCGCTTTCTGGCTCGGAGCCGCGACGATCGCGTCGTGAAACCCGATCGGGGTGCGGAAGACCTTGAGCTTCGGGCTGCGCGGCTTGGCCATAAGATGACAACGCGAAACGGCGCCAACCTCTCCGCGCGTTTTGCTGTATTGACGCACTAATACAGTTGGGCTTATCCTCGCCGGACAGGGAGGAACTTCAATGTACAGCCAGAACGATCTGGATGACGCCGTTGCGGCCGGTGCGATCAGCGCCGAATCCGCGACCGCGCTCCGCGCCTACATGGACCGCTCGCGTTCGACGTCCGCCGTTGATGAAGAGCATTTCCGCCTCATCACCGGCTTCAACGACATCTTCGTCTCGATCGCCGCGGTGATCCTGCTCGTCGCGGTCGGCTGGATCGGCCAGTCGATCGGCCACTCGGCCGGCACCGCGATCGAGGGCAACGGCCCATCCTTCCTCGCCCCGTTTGCCGTTGCGGCGACCAGCTGGGGCCTGGCCATGTTCTTCACCGCCAAGCGCCGGATGGCGCTGCCGTCGATCCTGTTGCTGCTCGCCTTCGTCGGCTCGGTCTTCGCCACCGCCGGCATGTTGCTGGTGCAGGCCGTCGGCGTACACCAGCTCGACGATAATGCGCAGCTCGGCGGCATCGTCGGGGCCGGTGCGGCCGCGATTGCTGCGGGGGCGGCGTGGCTCCACTGGCGCACGTTCCGAGTGCCCATAACGGTTGCCGCCGGGGCCGCCGCCGTTTCGGCGATTGCGGTCGGCCTGCTGGTTGCCGCTCTCGGCGACCGGGCGGAAGAAATGCGCAACATCATGCTCGGCTTCGTGCTCGTGCTTGGCGTCGCCACCTTCCTTTTCGCCATGTGGTGGGATTCATCGGATCCGGGCCGGATCACCCGCCGCTCCGACGTCGCCTTCTGGCTGCACCTTCTGGCAGCGCCGATGATCGTACATCCGATCTTCAGCCTGCTCGGCCTCAACGACGGCAGCGCGACCGTCGGTGAAGGCCTGATGGTCGTCCTGCTCTACGTCCTCATCGGGCTTGCCGCATTGGCGATTGACCGCCGCGCCTTGCTGGTCTCCGCGCTCGCCTACGTCCTGTTCGCGCTGCAGTCGCTGTTCGAACGTGCCGGCGCGATCGAGCTCAACATCGCGCTCACGGCGCTGGTCATCGGCTCGTCGCTGCTGCTGCTCTCGGCCTTCTGGCACCAGGCCCGCGGCGCCGTCGTCCGGCCCCTGCCCGAAGGCTTGAAGGCGCGGCTTCCGTTACTCGACCGAACGGCTCTGGTCAGCCAACCAGCCGCATAAGCCGCCGCTCGAGTGGGGCCAGGACTCCGGCAAGATCCTGGCCCCGCCTCAACACCATGCCATGCTCGCCGATCAGCGCGAACATGCCTTGCCTGTGGCGCAGCGACGGGCGCTTCTCGACCCGGATTTCGGGCCGCTCTGTGGCACGGCGATAAGCGGCGAAGACCGCCAGGTCAGGGTGATGCCCAAGCGCATAGTCCCGCCAATGGCCGGCGGCGACCATCCGGCCGTAAAGGTCCATGATCCGCATCAGCTCCCGCCGGTCGAAACTGGTGATTGCCTGCCGGTCCCGTGGACTTGGGAACGGCGTAATGACGGTCAAGCGCTCTTCGCCTTCGAAGCCGGCTGCGACGGCGCCTTCAACGCCCGCACTTCCGCCCGCAGCTCCTCGATCTCCCGCTCCATCTCGGCCAGCTTGGCACGGACGGGATCGACGTCCTCGCCGCACGGCGTTCCGTAAGGGACGAAGCCCGGACTGTAGTGAACGGTATCGACCGGCACTGCCTTGGCCGGGATTCCGACGACCGTGGACTTGGGCATTACATCCTTGGTGACGACGGAATTGGCCCCGATCTTCGCGCCTTCCCCGACCTCGATCGGGCCCAGGACTTGCGCGCCGGAACCGATCACCACGCCCGACCGGATGGTCGGATGGCGCTTGCCGGCAACGCCGGTGGTCGGGTTGGTGCCGCCAAGGGTGACGTGCTGATAGATGGTGACGTCGTCGCCGATTTCGGCGCTCTCGCCGATGACGCTGAACCCGTGGTCCAGGAAGAAACGCTTGCCGATCTTGGCGCCGGGATGGATGTCGATGCCGGTCAGGAAGCGCGCGAAATGGTTGACGAGCCGCGCCGGGAAAAACAGGCGCCCTTCCCATAGCCAGTGGGCGACTCGGTGCAGCCCGAGCGCCCATACGCCCGGATAGAACAGCACGTCCCAGCGCGAATGCGCAGCCGGGTCCCGCGATTTCACCGAATCCAGATACTGGATCAGTCCTGGCTGCATCGACCGTCCTTCATTCTTCCCCGCAATTTATGATCCCCGCCCGCCGATTGCCAGAGGCAGCTGGGCGCGTGCCTCGCTTCAATCGCCCAGCTGCGTTACAGCAGCCTTATTGATTGAGTAATCCGATTAGCATGACCGTCCACCAGCCGACCCTGAAGCAGCTTCAATATCTCGTCGCGCTTCGCCAGCACGGCCATTTCGGCAAGGCCGCCGATGCCTGCTTCGTAACGCAATCGACGCTATCGGCCGGGCTTCGCGACCTCGAAACCTTGCTCGGTGTCACGCTGGTCGAGCGGACTCGGCGCGTGGTTCGCTTCACCCCGCTCGGGGAAAAAGTCGCCGACAAGGCCGTGCGCGTGCTGCGCGAAGCCGAATCGCTGACGGAAATGGCGCGCGCCCAGGGCCAGCCGCTGCACGGCGAATTGCGGATGGGCGTCATCCCGACGATTGCGCCTTTCCTGCTCCCGGCGATGCTCCCCCGTCTCCGACGCGAATGGCCGCAGCTCAAGCTCTACCTGCGCGAAGAAACCAGCCACGCCGCGTGTGAGGCGCTTCACCGCGGCCAGCTCGATTGCGTCCTCCTCGCCCTTCCCTACGGCTGCGGCGACGTCGATTCCGAAGCGTTGTTCGACGATCGCCTGTTCGTCGCTTTTCCCGCTGGCGAGGCGCCGCCCGGCAAGTCAGTCACGGTCGACGCGATCGACGAAGGGCGGATGCTGCTGCTGGAGGATGGGCATTGCCTGAAGGACCATGCCTTGTCGGCCTGCAACCGGCCCGACCTTCGGGCCCATGCTTCGATGCTGGGCACCTCGCTTCACACGTTGGTTCAGATGGTCGCCAACGGCCTTGGCGTGACCTTCGTCCCGTCGATGGCGCTGAGCGCCGGCATCCTCGACCGCACCGATGTCGAAGCCAAACCTTTGGATTCGGAGAACGGGTTTCGCCGGATCGCGCTCATCTGGCGGCGCTCCAGCCCGCGTGAGGCGGAGTTCCGCCTGCTCGGCACCGCCTTGCGGCACGTGATCGGCGAACTCAGCCCGGGCCTGAGCGCCATTCCCTGACGCTGCCCGGGGCAAGCGACCCAGCGCAATCGGCTGGGTCGCTCCTCCGCTTTTACCGTGCCGCCGGCTCGGCGATCCCGATCGGCTCGACGCTGTCGCCGTTCTGCGGCAGGTCGAAGCGGTCCGCGTTCATCACCTTCGTCCAGGCCTTGACGAAGTCGCGCACGAACTTCTCCTCATTGCCCCTCTCGGCATAGACCTCGGCAACAGCCCGCAACTGGCTGTTCGACCCGAAGATGAGGTCGGTGCGAGTCGCCTTCCACTTCGGCTGCTTGCCCGCGCGGTCCAGCCCAATGAACTCCTCGTCCGCGCTGGTGTCGACCACCTGCCAGAAGGTGTCGGTGTCCAGCAGGTTGACGAAGAAGTCGTTGGTCAGCTGCCCCTTGCGGTTGGTGAACACCCCTTCCGCGGCGTCCTTGTAGTTCGCGCCGAGCACGCGAAGCCCGCCGAGCAGAACGGTCATTTCCGGCACTGAGAGCCCGAGCAGGGAGGCCCGGTCGATCAGCAACTCTTCCGTCTTCACGCTGTGCTTCGTCTTCAGGTAATTGCGGAAGCCGTCGGCCGGCGGCTCCATCACTGCGAAGCTCTCCGCGTCGGTCCATTCCTGGGTCGCGTCGCCGCGGCCGCCAAGGAACGGTACCTCGACGTCGAAGCCCGCGTCGCGCGCGGCCTTTTCGACCGCTGCGGTCCCGGCCAGCACGATCGCGTCGGCCATCGACAGGCTGCCGCGCAATTCGTCGATCTTGGCCAGCACGCGGCCAAGCTCCTCGGGCTCGTTGACGGCCCAGTTGCGCTGCGGCTCAAGCCGGATGCGCGCGCCATTCGCGCCGCCGCGATGGTCGGAACGACGATAGGTGGAGGCCGACGCCCAGGCGGTCTTGACCAATTGGCCGACGCTGAACCCCGCGCCAAGGATCTTGTCCTTGAAGGCCGCGACATCGCCGTCCGAAGGCTTGCGTCCGGCCGGCACCGGGTCCTGCCAGATCAGGTCTTCCTCCGGCACTTCCGGCCCAAGGTAGCGGACCTTCGGGCCCATGTCGCGGTGGGTCAGCTTGAACCAGGCGCGGGCGAAGGCGTCCTTGAACGCTTCATGGTCGTTCCTGAACTTCTCGCTGATCTTGCGGAATTCGGGGTCGACCTTCAGCGCCATGTCGGCGGTGGTCATCATCGTCGGCACGCGCTTGTTCGGGTCGTGCGCGGCCGGCGCCATATCCTCGGGCTTCTGGTCGATCGGCTGCCACTGCTTGGCGCCGGCCGGCGAGCGGACGAGCTCATATTCGTAGTCGAGCAGCAGCCGGAAATAATTCTCCGACCATTGGGTGGGGGTGTTCACCCACGATCCTTCGATTCCGCTGGTGATAGTGTGCTCGCCTAAGCCGCTTTCGTGCGCGCTCGCCCAACCCATACCCTGCAGCGCGATATCGGCCGCCGCCGGCGCAGCGTCGACCAGGCTCGGGTCGCCGGCGCCGTGCGCCTTGCCGAACGTGTGGCCGCCGGCGGTCAGGGCCACCGTTTCCTCATGATTCATCGCCATGCGCTCGAAGGTGATCTTGATGTCGCGCGCCGACTGCAGCGGGTCGGGATTGCCGCCCGGGCCTTCGGGATTGACGTAGATCAGGCCCATCTGGATCGCGGCCAGCGGGTTCTCAAGCTCCAGCTCTTCCTCGGGAATGATGCGGGTCTTGTTGCCTTCCTGGCCAACGAACTGTTCCTCGCTGCCCCAGTAAATGTCGCGCTCGGCCTCGAACACGTCCTTGCGGCCACCGCCGAAGCCGAACACCGGCCCGCCCATGCTCTCGATGGCGACGTTGCCGGCCAGGATGAACAGGTCCGCCCAGCTGATGTTCTTCCCGTACTTCTGCTTGATCGGCCACAGCAGGCGCCGGGCCTTGTCCAGGTTCCCGTTATCCGGCCAGCTGTTGAGCGGCTCGAAGCGCTGCTGCCCGCTATTGGCGCCGCCGCGCCCGTCGGCGGTGCGATAGGTGCCGGCCGCGTGCCAGGCCATGCGGATCATCAGCCCGCCGTAATTGCCGTAATCGGCCGGCCACCACGGCTTGCTATCGGTCAGCATCGTTTCCAGGTCGCGCTTGACCGCCTGGTAATCGAGCGCGTTGAACGCTTCGGCATAATCGAAATCGTCGCCCATCGGGTCGGCCGACAGGCCACCCTGGTTGAGGATGTCGAGCGGTAGCGATTCCGGCCACCAATCCTTGTTCTGCCGTCCCAGCAGCGACCGGACGGTGCTCGGCTTTCCGACGGGGCATCCCTTGCCCATCTCACCGGTCTTTGCGTCCATCGTCGGCTCTCCTGCTCAAGCTAAGGTTTCAGGAGGCCGTAAGACGCCCTTCTCCGCCACTGAAACAAGTTGATTGCGTCAGTGAGAGTTACAAAACCGATTAGTGGCTCAATCCATGTGGCGGATGCCGATCCGCAGGTAATCGTAGCCCGTGATGAGGGTCAGCGCGGCGGCCGCCCACAGGCTGTAAAGCCCGGTTTCGTGCACCCACCAGATGTGCGGCACCGCCCCGCCCAGGATCAAGGCGCCAAGCGCGAGCAGTTGCAGGGTCGTCTTCCACTTGGCCAGCCTGCTGACCGGGATCGAAACCTGCAGCGGGGCCAGGAATTCGCGCAGCCCCGACACGATGATCTCGCGCAGCAAGATGACCAGCGCGGGAACGATGTGCAGCCCGTGGATCACCGGCTCCCCGCTCATCTTGCGGCTCGACACCAGCATGATGATCACTGCCGCGATCATGATCTTGTCGGCGATGGGATCCAGGAATTGGCCGAGCCGCGAAATCTGTCCCTGGGCGCGGGCCAGGTAGCCGTCGAAATAATCGGTGATCCCGACGACGCAGTAGAGGACGAAGGTCACCGCATAATCGATCGGCGTCGGCCGCCACAGAAGGAACACCAGGATCGGCACCGCCAGGATCCGCGAAAGGGTCAGCAAGTTCGGCAGCGTCAGCATCGCGACGGCGCTCTACGCGATTTGGGCGGCTATGCGATAGCGCCCCCGGATCAATATCGCCGAGCGACGATCAGCGCAGGAACGCGCGCAATTCCTGCGCGAACGCCGCCGGCTGGTCGAGCATGATGAAATGAAAGCTCCCCTCGATCCGCTTCAACCGGGCGCCGGGTAAATCGCGATAGGCGGCGCGGTATAGCGCGTCGGTTTGCTGATCGCCGACCGGGATGTTCGGCGCACTGACGTAAAGGACAGTGACCGGCCCGCGGATCGACTTCAGCCGCGGGCGCAAATCGGTCGCGGCGACTTCTTCGAATAACCGGCCGGACACGTCGGCATCGCTAGCGAGCGCCTGGGCGACAAAGGCCGGCCGAGCCGCATCGGTGCGGATCATGGTCGCATAGAGCCGTTCGGTCGCGGCGACCCGGTTGGCCCCGAAATAGCGTTCCCGGGCATCGGCCCCGATCGCCACCGCCTGCTCGGCGGTGACGTCCGGCCCTTTGAACAGCATTGCACCGAACGGGACCATGTCGACGACCATGGTTTTCGAAACGGACGGCACGGCCGCGGCCGTCATCAGTGCCAGCAGGCCGCCGAGCGAATGGCCGACCACGGCCGGACGAACCAGCCCCTGCTCGACGATGTACCGTTCGATCTCCGCCGCCACCGACTCGAGCAACGGACCGGGCTGGGCATTGGCGAGCGGCGGAGCGCCGGCAAACCCGGCAACCTGGACCAGGTGATAGCGATAGCCGGGAACGGCGGCGACGGTTCCCGCCCAGACGTTGCGCGAAGTGGCCAGGCCGGGGATCAGCACTACATCCGGGCCCGACCCGGCGACGGTCACGGAAATGCGATCGGAAACGAACCTGCTCGGCGCCGGAAACAGGGTCGTGCACCCGCCGGTAAAGCTGGCTGCGGCGACTGCCCCGGCAGCCAGGAATAAGCGTCGGTCGATCATCGCGGAGCCCCCCGTTTCCGGCGGCCAGCCTATCGCATCCGAGACAGGGCGCAATGGCGCAGCGGCGGGTCGAACGCGCACTGCCCTTGCTGCGACCGAACTAGCCGCTACACCCGCGCCCATGCCATCGCCGGACCAGCGCCTGCGCTGATGCAGGATTCCCTGCATCTCCTGAAGACCCGGCGCTTCCTGCCCATCTTCGTCACCCAGTTCCTGGGCGCAGCGAACGACAACCTGTTCCGCACCGCCGCGGTGATGCTGGTGATATACGGCATTTATGGCGACGCCACGCAGGAGGCGACCTTCAGCGCCATTGCTGCCGCGCTGTTCATCCTGCCCTTCTTCCTGCTGTCCGCGCTGGCCGGGCAGCTCGCCGATGCCGGCGACAAGGCGCGCATCGTGCGCATCGTCAAGACGGCCGAGATTGCGATCATGGTCGTCGGCGCCGGCGGCCTGCTGCTGCAAAACGTGCCGCTATTGCTCGCCGCAGTCGGTGCGATGGGGGTCCATTCGACCTTTTTCGGGCCGATCAAATACGCCATCCTGCCGCAGCATCTGGCCGACAATGAAGTGCTTGGCGGAACCGGCCTGGTCGAAGCCGGCACCTACATCGCGATCCTTGGCGGGACGATCCTGGGCGGCATCCTGGTCGTGCAGGACAGCAGCGGCGATTTCCACGGCTTGTGGGCCGCGGTCGGCGTGCTCGTGGTGGCGCTTGCCGGCCGGTTGGCCGGCGGCATGGTCCCGCCGGCACCCCCCGATCCGGCGGCGCCGCCGCTGACCATGGACTGGCACATCGTCCGCGCCTCGATCGCCTTGGTCAGCGCCACCATGCACGTGCGCCGGCTGTTCCTCGCCATCCTGGCGATCAGCTTCTTCTGGGCGATGGGGACCGTCCTTGCCGCGCAATTCCCGCCGCTGGTGAAGAATAGCCTGGGCGCCGACCAGGCCGTTGCGACGCTGTTCCTCGCCATCTTCTCGGTCGGGGTCGCGATCGGCTCGGTCGCGGTCAATCACTTGCTCAAGGGTCAGGTCGCCGCCCGCTACGCCCCCGCCTCCGCGCTCGGCATGGGCCTGTTCGTCCTCGACCTGTTCCGGCGGGTCCACTTCTGGCCCTCGCCCGCCGGGGAACAACTGGTCGGGATCCAGCAATTCCTCGCCATGTCCAATGGGCCATGGGTGGTCGTCGACCTGCTTGGAGTCGCGATTGCCGGCGGCATGTTCGTCGTGCCGCTCTATGCCTTCCTGACCATCACCGTGCCCAAGGCGGAAACCGCGCGCACCATCGCCGCCAACAATATCGTCAATGCCGGCTTCATGGTCGCTGCGACCTTGGTGCTGGCCGCCGCCATCCAGTTCGGGGTGACCGTTGCCGACAGCCTGCTGATCGTCGCCATCGCCAGCATCGTCGCCGCCTGGCTCGGCTGGAAACTGCACCAGGCCTGCGATTAAGCGGCCGGGCCTCCCAGGCTCAGGCGAGAACGATCGAGATAAACAGGAAGCCCGACGCGAAGGTCGCGGCGAACAGCTTCAGGTCGTCGGAAAGACCGGCCCGCGGCTGGTCCTCCTCCGCCTCGGAAAGCCACGCCCGTCCGCGACCGAAGCCGCGGGCATGGCGATGCCTGGGCGCGCCAAACCGGCGCAGGGCGGCCATATTCGGCCGGGCGGAGCGAGTGTGCGGCAAGCGCATCGTGGATGTATTAATAGCCATTTAACCACGTTCAACGGCTTTATCGCGGAGCGGCTCCCGCCGTCCCAGGACGGGACGGGTGGAACTCCTCCGGCTCGCTTGGGTGCGGTTAGCGCTTGCGCCCAGTCCTGAACTTGAGCGTGAACGGGGCGATCGCGACCCCGTTGGCTCCGCTGAACTGGCTGGTCAGGAAGGTCGCTTCATAATTGGTGTTCGGCTGCAGCCGGACCTTCACCGTCAGCATGGTGCGGCTGGCGTCGAACGCCGGGCTGCTCAGCTCGGGCCAGGCGCCCATGTCGCCCGACCGCGGTTTCCAGCCCCAGCTTTGCCGCATCGGCCGGTCAAATCGGACGGTCATGGTGGTCGTCGCCGGATTGACGTTGACCGCCCCGTTTTTCGGACTGGATTCGACGACCTTGGGCCGCGACGCATCAAGCGCCGATTTCATCGTCGGCAGGCGCGCCGGCAGGGCCTGGAAATAATCGCGCAGCACCGGGTAGAATGACCTGATGTCGGGATAGCGGGCGCGGTCCCGCTCGTAATCGCCGAGCAGCTTGTAGAGGTCGTCGATCCACACGAAGCCAAGATTGCGCTGGGCGGCCAGCTCCCGCTCCGCCGCCGCCGGCCCGACCCGCTGCCCGCGGTAATGCGCGACGCCCGCGCGAATGATCGATTCATGGATGATGGTCGACCCTTCGCTATATCCCTGCGGCCCCATCTCGCCGCCGAAATTCTCAAGCAACGCGTCGCCGGCGGCCTTCAGGTCACGATCGTAATGTTCAAGGATCAGCGGCGTGACGTAGGAATGACCGAATTCATGGGCCAGAAGGTTGGCGACCCCGATCGGGAAGACCGGGAAACCGTCAACGTCCGTGTCCATCGCCGTGATGATCGAATAAAATTCCCGCTCCCCCGCAGGACCGAAGTAGCGCGATCCGTAATAGACTGTCCCGTTCCCGGGCGCGGGCACGATGAAGAATTGCTCCTTGCCGGTACCGCCATAGAAACGCTGGACCCAGTTCAGGTCAGCCTCGTCTTCGGCCAGGCTGCGCAGGCGGCGCTCGGCGGCCGCGTAGAGCGGCCGCTGCTCGACGAAGAAGCGGTGGAAGTCGGTGACCCGGGCGAAGTCGCGGGCCTTGGCGGCGAAGTCGCGCGCCGCTTCCGGCGTCCAGCGCTTGTCCATCTCCGACCGCTCCAGCGGCACCCGCTCGACCAGGTCCGGCAGCGGCCCGAACTGGATCGCAAGGTCGACCACCGCATTGTAGGCGACGCCGCGCGACGAGCGCAGGCCGGCGACCGCCTTGACCGCCGCATGATCCTTGAACGGCGCGAAGTGCTTGTCGATCGCCTTGGCGTAAGCTGGGACGAACCGGGTGCTATATTCGTCGGCCCCGGCCAGGCGGAAGATGGTCGCGAACAACTCGACCCGTTCGTCGGCCGCCACCGTCACGGGTAGCCTGGCCTCGGCAGCCGGCGCAGCTGGCGGCGCCGGCATGACCGGGGCCAGTGGGCTGATCGAACAGCCTGCCACGCAGCTCACGATCCCGACCAAAAGCCTCTGACGCCACTGCCTACCCATCTGCACCCTCCCGCAAGATGGCTAGACGGCTATCACCTGCTCAATCATCGGTCTAATGCACATGCGATGGGTGCATCATTCCAAAATCGCATGAGCGGCCTGACCGTTCGCCATGTTCGCGCCTTCCTGGAGGTTGCGGAGGTTAGCCATTTCGGGCGGGCGGCGGCGCGGCTCGACATCGCGCAGCCGTTGCTCAGCCAGATGATGCTTCGCCTGGAACAAGTGGTCGGCACGCAGCTCCTCGTCCGCCGCCCGGCGGTTCGCCTAACGCCCGCCGGCGAGATGTTCCTGCCCTATGCGCGCCGGGTGATCGAGGAACTGCAAAGCGGCGTCGAGGTCGCCAACAAGACCGGCGCGGGGGAGCTCGGTCACCTGCAGCTTGGCTTCCCGACCTTGCTTTCGCTCTCCTGGCTGCCGCAGGCGATCGCCGACTATCAGCGCGCCTATACGTCGGTTCAGGTCACCTATCTCGACCTGACCACGGCGGGCCAGTTGCAGGGCCTCCGCGCCGGCCTGATCGACGTTGGCTTAATTCGCCAGGACGGCAGCAGCAGCGGCGATCTGAAGATCATTCCAATCGACCGGGAGCCGTTGCTGCTGGCCGTAGCGCCGGGCCATCGGCTCGCGGATCAGGCGGTCATCGAGGCCCGCGACCTCGCTGCCGAACCGTTCATATTGTTTCCGCGAATGACCGCGCCGGCGTTGTTTGATTCGATCCTGGAAGACGCGCGGCGTGCCGGCGTGCAGTTGAACATCGCCCGCGAAGGGCGGGACTGGCTGGCGGTGCTTGGGCTGGTCCGCGCCGAGGCCGGAATTTCGTTCGTGCCGCAATCGCTCGGCACGCTTGGCCTATCCGGGCTCGTTACGCGCGAGGTGGCCGGGTTGGCCATGACGACGACGCTGTCGCTAGCCTATCTCAAGAGCAGCGAAAATCCGGTGGTCGAACGCTTCGTCGAGACGATGGCGGCGGCATCGCGCGCGCATTCGCCAGATACGGGAAAGCGGTAGGCGGATCGCGCTGTTGCACTGCGATCGACGGCTTCGCCGATCCCCCGGATCGGCTGCAGGCGGATCGCGCTACTCACCAGTCCCCCGGACTGGTTCCGCTGCGCGATGGTGCGGACGGTGGGAGTCGAACCCACACTCCCTATCGGGAAGAGGATTTTAAGTCCCCAGCGTCTACCGTTCCGCCACGTCCGCTTAAGCGACCGAGCGCAGCGTAACTGCGCGGAGAGATCGCGCAAGCCGGCCAGCGCGCGAAGCAGCGACTGACGTCAGGGGGCTCATCCCCATGACGACCTGCTTACTCCGCAGTCACTTCCTGTAAGTTCAGCCGCTCGCGCATTTCCTTACCCGGCTTGAAGTAGGGCACGCGCTTGGCGTCGACCTGCACGGCTTCGCCGGTGCGCGGGTTGCGGCCCAGGCGGGCATCGCGGCTGCGGGTCGAAAAAGCGCCGAACCCGCGCAGTTCGACTCGGCCGCCGCGCGACAGTTGCTCGGTGATCGAATCGAAAATTGCGCCGACGACGCCTTCGACCTCACGCTGGGTAAGGTCGGGAAAATCGTCGCACAGCTTCTGCACGAGTTCGGATCGAATCATCGTATCCCCCGGAAATTCAACACGAAATCCTGCCCTCCCCGGCAGGCAAGGTGGCCACGCTGTCATCAAACGCGTGGCCACGCAAGTGCCTACTTCTTTGCCGATTCTTTCTGCTTGAGCGCTTCGCCCAGGATATCGCCGAGCGAGGCACCGCTGTCGGACGAACCGTACTGCTGGACCGCCTGCTTTTCCTCGGCGATCTGCAGCGCCTTGATCGAGAAGTTCGGCTTCTTCGACCGGTCGAAACCGATCACCATCGCGTCGAACTTCTGGCCGACCTGGAAGCGTTCCGGACGCTGTTCGTCGCGGTCGCGGCCAAGGTCGGTGCGCTTGGCAAAGCCGGTCGGACCATCGTCGCCGACCTGCACGTCCAAGCCGCCGTCCTTGACGTCGAGAACGGTGACGGTGACGACATCGTTCTTCTTGACCGAACCGCCGGCGCCGACCGTGGTGACGCCAACGCCGCCACGCTCAAGCTGCTTGATGCCAAGCGAGATGCGCTCCTTTTCGACATCCACGTCGAGCACGACGGCTTTGACCGTCTCGCCCTTGTGGTGAAGGTTGAGCGCTTCCTCGCCCGACACGCCCCAGGCGATGTCCGACATGTGGACCATGCCGTCGACGTCGCCGGGAAGCCCGATGAACAGGCCGAACTCGGTCGAATTCTTGACTTCGCCCTCGACCTGGCTGCCGACCGGATGGGTGTCGGCGAATTCGGCCCAGGGGTTGGCCTGCGCCTGCTTGAGGCCCAGCGAGATGCGACGCTTCTCCTCGTCGACCTCGAGCACCTTGACGTCGACTTCCTGCGAAGTGCTGACGATCTTGCCCGGGTGGACGTTCTTCTTGGTCCAGCTCATCTCGGACACGTGGACCAGGCCTTCGATGCCCGGCTCCAGCTCCACGAAGGCGCCATATTCGGTGATGTTGGTCACCCGGCCGCTGAACGATCCGTCGATCGGATACTTGGCGGCGGCGCCTTCCCACGGATCGGTTTCAAGCTGCTTCATGCCCAGGCTGATGCGCTGCGTCTCGCGGTTGATGCGGACGATCTGCACCTTCACCGTGTCGCCGATGTTGATCACTTCCGACGGGTGGTTGACCCGCTTGTAGCTGATGTCGGTGACGTGCAGCAGGCCGTCGATCCCGCCGAGATCGACGAACGCACCGTAATCGGTGATGTTCTTGACCACGCCGTCGATGACCTGGCCCTCGGCCAGGCTCTGGATCAGGCCGCTGCGCTGTTCGGCGCGGGTTTCTTCCAGGATGGCGCGGCGCGACACGACGATGTTGCCGCGGCGGCGGTCCATCTTCAGGATCTGGAACGGCTGGGCCATGTCCATCAGCGGCCCGACGTCGCGGACCGGACGAATGTCGACCTGGCTGCCCGGAAGGAACGCCACTGCGCCGCCGAGGTCGACGGTGAAGCCACCCTTCACGCGGCCGAAGATGACGCCTTCGACGCGGTTGCCGGCTTCATGCTCCTTCTCGAGCGTGTCCCACGCGGCTTCGCGGCGGGCGCGGTCGCGCGACAGCATCGCTTCGCCCGAAGCATTCTCGACCCGGTCGACATAGACTTCGACTTCGTCGCCGACCTTCAATTCGGCCTTCTGGCCCGGCGCCGCGAATTCGCGCAGCGCAACGCGCCCTTCCGACTTCAACCCGACGTCGATCACTGCCAGATCGTTTTCGATCGCGGTGACCGTGCCCTTGACGACCTTGCCTTCGAAGGTTTCGTTTTCGCCGCCGAGGCTCTCGTTCAGGAGCGCCGCGAAATCGTCGCGGCTGGGGAATGCCGTAGTGGCCATAAGCTTGTAGATCTTTCCAAGTTCAAACGGGCCTGCCGCGTGACCTGCCACCATGGCGGGCCTTCACATGCGGACCTGGTTGCATGCACTGCCGCAGCGGCACCATGCCGAAGCGGCGTCCGGAAAAGTACGAAAGCCGCAACGCGAAAGGCGCGTCCGTGGACCGGCGGACTGCCGGAACCGAGACGCGCTCGCAAGTAAGCGGGCTTTCCGCGAGCGACCTTGGTACCCGCCGGACGGCGCCGCCTATACTGGTTGGGTGTTTATAGGGCAAGTTCTCGCGCCGGTACGGGAATGTTATGCAATGCTCATGAATGGTGATGAACTGTTGGCCGCGCTTCGCGCTTGGGGCCTGACGCTTCCCGGAGCGCACAAGAAATCGCCCTGGCCCGACCATGACGACCTGGCGGTCAAGGACAAGACCTTCGCCTATCTGCCCAAGCGAGGCGCGCCTTTCTCGCTGTCGTGCAAGCTGCCCTACACCGGCAGCGCAGCGCTCGAATTGCCGTTCGCGGAGCCGACTGGCTACGGCCTGGGCAAGAGCGGCTGGGTCAGCTTCAACCCCGGTCCGGACGCGCTCCCGACCTTGGACCAGCTCAAGGAATGGGTGGAGGAAAGCTACCGCGCGCAGGCCCCGCGCAGGCTCGTCAAGCAGCTCGACGAACGGGACGGCTAAAGCGCGCCGATAGGTTTTTTCCTATTGCGGCACAGGAACAAATAGGGAACAATGCGGCTGCTCGGAGTCGCACATGCTCGTTCTCGATCCTGCCCTGCTCATCGCCCTCGCCGCCCTTATCAGCAGCCTGTCGACCCTCGTCTGGGCCGTGCGCCGCAAGCCCTAGGGCGATTGAATTGGCCGCAGTGCCGCCCATTTGGGGTGAATGATCCCGCTTTCCGTCCTCGACCTCGCCCCGATCCCGGAAGGGAGCGATGCCGGCCGGTCGCTGCGCAACTCCGCCGACCTCGCCCGCAATGCCGAGCGGTTCGGCTACAAGCGCTTCTGGATGGCCGAGCATCATTCGATGCCGGGGATCGCCAGCGCCGCCACCTCGGTGGCGCTCGCCTATGTCGGCAGCCAGACCAGCAGCATCCGCATCGGCGCCGGCGGCATCATGCTGCCCAACCACGCGCCGTTGGTCATTGCCGAGGAGTTCGGCACGCTCGAAGCCCTCTTCCCCAATCGCGTCGACCTCGGCCTCGGCCGGGCGCCCGGCACCGACCAGGCCGCCGCCTATGCCCTCCGCCGCAACCTGGCGTCCGACGAGCATCAATTCCCCAACGACGTGCTGGAGCTCCAGGGATATTTCCGCGGCGGGAACGGCCGGGTCCGCGCCATCCCCGGCGAAGGCGCCGACATTCCCTTGTGGATCCTCGGCTCAAGCCTGTTCGGCGCGCAGCTCGCGGCGCAGCTCGGCCTGCCCTATGCCTTCGCGTCCCACTTCGCGCCGCAGATGATGATGGAGGCGATCAGTTACTATCGGGAGCGGTTCCAGCCGTCGGAGCAACTCGACAAGCCCTACGTCATGCTCGGCTTCAACGCCTTCGTCGCCGATACCGACGAGGAGGCGCAGTTGCTGGCGACTTCGGTGCAGCAGGCCTTTGTCGCCTTGCGTACCGGCCAGCTGATGCAGCTGCCGCCGCCCAGGGCCGGCTATGAAGAGACGCTGCCGCTGAACGCCCGCGCCATTCTACGCAGCGTCCTGTCCTGCTCGGCCATCGGTACCCCGGAAACGGCGCGGGAGCAGGTGCAGGCCTTCGTCGCGCGCACCGGCGCCGATGAACTGATGGTCACCGCGCAAATCTACGATCATCAAGCGCGGGTGCGCTCTTACGAGTTGTTGATGCAGGCGGTGCGTTAGCCGCGAAGCTGCAGCGATCGCGGCGCGGCCAGCCCGCCGTACCGCCGGTCGATCTTGCGCAACATTTCGCGGGCCGCATTCGGGCGCTTCTGCGCGAGCGCTTCCGCACTTTCCAGTTCGCCATCGATGCGCGCGTACAGGGCGTCGCGGCAGCGCCGAAGCTGCGCGCCCGGCTCACGGGGCCGGTCAAGGAAGGCGATCGCCTTGTCCAGCGACCGACCCGACATGACCTGATGCCCTTCGCCCCGCCGCCGCTCGACGAGGATCCGGCCGAGACAATGGCGGCGCAGGCTGGCGGCGGCCTGGTCCGCTGCATCCCGGTTGAAATCGTCGTCCCCGCCGCTGCTAAGGACGATCGCAGTGCGACTGAGGGCACGCTCGAACAGCGCCCGGCCTGGCAGCGAGACATGCTTCGACCCGATTGGGAAGGAACTGCCATCGGCAATGACGCCGGCGAAGATGTCCGGATAAGCGATCGCCATCTCCTCCGCGACGCGAGCGCCGCCGGAAAAGCCCCCGATCCACACGCGGTCCGGATCGACCGGGTAGCTGCGGACGACATGGGCCGCGCCGGTCAGCGCCAACGGGATGCGCCGTCCAAGCACCGACCGCTGATTCCCGCTCCGCGCCGCGGTGACGAAGATGACCCCGCGGTGCTGGAGCACTCCGGCCCATCCGGCCGGAAGCTCGGCTTCGTCCATGGGCGACACCCAGACTAGCAGGCCATAGCCTTTCGCCGGCTTGTTCGACTCGGGAAGGAAAAGCCCGAAGCGTTCGGCCCGGGGATCGATCGGGAATGCGTCGAGCGTAGCAGCGCGGTTCCTGCCGACCAGGTCCGCATAAGCGAACGGTGTCGACAGCCGCGCCAGCAGTTCCCCGTTCCTTGCCAGCGGCGTGTTTGCGGCGGTGGGGACGATGCGGAAACCGGCGCTGCCTTCGGCGGCCGCTGCGACAGCGCACAGAGCGGCCAGCGCACCGAAGGCTTTGAGCATCATTGGCCCAGGTTAAGTCTCGCGGTTGGCAGCGTCCACCTTGCCGGCCGCCCGAAGCCGGTCTTCCACCAACCGGATTGCGGCCGCGACCGCGGCTTCGCGGTCGAGGTCGCTGGTGTCGAGCAGGACTGCGTCCGGGGCCTGTTTCAGCGGCGCATTGTCGCGCCCGCTGTCGCGTTCGTCGCGCACCTTCAGGTCCAGCAGCACGTCCGCATAATGCGCCGGAAGGCCCCGCCCCATCAGTTCGCGGACCCTGCGCTGCGCCCGGACTTCCGGCGAGGCGGTGACGTACAGCTTGGCGTCGGCGTCGGGCGCGATGACAGTGCCGATGTCCCGGCCGTCGAGCACTGCTCCGCCATATTGCGCGGCAAACTCGCGCTGGCGGTCCAGCAAGGCGGCGCGCACCGACGGATAGGCCGAAATCGCCGACGCGATCTTGCCGACGGGCTCGCTTCGAAGCTCGGGATCGTCCGGGTTGACGCCAAGGTCTTCGCAGGCGCGCAGCGCCTCGAACTCGCTCGACGGATCGCCGCCCCAGCGCCACAGTTTGAGCGCCACCGCCCGGTAAAGCGCGCCGGTGTCCATGTGCGGCAGGCCGAAATGGTCGGCCAGCGCCCGGGCGATGGTGCCCTTGCCGCTCGCGGCCGGGCCGTCGACCGCGATCAGGATGCGCTGCTGCGCGCGCTCGTCATTTGCTGGCGTGCCGGTCAAGCGGCGCGCTTTGACAGCGCCATGGCCCTATGGCAAGGCGCCCGCCGCACGCTGCCGGCCTGCAAATTCCGGCGCGAAACATCCTGATTGGAGCAATGGACCAGATGGTCAAACCCGAATGGGGCTCGAAACGCACTTGTCCCAAATGTGCGACTCGCTTTTACGATCTCACCGCCGACGACCCGGTGCATTGCATCGAATGCGGCACCGAGTGGGTGCCCGAGCCGGTGCTCAAGTCGAAGCAGCCGCTTGCCTTTGAAGCCGCCGCGCCGGTTAAGGAAAAGGCCAAGGACGACGACCTTGAAGCCGAAGATCTGGCGATCGACGAAGACGAAGAGCCGAGCGCTGACGACGAAGTCGACCTCACGACCGACGACGACGACCTGGGCGTCGAAACCGGCGCCAAGGACGAAGACGTCTAGCCTCTTACCGGCGTCTGCGGGCCAGCGGTTCGCAGACGCTTTAAGCCCCGTTCGTCGGAGCGGGCTTGGCTCCGGCGATGCCTGGGCTATGGCGTCCCCACATCATTGGGGGTGCATGAATGTCGGTCGATTTTGACGGGGCGGCGCGATGAGCGCGCTTAGCGTTGATCAGGTAACCAAGCGCTTCGATCGCCTGACGGCGGTCGACGACCTCAGCTTCTCGGTTCCCGAAGGCCAGGTATTCGGCTTCCTCGGCGGCAATGGCGCCGGCAAGACCACCACCTTGCGGATGGTCCTGGACATCATTCGCCCGACGTCGGGCAAGATCAGCGTCCTCGGGCGCCCGCCGGGACGCGAGAACGCCCCCGCCATCGGCTTCCTGCCCGAAGAGCGCGGCCTTTACCGGCAGATGTCGGCGATCGACACCATCACCTATTTCGGCCGGCTCAAGGGCATGGCCACCGCCGATGCGCGCGCCGAAGGCCTGGCGCTGCTCGACCGCTTCGATCTTGGCGCCTTTGCTAAAAGCACCATCGACAAATTGTCCAAGGGCATGGCGCAAAAGGTCCAGCTGGCGACCGCCATCGTCAACCGGCCGCGCCTCTTGATCCTCGACGAGCCCTTCTCCGGCCTCGATCCCGTCAACCAGCGACTGCTTGAGGATGAGATTCGTCGCGCGGCCGACGGCGGCGCAACGGTCGTTTTCTCCACCCACGTGATGCAGCACGCCGAGCGGCTGTGCGACCGGCTGCTGTTGCTCGGCAAGGGCCGCAAGCGCTTCGAAGGGACGCTCGACGAAGCCCGCGCGCAATTGCCCGCGCGCCTCGCGGTCGTCGCTCGCAAGCCGCTGGATGGGATCGATGGGGTCCGCAGCTGCGAAGCGCGCGGCTGCGCCGTGGATGGCTGGCAGGAATATGAGGTCGAGCTGGAGCCGGGCGTCCGCTCCGGCGACATGCTCCAGCGCTTCAGCGAGGGCGGCGTCCCGCTGCGCCGGTTCGAGGAACGGCGGGTCAGCCTGCACGACGTTTTCCTGCACATTGTCGGCCCCGCGGAGGCGCGCTCATGAAGAACATCCTGATCATTGCCGCGCGTGAATTCCGGCAGATCGCCTCGATGCGCAGCTTCTGGCTGACGCTCCTGATCCTGCCGGTGGCGCTGGCGGCGGGGCCGCTCGCCTCGCGATTCCTTGAGGACAATGAGCCGGACCGGGTCATCATCGTCGACCGGACCGGCGGCGGCGAAGCGCGCTCGATCCAGCAGCGGTTCGCCGCCGACCAGGACCGCGCCACCCTGCAAAAGCTGTCCCGCTACGTGCGCCGCCACAAGCTGGAACAGGCCGATCCAGGCGCTGCATGGGCCGCGCACGACCGCTGGTACAGCGATGCCGACATCGCGCAGTTCCGAAGCTCCGGCGGGCTCGACGCCGCGCTGGCGAAAATCGAGCGCGTGAAGGCGCCGGACACCCCTGAATTCAAGGATCCCGACACCAGGTTCGAAGTCGTCGCCGCCCCCGTGGCGCTCGCCGCAACGCCCGACGAGCGCCTCGACGCGGCGGTGCAGGGCTACCTCAAGCCGGCCGGCAAGGACGCCAGGCCGATCGATTACGTGCTGATGATCCCGCGCGATTTCGGCGCCAGCCCGGTAGTGCGGCTGTGGGCACGAAGCGAAGCTCGGTCTGACTTCGTCACCGCCGTGCAGGATGTCCTCACCCGCGACCTGCGGGCCCGCTTCCTGCAGTCGCAGGGCGTCTCGGCGACCGCTGCCGAAGCTGCCGGGACCATCGCGCCGGCGCTGTCGATCTCGACTCCTCCGCCGGGCGGCGGCGCTCGCGAGGCGATGCTGGTCCGCTCCATCGTCCCGCTCGCCCTGTGCTACCTGCTGATGATGAGCCTGATGCTCTCGGGCAGCTGGATGCTCCAGGGCACGGTCGAGGAACGGTCGAACAAGCTGCTCGAAACGGTGCTCGCCTGCGCCAGCCCCGAACAATTGATGTACGGCAAGCTGCTCGGCACCATTGCCGTCGGCCTGTCGATGATCCTGTTCTGGGCGCTGTGCGCGATCGGCGCGGCCTACATGACGCATGGCGCGATCGCCGACATGATCCGCCCGGCGCTGGAGCCGCTGACCTCGCCCGGCACGATCCTGACGATGATCTACTTCTTCATCGTCGGCTACATCCTCCATTCGATCATCTTCCTGGCGATCGGGTCGATGAGCGAATCGATGCGTGAAGCGCAGGGTTATTTGATGCCGGTCCTGCTCGCCGTGCTGCTGCCGATCACCTTCCTGATGCAGGCCATCATTGCCGGCGGCGGCGGGATGATGATCAAGGTGCTGACCTGGGTCCCGTTCTGGAGCCCGTTTGCAGTGCTTGCCAGGCTCGGCACCGGCATTGCCGCATGGGAAGTGATCGGCAGCGGGCTCGTGCTCGCCGCCTTTACGGTGCTGATGATCGTCATGCTTGGCCGCCTGTTCCGGTCGAGCTTGCTGGCGCAAGGCCAGCGGCCGAACCTGAAGGAAGCGATCGCCCGGATGCGCCGGGGCGACGGGGAGGATCGCAAGCCCGCGCGCGCCAGCTAGCGGCAAGCGGAAATTTGGGGGTTTGCGCCGGGGCAACTTGTGCCTAAAGGCGCGGGAACGTCGTCCACGGATTGGGGCCTTAGCTCAGCTGGGAGAGCGCCTGCATGGCATGCAGGAGGTCAGCGGTTCGATCCCGCTAGGCTCCACCATTCCACTTCGCCCAACGCGACGTCGCCGCCCGGCCTTGCGCGCAGGTGAACATAATCCCGCAACCAATCGTTGGCTGGTGACCGGATAGTTTTCCGGCACAGGAGGTCGACCCGTGGCTCCGATCCATGCGCGCAACTTACATCCGATCCACCCTTTTCACGCTTTCCTGCTGGCGGGGTCGGCCCCCCTCTTAGTCGGCGCATTGCTGGCCGATTGGGCCTATTCCAGCAGTTTCGAGCTCCAGTGGAAGAACTTCGCGTCGTGGCTGCTGGTCGGGGGCTTGGTCCTGTCCGGCTTCGTCTTGCTCTGGGCGGTCGTCGACCTGCTGAGAACCGGGCTCCCGGGGCGTTCCGGCCTGCTCTATCCGGGCCTGCTGCTGGCAACCTGGGTGATCGGCCTCATCGACGCGCTGGAGCATGCCAAGGACGCATGGGCGAGCATGCCGGCCGCGCTGATCCTGTCGCTGGTCGTCGCCATCCTTGCGGCACTGTCGGCCTGGCTTGGCCTGCGAACCTTCAACCGGGAGGTATGGCCATGACGAAACGGGCATTCCTCGCGGCCGCGATCGCCGCCCTCCTCGCCGGTTGCGGCAGCGATCCCGCGCCTTCGCAATCCGGTCCTAACCCGCAGCTTCCGGAGCCGGAACGCGGGCTGTTGCCGTCGATGAAGATCGCCAACCCGACCGGATGGGGAGACCGCTTGCCAGTCGTCCCGGCAGGCTACCGGATTTCCGCCATCGCCAGCGACCTTGGCATCCCGCGGCAGATGCTGGTCCTGCCCAACGGCGACATCTTGGTTGCCGAGGGCCGCGGCGGCGGTGCGCCCAAGCTGGTGCCCAAGGACGTCATTGCCACCTTCATCAAGGCCAAGGGAACGACGCAGGTCAAAAGCGGCAATCGGCTGACCTTGCTGCGCGATGCCGATGGCGACGGCCGCTACGAAGGCCGCACCGTCTTCGCCGACGGGCTCAACGCCCCCTACGGCCTCGCGCTGATCGGCAACCGCCTGTACGTCGCCAACCAGGATTCGCTGGTCAGCTTCGACTATGCGGTCGGCCAGACCAAGGCGAGCGGACCGCCGGCCAAGGTCACCGACCTGCCCTCGCGGATCAACCACCACTGGACGAAGTCGCTGGCCGCCAGCCCTGACGGCCGCTTCCTCTATGTCGGCATCGGTTCGAACAGCAACATCACCGAACGCGGCCTGGATGTGGAGCAGGATCGGGCGATGATCTGGCAGGTCGACGCCGCCACCGGCGCCCACCGGCCCTTCGCAACCGGGATCCGCAATCCCACCGCCCTCACTTTCCAGCCGGGGACCGGCCAGTTGTGGGCCGCGGTGAACGAGCGGGACGAGATCGGGCCGAACCTGGTCCCCGACTATGTCACCTCGGTGAAAGAAGGGGCCTTCTACGGCTGGCCCTATGCCTATTGGGGCCCGAACGAAGACTTGCGGGTGCGGCCGCGCAAGCCGGAGATGGTCGCGAAGGCGATCCGGCCGGACTATGCGCTCGGCTCCCACGTCGCCGCGCTCGGCCTATCGTTCTCGAACCCCGCAGTGGGCGGGGCCTTCGCCGAGGGCCTGTTCGTCGGGGAGCATGGCAGTTGGAACCGCAAGACCCCGGTCGGTTACAAGGTCGTCTTCATCCCCTTCCGGGGCGGCCGCCCGTCCGGCGCGCCGATCGATTTCGCCACCGGCTTCATGGTCGACGGCAAGACTTTCGGCCGGCC
The DNA here is from genome assembly GCF_011302055.1 of Sphingomonas sinipercae. Lineage (NCBI taxonomy): Bacteria > Pseudomonadati > Pseudomonadota > Alphaproteobacteria > Sphingomonadales > Sphingomonadaceae > Sphingomonas > Sphingomonas sinipercae. The sequence goes on from NZ_CP049871.1 coordinate 1,775,915, forward strand.
GGTGGGCGTGACGGTCGACCCGCGCGGCGCGCTGCTGATCGCCGACGACCTGTCCAACACGATCTGGCGCGTGGTGCCGGAACGAACCGCCCGGCCCGCTGCTACGCCGGAAGCGCGGCTTCCAGCGCCGGCGTGACCCGGTCGACGGTGTAAGGCTTCTCGATCACCGGCACGTTGAGGAATTCCGCCGGTGGCGGTTCGACGTGGCCGCCGGTCGCGATCACGAACGGGATGCCCTTTTCACGCAGCTTGTGCGCGACCGGCCACGCCGTCTGGCCGTTAAGGTTGACGTCGAGGATGGCGAGCTCGAACCCGCCCTGTTCGATCTGGCTGAGGGCGTCGGCAACATTCTCGCACGATGCGTGGACGTTGTGTCCCAGCGACTCCAGGAAGTCCTCCAGCATCATCGCAATGAGCGGCTCGTCTTCGACGATCAGAATGCTACGCGACACGGACATCCTGCGTTCGAATAAACACGCGCGTGGAGCGAGCAAGTTTTATTTGCCAAAGACTTGGCGCGCCTATTCCGCCGCCGTCTCGGCCGCGTCCTGCAACGGCTTGGGCTCAAGCGCCTTGCGCGCCGCCTCCGCCAGCTCCTGGACCGAGAAAGGCTTGGGCAGGAAGGCGACGTTGTCGAGGTCGATCGACCGGCGCAGCTGCTCCTCGGCATAGCCGGACATGAACAGGATCGGCAGCTCCGGCCGGTCCTTGCGCGCTTCGCGGACCATGGTCGGCCCATCCATCATCGGCATCACCACGTCGCTGATCAAAAGGACGATGTCGTCGCCGCTGTGGCTCAGCACTTCCAGCGCTTCTTCGCCGTTGTTGGCGGTCATCACCGTATAGCCGTGGCGGGTGAGCGCCCGCTCGGCGACGGTGCGCACCATCGGCTCGTCCTCGACCAGCAGCACGGTGCCGCTGCCCCACAGTTCGTTGGGCTTCGGCTTGGCCACCGGCGCGGCCTTCGAAGCGTCGGCTTCGACCTGATGGACTGGCAAGTAAATGACGAAGCGGGTCCCTTCCCCAACCTTGGAATCGGCGAAGATGAACCCGCCCGATTGCTTGACGATGCCATAGACGGTGGACAGGCCAAGGCCGGTCCCCTTGCCGATTTCCTTGGTGGTGAAGAACGGTTCGAACACCTTGCCCAGCACCTTGGGCTCGATGCCGCAGCCGGTGTCGGTGACCGACAGCGCGCTATAGTCGGCGATCGGCAGGATGTCGGAGCCAAGCTCGGCCACCTGGTCGGACCGCACCGCATAGGTCTGGATGGTTAGCGTTCCGCCGCCATTCTCCACCATCGCGTCGCGGGCATTGACCGCCAGGTTGATGATGACCTGTTCAAGCTGCCCCGGGTCGGCCCGGATGGACCCAAGGTTGCGGCCGTGCTTGACGACCAGCTTGACCGTCTCGCCAAGCAACCGCTTCAACAGGTGCGAAACCTCCGCCACGACATCGGTCAGCTGCAGCACCTGCGGCCGCAGGGTCTGCTGGCGGGAGAAAGCGAGCAGCTGCCGAGTCAGGCCCGCCGCGCGGTTGGAATTGAGCTTGATCTGCTGGATGTCGTCATAGTCGCTGTCGCCCGGCGTATGGCGCATCAGCATCAGGTCGCAGTGGCCGATGATCGCGGTCAGGATGTTGTTGAAATCGTGGGCGACGCCGCCGGCAAGTTGGCCGACCGCTTGCATCTTGGTCGCCTGCGCGACCTGCCGCTTCAGCTTGGCTTCCTCGCTATTGTCTTTGAGCAGGAGAAGCACCGCCGCGTCGCCAAGCCCGCGCAGGCCGGCAATGGTCAGCGCGACCGGTTCCTTCGGGCTGCGCGCGAGCCGGATCGCAAGGTCGCCCGACATGGCCGGGCCGCGGGCGTTGCGCCGGACGGCGTCGGCCACCGCCGCTTTATCCTCCTTGACCACCATGTCGCCGGGATAGACAGGCCGCGCCCCGCTCTTCAGGCCGGCGGCGGCGCGGAAGGCGTCGTTCATCGTCAGGAAGCGCCCGTCCCGGTCGACCAGGGCAAGGCCGATCGGCAGGATGTCGAGCATCGACTGCAAGTGCGATGAGCTCGACAGCGGCAGCGAATCCGGGCTGTCGAACAGATAGAAAATGCCGTGGCCGTCGGGCGCGGGCGGATCGAGCGGGATGTGGACGGCCCGCAGCGGCCGCGCCGCTTCCCCTTCCGCGAGCAGCCGGATGTGGCCGTCGTCGTCCATGCTGACGAGGTTGCCGAACAGCGTTCCTGCTCCCGGATCGGCGCCGTCGAGCGCGCGCGTCACGAACGGGCGGTTGGCGGAGACGATCGCGCCTTCACCATCGGTCAGGGCGGCCAGGATCCCGGCGCGGCCGAGCTTCTCGCCAGTCGCGCCGCTAACCCGGCTTGCCGCTAGCGCGACCGGATCGTCGCTCTGGCGCCGCGGAAAGCGCCACAGCAAAAGGTCGCCGCGAGCGCCGATGCGCTCGACTTCGACCGCGACCGGCCCGGCGCTGGTCGCGATCCCCGCCGAACAGCCGGCGCCGTCGCGCCACGCCATCGACACCGCGACTCCAAGCGCCTGACGGGATTCGTCATCCACGGCCAGGCGCGACGGCGGCGGTCCGCCTTCGAACTTTTCGCGATAGGCGTCGTTGGCAAGCAGCAGGCTGCCCTGCGCGTCGCAGATGGCAATCGGGTCCTTGGCGAGCGCCAGGGTCGAGCCGACGACCGAAAAGTCCGGGACCGCCACCACCTGCCGCAAGTCGACTGCCGGAGTCCTGACCCCCGCCGCAGCGGCGGCAATCAAGCCAGCGATGGCCGCGGCGCTGACCAACGCGGCGGCAACCGGATAGCCGCCGAGCCAGAGCAGCGAGGCGATGCTGATCGCCGCCGCCGCGGCAATCGCCGGAAGCAGCCACGGCTCGGCCCGGCTTAGCGGCCGGTTACCGGTCCGTGGCAGCTCCGGTTGCAGCATCCCGTCCTCAGCGCCCCCTTTACCAGATGCGGACGCGGTCGGCCGGCGGCAGGTACAATTTCTGCCCCGGCTGTACAGTGAAGGCCGGGTACCAGGGGTCCATGTTGCGCACGATGTCGGTCCGCTGCGGCGACGGCGAGTGCGGATCGGTCAGCAGCCGCTGCAGCAGGTTGGCTTCGCGATAGTTGCGCCGCCACACCTGCGCCCAGCCCAGGTAGAACCTCTGGTCGCCGGTGGTGCCGTCGATGACCGGCGGCGCCTTCCCGCCGAGCGAGGCGATATAGGCGTCGTGGGCGACGGTAAGGCCGGCAAGGTCGGCGACGTTTTCGCCCATCGTCAGCTTGCCCTGCACATGCTTGCCCGGAAGCGGCTCGTACGCGTCATATTGCGCACCGAGCTTGTCGAGGCGGGCGCTGAACGCCTTGGTGTCACCCGGGGTCCACCAGTCGACCAGCCGGCCGGTCAGGTCGTACTTTGCGCCCTGGTCGTCGAAGTGGTGGCTAAGCTCGTGCCCGATGACCGCGCCGATGCCGCCGTAATTGACGGCCGGGTCGGCATGAGGATCGAAGAAGGGCGGCTGCAGGATCGACGCCGGGAAGACGATCTCGACCATGCCGAAGTTGGCATAGGCGTTCACCGTCATCGGGGTCATGCCCCATTCCCAGCGATAGATGGGCTTGCCCAGCTTGTTGACCTGGTATTCGTGGCCGAACTGGGCCGAGCGCATCGCGTTGCCGAGCGCGTCTGTGCGGTCGACGACCAACCCGCTCATGTCGCGCCAGCGGTCCGGATAGCCGATCTTGGGCGTGAAGGCCGCCAGCTTGGCGTGGGCCTTGACCTTGGTTTCCGGCGCCATCCACTCAAGCTGGTCGATCCGGCGGTCCATCGCCGCGATGACGTTCTTGACCAGCTGGTCGGCAGCCGCCTTGGTTTCCGGCGGGAAAAAGCGTTCGGCGTAAATCTTGCTGACGTCGTCACCAAGCGCCGAAACGGTGAAATCGACGCCGCGCTTCCACCGCTCTTCCTGCTGCGGCGTGCCACCCAGCGCCTGGCCGTAGAAGCTGAAGGTTTCCTTGTCGAAGGCCTGCGGCAGGTAGGCCGAATAGCCGTCGAGGGAGCGCACCATCAGCTGGTCCTTGAGCACCGCCAGGGGCGTGCTTCGGATCAGTGCCGCTTCCTTGGCGATTGCGCTCGGCTGGGCGACGATGACGCTATCGACGTCGACCCCGATGCCCTTGAACATAGCCGCAAAGTCGAAGCCTGGCGCACGGCGCTTCAACTGGGCCAGGGTCATCTTGTTATAGACCTTGTCCGCATCGCGGCTTTCCGCCTGGGTCCAGTGCCCGCGCGCGATTGCCGTTTCCAGCGCCAGGATCGCCTTCGCCCGAGCGGCAGCGTTCGGCTGGCCGGCGAGGTTCAGGACGTTGGTCAGGTGCTGCAGGTATTTGGCGCGCGTGTCGGCCAGCTTGGGATCGTTCGACAGATAATAATCGCGGTCGGGCATCCCCAGGCCGCTCTGGCTCATGAACAAAGCGTATTCTTCAGGGGACTTGTCGTCCTGGCCGACGCCGGCTCCGAACGGGCCGGAGATCGAAAGCCGGTTCGCCTGCGCGTAAAGGCCGGGAAGCTGGTCCTTGCTGCTGACTGCGGCGATCTGGCTCAGCCACGGCTGGAACGGCGCCAGGCCCTTCGCCTCGATCGAGCCGGTGTCCATGAAGGCAGCGTAAACCGCGCCGATACGGCTGTTGGGGTCCTTCGCCTGCTCTTCGATGATGGCCCGGGTCCGCTGCCGCGACAGGTCGTCGAGGACGGTGAACATGCCGTAATTGGATTTGTCGGCCGGAATCGGCGTGGTCTTCGCCCACGTGCCGTTGGCGAAATTGTAGAAGCTGTCGCCGGGGCGAACGCTGGTGTCCATGCCCGCGGTGTCGAAGCCGAAGGTGCCGTAGGTCGGCTTGGGCGCAGCGACGACGGGGGCTTCCGGCACGCCGGCTTCCTCGACCGGGGGCGCCGGCAGGACGATTGGCGCAGTGGCGGCGCAGCCGGCCAGGATGGTGCTTGCGGCGAATACGCTGAACAGTCGGATCATCAGAAGCTTTCCCTCGAAGGTGCGGAGCGGTGCGGCCACCAGCGGCCAAAGTTTACGGCGCGAAGGAGTAATACGCGCGAGGCCAACGCACAATCGTCTGGGCGTGCGCTCAACCGCGGTCGCGCAGCAACCGCTGCTTTTCGCGATTCCAGTCGCGTTCCTTGATCGTGTCGCGCTTGTCGTGGTCCTTCTTGCCCCGCGCCAGCGCCAGCTCGACCTTCGCTCGGCCGCGGCTGTTGAAGTAAACCGACAGCGGGACCAGCGTCAGCCCCTTGCGCGTGACCGCGCCGTTAAGCTTGTCGATCTCGCGCGACTTGAGCAGCAGCTTGCGTGCCCGGCGCGGCTGGTGGTTGAGCCGGTTGCCGTGGCTGTATTCGGGAATGTGGCTGTTGATCAGCCAGACCTCGTCGCCTTCGACCGCGGCGTAGCTTTCGGCGATCGATCCTTCGCCGAAGCGCAGCGACTTCACTTCCGTGCCGGTCAGCGCGATTCCGGTCTCGATCTTGTCCTCGACATAATAATCGTACCGCGCGCGCCGGTTCTCGGCGACGATCTTGGCTTTGTCGAACGGTGGTGGAAGCGGCTTGGCCATGGCGCCGCGCATAGAGAGCGGCGGGGGAAAGGAAAAGCGCTGCGGCCGGTCTCAGCGCCCGAGCGAGCAGGTGGTGTAGTCTGAAACCACTCCCCAGCCTTGGCGCGCATATACGGGGCGTCCTGCGGCCGTGGCCACCAAAGCCCCTTCGGTTGCGCCCCGCCTTACAGCTTCGGCCTGCAACCGGTCCACGAGCGCTGCGGCAAGGCCCCGGCCGCGATGCGCGTCATCCACCACCAGCCGGTCGATCACTGCAAGGCCGCCTTCGATCAGCAGGCCGGCGCGGCCAACCTCCACGCCGTCCGGGTCGTTGGCCATGGCTTTCCACCCCCAGTCTTCGTCGGCGAGCTCGATCCGATTTCCCGCGGGCGCACACGCTGCCTCCGCCCGGCGCAACTGCGCTGTCATGAAGAAACGCGGCGTGCCGAGGCGCCAAGCGGAGGGGATCAGCGCGCGGACCTCCGCCGCGCTGGCGCAAACCTTCACCTGGACGTTCGGATCGGCAATCGTCCGCGTCAGCGCGACGAGGCCGGGGCCGACCGAGCCGAAGACCCAGCGCTCGCTCTGTCCTGCCTCACCGACCCATGTCCGAAGCGCGTCGCCGTCCCAAACGGGCGGCTCCACATTGCGAGAACGCGACCACAAGCGGCACCATGTTTCGAGCAGGTGCGGCTCAACCGCCATTCCTGCTAGATCAGCCCGGCATGTTCGAGCGCGGCGTCCACCGCCCGCTTGGCGGCGTCGCTCGGCTCGGTCAGCGGCAACCGGAGGTCAGTTGGAAAATCCGTCCGCACCCGGCTGAGGGCATATTTGGCCGGCCCTGGCGAAGCGTCGGCGAACATCGCGGCATGGAGGGGGTAGAGCCTGTCCTGAAGCTCCAGCGCGCGGTCCCAGTCGCGCTCGGCGGTCGCTTTCTGGAAGTCGGCACAGAGGCGCGGCGCGACGTTGGCGGTGACCGAAATACAGCCGACCCCGCCCATTGCGTTGAAGCCCAGCGCCATGTCGTCGTTGCCGCTGAGCTGGCAGAAATCGGTGCCGCAGGCGAGCCGTTGCGCGGTGACCCGGGCAAGGTTGCCGGTGGCGTCCTTGATGCCGACGATCTTCTCATGGGCGGCGACCTTGGCCAGCGCCTCCACCGAGATATCGGCGACCGTCCGGCTGGGCACGTTATAGACGACGATCGGCAGCGGCGAGGCGTCGGCGATGGCCAGGAAATGCGCTTCCAGCCCGGCCTGGCTCGGTTTGTTGTAATAAGGCACGACGACCAGCGCGGCATCCGCACCGGCACCGGCGGCGGCGCGCGTCATCTCGATCGCGTGGGCGGTCGAATAGCTGCCGCAACCGGCGATCACCGGCACTCGCCCACCGGCCGCCTCGACCACGGCGGCGATGACCTCGCGATGCTCCTGGGCGGTCAGCGTCGCCACTTCGCCGGTGGTCCCGCACGGGACCAGGCCGCTCGAGCCCTCGCTCACTTGCCACTCGACGAATTCGCGGATCGTCCCGTTATCGACTCGTCCTGCCGCAAACGGCGTCACCAGGGCCGGTATCGAGCCGAAAAACATATATCGTTCCTTCACTTGGGGCGCTTCGGAGGACTTCGGGCCGCTCCTATTCAGCGAGTGATAAGGACGCGTAGTTCACTATGTCCAGCATGACACCAATCGCACGCTTGTTCCCGATCCTCCTGCTGTTCGCCACTTCGGCCTCGGCGCAGGCTGCTCAAACCTATGCGCCGGTCGCAGCATCGGTCGACGTCGGCCGTTCCTTCGCGGATTGGCGGCAGCTCCGGCAAAGCAGCGGCTACCAGTTCGCCGACTACGCCCGCTTCCTCATCTACAACCCCGGCTGGCCGGGCGAAGCAGCGATGCGCCGCAATGCCGAAAAGGCGATGCGCCCGGGTGAGAATAACGCCACTGTCCTCGCCTTTTTTCAGGCCGAAAAGCCGACCACCGGCACCGGCTGGGCGCGCTATGCCGATGCGCTCAGCGCCGCCGGCCGTGGCGCGGAAGCGATTGTCGCGGTCAAGGAAGCCTGGGCGTCTTCCGACCTTGGCGCCACCGACGCTGCTGCCATGCTGGCTCGCTTCGGCGGCTATCTGACTCCGCAGGAGCATAACCGCCGCGTCGACGCCCTGCTGTTCGACAAGAAGCCGGCCGACGCAGCGCCGTTGCTCGCCTGGACCACGCCCGACCGCCAGGCGGCGTTTTCCGCGCGGGTGGCGATGCAATCGCGCGCCGCCGATGCCGAATACCGCTTCCGCGCCGCCGCCCATCGCATCGGCAGCGATTCCGGCCTGCTGATGGACCGCCTGCGCTACCTTCGCGATGGCGGCAATGAGCAGATGGCGCGCTCGCTCGCCGCCCAGCCGCACAATTTCACCGACCGGCCGGCCGACGTCGAACGCTGGTACGAAATGCTGCTCTTGCTCGCCAACGGCGCTGCGGAAAGCCGCCAGTTCACCACCGCTTACAATATCGCGCGCCAGCTTGACGATGCGCTTCCGCTCGGCACGGACATGACCAGGCAGCCGCTCGGCGTTCGCGACGATTACACCAGCCTTGCCTGGCTCGCCGGCAGGATGGCGCTCGACCGGGTCAACAGCCCGACCAACGCGGTCGCCATGTTCGACCGCTACGCGCGTGGCGGCAAGTCGCTGCAAGTGCTGACCAAGGGGCATTATTGGGCGGCCCGCGCCGCGCTTGCGGCGGGCCAGCCTGCCGCGGCCAACGCCTACCTGCAAAGCGCCGGCGGCTACCCCGACCTGTTTTACGGCCAGCTCGCGCTCGAGCGGCTCGGCCGGGCAATCCCGCAGCCGAGCGCGCTTCCGACCGTCGCCGCGACCGACATCGCCCGCCGCACCTTGCCGTCGAGCCGGCTGCTCGCGGCCGCCCGTTATGCGATGCGCAACGGAAGCTCGGTCGAGCAGACGATGTTCATTCGCGCCTTTGCGGAGGGCCTCGACAGCTTCAGCGAGCGCGCCGTGGCAACGGAGCTGTCGCGCCAGCTTGGCCGGCCGGACATGGCGGTGTGGGTCGCCCGTTCGGCGCGCAACAACGGCGCCACCTTCTATTACCAGGACGCCTATCCGCGGCTTGGCACCGGCACCATCTATTCACCCTGGTCGCTCGCCCACGGGATCACCCGCCAGGAAAGCTCGTTCGAGCCCTATGCGGTCAGCCACGCCGGCGCGCGCGGGCTGATGCAGCTGATGCCCGGCACCGCTCGGGAGCAGGCGGGCAAGATGGGCATGGGCTACGACCCCAATCGGCTGATGAGCGACAAGGCCTATAACGTCATGCTCGGATCGGCTTACTTCCAGCGGATGCTGAACACCTGGAACGGCAGCGTCCCGCTGGCGGTGGCAAGCTACAACGCCGGCGCCGGCAACGTGCGCAAGTGGATCAACCGCTACGGCGACCCGCGCACCAACCAGGTCGACATCGTTTCCTGGATCGAGGCGATCCCGTTCAGCGAGACCAAGGGCTACGTCCAGCGCGTGGTCGAAAACAGCGTCGTCTACGACCAGCTCAACCCGCGGCCGCAGCAACGCACCGCGCTCCACGTTTCGCGCTATCTTGGGAAGTCGCACCCGGGCTAAGCGGCGCGGATGGCCGATCGTCCCCGCTTCATCACGCCCGAGGGCTTTGCGCGCATCCGGTCGGAATATGAGCAATTGTTCGGGATCGACCGGCCCAAGCTGGTCGAGACGATCTCCTGGGCGGCGGCCAACGGCGACCGGTCGGAAAATGGCGATTACATCTACGGCCGCAAGAAGCTGCGCGAGATCGACCGGCGCCTGGGTTATCTCGCGAAGGTGATGAAAGCCGCGAAGGTCGTCGATCCAGCATCGCAGGACACCGACCAGGTCCGCTTCGGCGCGACCGTCGAGCTTGCCGATGAAGACGACAATCGCCGCACGCTGTCCATTGTCGGCGACGATGAGGCCGACGCTTCGTCAGGCCGGATCGGTTGGAGCGCGCCGATCGCCCGCGCGCTGGTCGGCGCGAAAGTCGGCGACGAGAGGATCGTGCGCCTCCCCGCCGGCGAGAAAAGCTACGAGGTGATGGCGATCAGCTACCCGCCGGCGAACTAGGCTTGCGGTTTCGCGGGCGCGCCTTCGCCGACGATCTTGATCCCAAGCTCTTTCAGCTGCTTGGGAGTCACCGGGGCCGGGGCGTTCATCATCAAATCCTCGGCCTTCTGGTTCATCGGGAACAGCACGACCTCGCGGATGTTCGGCTCGCCGGCCAGCAGCATGACGATGCGGTCAATGCCGGGCGCCGATCCGCCGTGCGGCGGCGCGCCGAACTTGAAGGCACCGATCATGCCGGGGAAGTTCGTGTCCACTTCCTCGGCGGTGTAGCCGGCGATTTCGAACGCCTTGTACATGATGTCCGGCCGATGGTTGCGGATCGCGCCGGAGCTCAGCTCCACGCCGTTGCAGACGATGTCATACTGCCAGGCAAGGATGTCGAGCGGGTCCTTGCTCTCCAGCGCTTCAAGCCCCCCCTGCGGCATCGAGAAGGGGTTGTGCGAAAAGTCGACCTTCTTCGCCTCTTCGTCATATTCGTACATCGGGAAATCGACGATCCAGCAGAAGCGGAAGGCGTCTTTTTCAATCAGGTCGAGCTGCTCGGCGACCCGGGTTCGAGCCGCGCCGGCGAGCTTCGCGGCTTCGGCTTCCTTGCCCGCGGCGAAGAAGATGCCGTCATCGGGGCCAAGCCCCATCGCTTCGGCAAGCTTGTCCATGCCCTCGGTGCCGTGGTTCTTGGCAATGGGACCGCCCCACTCGCCGCCTTTGCGGGTCGCGTAGCCGAGGCCGGCAAAGCCTTCGCCGCGCGCCCACTCGTTCATCTCGTCGAAGAACTTGCGGCTCTTGTCGGCGGTGTTCGGGGCCGGAACCGCGCGGACTGCGGCACCCTTTTCGACCAGCCCGGCGAACAGGCCGAAGCCCGAACCGCGGAAATGCTCGCCGACGTCGCTGATCAGCAGCGGGTTGCGCAGGTCCGGCTTGTCGCTGCCGTACTTCAGCAGGGCTTCCTTGTAGGGAATGCGCACGAATTCGCCGGCCGGAGTGACCGCCTTGCCGTCCGCAAACTCCTCGAACACCCCGGCCAGGACCGGCTCGATCGCGTTGAAAACGTCGTCCTGCGTGACGAAGCTCATTTCGAAGTCGAGCTGATAGAATTCGCCCGGGCTTCGGTCGGCGCGCGCGTCCTCGTCGCGGAAGCAGGGCGCGATCTGGAAATAGCGGTCGAAGCCCGCGACCATGATCAATTGCTTGAACATCTGCGGCGCCTGCGGGAGCGCGTAGAACTTGCCCGGGTGCACTCGGCTGGGCACCAGGTAATCGCGCGCGCCCTCGGGGCTGCTGGCGGTCAGGATCGGGGTCTGGAACTCGGTGAACCCCTGCTCGACCATCCGCCGCCGGATCGATGCGATGACGTTGGACCGCAGCATGATGTTGGCGTGCAGCCGCTCGCGCCGAAGGTCGAGGTAACGGTATTTGAGGCGGATATCTTCGGGATACTCCGCCTCGCCCGCCACCGGCATCGGCAGCTCGGCGGCGTTCGATTGCACTTCAACCGAGTGGACGATGACCTCGATATCGCCTGTCGCAAGCTTCGGGTTGACCGCCCCGCCCTCGCGCCCGACGACTTCGCCGTCGATCGTGACCACCGATTCGACCCGCAGGGAATCGAGCAGCTTGAGCGCATCCGAGCCGGCGCGCGCGACAAGCTGGGTCAGCCCATAATGGTCGCGCAGGTCGATAAAGAGCACCCCGCCGTGATCGCGCTTGCGGTGGATCCAGCCCGACAGCCGCACCGTCTCGCCGACGTCGGAGGCGCGCAGTTGTGCGCAAGTATGGGTGCGGTAGGCGTGCATGGTCGCGGGTTGCTTCCGAGTGTCTGGAGGAGCGGGAAAATCGCGCCAGCGCTTCGCCATTCGCCTCACGCTTTGTCAAGCCGCGAGGGCGACGCTATGGCCCGCCCTTCCTTATGAAAATCCATCCCCTGATCACGACTACCGCCGAGCTTGAAGCTCTTGTCGGCCGCCTTGCGCAGCATCCGTTCGTCGCCGTCGACACCGAGTTCATGCGCGAAAACACCTATTGGCCCGACCTCTGCCTGATCCAGGTCGCAAGCCCGGACGAGGCGGCGGCAATCGACCCCAAGGCCGACATCGACCTGAAGCCACTGCTCGACCTGATGGTCGCTAATGAAGACGTGCTGAAAGTCTTCCACGCCGGCGGGCAGGACCTGGAAATCATCCACAACCTCACCGGCAAGACCCCCCATCCCTTGTTCGACACGCAGATTGCGGCGATGGCGCTCGGGCACGGCGAGCAGGTCGGTTACTCCAGCCTGATCGAATCGATGCTCGGCCATGCGCTCGACAAGGGCGCGCGCTTCACCGACTGGGGCCGCCGCCCGCTCGACAAGCGCCAGATCGATTATGCGATCGCCGACGTCACGCATCTCGCCAAGGTCTTCCCGCGCCTGGTCGAGAAATTGCGCAAGACCGGGCGCGGCGCCTGGCTCGACGAGGAAATGGAAAAGCTCGCCGACCCGTCAAGCTTCGCCTTCGAGGCCGAAGATGCGTGGAAGCGCCTGCGAGTCCCCAGCCGCAACGCCGCCGTGCTCGGCCGGCTCAAGGCCATCGCCGCCTGGCGCGAGACGGAGGCGCGGTCGAAGAACTTGCCGCGCGGCCGGATCGTCAAGGACGATACGCTGGGCGAACTCGCCGCCCACCCGCCCAAATCGCAGGACGACTTGGGCAAGATCCGCGGGCTTTCCGCGGGATGGCGAAGCAACGACATCGGCCAGCGGCTGATGCAGGCGATCGAGGCGTCGAGCCCGCTCGAGCCGGACGAAATGCCCGACCGCGAGCCGCGCCGCCCGGGCCTGACCAAGGACGGCGTGCTGGTCGCCGACCTGCTCAAGCTGCTGCTCAAGATCCGCTCCAAGGAAACCGGCGTCGCCTCCAAGCTGATCGCCCGGAGCGACGATCTGGAAGCGCTCGCTGCCGGAGTCCGCAAGGACATCAAGATCCTCAGCGGCTGGCGCTTCGAGGAATTCGGCCGCGACGCGCTCGACCTGGTCGAAGGCCGCCTTGGCTTCGCTGTCCAGAACGGCAAGCTGAAGATGAGCCGGCTGGTGCAGGAAGAGCCCAGCGAGACGGCCTGACTTATTTGTAAGCGCCCTCGCGCAGGTTGATCCTGTGCTCGACCCACATTTTCAGTGCGGCGAGCATCTGCGACCAGCCCATGCAATTGCCGTAACTGGCCTTGACCGCCGCATCGCTCGATCGCCAGCCGCGCTCTTCGACTTCGACCTTGGTGCGCCCGGGTCGGCCGTCGACGTCGCTGAAGCGCATCGTCACTTCGATCTGATATTCCGCTTCCGGGTCGTTGGCCTTCCATTCGAACACGATCCGCTCGTTGGCGACGACGTCGGTGACGTGGACCGGGAAAGCGCCGGGGAAATCGTGGAAGTCCCAGGTCACCGTCGCGCCTTTGGCCAGCCGCGCGCTGGCGCCGCCGGTCGTGAAATAAGCGGACAGTTCCTTCGGGTCGGCGACCGCTTCGAAGACCGTCTCGCGCGGCCGGTCGACGATGATGAAAACGCGAAAAGTCGGATCCATGGCGACTCGCTCCCTGCTTGATCGCTGGGGAGATATGTTATAGTTTCATAACATGTCAATTGAAACGCAGCACAACCAGGTGTTCCGGGCGTTGGCCTCGCCGCACCGGCGCGCCTTGCTTGACGCGTTACGCGACCAGCCGCTGACGACCGGCAATCTATGCGCCCAATTCCCGGAGCTGGACCGCTGTACCGTGATGCAGCATCTCAAGGTGCTGGAGCAGGCCGAACTGATCATCGCCGAGCGGCGCGGGCGGGAACGGTGGAACCACCTCAATCCCCTGCCCATCCATGCCATCCACGAACGCTGGATCGGGCCGCACGCCGAACGCGCCGTGGGGATGCTCGCGAAGCTCAAGCACGCCCTGGAACGCGACCGCCAACTTTCACCGGCCGAAACGACACGTTCAGCCTGACGCAACCGAAACGGTCGCAGGAGTGTTCCAACGCTACATCACAACGGGAGCGCGCTGCCTTGCGGCGCGAAAATCGTGCACAAAAAATTGATCCTCAGCCTCAGCGCCTTGGCGCTGGTTACCACGACGCCCGCCTGGGCCCAGCCGCGCGGCGACGAGCCGATCGCGGTCCCGCGCACGATCAAGCAGGGTATCGACTTCGTTTACGTCGATCCGAAAATGAGCACGGTTGCAAAGCGCAAGCAGCGGCCGCGCAACTGGCTGCAGCGATTGTTCAGCGTCGGCGACCAGAATCGCCGCGGCGCGCCCAACCCGATGTTCTTCCAGCTCGCTCAGGGCCTGCAGCAATATCAGGCGGTTTGGGGCCGGCTCCCGCAGAATAAGGTTGCCGCCGGGGCCACGTTGAAGCCGGGCCAGAAAGGCGCGCGCGTCAATGCCCTTCGCCAGCGGCTCGGGCTTCCGGCCGGCACGTACGACGACGTGCTGAAGAACCGGGTTTCAACCTATCAGCAGGTGCACGGCCTCGGGAAGCCGGACGGGATCGCCGGTAGGGCGACGATCGCCTCGCTCAATCGCGGCGCCAATTATTACGCCAAGCGCATCGCCATCAATATGGAGCGCGCTTACCGGCTGCCGACCACCGGCACGTTCGACCGTTATGTGGTCGTCGATTCGGGCGCCGCGACGGTCAGCCTGATGGACCGCGACCGGCCGGTCGACAGCATGAAGGCGATCGTCGGCTCGACCAAGACCAAGACGCCGATGATGGCGGTGCTGATGCGCAACGCCAAGGCCAATCCCTATTGGAACGTGCCGCCGGAACTGACCCGCAGCCTGACCGCGAAGAAGGTCAAGGAGCAGGGCCTCTCCTACTTCAAGAACTTCCATTACGAAGTGCTGTCCGACTGGTCGCCCAACGCGACGAAGGTCGATCCCAAGTCGATCGACTGGAAAGCGGTCGCTGCCGGGCGTCGCGAAGTACGCGTTCGCCAGTTGCCCGGACCGTGGAATTCGATGGGCGAGATGAAGTTCGAAATGCCCAACGATTTCGGCATCTACCTTCACGACACGCCCCATAAGGAGCTGTTCGCCAAGGACGAACGCCACCTGAGCAATGGGTGCGTGCGGCTTGAGGATTACCGCCGCTTCGCCGGCTGGGTGTTCGGCGGCGTCCCCGATGGCGGGATGGTCGACCACGTCTTCGAACTGCCGCGCCCGATTCCGGTCTACATGACCTATCTGACGGTGTCCGGCAGCCCGACCGGGGTCACTTTCCGCCCCGATCCCTACGGCTTCGACGACCTCGCAATGCCGCAGATGTTCGGCTGATCGCGAAAAGCTGCCAATGAACGAAGGGCCGGGCAGACAATGCCCGGCCCTTTCTTTTACCAACCGGCGCCCGCGCCTACAGTAATTTCGACCCGGCGGTTCTGCGGTTCGGCCACCTTGTCGCCCGCGTCGATCAGCGGCCTGCTTTCGCCGAACGCCTCGACGGTCATCACGCCGGCGGGAACGCCCTTGTCGTTCAGGTAGGCTCGAACGTTGTTGGCCATCCGCTGCGACAGGCCGACGTTGTAATCGGCCTCACGCGGGGTGTCGGTATGGCCGGAAATCATCACCTGCGTCTGGTCGCAGCCTTTGAACGCGCTCGCCACATTATCTAGGATCATCTTCGCCGACGCCGTCAGTTCATCGCTGTCCGGTTCAAAGAACACCATGTAGGGCCCGGCCTTGCACGGTGCCGCCGCGGCTGGCTGAACGGCAAAGATCGCCGCAAGTGCGGCGAACGTCAGCTTCACGTTTAGAATTTTCATCAATCCCCCACGAACCAGCGGGCATGCGGCCCGCGCAACACAAACTGCCGCGCGCACGGGCGAAGTCAATCTGGCCGCTGACGCACGCACTCGCTATGCGCACACCATGACCACACGCACCGGCGGCCAAATCCTTGTCGACCAGCTCAAGATCAATGGCTGCGACCGCATTTTCACCGTCCCGGGCGAAAGCTTCCTCGCCGTCCTCGACGCACTCCACGACGCGCCGGAGATCGACGTCGTCGTCTGCCGGCAGGAAGGCGGCGTCGCCTACATGGCGGACGCTGATGGCAAGATGACCGGCCGCCCCGGCGTAGCCTTCGTCACCCGCGGGCCGGGCGCGACCAACGCCAGCGCGGGCGTCCACGTCGCCTTCCAGGATTCCACGCCGATGATCCTGTTCGTCGGCGACCTCGACCGCGGCGACCGCGACCGCGAAGGCTTCCAGGAAATCGACTTCACCCAATTCTTCGGGCCCATCGCCAAGTGGGCGGCGCGGATCGACGATGCCCGGCGGATCCCGGAATATGTCGCCCGCGCCTGGCGCGTCGCCACCGCCGGTCGGCCCGGTCCGGTCGTGCTGGCACTTCCCGAGGACATGCTCCGCGACGAGGTCGACGTGCCCGACCGCCCAGCCGTCCCGCCGCTGGCCGAGGCGCCCGACCCCGGCGCGGTGCAGGCCTTGTTCGAGCTGGTCAAGGAATCGTGCGCGCCAATCGCCATCGTCGGCGGCGCCGACTGGAGCCCGCGCGCCGCCCACCATTTCGCCAACTTCGCCTGCCGCCACGGCATACCCGTCGCCGCCGCCTTCCGCCGCCAGGATGCGATCGACAATGATTGCTCGGTCTATGCCGGGCAGCTCGGCTACGGCCCTAACCCGAAGCTGCAACAGCGGGTGCGCGACGCCGACCTCATCATCGCGGTCGGCGCCCGCCTCGGCGAATCCACCACGGACGGCTACAAGCTGATCGCGCCCGACCATCCCGGCCAGACGCTGGTACACGTCCATCCCGACCCCAATGAGCTCGGCCACGTCTATCATGCCGACCTGCCTATCTGCGCCGACATGGGCGAGTTCGCCGAGATGCTCGCCGGCTGGGCCGAGCCCGACCTCGTCAAGTTCAGCGCCGGCGAGGAAGCGCACCGCGAGTGGCTGGAATGGTCGGAGCCCAAGGCGCGCGAGGGCGTGGCGCTCGACCTTGGTCCGTGCGTCGCTGCAATGCGGGAGAAGCTTCCGCACAACACAATCATCTGCAACGGCGCCGGCAACTTCTCCGGCTGGTGGCACCGCTATTGGCGCTACGGCGTGACTCCGACCCAGCTCGCGCCGACCTCAGGATCCATGGGCTACGGCCTTCCCGCTTCCGTCGCCGCCGCCTTGCGTTTCAAGGATCGGCCGGTCGTCTGCGTCGCCGGCGACGGCGATTTCCTTATGAACGGGCAGGAGCTTGCAACCGCGGCGCAATATGGCGCCGACCTGCTCGTCATCCTCGTCGACAATTCGAGCTACGGCACCATCCGGATGCACCAGGAACGCGAATATCCCGACCGCATCTCGGCGACCGCACTCAAAAGCCCGGACTTCGCTGCACTGGCCCGAGCCTATGGCGGCTGGTCCGAGACAGTCGAGCGTACCGAGGATTTCGCCCCCGCGCTCGACCGGGCGATGGAGCAGCGCGGAATCCGCCTGATCCACTGCAGGACCGACGTCGAAGTGATCAGCAACGCGACGACGATTTCGGCGCTCCGCGAGCGCTCCTGATCAGTTGATCGCGGCTTCCTCCGCGGCGCGGAACAGCCGTTCGTTCAGCTCCGCCGCAAGCTCCGGCCGCTCGCCCCACAAGCGGATTGGCCGGCCGAGCGTATCGAGCCGATAGAATTCGGCGCTGGCCAGTTCGCGCAGCGGGATCGCCGGATTTCCAATCGCCGCTATCTGGTGCGCCGGGAGCGCCAGATGCGACGGCAGCTCGTCAGCAAACTTCCCCAACAATTGATTTCGGCCTCGGTTACGCGCCATCGCTTACTTCCTTGTATACACTAGGAATTTATCGCGACGGCCTAACGCGGCCTTTCGATTCGCATTAACTTAAATTGGGTCCGATCTGGCAGTCATCGCCCCGCTTTCGACTCCGTCTCGGAAATGCTTGGTCTAGTCCTCGCTCCACCCTTCCCTGCCGATCAGCGGCACGAAGCGCACCGGGCAGAGTTCATCCTCGACGATGCGCCCCTCTGCAGTGCGCGTCACCCGCACCAGCGTCTGCCCGGCCGCCGCTGCTCCGATCGGCATGACGAGGCGACCGCCGGGTGCAAGCTGCTCGAGCAGCGGCTCGGGTATGTGGCTCCCGCTCGCCGCGGCGAAGATGGCGTCGAAGGGCGCTGCTTCCGGCCAACCAAGCGTGCCGTCACCCGCGGCAATGTGGGCGTTGTTGTAGCCAAGCCGGCGCAGCCGGTCGCGCGCCAAGTCCGCAAGCTCAGGGTGCCGCTCGATCGCGAACACCTCGCCGGCGATTTGGCTGAGGATCGCCGTGGCATAGCCCGAGCCGGCACCGACCTCGATCACGCGGTCGCCCGCTTTCACGCCCGCCGCCTCGATCATCAGCGCCACGATATAGGGCTGCGAAATCGTCTGCCCGCACTCGATCGGCAGGGGGTGGTCGTCATAGGCACGAGCCGCCTGCTCGATTGAGACGAACAGTTCGCGCGGAACCTCCCGGAACGCATCGAGGATGCGCGTATCCTCGATCCCGCGATCGGCGATCTGCCTTTGGACCATTGCCTCGCGAAGGGCCGCGAAATCGTGCACCGGCGAAAAACGCTCGCGGGCCGGAACCGTTGCTAGATCAGCCCCGCCAGTGGGCTGCTCGGGTCGGCGTAGCGGCGCTTGGGCATCCGCCCGGCCAGATACGCCTGCCGCCCGGCCTCGACGGCATTCTTCATTGCCCGCGCCATCAGCACCGGGTCCTTGGCCTCGGCGATGGCGGTGTTCATCAGCACGCCGTCGCAGCCCAGCTCCATTGCCTGCGCGGCATCGCTGGCCGTGCCGACTCCGGCGTCGACCAGCACCGGCACGCCGGCGCCTTCGACGATCAGCCGGATCGTGACCCGGTTCTGGATTCCCAGCCCCGACCCGATCGGCGCGCCCAGCGGCATGATCGCCACCGCGCCGGCTTCCTCAAGCTGCTTCGCGGCGATCGGATCGTCGACGCAATAGACCATCGGCTCGAAGCCTTCCCTGACCAGCACTTCGGTGGCTTTCAGCGTCTCGCGCATGTCGGGGTACAGCGTGCGCGCTTCCCCCAGCACCTCCAGCTTGACCAGGGTCCATCCCCCCGCCTCGCGCGCCAGCCGGAGCGTTCGGATCGCGTCGTCGGCAGTGAAGCAGCCGGCGGTGTTGGGCAGGTACATGACCTTTTTCGGGTCGATGAAATCGGTCAGCATCGGCTGCGACGGGTCGGCGACATTCACGCGCCGCACCGCAACGGTGACGATCTCCGCGCCGCTCGCCTCGACCGCGGCGGCATTCTCCTCGAAGCTCTTATATTTGCCGGTGCCGACGATCAGCCGCGAGCTGAAGTTGCGCCCGGCGACGGTCCAGCTGTCCGCTTTCACTTCGCTTGCCGCATTCACTTCAACCTCCTCCGACGAAATGGACGATCTCGAACGCGTCGCCCTCGTTCACCGCGACGTCGCCCAGCGTCGATCGCGGGACGATCTCCCGGTTCCGCTCGACCGCGACTCGCTCGGGCGCGATGCCGAGCGCGCTTAGCATCGCTGCGATCGTGCATCCGGGCGCGATCCGGTGCGTTTGTCCGTTCACCTGCACGGTGAGCGATTGTGACGAAGCCGTTGCAGTCATGTCTGCGGCTCATATAGAGGCGCGTCGAGCCGACGCCACCCGCCGGCAACCCATCAGGTTTCGAATTCAACAGGGGATTTGCATGGCCGAACCGAAACAAGGCGGCGCAGCCACGAGCGCGATGCGCGTCGATTCCGCGCTGGTGCGTGAACTTGCCGAGCTCCTCAATCAGAACGAGCTGACCGAAATCGAGGTCGAGGACGGCGATCGCAAGATCAAGGTCAAGCGCGAAGCGCCGGCGGTGATTGCCGGTCCGTCGGCGCCCACTTTCGCGTCCGCGCCGATGGCTTCGCCGGCTCCACAGGCGCCGGCTGAAGGGGCAAGCTCCTCCGCCTCGTCGCAGGACCAGTCGGTCGCGGGCGAACCGGTCAAGTCCCCGATGGTCGGCACCGCCTTCCTGTCGCCCGAGCCCGGGGCCAAGCGCTTCGTCAGCATTGGCGACAGCGTCAAGGCCGGCGACACGCTGCTGATCGTCGAGGCGATGAAGGTGATGAACCCGATCACCGCGCCGTCGGCCGGCACCGTCAAGCAGGTGCTGATCGAGGACGGCCAGCCGGTCGAGTTCGACCAGGTGCTGGTGGTGATCGGCTAACCCATGCCAATCAAGAAACTGCTGATCGCCAACCGCGGCGAAATCGCGCTGCGCATTCACCGTGCCTGCCATGAAATGGGCATCAAGACGGTGGCGGTGCACTCGACCGCCGACGCCGACGCAATGCACGTCCGGCTGGCGGACGAGACGGTGTGCATCGGCCCGCCCGCCGCGACCGATTCCTATCTCAACATCCCCAACATCATTTCGGCTGCCGAGGTCGTCCACGCCGACGCCATCCATCCGGGCTACGGCTTCCTGTCCGAAAACGCGCAGTTCGCGGAGATCGTCGAGCTTCACAACATCGTCTGGGTCGGGCCCAAGCCCGAGCATATCCGCACCATGGGCGACAAGATCGAGGCGAAGCGGACCGCCGCCAAGCTCGGCCTGCCACTCGTTCCCGGCTCACCCGGCCCGCTGGAAAGCATTGCCGAAGCGCAGGCTATGGCGCGCGAGATCGGCTATCCGGTGCTGATCAAGGCCGCATCCGGCGGCGGCGGCCGCGGCATGAAGGTCGTGCCGTCCGAAGACCAGCTCGAAAGCCTGATGAGCCAAGCCGCGTCCGAGGCTCGCGCGGCCTTCGGCGACGACACCGTCTACATGGAAAAATACCTGTCCGACCCGCGCCACATCGAATTCCAGGTGTTCGGCGATGGCGAGGGCAATGCCATCCACCTGGGCGAGCGCGACTGCTCGCTGCAGCGCCGACATCAGAAGGTGCTGGAGGAAGCGCCCTCCCCGGTCATCACGCCCGAAGAGCGCGAGCGCATGGGCGAGATCGTCCGCAACGCGATGGCCGAAATGGGCTATCGCGGCGCCGGCACCATCGAGTTCCTCTACGAGAACGGCGAATTCTACTTCATCGAGATGAACACCCGGCTGCAGGTCGAGCATCCGGTGACCGAGATGATCAGCGGCATCGACCTGGTGCGCGAGCAGATTCGGGTCGCGCAGGGCGACGGGCTGTCCTGCAAGCAGGAAGATATCCGCCTCCACGGTCACGCGATCGAATGCCGGATCAACGCCGAGGATCCGCAAACCTTCGCGCCGTCGCCAGGGCTGGTGAAGAACTATGTCGCGCCGGGCGGAATGCACGTGCGCGTCGATAGTGGCCTTTATACCGGCTATCGGGTGCCGCCTTACTATGACAGCATGATCGGCAAGCTGATCGTCTACGGGACGACTCGCGAACGCTGCATCATGCGGCTTCGCCGTGCGCTTGAGGAGTTCGTGGTGGAGGGCATGAAGACGACCGTCCCGCTGCACCAGGCGATCGTTCGCGACCCTGAATTCCTGGCCGGCGACTATACCATCAAGTGGCTGGAGCGGTGGCTGGAATCCGAAGATCGCCAGGCCTCCGGGGAGCAGCCGCCTCGCGCGTGAGCAGCGATAGCGAGGCCGGATTGGCGACGGAGGGATTAGACCCCGTCCGGCACTCCCACTGGCTGTTTGCCAGCGTCCTGATTTTTCTCGGCTATTTGGTGCCGGCGGTGATGGGCAGCGAATGGTCGTTGCGGACCGGCGTCGCGCCGCCGATCTGGCCCGCCGCCGGGATTGCGGTGGCCGGCCTGTCGATCGCCGGCCTGCGCTTCTGGCCCGCGGTCGGGCTTGCAATGCTGGCGACGCTCCAGCTGACCAGCAACACGCATTCCTTCGCCGCCGACCTTGCACTGTCCCTCAGCAAGGCGGCAGCGGCCGTTGCCGGGGCGACCGTCCTGCGCCGCGTTTCCGGCGCTGCCCGGCCGAGGCTTCGGCAGCTCCGCGACCTTGCGGCGCTGCTTGCGGCAGGGATCGCGGCGGCGTTGGTTTCAGGCCTGTCGGCCGCCACCATATTCACGCTCGAAGGCGCGGTTCCCGCGACCTTTGGCGGGACTTTGACCTTCCTGCTGAATTGGACGCTCGGCGACGTCCTTGGCATCCTCATCTTCGGCGCCTTCGTCCTGGCCTGGGAAGCAGGCGGCCAAAGGCTTGGACGCAAGGACTGGGTGCATCTCGCGGCTATCCTCGCGGCGACCGCACTCGTTACCTGGCTCGTCTATTTCGCCGAGGCGCGAGTCCGCGCCTTCTACCTTTATCCGATCCTGATCTGGGCGGCATTCAACCTGCGGACGATCGGCGCGACCTCCAGCCTGGCGGTCATGGCGATCCTCGCCGTGGCCGGGACGGCAAGCGGCTTCGGTCCGTTCGCGCAGGAAAATCCGGCCGCGGGCATGCTTCTGGTCCAGCAATTCCTGGCGATCGCCGCGGCAATGACCTTGTTCGTCGCCGCGGTCAGCGAGGAACGCCGCACCCGTGCCCTGAACGAAACCGAACGGGCGGAAGCCCTGGCCGCAAGCCGCCTGGCCGAACTCAATTCCCTCTACGAAAGCGCGCCGATCGGCCTTGCCTTTTTCAGCCGGGATTACCGCTACCTGCGCATCAATCAGGAACTTGCCGGGATCAACGGCATCGCCGCGGAAGCGCATATCGGCCGGACCATCCGCGACATCGTGCAAGTCGATGCGGAGAGCGTCGAGCAAGTCATCGACCGTGTCTTCGCCACCGGCGAGTCGGTCCGCGACGTCGAGATCAAAGGCGAAACCCCGCTCCGCCCCGGCGTCACGCGCCACTGGCTGACCGGGTTCTACCCGATTTTGGACGAGGCTGCGGAGGTCCAGGCCGTCGGCATCTGGGTCGTGGAAATCAGCGAACGCAAGGCGGCGGAGGAGCGCGAACGGCTGCTTGCCCGCGAAGTCGACCACCGCGCCAAGAATTTGCTCGCGGTGGTCCAGTCGGTCGTCTTGCTGACCAAGGCCGACACCGTCGAATCGCTGCAGCAAGGCGTCGTCGGCCGGATCCAGTCGCTCGGGCGGGCGCACAGCCTGCTCGCCGAATCGCGCTGGGAAGGCGTCGACCTGGCGCAATTGGTGCGCGAAGAAATGGCCCCGTTCGCCGACAGCCAGGCGCAGCAGGTCGAAACCGATGGCCCATCGATGTTGCTCAAGCCCGCGGCGGCCCAGTCGCTGGCCCTCGTCCTGCACGAGCTTGCGACCAACGCGGCCAAATATGGCGCATTGTCCGTGCCTTCCGGCCGGCTGACGATCCGCTGGGGCCCGACCGAGCCCCCCGAGCCCGTGCTCCAGCTGCTATGGGAAGAAAGCGCCGGCCCCGCGGTCGCCGTCCCCACAGCGTCCGGTTTCGGCTCGCGCATCATCCGCACCAGCATCGAACGGCAGTTGCGCGGGACTTCCGAAACGCAGTGGGACCCGGACGGGATGAAATTCGCGATGCGGATCTCGCTCGACGTGGCGACTCGGACTGCCGAATAAGGGCTCAACCCATCGCCTGCTCGCGCGTTGTCGCCCGGTGACGAGGCGCACGCAATGAGCAGTTACCAGGCCACGGACCGGAACGGCAGGTGGAAGGCGATCGCCGCGGTCGCGGCCGTCCACGCGCTGCTCGGCGCGGTCATCCTCAGCGGCCTCAACGTCCGCCTCGTGCACCAGGCGGTTGAGCGCATGTCGACCTTCGACGTGATCGTTCCGAAACCGCCGCCGCCTCCACCCCCTCCGCCGTCCAAGGAACAGCCCAGGCCAAAGCCGTCATCGGCCGGCGCGCCGGAAAAGAAGCCCTCGCCCTCGCCCGTCGTCGTCCCGGAACCCCGGATCCCGATCCCCACCAGCAACCCGGTCGTCGCCGCCAACATCGCCGGCACGGGCAGCGCGCGATCGGGCGGTGGCGGCGGCAACGGCAATGGCAATGGCAATGGCGGCGCTGGTAACGGGGCCGGCAACGGCGGCGGCCTCCCCGCCAGGCTGATCCGCAACCTGACTCGGGGCGATTATCGCGCGGTGACCGGTGGCCGGCTGGCGTCCGGATCGGCGGCACTGGCGCTTCGCGTCGATGCGCGCGGCCAGGTCGCCGGCTGCCAGCTGATCGAATCGAGCGGGGACCCCTTCATCGATGGCGGGCTATGCGGCCTCGCGCGCCAGCGGCTGCGCTTCGACCCAGCCCGCGACCCTTCCGGCAGGCCGGTCCCCTATTCGACCAATTATCGGGCTGTCTGGCGCGTTCGATGAGCGCCGCCGCGGGCTAGTTTCCCGCCCGGACCCCGCCGCCGTGGATCTGGGCCAGGCGCTCCGCGTCCCAGCCGTACACGTCGTTGAAGTACGTGATGGTCGATCCGGTCGGCTCGGCCGTCATGTAGGTGACATAGACCGGCACCGGCCGATCCAGCGGCACCGGCAGTTCCGGGTCGCTCGACGCCGTCGTCAGCTCGTGCCCGAACAGCCACTCGCCGAAGCGCGCCGCATCCTCCAGCCGGATGCAGCCGCCGCTGAACAGGCGCGTGTCTTCGGTCAGCAACTGCTTGTCCGGCGTGTCGTGCAGGTAGACGCCATAGGGGTTGGGGAAGTTGAATTTCACCTTGCCCAGCGAATTGCCGCGGAAGGGCAACTGGCGAACCCGCACCTCGACCTTGCCGTCGGCCACGCCCTGCCAGTCGATCGTCGCCGGATCGACCGGGCTGGCGTCCGGCGACCAGTCGGACAGCACTTCATAATGATGCTGCTTGAGATATTTGGCGCCGGACTTGACGACGAACGGCGCGATCCGCTCCGCCGCAAGGTCGGGCGGGACGTTCCAATAAGGGTTGAGGTTGGCGAGCCGGATCGACGACGCCAGCATCGGCGTCCGGCTGTTGTCCTTTTGCTTGCCGACCACGACCCGCATCGAATCGACGAGCTTGCCGCCGTCGAACATGTCCAGCCGCTGCGCCGCCGCATTGACCACCACGAAGCGGTCGGTGCGGCCGGGCAGCACCCGGGCGCGGGCAAGGTTGAGCTGAAGCATTTCGCGCTTGTCGGGATCGGCATTGGCGATCAGCGCCTGGCGAAGCTGCGCGTAAGCCGGGTTCATCCAGCGCATTTCGCGGATGAAGGTCGGCAGGGACGGCGCGGCCGCGGCCATCGACAGGAGGGTCCGGGCCGGCGGTGCGACCGGGCGCAGCGACGGATCGAAGAACTCCATGCCCGCCGCCGGCGCGGCGCGCAGGTCGCGGGCGTAATCGACATAGGCGCGGCTAAGCAGCAATTCGGCGTCGCGCGCCGCCCTGGCCGCGACCTTGCGCTTGGGCGATTGCGCCGCCTGCAAAGCGCCGGCCAGCGCTGGCGAGCGATATCTGGCGGGATTGAGGCCATCGGCCTGCGCGGACGCAAGCAAGCCGAGCAGCGCCTGCCCGGCGGCATTGGGCCGTCCGCTCTCAGTCCACACGGGCGCGCCCGCGCGGGCCGCGTAAAATTCGTTGATTGAGGCATCGGCCGGCTGCGCTTGCGCCGGCTGGGCCGCGAAGGCGGGGGTCGATGCCAGGCCAAACGGCGCCGTTGCAAGCAATGCTGCAACGACGCCGCTTAGTCTTGAAAGGTTGCGCACCGGCACGAAGCCGGTGCGCATGTTACGCTTACTGGTCACTGGCGTGGCGCAATTAACCGCGCTCGCCGCTGCGAACCGGGGTGCTGTACGCCGGGGTCGTCGTGGTCGCCGGGGCGCCCTGGTAGTAACGGCCCTGGTACATGTAACCGTCGACCTGGCCGTCGTTGTTGCTGTCGTGCCAGACGGCGCCGGCAAGACCGCCGACGGCGGCGCCGACGACCGCGCCGGTCAGGACGCTGACGCCCGGGATGAGCGCGCCGGCAACCGCGCCGGCAGCAGCGCCGATGCCCGCACCGGTGGCGACACGGCCAAGCGTGTTGTCATAACCAGCCGGGGTGCCGGCATAATATTGGTTGTTGTACTGATAGCCGTCGACATAGCCGTCGTTGTTGGAATCGGCCCAGATCGCGCCGGACAGGCCACCGATCGCCGCACCGGCAATCGCGCCTTCGGCGACGCTGACACCCGGGATCACCGCGCCGACAGCAGCGCCGCCCAGAGCGCCGACACCGGCGTTACGGGCAAGGTTCGGATTGTTGGCGCAGGCGCCAAGCGACAGTGCACTCGCCGCAACGGCGGCCAAAAGAGCTTTTTTCATAGTGAATTCTCCCGTTCATTGATCAATCGGACGTGCTCCGCAGGCGCAAATTTCACCGCGCGGGGAGGATGCATGTCACGGCCCAGAAACGACGCGGCACAAATAACGTTCCGGGTTCGCGACAATCCCGGACGGCCTGCCGCGCTTGCGCAACGGCTTGGCGTTGACGGTCGCTAAGGGCTAAACCCTGTCCCTATGATGAATCGTTCCACACCAGCAACGATATTCCACAACCCGGCCTGCGGCACGTCGCGCAAGACGCTCGAGATCCTGCGCGATGCCGGGGCCGACGTGCAGGTCAGGGAGTATCTCAAGGACCCCCCGACCCGCGAAGAATTGAAGGCGTTATACGCCGCCGCGGGACTGTCCGCGCGCGAGGGACTGCGCGCCAAGGAGCCGCTGGCCGAAGACCTCGGCCTGACCGCACCGGATATCGACGACGACACCATTTTGGACGCGATGATCCGGCACCCGATCCTGATCAACCGCCCGCTCGTTAAGACCGCGAAGGGCGTGCGCCTGTGTCGCCCGCAGGAAAAGGTTCGGGAGATTCTCTGACTTTCGGCTGACAAGGCGCGAGCCAGCGGCGATACTGACGCCATGACGGCGCTCGACCCTCGCTTGCTCCTGCAAGGCTATGCGATGGGCATTTTCCCGATGGCCGACGGGCGCGACGCGGCGGAGCTGTTCTGGGTCGAACCGCGCAGCCGGGCGATCATTCCGCTCGACGGCTTCCACGTTTCCCGGTCGCTACGCCGGACGGTCACCGCCGATCGCTTCACCGTCACGCGCGACCGGGATTTTGCCGGCGTCCTGCTCGCCTGCGCCGACCGCCCGGAAACCTGGATCAACGCCGATATCGAGCGCGCCATGCTTGCGCTTCATCGGCTCGGCCATGCCCATTCGGTGGAGGTGTGGTCGGGCGACTCGCTGGTCGGCGGGCTCTATGGCGTGAAGCTCGGCCGCGCTTTCTTCGGCGAAAGCATGTTCAGCCGGCGCACCGACGCATCGAAAGTGGCGCTGGCCTGGCTCGTCGCCCGGCTTCGGGTGGGCGGCTTCACCCTGCTGGACTGCCAGTTCATGACCGACCACCTCGAATCGCTCGGGGCGGTCAGCGTGCCGCGCGACGATTATGTGTCGTCGTTGTCCGCCGCGCTTGGCGATGGTCCCGGCGATTTCTTCGCGCTCGACGCGTTGCTCGAAGCCTCCGCCTCGGGCACCGGAGTGCCGCCGGGGAAAGTCATCGCGCAGCTTTTGGGCCAGACGTCATAGACGGGGTGCTGGACGACGTTCAGCGACGGCGTCTCCTTGTACAGCCAGCCTGAAAAGACGCGGTCCCACTTCGTGTCGCGGCGCTGCACGTCGACCTGGACGAAGGCGCCGGTCAGTTTCTCCGCTTCCCACGGCGCCGACGCCTCGCAGGCGCGCAGGCGGACGATGACGTCCTTGAACCGGACGGCCTGCCCCGGCTTCAAGGTCAGGTCGCGGACGATCCCGTTGCGCTTGTTGAGCAGGCCAAGAACCGCCACCCGCTCGGCCATCGGGGTCACGTCCTGCGCCGCGCCGGTCCGCGCCGCAGCCTGCGGCTGCGCCTGGCCCTGCTTCTGGGCGGCGGGCTTGTCCTGCTTGCCGCAAGCGCTCAGGCCGACGGCGAGCGCAAGCATCGGTGCCAGCGTAAGGACGGCGCTTCGGCGCACAGTTATTCCGGGATCCAGGGCTTGTAGTCGCCGGTCGAGGCGGGCCTGATCTTGCCGCTGCCAAGCGCGCCGTCGGGCCGGAAGGCGGCCATCGTCCCGGTCGCATTGGGAACCGGCGCGCGCTCGAACGCCCGCTTTGGCGGCAACGCCTGTTCCGGAAGCGCCTCGATGGTGCCCTTTAGCCACGCCTGCCATTGCGGCGGCACGCGGCTGCCGTCGTTGGCGCCGTCGTAGATGACCCAGCGGCGTCCCGGGTGCTTGCTATGCTGGTAATAGACGTTGCCGGCGTCGTCGCGGCCGACCTCGTCGCCGTGGCGCCAGGTGAACAGCTTTGTTCCCCAGGTCGCGCCGTTCCACCAGGTGAAGGTTCTGGACCAAAATCCCATGCCGCGCGCCTTGCCCCGCGGTTCGCCAAATCGCAAGCGCCCTAAGGGGCCGACCACTCCACCTTGTCGCCTTCGCGGATGCCTAGTTCGGCCGCGCGGCCGCCGGGAATCTCGAGCACCGCGGAAACCAGCTCATTGGCCGGCACCGCCGTCTCGTCGAGCGGCACCGCGGTGACGATCCGGGCGATGGTGCGGTCGGGGCGGACGAAAATCATGTCGAGCGGGATCAGCGTGTTGCGCATCCAGAAGGACGCCGGTTCCGGCGGGTCGTAGGGGAAAATCATGCCCCGGTCCGGCGCCAGCGACTGGCGGTGCATCAGCCCCTGCGCCTGCTGTTCGGGAGTGCTCGCCACTTCGACCACGAAGCGATGCACGCCGTTGGCCGCGGTAACGGTCAGCGGAATCTGTTGCAGGCCTGCTTCCGAAAGCCCGAGCGGTTGTCCGGAATCGCCGCTCGGCCCGTTGGGGGCACAGGCCCCGACCGCCAGCGCAAAGCCGATCGTCATCGCCGCCCGCTTAATCACGGCAGCCGCAATTCGACGGCGGTTAGTCCCTTCGCGCTCTCGGCGATCCGCGCCTCGAGCAATTGTCCCTGCTGCAATTCACCCACTCCGCACTGCCTTGCCGTTTCCATATGCACGAACACGTCCTGGGCATCGACCCCGACTCGAACGACAAAGCCATAACCTTTGTTGCGGTTGAACCATTTGACTTCGACGGTCTCGAATTCGCCTGCCTGGCCGGCAAGCGCGTGCCGGTCGGCACGGTCGGTTGCGGCGGGCACCCGCCGAGGCAGCGGCGGCGCCGCGGCGGCGGCGTCGATGGACAACACCTTGCGCGCCTGCAGCCCCCGTTCCAGCCGCTGCGGAATGCACTCGACGACCGCGCCTTCGGGCAGGCTCCTTCGGCCATGCTCGCGAAGGACGGTGAAATGGATCAGGATGTCGCCGTCCACCGCATCACTGACCAGGAAGCCGAAGCCGCGCGTCGCATCGAACCATTTAACCTGCGCGCGCACGGGCGGGAGATCGCCTGGCTCGGGCGCCGAAGCGGGCGCCGGGGCCGGGGCCGGTGAAATTTCGGGTTGTGGCGCGCTGGGGTTCGGCAACCGCATGCTCTTTAACATTTGTTAGCTCGCCGCTTAAACGACTCCGGCCAGCCCCACTACCGCTTTTCGACGAGCGCTTCGAGATCGACGTTTGCGCCCGGCTCCATGGCGACGATGGCCCGCGACAGCGCGAACGAATGCCCGGCCCGGATCATCGCCGCGATTGCCCGTTCCCGCTCCTCGCGCGCCTTTGCGTCGGCGGCGAAGGGGCCAAGCCGGCGGCGGCGGGCGAAGCGCAGCGCGGCCTCGACCCGTTCGCTGTCGGCAAGGGCGATCGCGTCGACCGAATCGTCGTCGCCGACACCGGCCGCGTGCAGGCTTTGCTGCACCCTCTGCTTGCCATAGCCTCGGCTGCTCAACGCCCTGGTCTTGGCCATCGCGAAGGCCGCGTCGTCGATATAGCCAAGGTCCGCGAGCCGCTCCACGATCGCTTCCAGCGGCGGGCCGCCGTCGCCGCCCCAGCCGCGCTGCCGGACCTTGCGCTGCAAATAGCCATGCAATTTCGCGCGGGTCGTCGCGAACCGCCCGACGTAGCGCAGCGCGAGTTCGTCCAGCCGTCCGGCGTCGAGGGGCGGGCGCGGCTTTTGGGGACGGTCGGCGGCCATGCGCCGTTTTTGTGCCACACTCCCCCCCCATCACAAAACCGCCCGACCGTTCCGAGGCTGGATCGCGGGCGCCCGTGCAACAAAAAGCTGGAATTGGTGGCGTGCTCGACCGGAACTCAACGATTGTAGCCGATCTCGCCCCTGCGGGCGGAACGCCGACCGTGGATTCGCAGCCGCGGCGCATCGCTGACTTTGAAACCTTGGGGCAAGCGCTTGATTACGCCGCGCAAGGTCGCCGCGGCCTCAATTTCCACGACGCGCGCGGGACCTTGATCCGCGCTTATCCCTATGCCGAGCTGCGCGACGATGCCTTGCTCGCGGCCCGCCGCTTTGTCGGTCTTGGGCTCGAGCCCGGCGACCGCGTCGCGCTGGTTGCCGAAACCGGCGCCGAATTCGCAGCAGCCTTCTTTGGCGCGATCTACGCCGGCCTGTGGCCGGTGCCGCTGCCCTTGCCGACCAGCTTCGGCGGCCGTGAGGCTTACGTCGAACAGCTCAAGGTGATGCTTGGCAGCAGCGACCCGCAGCTGTTCCTCTTCCCCGAAGAGCTTGCACCCTACGCCGGCGACGCCGCCGCGCAGCTCGGCATCGCCGCGCGCAGCTGGGAAACGCTCGACCAGCTGGAACCCAGCGACGCCCCGCTTCCCGTCTCCGGGCCGGACGACATCGGCTACCTGCAATATTCCAGCGGCTCGACCCGCTTCCCGCACGGCGTCGCCGTCACCCATCGCGGCCTGCTCGACAACCTGCGCGCGCACGGCATCGGCCTGAAGCTGGAGCCCGCCGACCGGGTCGTCTCCTGGCTGCCCTGGTATCACGACATGGGCCTGGTCGGCTGCCTGCTGTCGCCGGTCGCAAACCAGATGTCGGTCGATTATCTGAAGACCGAGGATTTCGCCCGCCGGCCGCTCGCCTGGCTCGACCTCATCACCCGCAACCCGGGCCACACGCTCAGTTATTCGCCGACCTTCGGCTATGACATTTGCGCGCGGCGCACCTCGTCGCTGACGCGCGCGTCGGAACGCTTCGACCTGTCGCGCTGGCGGATCGCCGGCAACGGCGCCGACATGATCCGCCCCGACGTGATGCAGGCGTTCGTCGATACGTTTGCCGAGGCCGGCTTCGAAGCTTCCAGCTTCTGCCCCAGCTATGGCCTTGCCGAAGCCACGCTCGCCGTATCGCTGATGCCGCCGGGCGAGGGCATCCGCATGGAGCTGGTCGAGGAATCGGAGCTTTCGGGCGGCGAGGACAGCGGCCCCGGCCGGCCCAAGCGCTACCGCGCCATCGTCAATTGCGGCAAGCCGGTCGAAGGCATGGACGTCGAAGTCCGCGGCCCTGGCGGCGAGCTGCTCGGCGACCGCTCGATCGGCAAGATCCACGTCCGCGGCCAATCGATCATGGTCGGCTATTTCCGCGACGAGGAATCGACCAGCGCCTGCCTGTCCGCCGACGGTTGGCTCGACACCGGCGACATGGGCTATTTGTCGTCCGGCTACATCTACATCGTCGGCCGCGCCAAGGACATGATCATCATCAACGGCCGCAATTACTGGCCGCAGGATATCGAATGGGCGGTCGAGCAATTGCCCGGCTTCAAGTCCGGCGACATCGCCGCTTTCGCAATCACCGGACCGTCGGGCGAGGAAACGCCGGCCGTGCTGGTCCACTGCCGCATTTCCGATCCCCAGGAGCGCGGCCGCCTGCGCGACGACATCCGCCAGCGGGTGCACGCCATCACCGGCATTAGCCCGGTGGTCGAGCTGGTCCCGCCGCGCACCCTGCCCCGCACCAGCTCGGGCAAGCTGTCGCGGACCAAGGCCCGCTCGCTCTATCTGTCCGGCGAGATCCAGCCCTACGACATCGCGGCTTGAGCAGCGGAACGCTGCCGGCGTGCGCCCAGCGACAGGACCGACGTCACGGATTCACTCCGTAACGGCCGCCGCCGGAACCAACCGGCATTGAATCCGCTTCGTGCCGGCGATGGAACAAGAAATCGTCCCGATGCACCTGTGGACCCAGCTTGCGGTTTCCGCCGGCTTCGTCCTTCTCATGGTACTGATCCACGGCCTGGGGCTGCTGGGGATCGGCAAGATCCCGACGTTCGAGGAAAAGCGGCTCGAGCGGCACAAGATGGATTTCAGCGCACTGCTGATGCTCGCCTCGACCGGCGTCCTCCTGTTCCTGCTCCATTTCATCGAAATCTTCGTCTTCGCCGTATTTTACGTGGTCATGGAAACCGGCGTCCCGACCTTCGCCGACGCGCTCTATTTCTCGGCCAGCGCCTATGCGACGCTCGGCGCGACCGAACATGTGCCCGAACGCTGGCGGCTGATCGGCGCGTTCGAAGCGGTAATCGGCTTCGTCCTCATCGGCTGGTCCACCGCCTTCGTCGCCAGGATGATGGACAAGCTGCAAGCCTGAGCCGCCGAGCACAGCGAAGCTGCGTGAGAGCCGGCGAAGGCCGGACGGCCTGCGAGCGCAGCACGACAGGACCGACGGCGCGGATTCACTCCGCGCCGGTCTCCCACGCCCCTTGCGAAGCGCAGGTCGCCGGTCTAACTCGCCCACGGCCTAGGGGTATAGCTCAGTTGGTAGAGCATCGGTCTCCAAAACCGAGGGTCGTGGGTTCGAGTCCCCCTGCCCCTGCCACGTCTTGAGCGCCCGAGCACAGCGAAGCTGTGGCGACGTCACGGGATTTACTCCCGTGACAGCTTCACCGCCCATCCCTTGAATGGCGGCCGACACCGCGCTAGATGCAACTCGGTCGAGGTCTGGCGGGAACCCCCGCGGACCTCGTTTTTCTATCCGCGAAGCGAGAACGACAGTGGCAAAGGTCTCTCCAGGCGAATTCGTTCGGCAGGTCCGGGTCGAGGGCATCCAGAAGGTCCATTGGCCGACGATGCAGGAAACCCGGCGCACGGCGATCATGGTGCTGTTCATGACGCTTCTGCTCGCCGGCTTCTTCCTCCTCACCGACAGCACGTTCAGCGCGATCGTGCAGTTCCTGCTCAAGCAGCTCGGCTAACCAGCCGCCAGAAATACGAAGGCACACCAACCCATGTCCCGCTGGTACATCATCCACGCTTATTCCGGCTTTGAGAACAAGGTGAAGGAATCGATCCTGGCCGAGGCCGGGCGCCTTGGCCTGGAACCGCACGTCGAAGCGGTCGAGGTTCCGACCGAAAAGGTCACCGAGGTCCGCCGCGGCAAGAAGATCACCAGCGACCGCAAGTTCTTCCCCGGCTACGTACTCGCCAAGCTGACCATGAGCGATCAGGTCTACCACCTCGTCAAGAACACGCCCAAGGTCACCGGCTTCCTCGGCCCCAACGGCAAGCCGCAGCCGATCAGCGAAGCCGAAGCCGCGCGCATCCTTTCCACCAAGGAAGAAATGGCGACCGCCGCGCCCAAGCAGCAGATCAAGGTCGATTATGAGATCGGCGATGCGGTCAAGGTCCTCGACGGCCCGTTCGCAAGCTTCAACGGAGTCGTCGAAGAGTTGGACTTCGACCGTGGACGCGTGAAGGTCTCGGTGAGCATCTTCGGCCGTGCAACGCCGGTGGAGCTGGAATTCGAACAGGTTGAGCGCGTCAAATAGCGCCGAGCGCAGCGAAGCGATTGCGGAGCAATCGTTAGCTGTGTCGAAGAGACGCTATTGACCCGGCCGGCGGGGCAGCCGGTCAGGCCGGCTGAGCCCGTCCGACGGCATCAGGCCGCCCTGATGCCCTTCTCCTCCCCTCCCCGTTCGTCCCGAGCGTAGTCGAGGGACCGTCCTTCCCTTTCGTCACTTGCTCGTGCACGATGCCCAAATGGCCACCGGCGAAAAGTTCGAACGTCACCGCCAACCCTGGCGAACCGACGAGATCCAGAAACTCCACCAGCTAGCCGCCAAAGGCATGAGCCTCCGCGCGATAGCGAAAGCGCTGACGCGGAGCGAGGAGAGCACGCGGGATCGGGCGAAGGCGGACGGGCTAAAGATCGAGAAGCTGCGTTAGCGCTTCCTGTTTCGGACCAGCTGATTAGGGTGCTCCCGAACAGGGGGACTAAGTGTTCGAACAGACCTTCAAGAATATAGACGACGTTCTCTGGAAAGAGGCGGGCTGCACGACCGAACTGGATTATGTCGAGCAAACCAGCTGGCTCCTTTTTCTCAAGTATCTCGACGACTTGGAAAGGGAGCGGGCGCTTCAGGCTGAGCTTGCCGGGCGCGCCGACACGCAGATCATCGACAACGCGCATCGCTGGGGCGTCTGGGCGGCTCCCAAGGATGCAAGCGGCAAGATCGACCACAATCGTGCCAAGACCGGCGACGACCTGATCGACTACGTCAACCGCGAGCTTTTTCCATATCTCCAGGGCTTTCGCGGGCGGGCCGAGCCGAACACGATCGAGTATAAGATCGGTGAGGTCTTCGCCGAGCTGAAGAACAAGTTCACCAGCGGCTATTCGCTGCGCGACGCGCTCGATCTGGTCGACCAGCTGCGGTTCGGCAGCGTCTCCGAAAAACATGAGCTGTCGGAGCTTTACGAAGCCAAAATCCGCAAGATGGGGAACGCCGGGCGCAACGGCGGCGAATATTATACGCCGCGCCCGCTGATCCGGGCGATGATTAAGGTGGTCGACCCAAAAATCGGCGATACGATTTATGATGGCGCTTGTGGTTCGGCCGGCTTCCTATGTGAGGCATTCGATTATCTTAAAGCCAAAGCGCAATCGACCGGCGACCGCGAGACACTTCAAACCCGCACCTTCTACGGCAAGGAAAAGAAGAGCCTCGCCTACGTCATCGGCGTGATGAACATGATCCTGCACGGGATCGACGCGCCCAATATCGTCCACACCAATACGCTGGGCGAGAACGTCCTCGACATTCAAGAAAAGGACCGGTTCGACGTCGTGCTGGCCAACCCGCCGTTCGGCGGCAAGGAACGGCCTGAAATCCAGCAGAACTTCCCGATCAAGACCGGCGAAACCGCCTATCTGTTCCTGCAGCATTTCATCCGCTCGCTGAAGGCGGGTGGGCGCGGTGCGGTGGTGATCAAGAACACCTTCCTCAGCAACACCGACAATGCCAGCGTCGCGCTGCGCAAGGAATTGCTGGAAACCTGCAACCTCCACACCGTTCTCGACATGCCTCAGGGCACGTTTCAGGGGGCGGGCGTGAAGACGGTGGTGCTGTTCTTCGACAAGGGGGAGGCGACGCGGAATATCTATTATTACCGGCTCGATCCCGGCCGGACGATGGGCAAGACCAGTCCGCTGAACGATGCCGATATGGCGGATTTCGTGGCGAAACAGGCGGAGTTTGCGGCTGCGCCGAACTGCTGGAGTGTGGCGGCGGACAGCATCGATCCGGCGACCTTCGACCTTACCGTGCGCAACCCCAACGCGCCAGAAGCCGAGGCACTGCGGAGCCCAGCGGAGATTCTCGACGAAATAGCGCGTCTCGATGCCGAGAGCGCCGAGGTGCTGGCGCGGGTCAGGGAATTGCTGTGACGGGCTGGCGCACGCAACGACTTGCAGATGTTATACTCGACATCAAAGATGGAGGGACACCGTCTCGCTCCAACCCTTCTTACTTTGGCGGCGCTATCACTTGGTGCGTCGTCAAGGACATTCAGCCGGAGATTCACGCTTCAGCAGAATACCTTACGCCGTCGGGTCTCGCGAACTGTTCGGCGAAAGTTTGGCCTATCGGCTCGGTCATCATTTCACTGGGGGCCACAATCGGCGAGATTGGAATTGCGAAAGTTCCCGTCGCCACAAAGCAGGGCTTGGCAGGGATTGTCCCTAACCCAGAACGCGTCACCAGTGAGTTTCTTGCGTATGCTTTGCATGAGCAAGTTAATACGATCCGCGCTATGGCGCGAGGTGCTACGATTAAGGAAGTACGTCCCAAACGACTTGCCGACGAGCTCCTGATCCATACGCCACCCCTCGATGAGCAGCGGCGGATTGTGGCCGTGTTGGATGAGGCCTTCGCCGCCATCGCCACCGCAACCGCCAACGCCGAAAGGAACCTCGCCAATGCGCGGCTAAGCGGACGGCTCGCTCTAGAGAGCCTACTATCTCGGCTTGTTGCCGAATGCGATGAGGTTGAAATCAGAGAGTTAGCCGAGATCGAGTCAGGCGCAGGCTTTCCTGATCGGTTTCAAGGCAAAGCGGACGAAGCAATTCCGTTCTTCAAGGTCGGGGACATGAACACGCCCGGCAACGAAACCATCATGACCGCAGCGAACCATACAATCTCTGAGATTACCCGTTCCCAACTGCGAGCGCGGGTCTTTCCGGTAGGTAGCGTGCTCTTCCCGAAGGTCGGGGGGGCAATCGCAACAGACAAGAAGCGTCTCGTCGGCGTACCTTGCTGCGTCGACAATAACGTTATGGGTATCATCCCGAACCCAGAAAAACTTGACGCTACGTTATTGTTGCAACTGATGGTCAACAAACCTCTGAAAGAGTTCTCTAACGATGCCGGGCTCCCCTCGATTCGCAAAAGCACCGTTGCGGCTTGGCGAGTGCGAGTGCCCAAGGAGCTGGAAACTCAAAAGCTTTTGGCAGAGCGTTTGACGGATATCGCGGCGGCGGTAAGCGACCTCACTGAAAAGTATGGGCGGAAGTTGCACTCATTGAATGAACTGAAACAATCCCTCCTCCACCGCGCCTTCTCCGGCGAATTGTCCGAGCGAGAACCCATCCCCGCATGAACGAAGCCGAGACTCGCGCCGAGCTGATCGATCCCGCGTTCCATGCCGCCGGCTGGGGCGTGGTGGCGGACAGCCGGACTCGGCGGGAAGTGATCGCGCCGGGGCGGATCATGGGCGGCGGCAAGCGCGCGGCGGCGAAGTCGGCCGATTATGTCCTGACCTATCGCAACACCAAGCTGGCGGTGGTTGAGGCCAAGGCAGCCACGAAGAGCTACACTGAGGGCGTCGGGCAGGCGAAGGATTATGCCCAGTGCCTGCAAACCCGCTTTGCCTTCGCCACAAATGGTAAAGACATCTGGCGGATCGACCTGAAGACCGGCTCGGAAGGGATGGTCGAAATCTGGCCGACACCTGACGAATTGTGGGCCGACACATTCGCCGAAGCCAACCTGTGGCGTGACCGGTTCGCGGCGGTGCCGCTGCAGACCGACGGGCGGTTCGAGCCCCGCTATTACCAATATAACGCGATCCAGAAGGCGCTCGATGCGATCGCGAGCGGCAAGGACCGTATCCTGCTCACCCTCGCCACCGGTACTGGCAAGACGGTCATTGCCTTCCAGCTGGCGTGGAAGCTGTTCCACGCGCGATGGAACATTCAGGATTGGAAAAGCGACGGCACGCCCACGCGGCGGCCGCGCATCCTGTTCCTTGCCGATCGTAACATATTGGCAGACCAGGCCTACAACAGCTTCGGCGCGTTCGAAGATAATGCGCTGGTTCGCATCCGCCCTGATCTGATCCGAAAGCGCGGCAGCGTGCCGAAAAACGGCAGCATCTTCTTCACCATCTTCCAGTCCGTGATGACCGACACCGGAAGCGAGGAAGAGCCGGCCTTCAACTATCAGGACTATCCGCCCGACTTCTTCGATTGCGTAATCATCGACGAATGCCACCGCGCCGGGGCCAAGGACGGCAGCGAATGGCGGGCGATCCTCGAATATTTCGCGCCGGCGGTGCAGATCGGCCTCACCGCCACGCCCAAACGCAGGGACAATGTCGATACCTACGCCTATTTCGGCGAGCCGGTTTACACCTATTCGCTGAAGCAGGGCATCGAGGACGGCTATCTAACGCCGTTCAAGGTGCAGCAGATCGGCACCACGATCGACGATTATCTCTACACGCCGGACGACGAAATCCTTTCCGGCGAGGTGGTCGAGGGCAAGCGCTACAAGGAGTCGGACTTCAACAAGTCGATCTTCATCCGTGAGCGCGAAGCCTATCGCGTGAAGACGTTCATGGACATGATCGACCAGAAGCAAAAGACGCTCGTCTTCTGCGCGACGCAGGAACATGCCGGGCTGATCCGCGACCTGATTAATCAGGTGAAGACCAGCACCAACCCGAAC
The DNA here is from genome assembly GCF_011302055.1 of Sphingomonas sinipercae. Classification (NCBI taxonomy): domain Bacteria; kingdom Pseudomonadati; phylum Pseudomonadota; class Alphaproteobacteria; order Sphingomonadales; family Sphingomonadaceae; genus Sphingomonas; species Sphingomonas sinipercae. Next base: position 1,813,721 of record NZ_CP049871.1, read on the forward strand.
TACTGCGTTCGTGTGACCGCCAACGACGGCGCGCTCGGCGAACAGCACCTCCGGACCTTCCAGGATAACGACAAGACCGTCCCGACGATCCTCACTACCAGCCAGAAGCTTTCGACCGGCGTCGACGCCCGGAACGTCCGCAACATCGTCCTGCTCCGCCCTGTCAATTCGATGATCGAGTTCAAGCAGATCGTTGGGCGCGGAACCCGCCTTTTCGACGGCAAGGACTATTTCACGATTTACGATTTCGTGAAGGCGTACGAGCACTTCAACGATCCCGAATGGGACGGGGAGCCGCTCGAGCCACCCGCGAAACCCGCGCCTGGCGAACTGAATCCCGACGACCCTGCACCGCCTGCCGATCCCGACGAGTTAGCACCGAAACGCGAGATGCTTGTCGTAAAGCTGGCCGACGGGAAGGAACGCAAGTTTCAGCACATGAGTGCGACCACTTTCTGGGGTCCAAACGGCAAACCCGTTTCCGCCTCGCAGTTTGTCGAGGCGCTCTTCGGCGTGTTACCCGAGCTGTTCCAGAACGAAGCCGAGCTTCGCCGCATCTGGGGCGACCCCGACACCCGCAAAAAGCTGCTTGGCGGCCTCGCAGAGCGTGGCTTCACGCGTGACCAGCTGGAGAACGTTCGCACCATTATTGACGCCGAGGCGAGCGACCTGTTCGACGTCTTGGCCTATGTTGCCTATTTGCGTGCGCCGGAAACGCGCATGGAACGCGTCGCGTCGAAGCGGTTCGATATTCTAAACGGAATGCCGGACGCGCAGCAGGAATTTCTCGATTTCGTGCTTTCGCAATATGTTGCCGAAGGGGAGGACGAGCTCGATCTTGAAAAGCTGCCTACACTTCTCAACGTGAAGTACGGCAGCGCCTCAGATGGACTCAAGCGCCTCGGCGCGACTGTGACGGAAGTGCAGTCGGCCTTTAGAGGTTTCCAGGGTAAGCTCTACGCAAAGCAACCCCGACAATAAGCTGTCCTACAGCCCCCCTCTTCTGCCACGCTTCCGCGATGGCGCCACCCCGTTCACGCTTGCTCCAGGCGCCGCCTGTCCGCCGTCGCCGACCCTCCGCATCCCCGCTTAAAGTCACGAAAAAGCTGCACGACCGCGTGACTTTAGTGACTTTAAGGGCCCTTCTCACCCGTGCGCTTCTGGGTCATGACGCGCGCTTCGAGAATCGATCCGGGGGGAGTTCAATCGTGAACCGAATGCTCGCTGGCCTCGCCGCCGCCGCCTTCGCCGTCACCGCTTTCGCCGCTGCGCCGGCCGGGGCCGCTGCTCCTGCCGGGGCTGCCGCGTCGCTGGCCAAGGTCGACGGCGACCGTTTCACCGTCGTCATGCCGGGCTCGCCCGAGCGCATTTCGAACACGGTCGAAATCGGCGCCGGCACGGTGGCGACGCAGGCCTATACGGTGACGGAGGACGGCGTGATCTATTCGATCAGCACCGCCGATTACCCCGCCGCCGTCGTGGCCAAGCGGCCGGTCGAGGATATCCTCGACGAAGCCCGCAACGGGCTGACGAACCAGCTCAAGGGCACGGTCAAATCGGAAATCCCGATCCGCATCGGCACCCCGAAGGGCGGCCAGCCGGGGCGCGAGTTCATGATCGCGTCCGACAATGGCGAGCTGAAGGCGCGGGCGGCAGTAATCGGCAACCGGCTGTACACCTTGCTGGTGCTGTACAACCCGGCGGTCGGGGCGCCGAACCGCGACGCCTTCCTCACTTCGCTGAAGCTGAAGCCGTAGCGCGACGCCCTTCCCTTCGGCGACCGCCTGCGCTAAAGGCGCCGCCTTCCGGACAATCGGAAACCGTTGCGGGAGGCTGGCCCCTGGGCTGGCCGCTGGAACCGCTAAACTTGAGCCGTTTGCCGAGATGTATCGAAGGCAAACCACAAAAGAGTGAGTTAAATGGCTAAGAAAATTACCGGCTATATCAAGCTGCAGGTGCCCGCGGGCACCGCCAACCCGTCGCCGCCGATCGGGCCGGCGCTGGGTCAGCGCGGCGTCAACATCATGGAATTCTGCAAGGCGTTCAACGCCGCCACGCAGGAGCTTGAAAAGGGCGCGCCGATCCCGACCGTGATCACCGTCTATGCGGACCGCAGCTTCTCGTTCGCGACCAAGACCCCGCCGGCTTCGTTCCTGCTGAAGAAAGCGGCGAACCTGAAGTCGGGCTCGAAGGAGCCGGGCAAGGTGTCCGCGGGCACCATCAAGCGCTCGAAGCTGTCGGAAATCGCGGAGGTCAAGATGAAGGACCTCAACGCCAACGACATCGAATCGGCGACCAAGATCATCGAAGGCTCCGCCCGCGCGATGGGCCTCCAGGTTGTGGAGGGCTAAGGACATGGCAAAGCTGACCAAGAAGCAGAAGTCGCTGGCCGGCGCGGTCGACCGCGAAAAGCTGTACGGCGTCGATGAAGCGATCGCGCTGGTGAAGTCCAACGCCACCGCCAAGTTCGACGAGACAGTCGAAGTCGCGCTCAACCTGGGCGTCGACCCGCGTCACGCCGACCAGATGGTGCGCGGCGTCGTCTCGCTGCCCAAGGGCACTGGCAAGGACGTCCGGGTCGCGGTGTTCGCCAAGGGCGACAAGGCCGACGAAGCCCGTGCCGCCGGCGCCGAAGTCGTCGGTGCGGAAGACCTGATGCAGGAAATCCAGGACGGCAAGAGCGACTTCGACCGCGTCATCGCCACGCCCGACATGATGGGTGTCGTCGGCCGCCTCGGCAAGGTGCTCGGCCCCAAGGGCATGATGCCGAACCCGAAGCTCGGCACCGTCACGCCGAACGTCGGCGAAGCGGTCAAGGCCGCCAAGTCGGGCCAGGTCGAATTCCGCGTCGAAAAGGCAGGCATCATCCATGCCGGCATCGGCAAGGCGAGCTTCCCGGAAGCCGACATCCGCGCCAACTTCGACGCCTTCGTCGACGCCATCGTCAAGGCCAAGCCGACCGGCTCGAAGGGCAAATATGTTAAGAAGGTCGCCGTCAGCTCCTCGATGGGGCCGGGCGTAAAGGTCGCGCTGGAAGAAATCCCGGGCGTCTAAGCCGAGCTGCCGACCGCAGTGACGGCGGCGCGCCAAGGCGCGGCGCCGGAGCAGCGGGAGAGCTAGCGAGGCTCGGCCGACCTGCCCTGAAAGGGACAGGATCGACGGCACGGGATTTACTCCCGTGACGGCCACGACAAGAGAAAGGGCCGGAGCGCTAGTCGCCCCGGCCCTTTTCGATTCTACTTGCGCGCCGAGGCGGTCGCGAGGTCGAGCTGGTCGGCCTCCACCAGCTCCACGTTCGGGCGGATTGCCCGCAGCTTGTCGATGAACTTCGCGGCATCGCCGACGATGACAATGCTGATGTTCTCCGGCTTGACGATCTGCGCCATCGACGCCGTCGCCCCCGCACCCGTCACCGCCGCGACGCGGTCCGGATAGGCAAGCACTTCCGTCGGCTCGAGGCCGCGCAGCAGCGCGCTTGCCACCTGGCCGTTGAAGCCGGCGCTGGTCTGCATCGACCGCTGGTAGCTTCCGGTCAGCAGCGTCTTGCGGTTTTCCACCTGCTTCGCATCGAGCGGTTGCGCGCCGATCCGCTGGAGCTCGTCGAGGAAGATCTTGGCGACCTCCGCGGCGCTTTCATTCTTGGTCTGGGCCGAGGCGACCAACGTGCCGACGTCCCGCTGCGCCGAAAGCCCGCTATAAGCACCGTAGCTGAGCGCGCGCTTGACCCGGATTTCCTCGAACAAGCGCCCGGTCGACGTTCCGCCGAGCACCGAATTGGCCAGCAGCGCGTCGTAATAGGCGCGGTCGGCGCGGGACAGGCCGCGGGCGACGGCATAGACCGCCGCCTGGCCGGAGCCGGGCAGGTTGACGACCAGCGTCCGCGCCGGAAGCGCCGACCCGGCAAGCGCCTGCGGCTGGGCCGGGGCCGATCCGGCCACCTTCCAGTCGCCGAACGCCGATTCCGCGATCTTCCGCGCTTCGGCCGCGTCGATGCCGCCGGACACGAGCACGGTCGTCAGTTCCGGCCGCCACCATGCCTGACGGAAGGCGAGCAGGTCGCCGCGGGTCAGCCCGGCCAGGCTTGCCGGCGTGCCGCCGCCGATCGAGCCGTAAGGGGCATTGCCGTAGACCACCGGGTTGACCAGCATTCCCGCCAGCGCTCCGGGCTCCTTGAGGGAGATGCTCAGGCCATCGAGCGCGCGCTTGCGCTCACGGGCAAAGTCCTCCTCCGGGAAGCTCGCGTTGCGGACGATGTCCGACAGCACTTCGCTGGCCTGCCCAAGCGTCGCCGCCGGCGCGGTCAGCGAGATATAGGTGCCGTCGGTGGCCGCCGAGGCCGAGAGCGAGGCGCCGAGGCGCTCAAGCCGGGCGGCAATCTGGTCGGCGCTTTGCGTCGCCGTCCCCTTGCTGGCGATCGCCGCGGCAAGGTTGGCCAGACCAGCCTTGGCGCGCGGGTCGGTCGCCGAGCCGGCGCCGATCAGCACCGTCATTGTCGTCAACGGCACGTTGCCGGTGCGCGCGGAAATGAAGCGGATGCCGTTGCCGAGACGTTCGTCGGTGACTTGCGGGGCAACGTAGGCGACCCGTTCGCCCGGCCCGGGCAGCGGATCCCGATCGGCTTCGGCGCGAAGCTGGTTGGGCTTGCCGGTTGCCGCCGGCGGCGTGCTGAACTTTGGCAGCGGGGTCGGGTTCGCCCAACCCTTTGGATCGCCGTCGCCCTTCACGTAGCGAAGCTGGATCCGCTTGGCGGGGCTAAGGTAGGTCTTCGCCACCCGAAGCACGTCGGCCGGAGTCACTCGCGCGATCGCGGCCAGGCGCTTGTCCGCATGGCGCGGATCGCCAGTGCGGACGTAAGCTTCGCCGAGTTCGAATGCGCGGCCCGAAAAGGTCTCCCGCTCCGCCAGGGAACCGGCCAGCAGTTCGTTCTTAGCTTCCATCACTTCGGCTGCGGTCGGCGGCGTAGTGCGCAACCGGGCAAGCGCCTTGTCGAGCTCGGTCGCAACGACGGCCTGGTCCTTCCCGCCGGCGACAAAGCCGTAAACGGAAAGCACGCTCTGCTCTTCGATCGTATAGAGACCGGTCCCCGCCTCGGTGGTGAGGCCCGGCTTCACCAGCGCGGCGTCCAGCCGATTATTGTCGCCGGCGGACAGGATCGCGTCGAGAACCTCGAGCGCCGCCATGTCGGGGTGGGCCGCCGCGGGCAGCCGGAATGCGCTTCCGACCAGCGGCAGCGGGACGTTGGGCCCGGTGGCGGTGACCGTGCGCGGCTTGACCGGCGTGTCCTTGGTCCGGATCGCCAGCGGGATTGCCCGCGCCCGACGCGGAATGTTGGCGAAATAACGGTCGATCAGAGCGTTCAGCTCGGCCGGCTTGAAGTTGCCGGACACGATTAGAGTCGCCGTATCCGGACCATAGAAAGCCTGGTGGAAGGCGCGCGCGTCCTCCAGCGTTGCATTGTCGAGATCCTGGATGCTGCCGATGGTCGGCCGCCGGTGGGGCAAGACGTTGAAGATGTTCTCGCCGATCGCGAAGTTGAAGAACCGGCCGTAGGGGGGTGCCAGCACGCGTTGGCGAAGCTCCTCCTTGACCACTCCGCGCTCGGTTTCGAACACTTCCTTGTCGACGACCGGGCGCGCCATCCGCTCGGCGTGGGTCCACAACATCCGCTCGAGATATTCGGCGGGCACGATCTCGTAATAATTGGTCCGGTCGTACCAGGTCGAAGCGTTGCGGGTGCCGCCGATGTCGTCGACCATCCCGTTGATCGCATTGTAGGGCATGTTGACCGTCTTGCGGCTCAGGATGTGCTCGAACAGGTGCGCAAAACCGGAGCGGCCGGCGGGATCGTGCTTCGATCCGACCTCATACCACATCGACACCATCACGTTGGGCGTCGAGGTGTCGCGGATCGCGATGACCTTCAGCCCATTCTTCAGCGAGCGCTGGGTGAATTGGGTCGGCGGGACCTTGGGCGTCGTCGCCGCGGCCGGGGCGGCAACGGCGATTGCAGGCCAGGCCGTGCCGCTCATCGAAACCGCAAGGAAGCAGGAAATCAGGCAGGTCGATCGCATTCGAAAACCCCTCTTGGAAGCGTGCGTCACCGTGGGACACGGGCACGGTCCAGGCAACCGGCATTCGACCAGCGGCCGGGCATTTGGCGTGGAACTCGTCACCGCGCCCCGCGCTCTGCCTTGCGAAGCAGGAGATTCACATGCCCGACACCCGCCAAGCCACTTTGTACCGAATGGTCTTGCCCGAACATACGTGCCCGTTCGGCGTGCGCGCCAAGGCGCTGCTCGACGAAAGCGGCTTCGAGGTCGAAGATAATACCTTGGAGACCCGCGAAGCGGTCGACGCCTTCAAGGCGGAGCATGGGGTGATGACGACGCCGCAGGTCTTCATCGACGGGGAGCGGATCGGGGGCAGCGACGATCTGGAGCAGTATCTCGCGCGCAACCGCGAAGGCTAAGCCGACCCCGTCTGTGGCCCAATTACAACAGTACTGACTCAAAACCGAAACCGGCCGCAACCTTCACCCTGCGGCTTGGTTAAGGCGGCATCCAATCAACACACGAAGGAACTAACCAGATGCGCAAGTATCTTCTTGCTGCCGTCGCGGCGGCCGCCGTCGTCGCAACCCCGGCCTTTGCCCAGAGCGGCCCTTATGCCGGCATCGAAGGCGGCGTCCTGTTCCCGCAGGACAGCAATGTCGACGCCCAGGTCGACTTCATCGACCCGACGCTGCCGAACGTCGACTACAACGACGTCCTCGATCTCGATTACAAGCGCGGCTACGACATCGATGCCATCGTCGGCTACGATTTCGGCGCGTTCCGCGTTGAGGGCGAACTTGGTTACAAGCGCGCCAAGACCGACAAGGTCGAGTTCGACGAAGAATTCATCGACGATTATTTCGATGCCACCGGCGAAGACCTTGAAGGCATCGACACCGACGTCGACGGCCGCATCAGCGTCAAGTCGCTGATGCTGAACGGCCTCGCCGACTTCGATGCCGGCGGAGCCCGCTTGTACGCCGGTGCCGGTATCGGCCGCGCCAAGCTGAAGCTGCTTGGCGACAGCGACAGCGCCTGGGCCTACCAGCTCATCGCCGGCGCTGCCGTCCCGATCGCCAACAACGTCGAGGCAGGCCTGAAGTATCGCTACTTCCGCACCGGCAAGGTGAACTTCAGCGACAACGGTGACTTCACCGATGCGGACGTGCTGTTCCAGAGCAACTCGAAGTTCCAGTCGCACAGCTTGCTGGCGAGCCTGATCTTCAACTTCGGCGCTCCGACGGTTGCTGCCCCGATGGTTGCGGCCCCGGTGGTCGAAGCCCCGGCTCCGGTTGCTCCGGCCACCCAGACCTGTGCCAACGGCACGGTGATCCTGGCCACCGACATGTGCCCGATGCCGCCGGCTCCGCCGATGGCTCCGCAGGCTGGCGAGCGCGGCTAAGCCGAGCTTCCGCCTAACGACGGACGACAATGGCCCGGGCGGAGCACCAGCTTCGCCCGGGCTTTCGTTTGTCCGGCAAAGACTTGATTGAAATGGCCATTGCGCTATAGGCGCGCCTTCGCGTTAGCCTTGGCTCTCGCACCGTCCGAGACAGTTGCTGGGGGCTTCCCCCTTAATCCGCAACCGAGACGGGGACAGGAATCAGACCGCGGGCCCGGCCCGCTGTCGTGCGTTGCATCTGCGGCGCCGCCGATCCCAACCCCACGGACAATTGCTGCCCACGCAGGGAAACTTGCACGGGCGTTTGTTGAACCTCGCTTGGGCCTTGCCCGGGCGAAATTCTGGAGTTGGCATGGATCGTTCGCAAAAATCCGATCTGGTCGACCAGCTGAAGCAAGTCTTCACCGAGACGAGCGTGGTGGTTGTCACCCGCAATCTCGGCCTTTCCGTCGCGCAATCGACGGATCTGCGACTGAAGATGCGTGACGCCGGCGCACAGTTCAAAGTTGCGAAGAACCGGCTGGCGCTGATTGCGCTCGAGGATACGCGCTACAAGCCGATCGGGGACCTGCTGAAGGGCCCGACCGCGCTTGCGACCTCGATCGACCCCGTCGCGGCTGCCAAGGTGGCAGTCGACTTCGCCAAGACGAACGACAAGTTCGAAATCCTTGGCGGCGCGATGGGCGACACGCTGCTCGACCTCAACGGGATCAAGGCCCTGGCCTCGCTTCCGTCGCTCGACGAGCTTCGTGGCACTCTCATCGGTCTCATCCAGGCGCCGGCGACCAAGATCGCCCGCACCGTTAGTGAGCCGGGTGCCCAGCTGGCCCGCGTCTTCGGCGCTTATGGCGCAAAACAAGCCGCGTAAGTTCGCTTACCCATCAACGCACGACACATGGGGCATGAAGCCCCGCACAGGAGTATAAAATGGCTGACATCAATGCGCTGGTTGACCAGCTTTCCGAACTGACCGTCCTCGAGGCCGCTGACCTCGCCAAGGCGCTTGAAGAAAAGTGGGGCGTTTCCGCCGCTGCCGCGGTTGCGGTTGCCGGCCCGGCCGGCGGCGGCGCTGCCGCTCCGGCTGCCGAAGAGAAGACCGAATTCGACGTCATCCTCACCGGCGACGGCGGCAAGAAGATCAACGTGATCAAGGAAGTCCGCGCGATCACCGGCCTGGGCCTGGGCGAAGCCAAGGCGCTGGTCGAAAGCGCGCCGAAGGCCGTCAAGGAAGGCATCGGCAAGGACGAAGCCGAAAAGATCAAGAAGCAGATCGAAGAAGCCGGCGGCACCGTCGAGCTCAAGTAAGCTTCAAAAGACGAGTTTCGCGGATGTCTTGAAGCGTCCGTGGAAGGGAGGGCGGCTCTTCGGGGTCGCCCTTTTCGTTTGTGCGGCCGAGCGCCTAGCCGAAGATCGACAGGTCGAGCGGCTCGCTCGGCCCGAACCAGATGACATGCTCGCTATGGTCGGCGCGGTCGTCGCCGGTGCTGGCATGGGCGAAGACGGTCAGCCCGCCGCGGTTCAGGACCAGCCACTGGGCAACTTCGCCGAAGCGATCCGGCGGTACCGTCATCTGGACGCTGCCGCGCGGATGCGGGCCGACTGGCCGGAGGTGGTAATGGCCGACCGGAAGCCCGAAGCGGTCTTGCGCCGCCGTGCCGAGCGCCTTGGCCGCTTCGACCTCGTCCGCATCGAAATAGATGTGCGCGTGGAAGTCCCGGATCATCGCCCGGCCATAGCAGATTCCCGCGCCGCTTTCGCCAAACCAAAAAATAACGGCAGCGAAATGGAGCCGTTCGCACCGAGCCGCGTTCCATTCATCCGGACGACAGGAGAAACTGACATGGTTCGTAAAGTGATGACTGTGGTCGCGATTGGCGCTTCGCTCGCTCTCGCGGCTTGCAACACCGTTCGCGGTGCTGCGGCGGACGTAAATTCGGCAGCTAACGCGGTCGACAACGCCGTCTAATCGAGGCCATGGTCATCTCGCCATTCAAAGGGAGGGTGACCATGGTACGAAACGTTCTGACTGTCGCGCTGGTTGGCGCTGCACTGGCCTTGGCCGCGTGCAACACCGTCCGCGGGGCCGCCGCCGATATCAATTCGGCAGCGAACTGCACCGAGAACGCGATTAACGGCGGCTACTGCAAGTAAGCAGTCCGCCGGGAACGAAAAAAAGCCCCGCCAGCGCGAGCCGGCGGGGCTTATTTTTTGCCTTATCCGGCCGGCCTATTCGGCCAGGTAATCGCCAGCGTCGGCATCGGTGCCCTGGCCGCTGGTGACCACTTCGCCGAGCGGATCGTCGCCGGTACCGGCGTCGTCGCGCGGGCTCCGCGCCAGTTCGGCCGCACGCAGCTCTTCAGCCGAGTCCGGCGCGATCAGCGCTTCCGCCATGCGGCGCTGGGCCGCCCGAAGCGCAGTGTCGCGCGACGAGGCTGCAACGCGCAGGCGGTTCATGCCCGCACCCGTGCCCGCCGGGATCAGGCGGCCGACGATCACATTCTCCTTGAGGCCGTTCAGGGTATCGATCTTGCCCTGCACCGACGCTTCGGTGAGGACTCGGGTCGTTTCCTGGAACGAGGCGGCCGAGATGAAGCTGCGGGTCTGCAGCGACGCCTTGGTGATGCCCAGCAGGACCGGCTTGCCTTCGGCCTTGGCCTTGTTCTTCGGCAAGGCGGCGTTGACTTCGTCCATCTCCTCACGGTCGACCTGCTCGCCCGGAAGCAAGGTGGTGTCGCCGCCGTTGGTGATCTCGACCTTTTGCAGCATCTGGCGAACGATCACCTCGATGTGCTTGTCGTTGATCTTCACGCCCTGGAGCCGGTAAACTTCCTGGATTTCGGCAACCAGATATTCGGCCAGCGCAACGACGCCCAGCACTTCCAGGATGTCGTGCGGATCGGGTGAGCCGCCGACAAGGTTGTCGCCGCGCTTCACGAAATCGCCTTCCTGGACGTCGATCACCTTCGACTTCGGCACCAGATACTCGACTGGATCGCCGCCATCCTCCGGAACGATCGCGATCTTCCGCTTGGCCTTGTAGTCGCGCATGAACGTCACGCGGCCCGAGACCTTGGCGATGATCGCATTCTCCTTCGGCTTGCGCGCTTCGAACAGCTCGGCAACGCGCGGCAGACCGCCGGTGATGTCACGCGTACGCGCGGCTTCCCGCGGCATGCGCGCCAGCACTTCGCCGGCTTCGACCGTCTGGCCGTCGTCGACGGCGATGACCGCGCCTGGCGGAAGCCGGTAAACGCCCGCATCGTCCGCATCCTTGCCCGTCAGGGTCAGGCGCGGCTGCAGGTTTTCCTTCTTCGACTTGGCGTTGTCCTCGGTCACGACGCGCTGCGAAATACCGGTGGACTCGTCGGTCTGCTCGGACAGCGTCCGGTTATCGATGATGTCCTGGTACTTCACGGTGCCCGCGCGCTCGGTGATCACCGGGCTGTAGGCCGGATCCCACTCCGCAATACGGTCGCCGCGGGAGACGATGTGACCCGTCTCGCACAGCAGGTGCGCACCGTAAGGAACGCGGTGAGTCGAAAGCTCGCGGCCGTCCATGTCGAGGATCGCGACTTCGCCCGAACGGGACAGCGAACGGTGCTGGCCGCGCGGATCGAGGATCGTCGGCATGTCGCGAAGCTCGATCGTGCCGTCAACCGGCGCTTCGAGGTTCGACTGCTCGTTGAGCTGCGCCGCGCCGCCGATGTGGAAGGTCCGCATCGTCAGCTGGGTGCCCGGCTCGCCGATCGACTGGGCGGCGATGACGCCGACCGCTTCACCGATGTTGACCGGGGTACCGCGGGCAAGGTCGCGACCGTAGCACTTGCCGCACACGCCCTGCTTGGACGCGCACACCAACGGCGAGCGGATCTTGATCCCCTGCAGCCCGATCTCCTCGATCCGGGCGACCATCGGCTCGTCAAGCAACGTGCCTTCCGGAATGACGACTTCGCCGGACTTGGCATCGACGACATCCTCGGCCGTTGTGCGGCCCAGAACGCGGTCGCCAAGCGAGGCAATGACCGCGCCGCCCTGGACGATGGCGCGCATTTCGAGCGCCCGCTCGGTGCCGCAATCCTCCTCGACGATGACGGCATCCTGCGACACGTCGACCAGGCGGCGGGTCAGGTAACCCGAGTTCGCCGTCTTGAGCGCCGTATCGGCCAGGCCCTTGCGGGCGCCGTGGGTCGAGTTGAAGTATTCAAGGACGGTCAGGCCTTCCTTGAAGTTCGAGATGATCGGCGTTTCGATGATCTCGCCCGACGGCTTGGCCATCAGGCCGCGCATGCCGGCAAGCTGCTTGATCTGCGCTTGGCTGCCACGCGCCCCGGAATGGGCCATCATGTAGATCGAGTTGATGTCGGCTTCGCGTCCGTCGTCGTTCTTTTTGACGGACGAGATTTCCTTCATCATCGCCGAAGCGACCTGGTCGCCGCAACGCGACCAGGCGTCGATCACCTTGTTGTACTTTTCCTGCTGGGTGATCAGGCCGTCCTGATACTGCTGCTCGTAATCCTTCACGAGCGCGCGGGTATCGTCGACCAGCTTCACCTTCTCGCCCGGGATGACCATGTCGTCCTTGCCGAACGAGATGCCGGCGGCGAACGCGTGGCGGAAGCCGAGCTGCATGATCGCGTCGGCGAACAGAACCGTCTCCTTCTGGCCGGTGTGGCGATAGACGATGTCGATGACGTCGCCGATTTCCTTCTTGGTCAGCAGGCGGTTGACCGTTTCGAACGGCACCTTGTGGCTCTTCGGCAGGGTCTCGCCGAGGAGCATCCGGCCAGCGGTCGTTTCGAACCGCTTCATGTAGGTCTTGCCCTCCTCGTCCGTCTGCGGGACTCGGCTGGTGATCTTGGTGTGCAGCGTGACGGCGCCGGCGGCGATGGCCTGGTGGACCTCGGCCATGTCGCCAAGCATCATGCCTTCGCCCGGCTCACCCTCTTTCTCGATCGAGAGGTAATAGAGGCCAAGCACCATGTCCTGCGACGGAACGATGATCGGCTTGCCGTTGGCGGGCGAGAGGATGTTGTTGGTGCTCATCATCAAGACGCGCGCTTCCAGCTGGGCCTCGAGGCTCAGCGGGACGTGCACGGCCATCTGGTCGCCGTCGAAGTCGGCGTTGAAGGCAGCGCAGACCAGCGGGTGAAGCTGGATCGCCTTGCCCTCGATCAGCACCGGCTCGAACGCCTGGATGCCCAAACGGTGAAGCGTCGGCGCGCGGTTCAGGAGAACCGGATGCTCGCGGATCACCTCGTCGAGGATATCCCAGACTTCCTTGCGCTCTTTCTCGACCCACTTCTTGGCCTGCTTCAAGGTCATCGACAGACCCTTGGCGTCAAGGCGCGAGTAGATGAACGGCTTGAACAGCTCGAGCGCCATTTTCTTCGGCAGGCCGCACTGGTGGAGCTTGAGCTCCGGACCGGTGACGATGACCGAACGACCCGAATAATCGACGCGCTTGCCAAGCAGGTTCTGGCGGAAGCGGCCCTGCTTGCCCTTGAGCATGTCGGACAGCGACTTGAGCGGGCGCTTGTTGGCACCAGTGATGGTGCGGCCACGGCGGCCGTTGTCGAACAACGCATCGACCGCTTCCTGGAGCATGCGCTTTTCGTTGCGGACGATGATGTCCGGCGCGCGCAGCTCCATCAGGCGCTTCAGGCGATTGTTGCGGTTGATGACCCGGCGGTACAGGTCGTTGAGATCGGACGTCGCGAAGCGACCGCCGTCCAGCGGCACCAACGGACGAAGCTCCGGCGGGATGACCGGGACGACTTCCAGAATCATCCATTCCGGGCGGTTGCCGGATTCAAGGAAGCTCTCGACGACCTTGAGGCGTTTGATGATCTTCTTGGGCTTGAGCTCCGACTTAGTCGTCTCAAGCTCTTCGAGCAGCGCCTTCTTCTCGCCTTCGAGGTCGAGGTCCATGAGCATGATGCGGACGGCCTCGGCGCCGATGCCGGCGGAGAAGGCGTCCTCGCCATATTCGTCCTGCGCCTCGAGCAGCTCGTCCTCGGTCAGCAGCTGGAACTTCTCGAGCGGGGTCAGGCCCGGCTCGATGACCACATAGCTTTCGAAGTAGAGCACGCGCTCAAGCTGCTTGAGCTGCATGTCGAGCAGCAGGCCGATGCGGCTCGGAAGCGACTTCAGGAACCAGATGTGCGCGACCGGGGCAGCCAGCTCGATATGGCCCATGCGCTCGCGCCGGACCTTCGAGACGGTGACTTCAACGCCGCACTTTTCGCAGACGATGCCCTTGTATTTCATGCGCTTGTACTTGCCGCACAGGCATTCGTAATCCTTGATCGGACCGAAGATGCGGGCACAGAACAGGCCGTCACGCTCGGGCTTGAACGTGCGGTAGTTGATGGTTTCCGGCTTCTTGATCTCGCCGAACGACCAGCTGCGGATCTTGTCCGGGGACGCGATACCGATCTTGATCTGGTCGAACGTCTCCGGCTTGGCGATCGGATTGGCGAATGGGGTCAGTTCGTTCATCTTTTCTCTTCCTCAATCCCCTCCCACACGGTGGGAGGGGCAGGTCTGAATCGGGTTCGGCTTATTCGGCTGCGATTGCCGGCGGGTCGTTCTCGTCGGCGACGCTGTCGAGTTCGACGTTAAGGCCGAGCGACCGCATTTCCTTGACGAGCACGTTGAAGCTTTCCGGAATGCCGGCCTCGAACGTGTCGTCTCCCTTGACGATCGCTTCGTACACCTTGGTGCGGCCGACCACGTCGTCGGACTTCACCGTCAGCATTTCCTGCAGCGTGTAGGCGGCGCCGTACGCCTGCAGCGCCCACACCTCCATCTCGCCGAAGCGCTGGCCGCCGAACTGCGCCTTACCGCCCAGCGGCTGCTGGGTGACGAGGCTGTACGGCCCGATCGAACGTGCGTGGATCTTGTCGTCCACAAGGTGGTGAAGCTTGAGCATGTAGATGTAGCCCACGGTCACCTGGCGATCGAACGGGTTGCCGGTGCGGCCGTCGAACAAGGTCACCTGACCCGAACGGTGAAGGCCGGCCATTTCGAGCATGTCGCCGACATCCGGTTCGCGCGCGCCGTCGAACACCGGCGTGCCCATCGGCAGGCCGCCGACCAGGTTGCGGGCAAGCTCCATCACGCCATCGTCGTCGCGCGCGTCGATGTCGGCGTCATAGTTCGGACCGTACATGGACTTGAGCTTGGCCCGGACGGTCTGAATGTCCTTGCCGGCAATGTCCTTGCCGCGGTCATGGATCCCCTCGAGCATCTCCTGGATCTGCTGGCCGAGCCCGCGGGCCGCCCAACCGAGGTGCGTTTCGAAGATCTGCCCGACGTTCATGCGCGACGGCACGCCCAGCGGGTTCAGCACGATGTCGACCGGGGTCCCGTCCTCCAGGAACGGCATGTCCTCGTTTGGCAAAATGCGGCTGATCACGCCCTTGTTGCCGTGCCGGCCGGCCATCTTGTCGCCCGGCTGCAGCTTGCGCTTCACCGCGACGAACACCTTGACCATCTTCAGCACGCCCGGCGGCAGCTCATCGCCCCGCTCGAGCTTCTCGACGCGGTCCTCAAGGCGACGGCGAATGACGTTGACCGCCTCGTCGTACTGGCCCTTGAGCGCTTCGATGTCCGACTGGCGGCTGTCATCCTTAACGGCGATCTTCCACCAGTCGTGGCGGTCGACGCCTTCCAGGGTCGCTTCGTCGAGGGTGGCGCCCTTCTTGATGCCCTTCGGCGCCGCGGTCGCGACCTGCCCGTTGAGCATTTCGCGGAGGCGGGCGAAGGTCGCGCGGTTGAGGATCGCACGCTCGTCGTCGGCGTCCTTCTTCAACCGCTCCTTCTCTTCCGTCTGGATGGCGCGGGTACGGTCGTCGATGTCGATGCCGTGACGGTTGAACACGCGCACTTCGACGACGGTGCCGGCAACGCCCGGCGGCAGTCGAAGCGAGGTATCGCGAACGTCCGAGGCCTTTTCACCGAAGATCGCGCGGAGGAGCTTTTCCTCCGGCGTCATCGGGCTTTCGCCCTTCGGCGTGATCTTCCCGCACAGAATGTCGCCCGGCTCAACCTCGGCACCGATGTAGATGATGCCCGCTTCGTCGAGGTTGCGGAGTGCTTCCTCGCCGACGTTGGGAATGTCGCGGGTGATGTCTTCCGGCCCAAGCTTGGTGTCGCGGGCCATGACTTCGAATTCCTCGATGTGGATCGAGGTGAAGACGTCGTCCTTGACGATGCGTTCGCTGATGAGGATCGAATCCTCATAGTTGTAGCCGTTCCACGGCATGAACGCGACGAGCACGTTGCGGCCGAGCGCGAGCTCGCCGAACTGGGTCGACGGGCCGTCGGCGATGATCTGCCCGGCAGCGACCGATTCACCGACCTTCACCAGCGGGCGCTGGTTGATGCAGGTGTTCTGGTTCGACCGCTGGAACTTCATCAGCGTGTAGATGTCGACGCCGGACTCGCCCGGCTTCAGGTCGACGCCGGTTGCACGAACGACGATACGCGCGGCATCCACCTGGTCGACGACGCCCGAACGGCGCGCGGCAATCGCGGCGCCGGAGTCGCGGGCAACCGTTTCTTCCATGCCGGTGCCGACCAGCGGCGCTTCCGCCTGCAGCAGCGGAACCGCCTGGCGCTGCATGTTCGATCCCATCAGCGCGCGGTTGGCGTCATCGTTCTCAAGGAACGGGATGAGCGACGCGGCGACCGACACCAGCTGCTTCGGACTGACGTCCATCAGCGTGATCTGGTCACGCGGCGCCATCAGGAAGTCGCCGTTGCGACGCGACGAGACGATCTCTTCGCCGAAGCTGCCGTCCTTGGTCAGTTCCGCGTTGGCCTGCGCGATCGTGTGCTTGGCCTCTTCCATCGCCGACAGATAGACGACCTCTTCGGTCACCTTGTTGTCGACCACGCGGCGGTACGGGGTTTCGATGAAGCCGTACTTGTTCACCCGGCTGAAGCTGGCGAGCGAGTTGATCAGGCCGATGTTCGGCCCTTCCGGAGTCTCGATCGGGCAGATCCGGCCGTAGTGGGTCGGGTGAACGTCGCGAACTTCGAAGCCGGCGCGTTCGCGGGTGAGACCGCCCGGCCCGAGGGCCGAAACGCGGCGCTTGTGCGTGACTTCGGACAGCGGGTTGGTCTGGTCCATGAACTGCGACAGCTGCGAGGAGCCGAAGAATTCGCGCACCGCGGCGACCGCCGGCTTGGCGTTGATCAGGTCGTTCGGCATCACCGTCGACACGTCGACGCTGCTCATCCGCTCCTTGACCGCGCGCTCCATGCGCAGCAGCCCGACGCGATACTGGTTTTCCAGCAGTTCGCCGACCGAGCGGACGCGGCGGTTGGCAAGGTTGTCGATGTCGTCGATCTCGCCCTTGCCGTCCTTCAGGTTCACCAGTTCCTGGACGACCGCGATGATGTCTTCGCGGCGCAGGGTGGTGACCGTGTCCTCGACGTCGAGGCCAAGGCGCATGTTAAGCTTCACGCGGCCCACGGCGCTGAGGTCGTAGCGTTCGGAATCGAAGAACAGGCCGTAGAACAAGGCATCGGCCGTCTCGCGCGTCGGCGGCTCGCCGGGGCGCATGACGCGATAGATGTCGGACAAAGCGCTATCGCCATCTTCCGACTTGTCGGCCTTGAGCGTGTTGCGGATCCACGGACCCGTGTTGACGTAATCGATGTCCAGCAGCTCGAGCGTCTTGACGCCGGCGGCATCCAGCTTCTCGAGATTTTCCGGAGTCACTTCGTCACCGGCTTCGACGTAGATCTCGCCCGTCTTCTCGTTGATCAGGTCGTAGGCGGAGAAGCGGCCGAAGATTTCCTCGGTCGGGATGACCAGGTCCTTGAGGCCATCCTTGGCGACCTGGTTGGCGCGGCGCGGCGTGATCTTCTCGCCGGCCTTGAAGATGATCTCGCCGGTCTTGGCGTCGGCGATGTCGTGCAGCGGCTTCTGCCCGCGCCAGGCTTCCGGCGTGTACGGGATCTGCCAGCCGTTCTTGCCGCGGCCGTAGGTCACCGTCTTGTAGAAGGTGTTGAGGATTTCCTCGCTCGACAGGCCAAGCGCGTGCAGCAGCGCGGTGACCGGCAGCTTGCGCTTGCGGTCGATGCGGACGTTGACGATGTCCTTGGCGTCGAACTCGAAGTCGAGCCAGCTGCCGCGGTACGGGATCACGCGGGCGGCGAAGAGATACTTGCCGCTGGCGTGAGTCTTGCCGCGGTCGTGGTCGAACAGGACGCCCGGCGAACGGTGCATCTGGCTGACGATTACGCGCTCGGTGCCGTTGATGATGAAGGTGCCGTTCATGGTCATGAGCGGCATGTCGCCCATGTAAACGTCCTGCTCCTTGATATCGATGACGGACTTGGCCTCGGTATCCGGATCGATTTCAAAGGTGGTCAGGCGCAGGGTCACGCGCATCGGCGCGGCATAGGTCAGCCCGCGCTGGCGGCACTCGTCGGTGTCGTACTTCGGCGGCTCGAGCTCATAGCGGTCGAAGTCGAGGTGCGCGGTGCCGGCGAAGTCCTCGATCGGGAATACCGACCGAAGCGTCTTCTCGAGCCCGGAAACATAGCCGATCGCCGGGTCGGAGCGAAGGAACTGCTCGTAGCTTTCCCGCTGAACCTCGATCAGGTTCGGCATCTCCGAAATTTCGTGGATGTTGCCGAAAATCTTGCGGATTCGCCGCGAGTTGGTCTTCGCCCCACTGGATTTCTTGTGGGGTGCGTCGATCGCTTTGGTGGCCATGTGCTTCCCTGCGCTGAGCGGGCGCGCAGTTGCGCTCCCGCGGAATCTATCCGGCGATTGCCGGCTGTGTGGAGCGCCGCCCCGTAACCCTCTCCAATGCGTGCGACCCGTGCGCCGTTCGGGCCCTGTCCCGGAGAGGACGGGAAAAGCCCCGGGCGCACGTCACCGTGCGGCGGAGCCGGTTATTTATTGGATGAAGCGGATATAAGCATTTCCTACAGCCGCGCAAGAGCGCCGCGGCAGGTTAAACCGCGACCGGAGCCGAGATCGCCGGGTGCGGGTCGTAGCCTTCGAAGGCGAAGTCGTCCGATTCATAGCCATCGATGGCCTGGCCACGGTCCTTAAGGACCAGCTTCGGCAGCGGCCGCTGGTCCCGGGAAAGCTGCAGCCGCACCTGGTCCATGTGGTTGGAATAGATGTGGCAATCGCCGCCGGTCCAGACGAACACGCCCGGCTCCAGCCCGCACTCGCGCGCGAGCATGTGGGTAAGCAAGGCGTAGCTGGCGATGTTGAACGGCACGCCCAGGAACATGTCGGCGCTGCGCTGGTAGAGTTGCAGGTTGAGCCGGCCGGCCGCGACCTGCGTCTGGAACAGGCAATGGCAGGGCGCCAGCGCCATCCGCTCGATCTCGCCAGGGTTCCAGGCGGTGACGATCTGCCGACGCGACGAAGGATCGGCCTTGATCAGCGCGATCAGGCCCTTGATCTGGTCGATGTGGCGGCCGTCCGCCGCTTCCCAGTCGCGCCATTGCTTGCCGTAGACTGGGCCAAGGTCGCCGTTCTCGTCGGCCCATTCGTCCCAGATGCTGACCTTGCGGTCCTTGAGCCAGCCGATGTTGGTATCCCCGCGCAGGAACCACAGCAGTTCGACGATGATCGATCGCAAGTGCAGCTTCTTCGTCGTGACCAGCGGGAACCCCTGCGACAGGTCGAAGCGCATTTGCGCCCCGAAATAGGTCAGCGTGCCGGTGCCCGTGCGATCCGCCTGCGGAACGCCTTCGTCGAGAATCGTCTGCAAGAGCGCGTGATATTGCTGCATGGCGGGTTGGTAACGCGCGCCGTCGCCCGCTCCAAGCCCGGCCAACCACTCCATTGTGGATGATCTGTCCGCACCGAAGTGGACTCGTCTTCAATAGCTCGGAAACCCTGCCCGCCTTAGGTCGATGCAATGCTTCACCAGCGTGCCGAATTTCCCCTCAAGCTCGACGGCCTCGACGCGGCCCGAAGCTTCTTCGCCGGCTGCCTTGCCGATGCCGACCCGACGCTCGAAAGCCTGTGGGTCGCCCATCTCGACGATCAGGCCCGGTGCCTTCACGTGTCCCGCCATCACGGCGATGAAAGCAGCGCCGAAATCCCGTTCCGGGCAATCCTGGCCGACGCGATCAGGCACGGCAGCAGCGGAATCGTCCTGGCCCACAACCACCCCAGCGGCGACCCGCGGCCGAGCGACAGCGACCGTCGATCGACCCGCCGCCTGGCCTGCGCCGCGGAAGCGATCGATTGCGCGGTGGTCGATCACCTGGTGTTCGGCGGGACCGGCTGCTCAAGCTTCCGCCGGATGGGCCTACTTTGAAGGCTCGCAGGGCTTGATCGCCCCCGGCTGCGGGCGGTCGCCGACAGCCGAAAAGGACGCGAAATACGTGCCGTCTTCGGTCACCGGCGCGGTTTGCAGGAGCTTGTAGCCGACCGCCGCAAATTCGCATTGCAGCAGGGACAGCGGCGTTCCGTGCCGGTTGGTCGGGCGGCTCGCATCGACGACGATGACCTGGCCGTCGGGCTTCAGGCTGTCGCGCAGGTGCCACAGGAATTCGTAGGGCGAGGCGACCTCGTGATACATGTGCACAAGGAAGATGCGGTCGAACGACCTGACGGGAAGCCGCGGGTCTTCCGGAGTGCCAAGCGTCACCGCGACATTGTCGAGATTCTCGCGCTGAATCCGCTCGGCCAGGCGTTCGCGGACCTCGGGCACGATGTCTTCGGCCAGAACGCGCCCGCGCCGGCCGACGATCGGCGACAGGCGCACGGCAAAATAACCCTCGCCCGAGCCCACGTCCGCCACCGACATGCCCGGAGTCACGCCGGCCAGTTCGACCACCTTGGCGAATTCGCCCTGCCGGTCGCGAACGTCCTCGGTCGAAAAGGAATCGCCCACAATCGCAGCGACGGGCCGGTGCGCCTTGGGGAAACGATTGGCATCGTCCGACTGCCGGCACGAAGCGACCGCCGCCAGCAGGACAACGGCCGAAAGCTTAATCGACGTCTTCAACTTCGACCTTTTCGCCGGTGACCCGCTGCGACAGCGCCGCGGCCATGAACCGGTCGAGTTCGCCGTCCAGCACGTCGCCGGGGGCGGTCGAGGTGACGCCGGTGCGAAGGTCCTTCACTAGCTGGTACGGCTGCAGCACGTAGCTTCGGATCTGGTGGCCCCAGCCAATGTCGGTCTTGGCAGCATTGGCGGCGCTGGCCTCGGCCTCGCGCTTCTGCAGCTCCGCCTCATACAGGCGCGCCTTGAGCTGCTTGTAGGCGGAGGCGCGGTTCTTGTGCTGCGATCGCTCGTTCTGGCAGGCGACGACGATTCCCGTCGGCAAGTGCGTGATCCGGACCGCGCTGTCGGTCGTGTTGACGTGCTGGCCGCCGGCACCCGACGCTCGGTAGGTGTCAATCCGAAGCTCCGCCTCGTTGATCTCAATGTCGATGTCGTCATCGACCTCCGGATAGACCCAGACGCTGGAAAAGCTGGTGTGGCGACGCGCGTTGGAATCGTACGGGCTGATGCGCACCAGCCGGTGCACCCCGCTTTCGGTCTTCAGGTTGCCGTACGCATTCTCGCCCTTGACCAGCAAAGTCGCGGACTTGATCCCGGCCTGCTCGCCCGAATGGTGATCGACCAGCTCCACCTTCATCCCGTGCCGCTCGCCCCAGCGGGTGTACATGCGCTGCAGCATTTCGGCCCAATCCTGGCTTTCGGTGCCGCCGGCGCCGGCGTTGACCTCGACATAGGCGTTATTCGCATCGGCCTCGCCTGCCAGCAGCGCCGCGACCTTGTCGCGTTCGGCCCGCTCGGCGAGATCCGCAAGACTGGTCACCGCGTCGTCGACCAGTCCATCGTCGCCCTCGGCTTCGGCCATTTCCATCAGCTCGACGGTGTCGGCCAGCTCGCGCTCGATCGCTCGGGTGGCGCCCATCGCCTCCTCCAGCCGCCGGCGCTCGCGCATGACCTCCTGCGCCGCCTTGGGGTCATCCCAGAGCGTGGAATCCTCGACCTTGGCGTTCAGCTCCTGCAACCGCTTCTCGGCGCGGTCCCAGTCGAGGAACCGGCGCAGCAGCGCGGTCGCGGCGTTGATCTGGTCGATATGGGCTTGCGCTTCGGCGCGCATCGGAAACGCTTTCGTTCTTTGTGGTTCAGCGCGGGCTAGGAGTCGCCATTGGATTTGGCAACGGGCGCTGCCAGGCGGGGACGTCCCGCTGCGCCGGCTGGTCAGCCGGGGGCGAGGCCTGGGCGCGGGGGCGCCGCCGCTGGCTCGCGGCGCGCAGCGCAGGCACGACAGCTTCCGCCTCGTCTTCCTCATCAGCGCCGCGACGGAAGCTTCGGCGCGGCTCGGTCTGCGGCTGGAACGCCTCCCAAATGACCGAGGCCTTCGGGTCCTCGGTGGTCGGGAACGTCCCGAACACCCGGCGGCCGGTGCCCCGATCGACCCGCACCCAGCGGATGCCCGCGGGGGCGACGAACGGCACCTTCGGCTGGTCCTTCAGCGCGGTCTTCGCCCAATTCTTGAACACCGGCGCGGCGACCCGGCCGCCCTGGGCATAGCCGCCGAGGCTGCGCGGACGGTCGTAGCCGAGATAGACGCCGGCGACGATTTCGGGCGTGCCGCCGACGAACCACACATTGGTCGGCCCGCTCGTCGTGCCGGTCTTGCCAAATAATGGCCGGTCGAGGTCGCGAAGCACCGTCGCGGTGCCGCGTTCAACGACGCCTTCCATGATGTGCACCATCTGGAACGCGGCCATCGGGTCCAGCAGCTGGCGGGTGCGCGACGGCGGCCGCGGCATTGCTTGCCCGTTCCAGTCCGGCGCGTTGCAGCCCTGCATGATCGCGCACCGGTTGTCGGACCGATAGATGATCTTGCCGTTCCGGTCCTGCACGTAATCGATCATCGTCGGGGTCACGGCGCGGCCGTGGTTGGCGAGCACCGCATAAGCGTTGACGAGCCTGGCGACGGTGGTCTCGCCGGCACCCAGCGCGATCGACAGATAATTAGGGAAGTCGCCGACGCCCAGCTTGCGGGCCGTATCGGTCACCTTCGCCATGCCCACCTGGGAAGCGGCGCGGACGGTCATTAGGTTGCGCGACTGCTCGACGCCCCAGCGCATAGTTTTCGCGCCGGCATAGCTGCGGTCGAAATTGACGAAGCATTTGTTGCCGAGCCCGGCCCCCTGGAAGACGCAGAAGGGCGCATCGACGATGATCGACGCCGGGGTCAGCCCATTTTCGAGCGCGGTTTCGTAAACGATCGGCTTGAAAGACGAGCCGGGTTGGCGAAGCGCCTGCGTCGCCCGGTTATAGCTCGACCCGACGACGTCGAAACCGCCCTGCATCGCAAGCACCCGGCCAGTGCGGACTTCCTCCGCCAGGAAACCGCCCGACACTTCGGGGATCGAGCGCAACGCGAAGCTGCCGCCACTATCCTTGACGATGATGATCATGCCGGGCCGAAGGTAGCCAAAGGCGGGGCCGCCGACCCCGCGCTTGGGCTGCGAAGCGGCCGACGCGAGGAGCGTCCCGGTCTTGCCGTTGGCAAAGCCGATCTGCGCCGAGCCGCCGGACTTCGACAATACGACCGCCTTTCTCCAGTCCGGGAAACCAACGCCGATGGGCGTACGGTCGAGTTGGCCCACCCAGTCCTTCGACATGTCCAGGCTCAGGCCCAGGTCGCGCCAGCCACGGCCGCCGTCGAAATTGGCCAGCGCCTCACGCAGCGAATCCGCCGCCGCCTCCTGCATCGCCGGGACGACCGAGGTGCGCACCCAAAGGCCGCCGGCGTAGAGGCTGTTCGGACCGTCCTCCGCTTTTTCGCCGAAGCGCTTGAGCAGCTCGCGGCGGACGTCCTCCATGTAATAGCCGCCCATGTCGCGGAACTTGTCGCCGCCGCCGTAGCGGATGGTGCCCAGCGGCATTGCCGCCGCGGCGCGCCATTGCGCTTCGGTGATCTTGTCGTTGCGGGCCATTTCGCGAAGGACGTAGTTGCGGCGGTCGAGGGCGCGCTGGGTGGCGCGTTCCGGGTCGTAATTGGCCGGCGCCTTGGGCAGCACGGCCAGATAGGCCGCTTCGGGCAGGGTCAGCTCGCCGACGTCCTTATCGAAGTAGGCGCGCGCTGCCGCCTGCACGCCGTAAGCGTTCCGGCCGAGGAAAATCTGGTTGAGGTAAAGCTGGAGGATTTCCTCCTTCGACAGCACCGATTCCAGGCGGAAGGCGAGGATCGCCTCGCGCGCCTTGCGGCCGATGCTGTAGCTATTGTCCTGAAGCAGCGCCTTGGCGACCTGCTGGGTGATGGTCGATCCGCCCTTCGACCGGCCGCCGCCGGTGACGCTTTTGGCGATATATTCGCCGACCGCGCCGAACAGCCCCGGATAATCGATTCCGCCATGGCTGAAGAAGGTCTTGTCCTCGGCCGAGATGAAGGCGTCGCGGACCAGCGGCGGGATTTCGTCGAAGGTCAGGTTGACGCGCCGTTCGCGGGCGAAGGTCTGCACCGGGTCGCCATCGTAGCTGCGCACCTTGGTCGGAAGCGGCGGTTCGTAGGCAAGCAGGGTCTGCGAGGTCGGCAGCCCGCTGGCGATATACAGCCACAAAGCCGCGCCGATCAGGAACAGCGCGCCGAACGCCAGCGCCGATCGCCGCACCCAGCGGCGGCGGAATGGGCCATCGACGAAGCCGTGCACTCGCGCGTTGAACGCAACGAGGTCGGGCAGTGGCAAGTTGGCGGGCGACAAACGATCAAACTTCACGGCGGCTGCCGTCTAGCCGCTCTTGACCATCGCTGGAAGCGCTAACGCAGCGATCGTGCCGCGACGTCGGCTTCGATGGTCCTGGCAAGGGCGGCAACGATCTTTGCCCGCTGTTCCGGGGAGCGGAGCAGCGCCTCATCCTCGGCATTGCTGATATAGCCGGCTTCGAACAGCACCGCGGGAACGCCGGCGCTTCGAAGGACCCGGAAATCCGCAAAGCGATGCGGCTGCGGGCGAAGCAAGATCTTCCCGCTGGCATTGCGAACCAGCCGTTCCGCAAGCTCGGCCGAGGCGCTCATCTGGCTGCGCAGCGCCAGGTCGGACAGGATGGCGCGCACCGACCCATCCCCGCCGGACGGCAAGTCCGAACCCGCGTTCACGGCTTCGGCAAGGCGCGCGGCCTCCGCATCCGAAGCGATTTCGGACAGGGAATAAACGCTGGCGCCTCGAGCCAATGGATTCGGCGCGCTGTCGATGTGCAGCGACACATAAAGGCTGGCGTTGAGGCGGCGGGCGAGTTCGGCCCGCTGTTCGAGCGCCAGGTGGCGGTCGTCATCGCGGGTCAGCGCGACGCGCACGCGGCCGGACCGAGCGAGCAGGTCGCGCAATTCGCGGGCAAGCTGGAGCGTCAGTTCCTTTTCGCGGATATCGCCCGAAAGGCCCGATGCGCCGGGATCTTCGCCGCCATGGCCGGGATCGATCAACACGATCGGGCGGCCGGGCACCTTGGCTTCGGTAATCGAAACCGCGGGCGACGGCGGCGCCAGGCGGAAGGTCACGCTGTCGCGCAGCGGTTCCCCCGAAGGCGGGGCCGACAGCGCGATCCCGCCGAAGACCGCGAGTGCGGCAAGCGCAAGCGCGGCGCCGCCGCCCACGAGGATGCGGGAAACGTTCGGGTCGGTCGCTCTTGGCCCCCTGGCTGC
This sequence comes from Sphingomonas sinipercae, assembly GCF_011302055.1. Lineage (NCBI taxonomy): Bacteria > Pseudomonadati > Pseudomonadota > Alphaproteobacteria > Sphingomonadales > Sphingomonadaceae > Sphingomonas > Sphingomonas sinipercae. Next base: position 1,838,840 of record NZ_CP049871.1, read on the forward strand.
CATGACGCCTTTTATCACGCTGTTATGGTTAACAGCCAATTATCTTCTGAATGCCGCCTCCGCCGGAACCCGCGCCGAGGATTTGCCGTTCGCGCGACATGGCCTTTCGGAGGTAACGCATGACTGTCTTTCGCAAATACGCCTACGCTTGGATTACCGTCGCATTCTTCCTCATTTCGCTGGCGCTCCACTGGCTGTTCGGCTGGTACGCCTTCGCCGACTCGGCACGGGAACACGGGCAAGCGCCGGACGTCTCCGCTTACCTCGTGGAAATGGGCCGCGACACGTTCGAGAATTGGCAGTCCGAGTTCCTGCAGCTGCTTTGGCAGGTCGTCGGCCTTGCGTACTTCCTTTACGTCGGATCGCCTTCATCGAAGGAGAATGACGACCGCATCGAAGCCAAGGTCGATGCACTGATGCGGATGGTCGGCGGCGAGAATGCGCAGGAGGTCATCGGCAAGCTCGACTATCATTTCGCCCGCAAGGACGGCGTCGAGCCGCACAAGCATGGCGAAGCCTATGTTCATAGCGCCGGCCTGGACGTCCCGCCACGGCGCTAGAAAGGTTGGGGGCTGACGATCCTCGATCGGCCCGCTCGCGTTCAGGTTGCGGACGCCCCGGTGCAATGCTAACCCCCGACCGTCCACCGGCTCCAATGCCGGGGGAACGCGCCGCGGCCTCCCTGGCACGCGGCCTTTCACAGGTTGACGCTGCATGATGCCAGTCCACGTCCTTCGCCAGCTCCGTTATGGGCAGGCGGACGTGTCTCCGGTCCGAATTTCCGGGATGGCGCGCGCAGCAGAGGCACGTTTCACCACATCCGCCAGGCGCCCCGGCCAATTGCCGAACTCGCTGGCCACTGCAATCGCGCGACCGCCCTCCCCGACGTGGAGCCGGCGCGCACGGAGAATTCACAATGTCCATGCGCATGCTGATCGATGCGCGCCACCCGGAGGAAACCCGGGTCGCGGTCGTCAAAGGGAACCGGATCGAGGAGTTTGACTTCGAATCCGCCGAGCACAAACAGCTCAAAGGCAACATCTACCTAGCCAAGGTTACGCGGGTCGAGCCGTCGCTCCAGGCGGCGTTCATCGATTACGGCGGCAATCGCCACGGCTTCCTCGCTTTCAGCGAGATCCATCCGGATTATTACCAGATCCCGAAGGCGGATCGCGAAGCCTTGCTGCGCGAAGAAGCCGAGCATGCGGCCGAGGAAGAGCGGCTGCGCGCGCAGGAGGACGACCTCGAGCCGATCGACGGTCACCATGACGAAGCGGACTATGACGTCCCGGAAGAGCCCGAAGGCAATGGCGAGTCAGAGGAAAACGGCAGCGAGGCGCCAAGCGAGGCCGGCACCGGCTCCAGCCGATCGCCGGTCGATGAATCGGCGGCGGACGAGCTTCGCCGCAAGCGCCAGAACCTGCGCCGCCGCTACAAGATCCAGGACGTCATCCAGCGCCGCCAGGTGCTGCTGGTCCAGGTCGTCAAGGAAGAGCGCGGCAACAAGGGCGCTGCGCTGACCACGTACCTCAGCCTTGCCGGCCGCTATTGCGTGCTGATGCCCAACACGTCGCACGGCGGCGGCATCAGCCGGAAGATTTCGAACGGCGCCGACCGCAAGCGGTTGAAGTCGATCATGGGCGACCTCAACCTGCCCAAGACGATGGGCCTGATCGTGCGCACCGCCGGCCTGTCGCGCACCAAGACCGAGATCAAGCGCGACTTCGACTATCTCGCCCGCCTGTGGGACGAGATCCGCGAGAAGACGCTGAAAAGCAGCGCGCCGGCTCTGGTCTATCGCGACAGCGACCTGATCAAGCGCGCCATCCGCGACCTTTACAATCGCGACATCGACGAGGTGATCGTCGAGGGCGAGGACGGCTATAAGGCAGCGCGCGGCTTCATGAAGCTGCTGATGCCGAGCCACGTGAAGCGCGTGCAGCTGCACAGCGAAAGCACGCCGCTGTTCCAGCGCTCGGGCGTCGAAGACCAGTTGTCGGCGATGTACCAGCCGGTCGTCCAGCTGAAGTCCGGCGGCTATCTGGTCATCAACCCGACCGAGGCCTTGGTGTCGATCGACATCAACTCGGGCCGGTCGACCCGCGAACATAATATCGAGCAAACCGCCTTCGCGACGAACCTTGAGGCCGCGGCCGAGATCGCGCGCCAATTGCGGCTTCGCGACATGGCCGGCCTGGTCGTCATCGACTTCATCGACATGGAACAGAACAGCCATGTCCGCAAAGTCGAGAAAGCGATGAAGGACGCGCTGAAGAACGACCGCGCGCGAATCCAGGTCGGGCGCATCAGCAGCTTCGGCCTGATGGAAATGAGCCGGCAGCGCCTGCGCACCGGCGTGCTTGAAGCGTCCACCCGCGCCTGCCCGCACTGCGAAGGCACCGGGCTGATGCGCACGGCGTCATCGTCGGGCCTATCGGCGCTTCGGATCATCGAGGACGAGGCCGCGCGCGGCCGTGGCGACAAGATCCTGCTGCGCGCCGGACGCGAAGCCGCGATCTACCTGCTCAACAAGAAGCGGGCGGAGCTTGCCGACATCGAGCATCGGTACGGCGTTTCGATCGAAGTGACGATCGATGAGACTTTCGAAGGCGCGCGGATGACGGTCGAAAGCTCCGGCGGCAAGCCGCAGCCGCGCCAGGCCATCGTAGCCCCGGTCCAGCCGGAACTGGACGACTTCGATGACCTCGACGAAACCGAAGACGAGGAACCTGAAGGAGAGGATGACGATTCCGGCGACGCCGAACCGCGCCGCCGCCAGTCATCCGAACAGCAGCAACCGCGCGAAGACGGCAATGGCCGCAAGCGCCGCCGCCGCCGCCGTGGCGGCCGCGGTCGTCGCCGCACCGAGGAGCAGGCTGAAGGCGGCGAGTCCTATTCGCCCGAGCAGGCGGACCAGGGCGAGCAGCCGCAACAGGCCGAGCGGGCCGAACCGCCCGAACAACCGGCGCAACCCTCGACCGGCGAGGAATCGGAACGGCCCAAGCGCCGCCGGCGCCGCGGCAAGGCCGCCGAAGAAACGGTCGACGTCCAGCCCGACAGTTCGCCGATGATCGAAACCCCGGTCGATGAGGAAGCGCCGATTGCGCCGGTGGAGGCCGCGCCCGAAGCGCAGCCCAAGAAGCGCACGCGCCGCAAGAAGGCCGACGAAGCGGCGCCAGCCGCATCGACGGAGGACGCAGTGAAAGCGGTCGTGGCCGAACCTGCTGCGCCCGAAGCGCTGCCGGCCGAGAGCGGCGAGGACGCCAAGCCCAAGCGCCGGTCGCGCGCGAAGAAGCCCGTCGCCGAAGCGGAAGCGCCGGGCGAAGCTGCTCCGCCGCCGGCTGCCGACAATGACGAGCAGGATGGCGGCGAGCCGCGGCGCGGCGGCTGGTGGCAGCGCACATTCGGCTAAGCGGTCATCAGCCGTTCAGCAGGCTGGTGTGAAGGCCGGGGCATGACTTCGCGCTTGTCCCGGTTCGTCCGGTTGCTGATGGCGACGTTGCTCCTGGCGTTCGCGGCTGCCCGGCCGGCGAATGCCCAGGATGCGACGGTCCTTCGCGACAGCGAGACGGAGCTGCTGTTCCGGGACGCTTCCGCACCATTGATCCGCGCCGCCGGCCTTTCCCCCAAGAGCGTCGACGTCGTCCTGCTCAACGATCCCGAAATCAACGCGTTCGTGGCCACCGGGCAGCGCGTTTACATCCAGTCCGGCCTGATCGCTGCGACCGACAACGTCAGCGAGCTTCAGGGCGTGATCGCCCATGAGCTCGGCCACGTCGCCGGCGGCCACTCGATCCGGCTCAACCAGGGCGTCAGCCAGGCGTCGACCCTGTCGATTGCGACCATGGTGCTTGGCGCGCTGGCGATGGCGGCAGGCGCCGGGACCGCCGGCATGGGCATTTTGATGGCCGGCAACCAGGTGGCGATGAGCAGGCTGCTCGCCTTCTCCCGCACCCAGGAAAGCACTGCCGACCAGGCCGGCGCCAAATACCTGTCCGGCGCAGGGATCAGCGGCAAGGGCATCATCAGCTTCTTCGGCAAGCTGCAGAACCAGGAATACCGGCTCGCGATCTATGCCAAGGATAGCTATGATCGGACCCACCCGCTTTCGAACGAACGGGTCTCCGCCCTGACCCAGACCCTGAAAGCCGACCCCGCCTGGGACCGGCCCACCGATCCCGAGCTCGAAGCGCGCTTCCAGCGGGTCAAGGCCAAGCTGCTGGGCTTCGTCAATCCGAAGCAGGCGACAATCAAATATCCTGAAAAGGACCAGAGCGTTCCCGCCCACTACGCCCGCGCTTACGCCTATCACTTGAGCGGCTATCCCGACAAAGCGCTGGCTGAAACCAACGCCTTGCTGGCGACCGCGCCGCACGACCCCTTCTACCTGGAGCTAAAGGGCCAGATCCTGTTGGAATCGGGCAAGCCGGCGGAAGCGATTGCGCCGCTTCGCGAGGCCACCGAGCGTTCGGGGGAGATGCCGCTGATCGCCGCGATGCTCGGCCATGCGCTGATCGCCACGGAAAAGCCGGGCAACACCGCCGAGGCGAAGCAGGTGCTGAAGGCGGCCGTCAACCGCGACAACCAGAACCCGTTCGCCTGGTACCAGCTCGGCATGATCTACGATCGCGAAGGCGACCAGCCGCGCGCCGCACTTGCGACTGCGGAGCGCAACAACCTTGAAGGCAATCCCAAGCTGGCGTTGGCAAGCGCGGAGATGGCGCTGCGCGGCATTCCCGCCGGATCGCCGGACTATCTTCGCGCGCAGGATATCGCCATGGTCTCGCGGGCCGAGTTGAAGAAAAAGAAAAAGGGCAAGAACGACTCGTGAGCGAAGTCAAAGCGCCGTCAGGGGGCGGCTTGGGAACCGCGATCGCGGGCGGAGCGATCGGGGCGGCAATCATGGCCGCAGTCTTGCTGATCGCCGTTCCGCAACTGCTTAGCAGCCGCATCGTCCGCGCCGGGATATTGTCCGACCCGCAAGTGCTGGTCGACGGTTCCGAAGCGCTCCGCGACCTGCAATATGCGCCAACCCTGGCCGAACATCGCGCGGCGCTCGAGCGACCGTTCGGGACATCGTGGAAGGGGTCGGCCAAGCCCGACGTAACCCTCGTCGAATTCTTCGATTACGCCTGTCCCTATTGCAAGGCGAGCAACCCGCACATCGACCGGCTGGTCCGGGAAGACCCGAACCTGCGCGTTGTCTATCGCGAGCTTCCGATCCTTGGGCCCGAGAGCGTCAATGCCGCGCGCCTGTCGCTGACCGCGTCGCAGGCGGGCCGTTTCAACCAGTTCCACGACGCCCTGTGGGAGGCTGGACGCCCGGCCCCGGCGACGATCGCCACGGCCGCCAACGCCGCCGGCATCCCGGTCAATGCCAAGGTCAGCCCGGAAGTTGAGGCGGAGCTGCGCACCAACTTCAGCTTGGCGAGCGCGCTCGGAGCGACCGGCACGCCCTTGTTCATCGTCGGCAATCGCGTGCTCAACAGCGCGGTCGGCTATGACGCGCTCAAGCAAGCCGTCGCCGACGCGCGGAAGAAGAGTTAGGCCCACTCGCCGTGATTCGGGCTTTGGCGGTTTTCGGGCTGGTCGCGATGATGTCGCCATCCGCCGCGAATGCCCAATGGCTGACCCAGGACGGGGACGAGGCAACCGATAGCAGCGGCAATCGGACGTACACGACGCCCGGCGGAGCGGAGGTGGTCGCGGCCAAGTTGCTTGCGGGGATGCGGTTGGAGCAACGCCAGCGCGACCTCTGCTGGGAATTGGGGTGCCTGGTCATCGTCAACGCCTCGAAGGTTCACCAGGTCGAGGGATTTTACGTCGGTGAGCAGCGCCGAGGCCGCGCTTCCTGGAGCCAGAACCAGTTTGGCAAGCCGTTGCTGCCGCGCCGGGCCACCTTCCGCTTCAAGATGAACGGCCGGGATTGCGAGCGGCCGGTCCGCTTCGTGTTTCGCGACTCACGAACCCGTGAGCGCATCGAAGTCCTGGACCGGGTGAACTTCTGTCCGACTCCGCACGTCGATTCCCTGCTGAAGCTGAACGTGTTTCGGCCGAACGTAATTATCGAGTGAGGCAGGCTAGTCCGCGCGCGGCGGCGCGTGGATCGACCCGATGATGCAGCCGGCCAGCTTGACCAGCTCCGGGTGGGCAATCGTCGGCCGGTCGCTGCCCGCGTCTCGAAGGCTGATGCGCACCAGATAGCTGCGCAGCGGGTCCGGCCCGACGCAGCGGACCTGGTGGTCGGCGCTCCGCCACTCGGGATCGAAGGCTATCACCGCGACTTCAGCGCCATGGTGCTTGAGGTGTGCCGCTGGATCGACGCACTTCAGGCTCCTGATGCATTTGCTGCCGACGCCGACGCTTTGAAGCTTGTTGAGGTAGGCACTGAGATAGCCTCGCTCCGCGAGCCGGCGAACGGCCGTCGTCAGCGCAGCCTTGGTGCTAAGGTCCTTGCTCGCGACGATCAGCAGCGGCTGCACCGGCACGGGCGGCGGCATTGCGGCGGCGCTCGATACGCCTGCCAGCGTCACCGCGACCGGTACTGCGACTTTCCACATAGGCTTACTCCTGGCCTGCGCCCTTGAACCCCTGGGCGACGACATACCACTCACTCGAATCCTTGCGGCTGGCCGGCGGCTTGGCGTGCTTGACCGAAGTGAAGTGCCGCTTGAGCTCGGCGACGAGGTGGTTGTCGGCGCCGCCGGCAAGCACTTTGGCCACGTAAGCGCCGCCCGGTCGAAGCATTTGCGCGGCGAATTCTAACCCCGCCTCGACTAGCCCCATCGTTCGCAGGTGATCGGTCTGCGGATGGCCTACGGTGTTCGCCGCCATGTCGGAAAGGACCAGGTCGGCCGGCCCGCCCAGCGCTTCGCGCAGCCGGTCGGGGCGGCGTCGTCCATGAAATCCATCTGCAGGATTTCGACGCCGGGGATCGGCTCGGTGGGAAGCAGGTCGATTCCGGCAATCCGCGCTTCTGGGGCACGGCGGCGCACGACCTGGCTCCAGCCGCCGGGCGCAATACCAAGGTCGATCACCGCCTTCGCGCCCTTCAACAGCTTGAAGCGGTCGTCGAGTTCGAGCAGCTTGTAGGCGGCGCGGCTGCGGTAGTTTTCCGCTTTCGCGCGGCGCACGTAGGGATCGTTAAGTTGCCGCTCCAGCCAGCGGGTCGAAGATGCGGTTCGGCGCCGCGCGGTCTTGACGCGCTGGCGCGGCCCGCTGCCCCCGGTCACAGGACGTGGCCGTCGCGCGCCATCAGCGAGCGCAGGATGCCCTCGCGAATGCCGCGGTCGGCGATGCCCAGGTTGGCTGCCGGCCAGATTTCCAGGATCGCCTCAAGAATCGCGCAGCCGGCGACGACCAGGTCGGCACGCTCCGCGCCGATGCACGGCAGGCTGGCCCGCTCTTCGAAGCTCATCTCGGCGATCATCGTACTGATCTCATGCATCGCCGCGATCGGCACATGCAGCCCGTCGACCGCGCGGCGGTCGTACATCGGCAGCGCCAGGTGGACGCTGGCGAGCGTCGTTACCGTCCCGCTGGTGCCCAGCAGGCGGATGTCGTCGCGCTCGCGCGGCAGCGTGGAAGCGAAGGATTCGAACGAGCGGCGGGCACGTTCACGCATCCGGCGATAGGCCAGCAGCCGGTCATCGCCTTCGATCGCTTCACGCCCTTCGCTTTCCGTCAGCGAGACCACGCCCCACGGCGCGCTCCACCAGCTACGGATCTTGGGTATGCCCTCGACATGGTCGACCAGCACCAGCTCGGTCGATCCCCCGCCGATATCGAAGATCAGCGCGGGGCCATCGCCGGGTTCGAGCAGCTTGTGGCAGCCGAGCATGGCCAGCCGCGCTTCCTCCGCCGGCGGGATGACTTCCAGGACAATTCCCGTCTCTTCGCGAACGCGATTGACGAAGGCGCGTCCATTGGCAGCGCGGCGGCAGGCTTCGGTCGCGACCGAACGGGCCAGCGACACGTTGCGGCGGCGAAGCTTGTCCGCGCACACCGCGAGCGCGGCCACGGCGCGGTCCATTGCATGATCGGCCAGCCGGCCGGTCTGGGACAGGCCTTCGCCAAGGCGCACGATCCGCGAAAAGGCGTCGATGACGGTAAAGCCCTCATCGCTCGGGCGAGCGATCAGCAATCGGCAATTGTTGGTGCCAAGGTCGACGGCGGCGTAGGTGTGCCGCGTCTGAACGCGGTGCTCGCCGCCTGGATGCGGCATTTCGGCGGTGGCCGGCCCTGGCCGGAAGGCCGGCGCCGGCGCGTTGGCGGCAATTTGCGCCATTTTTATCGCCCGTTCATATGCTCCACCGCCGGTTGGTCCGACGGCTGACTTGCGGCGAATGTAAGCCTGAATGCGTCGTCAGGGCAAGTTTGCGGGCTCGGAGCCGCCCGCGCGGCGTTGACAGTCGCCGCTCCAAGTCCCTATTTCGCCGCGCCGCATAGCCTTCCGGCCGGCAATGCCCCGTCGTCTAATGGTAAGACTACGGACTCTGACTCCGTCAATTGAGGTTCGAATCCTCACGGGGCATCCATTCCATCCGTTCGTCGGCTTGTCGAAGCGTCACTTGCGGCCAGTGTATTAGGCGACTAGGCCACCCGCGAATATTCGGGGGACGTAGTCAATGCTGGAAATCGCGAACCTGTCGCACACCTACGCCAACGGCACGGTGGCACTGGATGACGTGAGCCTTTCGATTCCGCGCGGGATGTTCGGCCTGCTCGGCCCCAACGGTGCCGGCAAGTCGACCTTGATGCGCACTGTCGCCACTCTGCAGGAGCCGACGGCGGGAAGCATCCGCTTCGGCGACATCGATGTGCTTGCACAGCCGCAGGCGCTGCGCCGCCGGCTTGGCTACCTGCCGCAGGATTTCGGCGTTTATCCGCGGGTTTCCGCCTATGCGATGCTTGACCAGGTCGCGGTGTTGAAGGGCGTCACCGGCAAGGGTGAACGCAAGGCGGTGGTCGAAACCCTGCTTAACCAGACCAACCTGTGGGCGGTGCGCGACAAGTCTATCGCTGGGTTCTCCGGCGGCATGCGCCAGCGCTTCGGCATTGCCCAAGCACTGATCGGCAACCCCGAACTGATCATCGTCGACGAACCGACCGCCGGCCTCGACCCGGAAGAGCGCAACCGCTTCCTCAACCTGCTCGCCGCGATCGGCGACAACGTCGTCGTCATCCTGTCGACCCACATCGTCGACGACGTCGCCGACTTGTGCCCGCGCATGGCGGTGCTGGCCAACGGCCGGCTGCAGCTTGAAGGCAAGCCCACCGACCTGATCGCGTCGACCCGCGGCAAGGTGTGGCGCAAGGCCATCGCGCATTCGGAGCTGGAGCAATATCAGCAAAGCCACGAGGTGATTTCGACCCGCCTGTTCGCTGGCCAGACCATCGTTCACGTGCTTTCGGACAACAAGCCGGCCGGGTTTGAACCGGTCGAAGGCGGGCTTGAGGACGTTTACTTCTCGACCCTGTCCACCCTCCGCCGCGCAGCCTGAGGGAAGCGAACATGATCCCCGGCATCATTCGCTTCGAGATCCGCTACCAGCTGCGCAACCCGGTCTTCTGGGTCGCCGCCGCAATCTTCCTCCTGCTCGGCTTCGGCCTGACGGCAAGCGCGAACGTCAGCATCGGCACGCCCGGCGGCGTCCACAAGAATGCCGCCAACGCGATCGCTTCGGCGACCGCCATCTTCTCGCTGTTCTACGTGTTCGTCGTGACCGCTTTCGTTGCCAACGCGATCATCCGCGACGACGCGAGCGGCTTTTCGCCCATCGTGAGGGCGACCGCGGTGACGCCCCGGCAAATCGTTGCCGGACGCTTCATCGGCGGTTTGCTGATCGCCTGGCTGGGCTATCTGGCCTTGCCGCTCGGGCTGCTGTTGGGATCGTCGATGCCATGGGTCGATCCGGAGACGGTCGGGCCGCAGGTTTTCGCATATTACGGCTGGCCGCTGCTCATTTTCGCGTTGCCGAACATCTTGTTCCTGTGCGCTGCGCTGTTCGCGCTCGCCACCCTTCTCCGGTCGATGATGGCGGCGTACATCGGCGCGATCATCCTGGTGATGGGCTATTTGGCCGTGACCAGCATCCTTGCCCCCAAGGTGGAATATCGCGACGCCGTCGCCAGGTGGGACCCGCTTGGCGCCGGAGCGATCGAGCGAGCGACCTTTTACTGGACTCAAAGCGAGCTCAACAGCCGGCTGATCGACCTTAGCGGCACCATCCTGTTCAACCGCGTGTGGACGCTGGCGCTCGCCGCGGTTTTCCTGGCCGTGACCTTCTGGCGCTTCACCATGACCGAGCGCGCGCCGTCGCGCCGCCGCCTTCGCAAGCTTGCCCGCCAGGAGCGCCGTTCGGCCGTCGCCGCCGCGGTTGCGCCTGTGCTCGGCGGCGAACGGGTGACCGCCAGCGACCTCACGCCATCGCGCTCGACTCAGTTCCTCACCCGGCTTCGGGTAGAAGTGCGGCAGGTGCTGACCAGCCCAGGACTCATCGTCCTGTTGCTGTTGTCCGTGGTATTCACCGGGATCAGCCTGTGGCTGTCGCAGTCGCGCTACGGAACGTCGGATTTCCCGACGGTCGCGGCGACGATCTCCAACGTGGAAGGCGGGTCGGGCCTGTTCCTGCTGATGATCGCCGCATTCTTTGGCGGGGAGCTGGTCTGGCGCGAGCGCGACCGCAAGCTCAACGAGCTGATCGATTCCACCGCTGCCCCAAGCTGGATCATCACCGTCCCGAAGATCCTCGCCATTTTCCTCGTCCTGCTGCTGGTGAACCTGGCTGGGGCGCTGACCGGCATCGTCTATCAACTGACCGAAGGTGCGAAGGTCATCGGTCTGTCGGACTATGTCACCTGGCTGATCGTGCCGGTCGCCCTCGACGCCCTGCTGATCGCCGTCCTGGCGGTCTTCGTCCAGGTACTCAGCCCTAACAAATATGTCGGGTGGGGAATCTTGTTCGTCTGGTTCGTGTCGGGGATCTTCCTGAACAACCTCGGCTACGGAAACCCGCTCTACACCTACGGGCGGACGCCGCAGGTTCCGCTGAGCGACTTTGTCGGCGCCGGCAGTTTCTGGATCGGCGCCTGGGTCCTGCGCATGTACTGGTTCTTCTTCGCAGTCGTGCTCGCGGTCCTGGCGCACCTGCTGTGGCCGCGCGGCACCGACCTTGCGGTGCGCGCCCGTGTCCGCCGCCTGCCGCGCATGGCGAGCACCCCCGCGCTGGTCATCGTCGGCATCGCCGGAGTATTGATGGCGGCGACCGGCGCCTACGCTTATTACAACATGAAGGTGCTCAACCGGTACCAGACCAGCGACGAAGCGGAAAAGTTCGTCGCCGACTATGAGCGCAAATATCTGAAATACGAAAAGCTGCCGCAGCCCGCGGTGACCAAGGTCGCCCTCGACGTGCAGCTATATCCCAAGCAGAAAATGCTGGTCACCGACGGCGCCTATGCGTTGGTCAACACGGGCACGACCCCGATCAGCGACATCCATGTCCGCAAGAGCGACCAGGATGCCGAGTGGCTGAAGCTGGATATCGCCGGCGCCAAGCTTGCAAGCGACGATGAAAAGTTCGGGTACCGGATCTATCGCCTGGCCAAGCCGCTGGCGCCGGGTGCATCGACGATGCTGCGCTTCAAGTCGCGAATTTGGCACCGGGGCTTTCGCGCCGGCTCGCCCGCCACGGATGTCATCGAGAATGGCACGTTTGCGAACAATTTCGACTTTGCGCCGGTCATCGGGATGGATCGCACCAGCCTGCTTCGGGATCGGATCAAGCGCCGCCGCCAGGGCCTGCCGGCTGAACTTCGCACCGCCAAGCTTGAAGACATGAACGGCGCGCGGCGGAGTTATTTCGGGGTCAGCTGGGTGATGTCCGACATCACGGTGACCACGGATGCCGACCAAACGCCGATCGCACCCGGCAACCAGGTGTCCGATACAGTCAAGGACGGGCGGCGCACGGCCCGGTTCGTCAGCCCGGCGCCGATCCTCAATTTCTTCTCGATCCAGTCGGCAAGGTACAAGGTCGCTACGCTCAACCACAATGGGCTGAAGCTGTCGGTCTATTACCACCCGGACCACGATTGGAACGTCGACAAGATGCTCAAGGCGATGGCGAAGTCGCTCGATTACTACCGCGCGAACTTCGGCCCGTATCAGTTCAACTACGCCCGAATCATCGAATTCCCAGGCTATCGCAGCTTCGCGCAGGCGTTCGCCGGGACGATGCCTTATTCGGAATCGATCGGCTTCAACGCCAACACCAACGATCCCGACAAGATCGACTTCACGACCTATGTCGTCGCGCACGAAATGGGGCACCAATATTGGGCGCACCAGGTCGTCGGCGGCGACATGCAGGGCGCCACGAGCATGAGCGAGACGCTGGCCCAATATTCGGCGCTGATGACGATGAAGCAGATCTACGGCCCGGATAAGATTCGCCGGTTCCTGAAGTACGAGCTCGACAATTACCTGCGCAGCCGTGCCGGTGAAGCGGTCGAGGAACTGCCGCTCGAGCGCGTCGAAAACCAGGATTACATCCATTATCGCAAGGGCGCCCTTGCCATGTACCTGCTGCAGGAGCGGCTGGGCGAGGATGCAGTGAACCGCGCCCTGTCCCGTTTCCTCGACGCCTGGCGCTTCAAGGGTCCGCCCTACCCGCGCTCGCTCGACATGATCGCCGAGTTCCGCAAGGAGGCGAAGACACCCGAACAACAGCGGTTGATCAGCGACCTGTTCAGCAAGATCACGGTTTACGACCTGAAGGTGGTGGATGCGAAGACGCGGCACAGCGGCGATGGCTGGACCACGACGCTGACGCTTGCTGGCGAGAAGGCATACGCCAATGGCAAGGGCGAGGAGACGAAGGCCAAGCTGGACGAGCAGGTCGAAATCGGGCTGTTCACCGCGCGGCCGGGCCTCGGCGCTTTCTCCGCCAAGGACGTGATCGTCATAGAGCGGCAGCGGCTGCACAACGGCAATCAGCAAGTCGTCGTGAAGTCGAAGGTGAAGCCGGCGTTCGCGGGCGTCGATCCGTATAACTTCTTCATCGACCGCAACAGCGACGACAATGTGAAGGCCGTCACGGCCAGTTGATCCCGGGCGGGAGAGGTGCAGCGCCTCTCCCGCTTGCTTTCGACGGCCGAACGGCTACCCGCGCCAGCCATGCCTTACGAACAGCACAAGCGCGTACTCGTCACCGGCGGCGCCGGCTTCCTCGGCTCGCATCTATGCGAGCGATTGCTGGAAAGCGGTCACGAAGTGCTGTGCGTCGACAATCTCTTCACCGGCACCCGCCGAAACATCGCGCACCTGCTCGACAACCCGAATTTCGAGTTCATGCGCCACGACGTCACCTTCCCGCTCTATGTGGAGGTCGACGCAATCTACAATCTCGCCTGCCCGGCTTCGCCGATCCACTACCAGCACGACCCGATCCAGACGACGAAGACCAGCGTGCATGGCGCGATCAATATGCTGGGCCTCGCCAAACGGCTGAACGTGCCGATCCTGCAGGCGTCGACCAGCGAAGTGTACGGCGATCCCGAAATGCACCCGCAGACCGAGGATTACTGGGGCCACGTCAACCCGATCGGGCAGCGCAGTTGCTACGACGAAGGCAAGCGGTGCGCCGAAACCCTCTTCTTCGATTACCACCGCCAGCTGGGCCTGAGCATCAAGGTGGCGCGCATCTTCAACACCTACGGCCCGCGGATGCACCCCAACGACGGCCGTGTCGTGTCGAACTTCATCGTCCATGCGCTGCAGGGCAAGCCAATCACCGTCTATGGCGACGGCAGCCAGACGCGCAGCTTCTGCTACGTCGACGATTTGATCGACGGGCTGATCCGGCTGATGAACTCACCCAAGGAAATCACCGGCCCGATCAACCTTGGCAACCCCAACGAGATGACGGTGCGGGAGCTTGCCGACAAGGTCATCGGCAAGACGGGGACCAACCAACCGGTCGAATATCTGGAGCTTCCCTCCGACGACCCGCGCCAGCGCCAGCCCGACATTACCCGGGCGCGCGAGCAGTTGGGCTGGGAGCCGCGGATGCCGCTCGATGAGGGCCTCGACAAGACGATCGCTTACTTCCGGAAACTGGGTGTCGCGGACACTGCAGCCGACGCCTAGAGCGCCGAGATCCAATGTTCGAAGCGAGTCCGCAGCGACGGCCGTGAGGGGATGAAGCCGGGCGTATCCGCCTTCGCTTCGTCATCTCCATACATTTTGAGATTGAGCGGCAACTTCATGCGCAACGCCTCGCGCCCCCGCAACTTGTCTTCCGCCAGCGACAGCGCGCGGTGCACGTCCTCGGCGGTGAACGGCTTGGTCAGGCAGCCGAGCGCCAGGTCCGGCATCGGGAAGCTTGGCGCCTTCCCGCTGACGAACAGGCAGGGCACATCGAGCTGCTGGAGCCGCGCCGCCACGGCAAAGCCGGTCGAGCCGTTGGCAAGGTGAAGATCGACGAGGGCGATGTGCGGCTGGTGCCGTTCGGCGGCGTCGATCGCGGTATCCGCATCCTCGGCGGTGGCGACGACATAATATCGGGGGTTATCCTCGACCAGATATTTGATCGTTGTGGCAAGCTGGACGTCGTCCTCGACGACTAGGATTTTCAACACCTTGGTCTCTCCAAGCGGCCGCTGCGGGCCACGGGAGGAGGCTGCGCCAAACAAGGTTCGGCGCGAATCCCCTCTAAACGGGATTTACGCCGAACCGAGCGATAGGAGAGTCAGGGCGTCGATTAGGCGCGGTAGAAGATGTGCGTGCCGATCTTATTGACGCGGGTGAGGCGGCGGCCCCACGACGGCGCGACATAATCGGCATGGTACCAAAGCACGTCGTTCGACAGCGTCGGGATGGCGTTGCTGACCGCCAACCGGGTCACCGCAACGGCCTTGCGCCAGCTATTGGAATTCATGTCGGTGTAGGGAAATTCGCCGGTCCGCGGATTGACGAACGAGAACTGCCACGGCTGCTTCACCGCGCCACACCAACTGGCAGGATACTTGCCCGACGCGGCACGGTTCATGATCACACGGGCGACGGCAAGCTGGCCTTCGACCGATTCACCGCGAGCTTCGTGATAGACGGCAACCGCGATGCAATTGGCCTGCTCGTCGAGAGCCGGGCCGCTGGCGTTGGCGTAACGCTCCACCAGCGAAACGGGCGGCCAGCCGTTGGCATAGAGCCAGGCGGCCTCGCGAGCGATTTCCGGCTTGGCGGTAAGCGTCCCGGCCGGCGGCTTCGAGTGGCCGGCCAGGACCGTGGTGAGCGCGGCAGAAACGGTCGCCGCACCGCTCGTCACGGCCTTGCCAATGGCGGCCACGACCGGCGGGGTCGACTTACCCAGCGGCGTCGCCGTGGTGTCGATCGATCCGGCGTTGACCGCGGTCGTTGCCGAAACCGCCTGCACTGCCTGCGCCGACGCGTCGGTCGGGGTCAGCACGAGTGCAAAGAAACCCAGTACCGCGGACGCGCCGCGGCTCCCCAGAAGTTTGCCCAATTCGCTCTCTCTATATTGGCGGTCGACTTGAACCCCGGCGCGTCGCGCCTCGCTGGCCATGTGTCTTCCGTCTTGCCCGGGCCTTCGCGTCTAACGCGCTGTCGGCCTCGCTCTTAATTTCTGAAGCCCAGATATGTTAACTTATTGGAAGATCAAAGCTTCTCGCGATGAACGGAGCCAGCGAAGCGGTGGGCGGCGGAACGGAATTGATTGTCTGCGTTTCATCGCCCCAGCCACTCGGCTAACCGCACTAACCGCGATGGAGCGGAAGTCGCAGTTTGGCCGAAAAGCCGCCTTTTCGCCGATTACCGAGAATCAGCTTGCCCCCATGCCGGGCAGCGACCGCGGCAACGATGGCAAGGCCAAGGCCGCTGCCGCCGGTCGTTTCGCTTCGGGACGGTTCCAGCCGCCGGAACGGCTCGACGATCCCGCCAAGCGCGTCGGCGGGCACACCGGGGCCGTTGTCGCGCACCTCGACCGTCGCGCCATCGCCGTCTGTCGCAAGCCGCAGTTCCGCGCCGTCGCCGTAGCGCACGGCGTTGTCGACGAGGTTCTCGATCGCACCGCGGAGCCCCTGCGGATCCCCAAGCACGATGGCAGCGGGAACGGTCCCAAAGACGCGCACCGGCAACCCCCGGGCGACGAAATCCTCTGCGATATCCCGGACCAGGTCATGCAGGGCGATCACCTGCCGCTCGACCGCAGCCGAGGCGCCGCGCGCATAGTCAAGCAACTGGCGGGTCATGGTGCTCACGCGCTCGACATCGTCGATGATCCGGGTCCGCAGCGGCTCCGCGACCGATTCCGCCCGGATTCGAATTCCGGTCAGCGGAGTTTTCAGATCGTGCGCGATGGCGGCGAACATTCGAGTCCGCTCTTCCGCCTCTGCGGCCAGGCGCTGGTGCATCGTCTGCATCGCGCTAGCAACGGCCCGAACTTCGGGCGGACCGCCCATCGGAACCGCCAAGGGCGACGCCAGCTGGATTCCGTCCGCGGCAGCGGCAAGTTCACGGATCGGTCGGACGAGGCGCCGCGCGACCCACCAGCCGATTGGCGCCAGCAGGCAGGCGCTCAGCAGGAACGCCATCAGCATCCGCTGCCGCCACGGTTCCATGAACGGCCGGCGCGGGCTCGCGACCAGCCACTGCCCGTCGGGCTGGCGAACGGCGGCGACAAATAGAGGCAGCGGCGCATCGGCGGCGACCGTCGCGACGCTGCCCGAACGGAGGACGAACCCGCCGGGGCGTGCATCGACGACGGTGTCCTGCCCGGCGATGGTCATCACGGTCTGGCCGTCCGCAGCCGCGACCTGCCCGGGTTGCTCCAGCCACGACGCCCAGGTTGTCGATTTTCCGCCAAGCGCCTTGCCGAGGGCCGAGGACACCAACGTGCTTTCGGCGCCCGGCGGGCGGTCAACCGAAGCGCGAATGTCGATGCCGAGATCGCGTGCTCGCTCCGGCCTGGCCAGGGCTGCCGCAACGTCGCGCACGGTCATCCGACGCGGCTCCGGCGAGGGCGTCAGCAGAACCACCGCGAAACTCGTCGCCAGCACGATCAGGAGCGCGCCCAGCAACAGGCCGCCGACCTGCGCGCCAAGCGGCCAATTTCGAGTCACAGCCGGCGCACCGCGGCGCGGAACCGATAGCCGTCGCCGCGAAGCGTTTCGATCAGCGCGGCGCCGCCCGGTGCAGCGCTCTCCAGCTTGCGCCGCAACCGGCTGACCGCCAGGTCGATGGCGCGGTCGAACGGCTCCGCGGAGCCATCGCGGGCAAGGTCGATCAACAGCTGCCGCGTAAGCAATCGCCCCGGCCGCTCGACGAAGGCGCGGAGCAGCCGAAAATCCCCGGCTGTAAGCGCGACTTCGGCCCCGCCCGGCGCAATCAGGCGCCGCTCTTCGAGGTCCAGGCGCCAGCCGTCGAATGCGAGGCGTGCCGGCTCCTCGCCTAAGCTCGGCGTGCGCCGAAGCAGCGCCTTAATTCGCGCCAGCAATTCGCGCGGGTCGAAGGGCTTGGCCAGATAATCGGAAGCGCCGAGCTCGAGCCCGACGATCCGGTCGGTCACGTCACCGAGCGCGCTCAGCATCAGCACCGGCGGCGAACCGGCCGGCAACCGGCGGCAAATCTGCAGCCCGTCCTCGCCGGGCATCATCACGTCGAGAATGACGAGGTCGAATGCGGTGCGCGCCAGCGCCGCGTCGAGCGCCGCCGCGCCGTCCGCGGCCTCCACGCAATAATCGTGGGCCTGGAGATAGGAGGCGATCGCGTCGCGAACGCTGTCGTCGTCGTCGACCACCAGGATTTTCGCTTGTGCGGGCACCGTCGCGCTATCGCCCCCGAGTGTATCGCGTTGATGTCCGCGCGGCCCATCTCGACACATGGCCGAAACACTCCCGGTACAATGGGCGTCCAAGTTGCGCGGCATAGCTGACGGAGTGAAGCACATGCGGCGATTGACAGCCATCATCCTTGTGGGCGCAGTCCAGTGGGCGACCCCCGCGTCCGCGCAGGCGCCCTTGCTGAAGGACGAGCCCTTCTTGCGCACCTGCGCGGCGAAGGGGAAGTTTCTATGGGGCCGATCGCTGTGCGCGCCGGTGGTGGTGATCGACCCCGCGACCAGCGAATATCAGGCCTCTAAGCCGGCGCCCGGGCCGCTACCCCCCAACCGCGCCAATTCCTCGCTCGAATGGGGTGGCGAAACCTGGGTCATGGTCCTCGCCCCGCTTCCCCAAGCGGAGGCAAGCCGGACCGCGCTGCTGTTCCACGAAGCCTTTCATGTCCACGCGAAGGCCCTGGGATTTGGCGGCGCGAGCAAGATGGCGGCCCATCTCGACGACGCGGTTGGTCGCTACCTCATCCGCCTGGAATGGAACGCCTTGGCCAAGGCCCTAGGTTCGAAGGGCGCCGCACGGCGGCGGCACATCGCGCAGGCCTTGGCCTTTCGCGCGCAGCGCTTGCGTTCGGACCGCGCCGCCGCCGAGTCCGAGCGCGACCAGATGCGAAGCGAAGGGTTGGCCAACTACACCGGGATCCGCCTGTCCGGCGAACCAGCCGAGCTGGCGCTCAAGGAATTGCGCGGAGGCGCCGAGAGGCCGTCGCTAAGCCGCACCTTCGCTTATGTCAGCGGCCCGGCCTGGGGCCTGCTGCTGGACGATTTGCGGCTCGGCTGGCGCAGGCAGCTGGACAGCGGCGCCGACCTTCCCGACCTGATGCCGGTCAAGGCTGCGCGCACCCAGGACCGCGCCGCCTATGGAGGCGCGGACATCTGGGCGCAGGAATATGCGAAAAGCGCTGCCCGGACCGCCCAGCTCAACCGGGCGCTCGCCGCGACGGCGCCGGGCCGCGCCCTCGCCCTCCCGCTGCGCCAGGCGGGCTTCGATTTCGACCCGAACGGAGTCAGCGTCGCGCCGGATGGGTCGACGATCTACCGATCACTCACCCTGCGCGACCGGTTCGGGTCGATCACTGTTCGCGGCGGCTACATCCGCGTCCTCGCCGACTTCAGCATGGCTTATGCTTCGCTTCCGCTCGAAGCAGGCGCGCTGACGCTCGCCCCCGGCTGGCAACTGGTGGATCGGCCCGACGGCGGCGCCAGGCTGGTCGAGGCCAAACCCTAGCGCCGGGCACTTTCGTGCTGGCACGTCTGAGGCTAGGCGTCGGCGATGGCATATTGGCTGATGAAATCGGAGCCTTCGAGCTACAGCTGGGACCAGCTTGTCGCCGATGGCGCGACCGAGTGGGATGGCGTGCGCAACAATGCGGCGCGGCTTCACCTCAAGGCGATGAAGACCGGGGACGAGGCCTTTTTCTATCACAGCATGAGCGACAAGGCGGTCGTCGGGATCATGCGTATCGTCCGCGAGGCGCAGCCCGACCCGAAAGACCAGGACTGGGTCTGCGTGCGGGTCGAGCCGGTGCGGCCGCTGGGTCCGGTCACGCTGGCGGCGATCAAGGCGGAGCCGTCGCTGGCGAAGATGGAGCTGATCCGCCAGTCGCGCTTGTCGGTCGCTCCGGTCAGGGCGGAAGAATGGCGCAAGATCATCGACATGGCCGAGGGCGCCTGACCCAGCTACCTCACCGGCTTTAGGCCAGCCGCGGGAACCGACGCCCACTCCGCGCGGTTTCCAGTTCCATATGGCAACGATTTTTCAGTGGCCGGCAAAAGCCGACAACCCCGACATAATGAGCGATGCGGTTCAGCAAGAGCTGGCCCAGTGGAACCACGACCGGTTGGAACCCGCCTTTCCGGCAACGGACTGGGACGCCGCGATCGACCGCGAGGCGCGGATGCTTCGCCTAGAGGGCCGCTTCATTGAGGCGTTGCGCGACGAAATCCGCGGCCGTGCAGCGACCGCCCCGCGCGACCCGGATGGCTTCATCGCCTGGTTCGAAGACCTCACGGATACCGGTCCAGGACAAGGCGATGCCTTGTTCCCGTGGCTCGCCGAAACGGCGTCGCTTGACGAGATGCGCTGGTTCCTGACGCAGGAAGCGGCGGGCGAAGCAGGTTTCGACGACCTCACGGCGCTGACTCAGGTCAAGCTCCCGCCGCGGGTCAAGCTGGAGCTGGCGCGCAATTACTGGGACGAAATGGGCCGCGGCAATCCCAAGGGGATGCATGGGCCGATGCTCGACCGCCTGGTCGACGCGCTGGGGCTTGAGCCCACCATCGAAGGCACGGCGGGCGAAAGCCTGGCGCTGGCCAATGCGATGACGGCGATGGCGACCCGCCGCGACTATGCCTGGCATTCGGTCGGCGCACTTGGCGCGATCGAACTGACCGCTCCGGAACGCTCGGCCGCGGTCGCCGCAGGTCTCAAGCGGCTGGGCCAGCCGCCCAAGGTACGCACCTATTTCGACCTCCATGCGACGCTCGACATCAAGCATAGCGAGGCTTGGAACGCGGAAGCGATCGCACCCGCCGTCGCCGAGGACCCGCGCCGCGCCGTCGCCATTGCCGAGGGGGCGCTGATCCGCCTGACCTGCGGGGCGCGCTGCTTCGAGCGATATCGCCGCGACTTGTGGTGACCCCGCTTGGGGAGCTTCTGGAGCGGCTCCGGCAGCGCGATTACCAGTTCACCGCAATAACGCCGCTGACGCATCGGCGCGTGCTTGAGCGACCGTGGGACGGTCCCGCGACCTTGCGCGACATCTTCGGCTGGAGCCGGCCATTCGATCGGCAGCATTTGCCCGCCGACCTGCTGGAGCTGCTCGAACAGGCTGGAGCGCTCGGCGAAACCAGCGGAAAGTTGGGGAGCAAGGTCCGCGTCGCCAGCTTAGACGCCGACCTGTTCGTCCACTCCGCATTCCCGACCGAGCGCGCGGATTCGGTCTTTTTCGGCCCTGACACCTATCGCTTCGCGCGCTTCCTGAAGTCGGCCATCCCGGCCTTGCCCACCCTTGCGACGAGCATCGTCGACATGGGCGCCGGCAGCGGTGCCGGAGGGATCGTCGCAGCGCGGCTGCTGCGGGGCGCCCGTCTGACGCTTGTCGACGTCAATCCGGCCGCGCTGGAACTCGCCGCCGTCAACGCTGCCGCGGCTGGGATCGATGCCCAGCTCGTCGAAAGCGACCGGATTCCGCCCGCCGATCTCGTCGTTGCCAACCCGCCCTACCTGATCGATCCCGCCAAGCGCGCATACCGCGATGGGGGTGACCTGCTGGGCGGCGCGGTCGCGCTCGAATGGGCACGGCAGGCGATCGCCAACGGCTCGACGATGCTGCTCTACACCGGCGCGGCCTTCACCGCCGACGCCGCCCCGCTGATCGAAGCACTGGCTCAGGATTGCGCCGCCGCGGGCGCTTCGCTGACGGTGGAAGATCTTGATCCGGACGTGTTTGGCGAAGAGCTTGACCAGCCCGCTTATGCCGACGTCGAGCGGATAGCCGCGATCGGCGCCGTCATCCGCCCCGCCGCTGCGACCCGCAACTAGAAGGGAAAATACATCTGGATGGCGACAACCGCGGCCGCCCAGGTGATCAGGTTCAGCGGAATCCCCACCTTGATGAAGTCGAGGTAGCTGTATCCGCCCATCTGATAGACGAGGACGTTCGTCTGGTAACCGAACGGAGTCGCGAAGGCGGCGCTTGCGGCGATCATCACCGCGACCAGGAACGGGCGCGGGCTGACGGAGAAGGCTTCCGCAATCGACACCGCAATCGGCGTGAACAGCACGGCGACCGTTGCATTCGAGAGCACTTCGGTCGCGAACAAGGTCACGCCGTAAAGAATGACCAGCGCCAGCAGCGGGCTCATCCCGTCCATCGACCCGATCAGGATTTTGGTCGCGGCATTGGCGAGCCCGGTTTCGTCGAGCGCAATGCCAAGCACGACCATGCCGGCGATGAGCATTAGCACTTCGGGACGAAGCCCTTGATAGGCCTGGTCGGCGGTGATTACCCGCAACAGGATCAGCAGCACCGCCCCGGCGAAGGCGCAAGCGGCAATCGGCGCCACGTTAAACGTCGCCAAAGTGACGACCGCGAGGAACACCAGCGACGAAATCAGCGCCGCGCCGGGGCGAAGCTTGGTCTGCTTGGCGAACGGTTGCGCGGTGCCGACCAGCCCACCGGCAAGGCCCGGCTCGCGGAAATCCTCGACCTGCCGGGTCGCTTCCTCGGTGTCCTCTTCCGAATTGACGGGACCGGCCTTCACCAGCCGCTTGCTGAACAGGAACAGGTAGATCCCGCCGACGATGGCGACGATCAGCCCCACCGGCGTGATCTCAAAAATCCCGAAACGCGGCTGGCCGGCGACGGCAGCCATGTCGTTGACCAGCA
Organism: Sphingomonas sinipercae; assembly: GCF_011302055.1. Taxonomy (NCBI): domain Bacteria; kingdom Pseudomonadati; phylum Pseudomonadota; class Alphaproteobacteria; order Sphingomonadales; family Sphingomonadaceae; genus Sphingomonas; species Sphingomonas sinipercae. Next base: position 1,861,143 of record NZ_CP049871.1, read on the forward strand.
GGTTGGTCGAGGTGCCGATCAACGTGCAACAGCCGCCCAGGACCGCGGCGTAGGACAGCGGGATCAGATAGCATTTGGGCGATTTGCCAAGCGACTTCGCAACGTCCCGGACGACTGGCGCGCTAAGAACGACGATCGGTGTATTGTTGAGCAGCGATGACGCGGCGCCGGCGATGACGATCAGCACCCACAGCCCGGCGGTGCCGATCCTTCGGCAAAGCGCGGTCACGCGGTGGATCGCTTCGTCCAGCAGGCCGGCCAGCTCCATCGCGTAGGCAATGACGAACAGCGACGCCAGGGCTACGATCGCCGGGCTGGCGAACGCGCTTTGCACTTCGACCGGGCGAACCACGCCGGTCATCAGCAGGAAGGCAGCCCCGGTCAAAGCCACGACATCGGCGCGGACCTTGTCCCAGATCAACGCCCCGACGACCGCAAGCAGCACCAACAAGGTGATAATCTGGCTGATCGTCATGCGGGCCCTATGGGGCGTTGCCGACAGTGGACGCAAGTTTCAGGGCGGCCGATGTCGCTATTGAGCCCATTCATGCTAACGTTCGCCGATGCGGTTCTTCGACAAGCGGCTGGCCGGGTGGGCGACGTTGGCGGCTGCGCTGGCAATCGCCGGATGCCAGCAGCCGACCGACGAGCAACCGCGCCAGAATGCGGTCGAGGCACCGCCGCCAAGTTCGCCCTTGCCCGCGGTCGAACCGCCAATGGACCGGGCCGGGCTTCTCGCAAGAGTCGCCCAGGCGGCGAGCGCCGCCGCGCTCGGCCAGGACGACCGCGCCGGTCAGCGTGAGCTCGACGGGCAAGCGGTCGAATTGCGCCTTCGCTTTGGCTGCAAGGCCGACCTAGGAACGGCCGGCGCGAAGGCCTTCTCGATTCGTTTCGACGAAGCCGACCGGACCTTGCGGCTCCGCGCAGCACCGACCCTGACCCTTGACGACCCGGTCGTCGCGGGAGCGGCGGGCGACGGGGTCGAAGCCGTGGAAGGGTTCTGGTTGCCGCGGCCGTGGCTGCTGGCGGCAAGCTGTCCAATGGTTTCACCGCAATCGCCGGAGCCAGCGGCGGTGGATTCGACCCTGGACGAAGCGAAACAAAAGCCGGCGGCCCGGGAATCGAAGCCGGCTGCGGCTCCCCCGGCCTTCCAGCGGATCGGGATCGGCCGGTTCTTCACCGACCGGGACTCGCGGATGGGGCGGCGTGACGGCCGCGCCTACGAAGCCGTCAGCATCCTCGCGGCCGACAATTCGCCGTCGGAACTGGGGTATGATCTGGTGCTCGCCGGGCGCCTTCGCCAGGGACCCGACGGCCGGGTAATCCTCTGCCGGCCGGTCAGCGCCAACGCACCGCCCGACTGCATCGTGTCGGCCGACATCGACCATGTCGCGGTCGAAGACCCGCGCACCCGGACCGTCCTGGCGAACTGGAGCAACTGACGTCTAGCGGAAGTCGACCACCCAGCTGGCGACAATCAATGCGACCGCGCCGATCGACACCGCTGCCGCCAACAATTTGAGGTTCATCGCCTTCGCCGCCATGATGACGTGGGCGCTGCGCTTTTTCATGACTGCCGCCGCTCGCCGCTCGGCCGCGACAATGACGACGATCGCCAGCATCAGGAAACCGGAAGCAATGCTCCGCGGGACCCAGCCAGGTTCGATCTTCTGGTACAAGGCGAGGAAGCCGACGCCCAGCGCGACGCAGGCCAGGCTCGTTCGCATCCATCCGGCGAAGGTTCGCTCATTGGCCAGGATGGTGCGGTCCTCCGCGAGCTCAGTCCGCGAGGGATTTTCGACTTCATCTTCCCGGTCCATGTCCTGGATAACGCGTTGCCCGCGGTCCCGTGCCGCTTTTCGTGGCCAAGCTTCCTTGCGGGCGGTCCATAACCCCGGCTAGAGGGCCTCATGCTCCCAGGACAAGCTGCCGCCCACCCGTGACCGCATCGGACCACGACCTGCTGGAATTTGCTGCGGCAAGTTTGCCTTCGGTTTGGGCGCTCGAGTTGCTGCTTTTGCTGAAATCGGAAGCGCGGACGTGGGGGACCGATGAATTGGTGTCGCACCTGCGTGCAAGCGACCTCGTCGTTGCAAATGCGCTCGACGCCCTGGTCGCTGCCGGACTGGTCTCAATGGACCCGAATGGTGCTCGATATTTGCCGATCGGCGGCAATGCCGCGAGCAACGTCGACGGCCTCGAAAGCCTCTACCGGGCCCGGCCGAACGCGGTTCGTCGAGCGATAGTCTCGGCGAAGCGGAGCAATGCGACGGCCTTTGCCGACGCGTTCAAGCTGAAGAAGGACTAGGCATGGGGGAGCTATTTCCGACTGTCGTCTATTTGCTCTGCCTGCTGACCAGCGCGGCTTGCGCATGGCTGCTTGGCCGCGGCTATGCGCGAAGCGGGATGCGGCTGCTGCTCTGGAGCTGCATCTGCTTCGTGTTGCTGGCGGCGAATAACCTGGTGCTGGTCGTCGACCTGCTGCTGTTGCCGCAACTCGACCTGCGCATTGTCCGCGTGTCATTTGCAGTCGCCGCCGGCGCCGCGCTGATCTGGGGCTTTGTCTGGGAAAACGCCGATGAATGACGTGCTGACGGTGTACCAGTTCCTCGCCGGCGCTGCCGCGTTCGGCTTCCTGATGTGCGGCCTGCTGTTCCTCCGCTTCTGGCGGCGCACGGGCGATTCGCTGTTCGTCGCCTTCGCTTTGGCCTTCGCACTGCTCGGCACCGGCCAGACGATCCAGGCGCTCGCCAACCTGCCCACCGAGGAACGCGGCGCGATCTACCTGTTCCGGCTGCTGGCCTTCCTGCTGATCCTGTTCGCGATCTTCAGGAAAAACCGGGCGTCGCGCGCCTGACCTGATCGCCGCCGCGGATGGAGCCTAGGCGGCTTCCATCTTCCGGGCGTTGCGCTTGCGTTCGTGCGGGTCGAGGAAGCGCTTGCGGATGCGGATGACCTTGGGGGTCACCTCGACCAGCTCGTCGTCCTGAATGTAAGCGATTGCCTGCTCCAGAGTCATACGGCGCGGCGGGGTCAGGCGAATGCCTTCGTCCTTGGGGCCGCTGGCGCGGAAGTTGGTGAGCTGCTTCGACTTTAAGGGGTTGACCTCAAGGTCGTGGATTTTCGCGTTCTCACCGATGACCATGCCTTCGTAAAGGTCGTCGCCGGGCGAGATGAAGAGGATGCCGCGATCTTCCAGCGCGTTCAGCGCGTAAGCGACCGCCTTGCCCTTTTCCATCGAGATAAGGACGCCGTTCTGGCGGCCGGTGATCTGGCCTTTGTAGGGACCGTACTTCTCGAACAATCGGTTCATGATGCCGGTGCCGCGCGTGTCGGACAGGAATTCGCCGTGATAGCCGATCAGCCCGCGCGAGGGCGCGGAGAAGGTTAGGCGCGTCTTGCCGCCGCCGGACGGGCGCATGTCGGTCATCTCCGCCTTGCGCACCGCCATCTTGTCGATAACCGTCCCGCTGAATTCGTCGTCGACGTCGATGACGACGGTTTCATAGGGCTCCTCGCGGCCGTTGGGGCCGTCGCGGAACAGCACGCGCGGGCGGCTGATCGACAATTCGAAGCCTTCGCGGCGGAGGGTCTCGATCACCACGCCAAGCTGCAGCTCACCACGGCCGGCGACTTCGTAGCTGTCGTTGTCCGCCGCGACCGAGACCCGGATCGCGACATTGCCTTCGGCCTCGCGCTCCAGGCGTTCACGGATGACTCGGCTTTGCACCTTGTCGCCGTCGCGGCCCGCATAGGGACTGTCGTTGACCGAAAAGCTCATCGCCAGCGTCGGCGGATCGATCGGGCGGGCGTGCAGCGGCTCGGTCACCGACGGCTCGGCAAAGGTGTTGGACACCGTCGCCTTGATCAGTCCGGCAATGGCGACGATCTCGCCCGCTTCGGCACTTTCGACCGGCACGCGCTCGAGCCCGCGGAAGGCGAAGACCTTGGTCGCGCGGCCTTCCTCGACGACGTTGCCGTCGACGTCGATCGCTTTGATCGGCATGTTGGTGGTCAGCGTGCCGCTTTCGATTCGGCCGGTCAGGATACGTCCCAGGAAGGCATCGCGATCAAGCAACGTCGCGAGCATCTTGAACTCGGCCTTGGGGTCGAGCCCCGGCGCCGGCACGTGGCTGACGATGGTTTCGAACATCGGCGTCAGGTCGCCGTCACGGACGGTATCTTCCTTGCCCGCATAACCGGCGCGGCCCGAGGCGTAGAGCACGGGGAAGTCGAGCTGCTCGTCGCTCGCCTCGAGGTTGAGGAACAGCTCGAACACTTCGTCCAGCACTTCGGCCGGGCGCGCGTCGGGGCGGTCGATTTTGTTGACGACGACGATCGGCTTGAGGCCGAGCGCAAGCGCCTTGCCGGTGACGAATTTGGTCTGCGGCATCGGGCCTTCGGCGGCGTCGACGAGCAGGATGACGCCGTCGACCATGGAAAGGATGCGTTCGACCTCGGCCCCGAAATCGGCGTGGCCGGGCGTGTCGACGATGTTGATGTGGATGGTCTCGCCACCCGGCGGAGTCCACTCGACCGAGGTGCACTTGGCGAGAATGGTGATCCCGCGCTCTTTCTCCAGGTCGTTGGAATCCATCGCCCGCTCTTCGACGCGCTGGTTGTCGCGGAAGGTGCCGGACTGGCGGAAAAGCTGATCGACGAGGGTCGTCTTGCCATGATCGACGTGCGCGATAATCGCGACGTTGCGCAGGTTCATTGATTTTTCCTGGAAAAAGTAAGCGGCGCCCCTAGCCCAGAATCGCCGATGCTGCAACGCAGCAGGGCGCCCGGGCTAGAGCCCGCGTTCGAGGATCTCGATGGCGCGTTCTACGGCGCGGAGTTCGCTTTGGGCGAGGCGGGCCAGCTTTTCGGTCAGCGCGCCGCTGGGATCGCCGCCTTCGGCAAGCTTGTCGCGGCCGCTGTCCGTCAGCCGCAGCGCCAGGCGGCGACGATGGTCCGGATCGGGCTGTCGTTCGACCAGGCCGGCGCGCACCATCGTGTCGACCGAGCGGCTTACCGCCGGAGCGCCGCGGCCAAGGGCGTCGGCGACCTCGTTCAAGGTCGCCGGTTCACGCTCCACGATTGCGTTGAGCAGCTTGCGGCGCGCGGTATCGGCGCGCTCGGCGGGTCCGTCGGGAAGCCAGCGCTGCGCCGCCCGAGCGAAGCGGGACGCCAGCGCGGCGGGCGAGTGCGGGTTCAAGAACACTTGCTGCATCGCAAGTGTTTGAACATCAGCACAGTTGCTTGTGTCAAGTTGCATTCGCCTTTGCGACGCAAAACCGGATTGCGTCGCCGCTTCGCTCCCCGCATTGACGAGGCGTGCAGCCACGACCGCGCCCGCCCCTGCCCCGTACCGTGTGGGTACTCGGCTTCGTAAGCCTGCTGACCGACCTTTCGAGCGAAATCTACCATTCGCTGCTGCCGGTGTTCGTCACTGTGACGCTTGGGCTGCCGGCGGCGGCGCTCGGCGCCATCGACGGCGTTGCCGAAGCGACCGCGTCGTTCGGCAAACTCGCTTCGGGCCGGCTTTCCGACCGAAGCCGCCGCCGTAAGCCGTGGATCCTCGCCGGCTACGGCCTTGCCGCTTTGTCCAAGCCCCTGTTCGCAATTGCGGCCAGCGGGGCCGCGGTGATGATCGCCCGCTTTTCGGACCGCGTCGGCAAGGGCATCCGCGGCTCCCCGCGCGATGCGATGATCGCCGACGAGACGCCGCCGGAAATCCGCGGCCGCGCCTTTGGCTTGCGGCAGGCGCTGGACACCGTCGGCGCCGTGATTGCACCGCTGGCCGCAATCGCGCTGATGTTCCTGCTGGCCGGCAACATCCGGCTGGTCTTCTGGATCGCGGCGATTCCGGCTGCCGCTTCGGTCCTGCTGATCGTGATTGCCTTGCGCGAGCCCGAGCACCGGTCCGCAAGCGGCGGCGCAAAAAGCTTCTTCGGCGGCTTCCGCGAGCTTCGGCCCGCGACCGTGCGGCTGCTCGCCATCGGCTTCCTGTTCATGCTCGCCCGCTTTTCCGAGAGCTTCCTGATCCTTCGCGGGATGGAGCTGGGGTTGTCGGCCGCACTCTCGCCGCTTGCGCTGGTCGGGTTCAACGTCGGTTTCCTGGCGCTTGCCTATCCTGCCGGCGCGCTTAGCGACCATTGGTCGCCGCGCGGGATTTTGCTCGCCGGGATCGGCCTGCTGGTCGCCGGCAATCTGGTGCTGGCCGGCGACTGGGGCCTGGCCGGGCTGGGTGTCGGCGTCCTGCTGTGGGGCGCGCACATGGCTTTGACCCAAGGCATTTTCGCGCGGATGATCGCCGACAGCGCGCCGGAACACTTAAGGGGCACCAGCTTCGGCGCCTTCTACTTCGTCACCGGAGTCGCGACCCTGCTCGCAAGCGTCGGCGCCGGGCTCTTGTGGGACCGCGAAGGCGCCGCGACGACGTTCATCGTCAGCGCCATTCTCGCCGCAATTGCCGGCGCGATGCTTAGCGTTCTTCCCACTCCGTCTGGCCGCCCTGCCCGATAACCACCGGTTCGTGGTGCGGCGGCTGGAACGGCGGCATCCGCCCGGCCGAGGCGGCCTTGTCGATGAACTGGTGCTTCATCGCCGCGAGGAAGTGGATGACAATCAGTGCGATGAGCGCGAAGGCGGCCAGCTCGTGCGCCTCGCCGGCCAGTTCGCCAATCGACTTCGGCACGCCCGGCAGCACCGGCAGCGGCACTCCGCCGATCAGCGGCGTGGTCGGCCCGGTCGCGCGCGCCGACACCGCGATCAACCCACCGACGGGAAGCGCCAGCAGCAGGATGTAGAACAAGCGATGGTTCCACACCGCCGCGAACCGCTCCCACCGTGACAAGTCGTCGGGGAGCGGGGGCGGCGGGTTACTGATCCGGTAGGTCAGCCGCGCCAGCGTGAGCAGCAGGATCACCGCGCCCGTGGTCTTGTGCCACGTAAACAGGTTGCCGCGCGCCGCGCCCTCGGCGGCGCCGAAGCTGAACCCAAGCCAGATCTGGAGCAGGACGAGCACCACCGTCACCCAGTGGAAGGCGACGGCCACGTTCGAATAGCGCCGCACGGGCACCGCATGAGGGGCGGTATCGGTCATCCTGTCCATCGCGTGATCTCCTGCCGATGCAGGCGATGAACGTCGCGCCGCCGCGAAAGGTTCGCGCCCGCCCTAGCCGCGGGTAAACTTCGATCCGTCGGCTGCCTTGTCGAGCAGCAGTTTCGAGAAGCTGAAGTCCGGCTTCATTCGCTCTTCCTGGCGCTTCAAACCATCGACGATCTTGGTCAGCCCCTCCGCGTCGGCCCAGTGCATCGGTCCGCCGCGATAGACCGGCCAGCCGTAACCATAGACCCACACCACATCGATGTCGGACGCGCGCTGGGCCATGCCTTCCTCCAGGATCTTCGCGCCTTCGTTGACCATCGGGTAGAGCGTGCGCTCGACGATTTCCTGGTCGGTGATCTCGCGGCGCTCGACGCCCTTTTCAGCGGCGAACTTCTCGATGATCTCCTGCACCACCGGCGACGGGCTCGGACGGCGCTTCTCGTCATAGTCGTAGAAACCGGCACCCTTTTTCTGGCCCCAACGCTCGATCGAGCAGAGCGCGTCGCGCAGGCTTTCGATGCGGTTGGGGTCGCGATGCCAGCCGATGTCCACGCCGGCGAGGTCGGCCATCTGGAACGGGCCCATCGGCATCCCGAACTCGACGTGCACCCGGTCAACCTGTTCGGGCGTCGCACCTTCAAGCAGCAGCTTCATCGCTTCCACCTGGCGCGGCATCAGCATCCGGTTGCCGATGAAACCGTGACAGACTCCGGCGACGACCGCGACCTTCTTGATCCGCTTGGCCAGTTGCATCGCGGTCAGCAGCACATCTGGCGCGGTCTTTGCGCCGCGCACGACTTCCAGCAGCTTCATCACGTTGGCCGGGGAGAAGAAGTGGAGGCCCACGACGTCCTGCGGGCGCGAGGTAGAGGCGGCGATCTCATCGATGTTGAGATAGCTGGTGTTGGACGCGAGGATGGCGCCTGGCTTGGCGATCTTGTCGAGGCGGCCGAACACCTCCTTCTTAACGTCCATATTCTCATAAACTGCCTCGATGATGAGGTCGCATTCGGCAAGCGCATCGAAATCGAGCGTCGGGTTGAGCAGACCCATCGCCCTTTCGACCTGTTCGGGCGTGAACCGGCCCCTCGCAGCGCTCGATTCGTAATTCTTGCGCATCACGCCGGCGCCGCGGTCGAGCGCTTCCTGTCCCATTTCGACGATGGTCACGGGGATTCCGGCGGAAAGGAAATTCATCGAGATTCCGCCGCCCATCGTCCCGGCGCCGATTACGCCGACGCGCTTGATGTCGCGCGGCCGGGTGTCCTCAGGGATATCGTCGATCTTCGCCGCTTTGCGCTCCGCGAAGAAGAAATATTGCTGGGCCTTGGCCTGCCCGCCGCTCATCAGCTCCATGAACAGCTTGCGTTCGTCGAGCACACCCTCGGCATAAGGCTTTTGCGTCGCGATCCGCACCGCTTCGATGTTCTTCATCGGCGCGTCGAAGCCGCGGAACTTGCGGCCGTTGGCCTTGAGGAACTCGTCGAACACCGAGGGGTCGATATTCTCGACCCGATCCTGCCGCTCCGAGGCCTTGCGGATCGGTCGGACGCCTTTCACTTCTTCCGCGTAAGCGACGGCATGCTGGATCAGATCGCCTTCGACCAGCCGGTCGACCAACCCGCATTCCTGCGCTTCCCTGGCACCGATCGGCGCTCCGGTGGCGCACATCCGCAGCGCCTTTTCGACGCCGGCGACGCGGGGCAGCCGCTGCGTCCCGCCAGCGCCCGGAAGCAGGCCGAGCTTGACCTCCGGCGTGCCAAGCTTCGCCGTCGGGTCGGCAACCCGGTAATGGCAGCTCAGCGCAACCTCGAGCCCGCCGCCGAGCGCCGTCCCGTGGATCGCCGCGACCACCGGCTTGGTGCAAGCTTCGATCTGGTCGACGACCTGCGGCAGCATCGGCTGCTGGAATGCCTTGGGCGTGCCGAATTCGGCGACGTCGGCGCCGGCGAAAAATGTCTGGCCTTCGCAGGCGATCACGACGGCATTGACGCCATCGTCCGCCTCCGCCTGCTCGATCGCCGCCACCAATCCCTCCCGCACCGCCGCGGAAAGTGCGTTCACCGGCGGGTTGTTCGACAGGATGATCAGCACGTCGCCATGCTTGCGGGTCGAAATCGGGTTGGTCATCGGTCCTCCGTGTCAGGCCGAGGTTCGGCCGTAATCCTGGATTGAAAAGGGGTGCGAGGCGGAAAGTCCGCCGTCGACGGCGATCGCCTGCCCATTGACGTAACTGGCTGCGTCGGACGCCAGGAACAGCGCGACCGCGGCGATTTCGTCGGGCTGGCCGCCGCGCTTCATCGGGTTGAGGCGGCCGATTTTGCTTTCTCGTCCGGTCGAGCGCGCCCATTCGTACATCGGCGCGGTCATGCCGGTTTCGATCAGGCCGGGGCAGATGGCGTTTACCCGGACGTTGGCGCCGGCAAGCTGGGTCGCGGCGACTTTCACGAGACTGATCAGCCCAGCCTTTGAAGCGGAGTAAGCGGCCCCGCCCGCCCCCGCGCGAAGGCCGGCGACGGAAGCGGTGCAGACGATCGACCCGCCGCCGCGCGCCTTCATGTGCGGCGCGGCATATTTGATCGCCAGGAACGGCCCGATCAGGTTGACGCGCAGGATTTCCTGCCAGTCGTCCGCCGATTGTTCGAAAATGCCCGCCATGCCCCCGGAAATGCCGGCGTTGGCGAAGACGATGTCGATCCCGCCATGTTCGGCGAGGGCGCGCTCGACCAGCGCTTCGACCTCGCTTTCAGACCCGGCATCGACAATGCTGACGCCATCAGCCTCCATCGCGTCGGTGGCGACGACAATCGCCCCCTCGCGGCGAAACAGCTCGGCCGCGGCCTTGCCAATGCCGGAGGCGGCACCGGTGACGATTGCGACTTTATTGTCGAGCAGGCCCAAGCTTCACCTCGCGAGTGACCCGGGCCTAAAGCACGGCGCGCGCTTGCGGAAGCCTCGTCAGGCGTCGATCAGGAAACGACGCTCGCGCCGGACCGGAAGGTTCAGCTCCCGCTGCACCGGCTCCGGATCGACCTCGTCCATCCGCCGCCAGCCGTCCCGGCCCAGCCGTTCGAGCGGTCGGAACGTGGTCTTGTAGGCCATTCGCTGCGAGCCTTCGACCCAATAGCCGAGGTAGACATAGGGCAGGCCCGCGCGGGCGGCGCGGATGATGTGGTCGAGGATGATGAAGGTGCCCAGCCCCTTGCGCGCGTCCGGGCCGACATCGAAGAAGCTGTAGATCATCGACAGGCCGTCCGCCTGATGGTCCGACAGGCAGGCGCCGACCAGCTTGCCGGGGACGCCATCGACCGACGGCTCGCGATATTCGATGACGAAGGTCCGCACCGGCGTCTGCTCGATCATGTCGGCGAAGTCGCCTTCGTCCATGTCGGCCATGCCGCCGCCCGGATGGCGGACCGCCAGATACTTCCGAAGCAGCGCATATTGCTCTTCCGTGGTCCACGGCTTGCAGGCGCTGACTTCCAGGTCGCCATGCTTGCGAAGCAACTTGCGGTGGGTCGCCGACGCCTCGAACTCAGACGCCAAGACCCGGACGGAGACGCAGGCGCTGCAATCGATGCAGCTTGGGCGGTAGGCGACGGACTGGCTACGGCGAAAGCCGATCCGTCCAAGCGCCTCGTTCAGCTCGGCAGCGCTTCGGCCCGAAAGCTCCGTGAACACCTTCCGCTCCACCTTGCCCGGAAGGTACGGGCACGGCGACGGATTGGTGACAAAGAATTTCGGAAATCGAAAAGGTGCGCTCACCTGCCCTCACTCGTGGTTACGAAGACCTTTATGCTGCTGGTAAACGCCGATGAAAAGACTTGGTCGCGCCAAACCACACGGACTTGCGACGAGTGTCCTCGAACGGGACAGCCAATCAGTCGAGCGAGGCGCGATCGACGATGAAGCCGGCCGATTCCAGCATTTCGACAACCGCGTCGATGGCGTTGGAATCCTTGGCCTCGCACTCGACCTCGATGACGGTGTCCTTGGCCGGAAGCGCGTTGAAGATGCGGCTGTGGCGGATTTCCAGGATGTTGACGCCGGCTTCGTGAAACTGGGCAGTGATCTTGGCGAGCGCCCCCGGCTGGTCCTGGGCGGCGACTCGAAGCCGGGCGATCCGGCCGGCGCGCACCAAGTCGCGGACGAGCACGTTCGCCAGCAGGTGGGTGTCGATGTTGCCGCCGCACAGGATGGTCGCGACCTTTTTCCCGCGAAAGCGCGCCTTGTCGCCCAGCATTGCCGCAAGGCCCGCAGCGCCCGCGCCCTCGACCACCGTTTTCTCGATCCCGACCAACATCGCCACCGCGCGCTCGATCAGCCGCTCCGGCACCAGCATCACGTCGTCGACCAGTTCCTTCAGGATCCGCGAGGTGAGCGCGCCCGGCGCCTTGACCGCAATCCCTTCCGCCAGCGTGTCGCCGCCGAGCGGCAACGTGCAGCCATCGATGGCGCATTTCATCGACGGGTAAAGCTCGGCCTCGACGCCGATCAGCTCGATCCCGGGCTTGAGCGCGCGCGCGGCAATCGAGATCCCGCTCATCAGGCCGCCGCCGCCGATCGGGACGACGATGGTGTCGAGGTCGGGCGCTTCGTCCAGCATTTCGATGCCAAGCGACCCCGCACCGGCGATGATGTCCGGATCGTCGAATGGGTGGACGAAGACCAGCCCCTCGGCCGCCTCCATCTCCCGAGCCCGCGCATAGGCGTCGTCGAACATCGCGCCGTGCAGGATGACGCGCGCGCCATGGCCTTCCGTCTGGCTCACTTTGATCGTCGGCGTCGGCCTTGGCATGACGATGGTCGCCGGGATGCCGAGCCGTTTGGCGTGATAGGCGACCGCCTGCGCATGATTGCCCGCCGACGCCGCAATGACACCGCGCGCGCGCTCGTCCGCGGTCAGCTGCAGCAGCTTGTTGAGCGCGCCGCGTTCCTTGTAGGCCGCGGTGAACTGGAGATTCTCGAACTTCAGCCAGACTTCCGCCCCGATAATCTCGGACAGGGTGCGGCTGACCAGCATCGGCGTGCGCACGACGGATCCGCGGATGCGCTCCGCGGCGGCGCGGATATCGTCGATCGTCGGGGTTGCAGTCATCGCGGCGCGGCGTAGCGCTTCCGCAAGTGCGGAACAATGCTATGCGCAGCCCATGAACAAGACCTTCTTCGCGCTTGCGGCGGCGCTCCTGTCCTCGGCCGCGCAGGCCGACACGCTGATCGATAACGTCAACGGCATCCAGATCGGCGCCGACGGCAAGCTGCAGCGGTTCAAGGCCATCGTCATCGGCGACGACGGCAAGGTCCGGCAGTTGCTCGAACATCCCGAACTCGTGCGGCTGGCGAACATCACCCGCCACGTCGACGGCGGCGGGAAGACCTTGCTCCCCGGCCTGATCGACGCCCACGGCCATGTCTTCGCGCTTGGCTATGCGGCGCTGACCCTGGACCTTGTCGGGACTAGCTCGGTCCAGGACCTGCAGGGGCGGCTGAAGGCCTATGCAGCGGGCAAGCGCAATGGCTGGATCGTCGGGCGCGGCTGGAACCAGGAGTTGTGGCCGGACCAGCGGTTCCCGACTGCCGCCGATCTCGACGCGGTGGTTGGCGACCGCCCGGTCGTGCTGGAACGAGTCGATGGGCATGCGGTCGTCGCCAACACGGCCGCCCTCAAGGCAGCGGGAATCACCGCCGCGACCAAAAATCCGGTCGGCGGGAAGATCGAGCGCGACGCGAACGGGCAAGCGACCGGCCTCCTGATCGATTCGGCCAGTGCCTTGGTCAGCGCGAAGGTGCCTGCCCCGACCGAAGCGGAGCGCGAGCGCGCACTTGCCGAGGCGCAAAAGGCGATGCTTGCCGTCGGGCTCACTGCAGCGGCCGACATGGGGATGTCGGTGCCGGAATGGGGCACGATCCATCACGCTGGAATGGACGGCAAGCTGCAGGTTCGAATCATGGCCTATGCCGCCGGAGTCGAGCCGATCGCCACCTTCCACGCGCCGACGCAGTGGCTGTTCGGCGACCGGCTGCGGATGGGCGGGGTCAAGCTCTATGCCGACGGCGCGCTCGGCTCTCGCGGCGCCTGGCTTAAGGCGCCGTACGCCGACAAGCCGGACACGCGCGGGCTGCGGTTCCATTCGGATGCCGAGATGTTCGGGCTTGCGAAGCGCGCCGCCGACGCCGGCTTCCAGGTCGCGATCCACGCCATTGGCGACGCCGCCAACGCGCAAGAATTGAGCATCTTCGAACGGCTGTCGAAAATATATCCCGGCGACCGGCGCTGGCGCATCGAACATGCGCAGATCGTCGATCCGCGCGACACCCCCCGCTTCGCGCCGGCGAGGATCATCGCGTCGATGCAGCCGGTGCACCAGACGAGCGACCGGCTGATGGCCGAAAAGCGGCTAGGGCCTGGGCGGCTGGACGGCGCTTACGCGTGGCAAACCGTGTTGCAGTCGGGCGCACGGCTTGCCTTCGGGTCGGATTTCCCGGTGGAATCGCCCAATCCGTTCCCCGGGCTAGCTGCCGCGACCAGCCGGCAGGACATGAGCGGAGAGCCGGCCGGCGGATGGCTGCCAAGGGAGCGGGTCAGCTTCGCGCAGGCCCTGGACGGCTTCACGCGGGGCGCGGCTTATGCGGGCTTCGCCGAGGGCAAGATCGGCAGCCTGGAGCCGGGCAAATGGGCCGATTTCATCCTCGTCGACCGGGACGTGAGCAGTGTCGACGCGCAAAACCTTGCCCGCACCCAGGTGCTGGAAACCTGGATCGCGGGAAAACCGGTGTGGACGCGGGCCGCTAGCGCCCGCGGAGAGCGCGGGAAGTAAGCATCGACGGGGTGAGGATCTGCGGCAGTTCTTCGGGCTGCGCTTTCCCCGGCTCGTACCAGAGATAAAGCGGCACCCCCGCCCTCCCCCGGCTTTCCAGAAAGCGGGTGATCGCGGGGTCGCCGTCGGTCCAGTCGCCGACGAACACCTTCACCCCGGCCTTGTCGAAGGCACGCGTGACAGATTCGCGGTTGATCGCCGCCGCTTCGTTTGCCTTGCAGGTCAGGCACCAGTCGGCGGTGAAATAGACGAAGGCCGGCTTTCCCTGCGTGGTGGCGGCGCGAACCGCATCAGTGCTCCAGGTCGAACCGGCAGTAGCGGCGGGCGCGGATCGCTGCGGCACCAGCACGACGGCGGCGGCGGCGACAGCAATCGCGACCGCCGCGGCCGGCCACAGCAGACGTTCGCCTGATCGCTGCCAGCGTCCGAGGAGGGCAAACACCGCGGCGACGATCGACGCTGCAAGAACGCCGATCAGTACGGCGGCGTCACCGCCCTGCCGGTACAGCAGCCACAAGCAGCCGATCGCGGTCGCGGCCATCGGGATGGCGAGGAACCGCTGGAGGCGCTGCATCCACCGTCCCGGCGAAGGCAAGATTTGGCGCAATGCCGGGATGAAGGCGACGGCGACGAACGGCAGTGCCAGGCCAAGCCCCAGCGCGGCGAACACCAGCACCGATCCGCCAACCGGCAACAACAATGCGGTGCCGAGCGCGGCGCCCAGGAACGGGCCGGCGCAAGGGGTAGCGACGAAGGCGGCAAGCGCGCCCGCGCCGAAGCTGCCGGCCGGCCGTGCGTTGCCGGCAACCACCGGCAGCTCAAACACCCGCAACAGGTTCAGCGTGATGGCGACGCTGAGCAGCATCAGCAGCATGATGGTGCGCGGGTCCTGCAACTGGAAAGCCCAGCCGGCGGCGGTTCCGCCGGCCCGGATCGCCAGCAGTGCAAGGCCCAGAGCGCCGGTGCCAAGGATGGCCCCAGCGGCATAAGCCACGGCGTCGCGCCGCGCTTCGCGTTCGTCGCCGCCGCTTCGGGCGAGGTGCAGCGCCTTGATCGCCAGGATCGGGAACACGCAGGGCATCAGGTTGAGGAGGATGCCGCCGATGAGCGCGCCGAGAACCGCGAACAGCACCGCGTCATTACCGCCGCTGCCGGCGATGGCCGTGCCGCCGCTTGGCACTTCGCCAGCGATCGCGCTGAATTCGAAACCGCGCCCGTCACCAGCCGAAAGCACGCCCGCGAATGTTTCGGGCGCTGCGCCCTTCAGCGGCAGCTCGGCGATGAGCATGTCGCCATTGCGACGGAACTGCTGGCTGGCGGCATAGTCGACGACCGCATCGGTCGCCGGAAAGACGTAGGACTCGGCGACCGGAACGTCCGCTGGCAGCGGGATTGCAATGCGCAGCAGCCGGTCGGACGAGTCGAACTTCGCTGGCGTTGCGAGTGGGCGCGGCAAGGCCCGTCGCCAGTCGTTGAAACGCGCGTCCATCGGCGCAATCCCGCCGGTGGCCAGGTCGAGCGAGAAATCTCCCTGTTCGGGCACGCACACCTTGTCGGTGCAGGCGAGCCAGCTGGCGTGGGCGCGGATCGGGACGATGCCGGTGGCGCTCGCCGGGACCTTCAACCGGGTCAGCAGCGCATAATCGCGCTCGTAGACGTAGTTCATCAGCCCGGCGACGGTGAGGCGGCTTGGCACTGGGTAGCGCAAGGGCGCGACCGCGAAGCCGGCCGGCAGCTTCCATTCCACCTGCATCGGCAGGCCGGCATCGCCGGGGTTAAGCCAATAGCCGTGCCAACCGGGCTTGGGCCGCATGACGATCGCCAGCTCGACCTCGCCGCCCGGGACGGCGCGGCCTTCGGCCACCAGCGCGGGCGTGATGTTCTGCGCCTGCGCCATGGTCGGCGCGAGCAGCAGTGCAAATAGGAGTATCAAGCGGCGAAGCATCCAAGGCCTCTACCGTCATGCTAGACTTGTTTCAGCATCCATTTCCTGGAGCCTGAGTATTGGCGGCGCGGTGGATCCTGAAACACGTTCAGGATGACGGCTAATCCAGGTTCGGCCGCAGCCAGCGTTCCGCCTGTTCCAACGGCACGTCGCGGCGCTCGGCATAGTCTTCGAGCTGATCGCGGCCGATCCGCGCAACGCCGAAATATTGGCTGTCGCGATGGCCGAAATAGAACCCTGAGACCGCCGAGGTCGGAAGCATCGCGAAATTCTCGGTCAGGGTCACCCCGGCCGGGTTGCCGCCAAGCATGTCGAACAGGATCGGCTTCAGGCTGTGGTCCGGGCAGGCGGGATAGCCAGGCGCCGGGCGGATGCCGTTGAATTTCTCGCGGATCAGGTCGGCGTTGCTCAGATGCTCGTCGGCATAGCCCCACAGGCGGTTGCGCACCTCGGCGTGGAGCACCTCGGCAAAGCTTTCAGCCAGGCGGTCTGACAGCGCCTTGATCAGAATGTCCGAATAATCGTCATTGGCCTCGCGGAACCGCGCGAGGTGCGGCTCCAGGCCATGGATCCCAACGGTGAACCCACCAATCCAATCTTCGCCTTCAGGATTGATGAAGTCGGCAAGGCTCATGTTCGCCCGGCCTTCGCGCTTCTTCACCTGCTGGCGAAGGAAGGGGATCCGGGTCCAGTCGTTGCCGGCCAGCACCAGCACGTCGTCGCCCTCGCGCTTGCAGCGCCACAGGCCGACCGTCGCGCTCGCCGTGAGCCAGCGTTCGTTGATGATCTGGTCGAGCATTGCCTGTGCGTCGTTGAACAGACTGGTCGCGCTTTCGCCGACGACTTCGTCCTCGAGTATCGCGGGATAATTACCCGCCAGCTCCCATGCGCGGAAGAATGGATTCCAGTCGATCGAGGCCCGCAAATCGCGCAACGGCCATTCGCCGATCTGGTGAATGCCCGGCATTTGCGGCGCCGGCGGCTGGCCGGACGGATCGAAAGCGAAGCCGTTGGCGCGGGCCTCGGCGAGGGTCGCCAACTGGTTCTGGCCGGCGTGAGCCCGCGTCTGGCGCAGCTTTTCATAATCGTCGGCGGTGGCCGCGATCAGCGGCTCGCGCTGCGTGTCGGAAACCAGCGAGGAGGCAACGCCGACGGCGCGGCTGGCGTCGAGCACGTGGATCACCGGGCCTTCGTAAGCCGGGTCGATGCGCAGCGCCGTGTGCGCCTTGCTGGTGGTCGCACCGCCGATCAGCAACGGCGTCGTCAGCCCCAGCCGCTGCATCTCGCTGGCCACCGTCACCATCTCATCCAGCGACGGCGTGATCAGCCCCGACAGGCCGATCATGTGCGCCTGGTTGTCCTTGGCCGACTGCAGGATGTCCTGCCACGGCACCATTACCCCAAGGTCGATGACCTCAAAGCCGTTGCACTGAAGCACGACGCCGACGATGTTCTTGCCGATGTCGTGAACGTCGCCCTTCACGGTCGCCATCACGACCTTGCCCTTGCCCTGGGTGGCGCCCGACTTTTCCTTTTCCGCCTCGATGAAGGGGATGAGGTGGGCGACCGCCTTCTTCATGACACGCGCCGATTTGACGACCTGCGGAAGGAACATCTTGCCCGATCCGAACAGGTCGCCGACGACGTTCATGCCGTCCATCAGCGGGCCTTCGATCACATGGATCGGGCGTCCGCCTTCGGCGTCGACCAATTGGCGCGCTTCCTCGGTGTCGGCGACGATGTCGGCATCGATGCCCTTCACCAGCGCATAGGACAGCCGTTCCCTGACCGGTAGCGAGCGCCATTCGGCGGCCGCCTTTTCGGCCACTTCGTCGGTGCCCCTGAAGCGCTCGGCGAGCACGATCAGCCGCTCGGTCGAATCCTCGCGGCGATCGAGGATCACATCCTCGCAGGCTTCGCGAAGTTCGGGGTCGATGGCGTCATAAACGTCGAGCTGGCCGGCGTTGACGATGGCCATATCCATCCCTGCGGGAATGGCGTGATAAAGGAAGACGCTGTGCATCGCGCGGCGCACCGGTTCATTGCCGCGGAACGAGAAACTGAGGTTCGACAGGCCGCCGGAAATGTGGACCCCGGGGCAGCGGCGGCGGATTTCGCGCGTCGCCTCGATGAAATCGATCGCATAGCGGCGATGCTCGTCGATGCCAGTGGCTACGGCGAAGACGTTGGGGTCGAAGATGATGTCCTGCGGCTCGGTCCCGTCCTCGACCAGCAATTTGTAAGCCCGCTCGCAGATGCTGACCTTGCGTTCGGCCGTGTCGGCCTGCCCGATTTCGTCGAACGCCATGACGACGACGGCGGCGCCATAGGCCCGGCACTTGCGCGCCAGTTCAAGGAACGGCTCCTCGCCTTCCTTCATGCTGATCGAATTGACGATCGGCTTGCCGGACACGCACTTGAGGCCAGCCTCGATCACGCTCCATTTGGAACTGTCGATCATCACCGGCACCCGGGCGATGTCCGGCTCTGCGGCGATCCGCTTGAGGAAGATCGTCATCGCCTGCTCACTGTCGAGCAAGGCTTCGTCCATGTTGACGTCGACGATCTGGGCGCCGTTCTCGACCTGCTGGCGAGCGACTTCGACCGCCGCGTCATAGTCGCCGGCAAGCACAAGTTTCTTGAATTTGGCGGAGCCGGTGACGTTGGTGCGCTCGCCGACGTTGACGAAGCGCGCGCCGGCGGCGGCCTGACCTACTGCTGAAGCTTCCATGTCAGGCAGCGATGACCATCGGTTCAAGCCCGGCGAGCAGCGTGTGCCGCGGCGCTTGCGCAATGCCGCGCGGCGGTTGGCCGGCCGCGGTTCGAGCAATCGCCGCAATGTGAGCCGGGGTCGTTCCGCAGCAGCCGCCGACGATGTTTACCAGCCCGTCGTCGATCCATTCGCGCACCTGCGCCGCGGTCTGTTCGGCCGCTTCGTCATATTCGCCAAGCTCGTTGGGCAGGCCGGCATTGGGGTAAGCCATGACCAGCGTGTCCGCCTGCTTGGCGAGCGAGGCCAGGTGCGGGCGAAGCTGGGCCGCCCCGAACGAGCAGTTGAGGCCGATGGTCACCGGCTTTGCGTGGCGCACGGACGCCCAGAATGCCTCGACCGTATGGCCGGACAGGTTGCGCCCGGACAGGTCGGTCAGCGTCATCGAAATCATCAGCGGGAGCGCCCGGCCAAGCGCCTGCTCGGCCTCCAGGGTCGCCATGATCGCGGCCTTGGCGTTGAGCGTGTCGAAGATCGTCTCGATGAGGATGAAGTCGACGCCGCCTTCGACCAGCGCGTCGATTTGCTCCCGGTAAACCGACTTCACCGTGTCGAAATCGACCTCGCGATAGCCCGGGTCGTTGACGTCGGGCGAAAGCGAGAGGGTCTTGTTGGTCGGCCCGAGCGCGCCGGCCACCCAGCGCTGCTTGCCATCGGCGTCAGCGACTTCGCGCGTGATCCGCGCGGCCGCGATGTTGATCCGCTCGACCAGGGCTTCGGCGCCGTAATCGGCCTGGCTGATGCGGTTGGCGTTGAACGTATTGGTCGCCAGCACATCGGCGCCGGCATCGGCGAAACTGCGGCAGATCGACGTCACGACGTCGGGCCGGGACAGGTTCAAAAGGTCGTTGTTGCCGCGTTGGTCCTTGAGCAGGTCGAGCCCGCCGCAATAATCCTCGCCCTTCAACTTTCGATCCTGGACCGACGTCCCATAGGCGCCGTCCTTGACCAGGATCCGCTTGGCCGCTTCGGCGCGAAGCTGCGCTGCGGCGCTCATGCTTTGGCCCTCACGCCGAGCAAGTGGCAAATCGCATAGCTAAGCTCCGCGCGGTTGAGGGTGTAGAAATGGAAGTGGCGGACGCCGCCGGCGTAAAGCTGGCCGCACAGCTCCGCGGCGACGGTGCCGGCAATCAGCTGCCGGGCAGCGGGAAGCTCGTCCAGGCCTTCGAACGATTGATTGAGCCAGTCGGGGATCGCGGCCCCGCATTGGCCGGCAAAGCGGCGCGTCGTCGCGACGTTGGTCACCGGCAGGATTCCGGGCACGATTTCGATATCGATCCCGGCGGCGGCGACATCGTCCTGGAAGCGGAAAAAGGAATCGGCCGAGAAAAAGAATTGGGTGATCGCCCGGTCCGCCCCGGCGTCGACCTTGCGCTTGAGATTGTCGAGGTCCGCGGCGCGGCTGCCGCTGTCCGGGTGCATTTCGGGATAAGCGGCAACCGAAACATCGAACGGCGCGACCTGCTTGAGCCCGGCAACGAGCTCCGCGGCGTTAGCGTAGCCTTCGGGGTGCGGCTCGAACCTGGCGCCGGCTTCCGGCGGATCGCCACGTAGCGCGACCAGGTGCCGGACGCCGAGGTCCCAATATTCGCGGGCAACGGCGTCGACTTCCTCCCGCGACGCGGCAACGCAGGTCAGGTGCGCGGCCGGGGTCAGCTCGGTCTCGGTCAGGATGCGCTCGACCGTCGCGTGCGTGCGCTCACGGGTCGAACCGCCCGCGCCGTAGGTGACCGAGACGAAGCGCGGCCGCAGCGGCGCCAGCGTCTGGATCGACTGCCACAAGGTTTCGCCCATGGCGTCGCTCTTGGGCGGGAAGAATTCGAAGCTCAGCTCGATATCGCCGCGCGCCTCGGCGAACAAAGGGATGCAACTTCGCGCCGGAAGTTGTTCAGGCAGGTTCATGCTGCTGCTTTCTTGCGCAGCGCGGCCTTCGAGCCGAGCCACAGGGTCACGGTCAGCTCGCCGCCTTCCAAATGCTGGACTTGGTCCAGCGTCAGGCCGGCGGCGTCGAACCAGCCGGCCATCACATCGTCGGCAAAGCCGAGCCGGAGATGAGCGTCGCGGAGGCGAAGCTCCTCCTGCTGGTGGGCTGCAAAATCCACGATCAGCAAGGTCCCGCCGGGCGCGAGCACCCGCGCTGCCTCCTCGATCGCGACCGCCGGGGCGTGCGCATAATGAAGAACCTGGTGGATGATGATGCTGTCGGCGCTCCCATCAACGAGCGGCAAGGCGTACATGTCGCCCTGGCGAAGGCTGGAGGCGACGCCCGCGCTATCCAGCTTGGCGCGGGCCAGCCGGAGCATTTCCGAAGAGCGGTCGATGCCGATTGCCTGCTCGGCCCGCGGCCCGAACAATTCGATCATCCGGCCGGTGCCGGTGCCGATGTCGACCAGTCGGCCGAGACGGCGATCGGCCAGCGCGCCGTCGATCGCCCGCTCGACCTCTGTCTCCGCAACATGCAGTGAGCGGATCGAATCCCACACTTCGGCATGGGCGGCGAAATAGCGCTCGGCGGCTTCGGCGCGTTCGGCGCGGATGGCGTCGAGGTGCAACGAGTCAGCATCGAACACCCGCCTGGTCGCCGGGTCGTTCCAGGCGTCGATAAGCGCCAGCAGTGGGTCGGTGCGCTTCGGATCGGCGATCGCCAGGAACACCCAGCTGCCTTCCTTGCGCCGGTCGACGACGCCGGCATCGGCAAGAATCCGCACATGGCGGGACACCCGGGGCTGGCTCTGTTCAAGCAATTGCGCGAGCTCGCCAACCGACAATTCCATGCGCGAAAGCAACGCGAGGATCCGCAGCCGCGTTGGGTCGGCAAGTGCTTGAAACATTTCGGCAAGAGGAAGGGCGTTCATGAGTGCCGAAGGACATATAAAGAAAACTTTATATGGTCAAACGGCGACTCGTCCGATTCAGCCCGTGCTCAAGCCGATTGCACGGCGGTGACCGTCACTATATTGGCCCGCGCTGGCCTGCGCGATTCGCGCGCCAGGCCGAGCCCACAGCCCAAGGGGGCTAGTTTTAGGGAGTGGAACGATCATGAAGAAATTTGCACTGACCGTTGCGGTCCTTTCGCTCGGCCTTGCCGCTTGCGACAAGAACGACGCGACCGACAACGCCGCCGCCAACGACACCGCTGTCGAGAATGCTGCGGAAAATGACATCAACGCGGCTGGCAACACCACCGAAAACGCTGCTGGCAACGCGCTCGACGCCGCCAGCAACGCCATCGACAACGCGAGCAACGCGGTCGAGAACGCCGGTGAAGCCGTCGAGAACGCTTCTGATAACGCCGCCAACTAAGGCGTTCGACGAATGAACAAGGGCCGCATGCCTGTATTGGCGCGCGGCCCTTTTTTTTGCCTGCTGCTCGCATCCTGCCAGCCGCAAACGACGCCAGGCGCCGAGGAAAACCGGCAATTGGACGACGCCGCGACGATGCTGGATTCCGCCCCCGCGACGCTCAATGCAATCGATCGCAATGACGTCGCAGAGCCCGAAAATCCTGACGCCGCGCCCTAACAAAAGAGGCCGCCCCTTTCAGAGCGGCCCCTTCCGTAGATTACTAGTAGGCTAAAGGATCGCGTCGATGATCCGGGTAATCAGGCTCGTCCGCGGATCCACCTGATAGATGACGTTGTTGCGGTAGATGTACCGATAGTCATCATCCAGCGCGTAGCGGTCGATCAGCGTGTCGGGGATATTCCCGTACGGCGTATAGTAGCGATAGTTGGTCGGCACGCGCTGGCCATCGCGGAACATGCGCTTGGCCTGTCCCGGCGGGACGCAGGACGGGCTCTTCTTGGCCAAGCCGGGCGGGCACAACATGCTGCCGTAGCGGCGGGCAAGCGCTTCGTCCCGATCGTCGATGCCGTTGCGGTTGCGATCGCGTAGCGACGCGTAGCGGGCCTTGTGCACATGTTTCGAGTGCGCCTTGCCGCCGTGCTTCATCGCGGCCTGGGAATTGCCGTGGCCACCGCCGTGGTTGCCGGGCTTGGCGACGGCCGGGCCGGCAATCGCCAGCGTCGCCGCACCGATCATTAGGGCAAGTGTCTTCATCTAAATCGTCCTCAAATCGGGAAGTGTCGGTGCTGGAACGATTGAGGCAGCGGCAGAGTTGCCTCGTTCAACTGCGGGAAAGGATCGGGCGGTTGCCCCTTTACCGCCTGAACGCTAAGCGAACGCCGCCCCCCAAGGCCGGAAACTGTCATTGACCGGCCGCCACTGACAGAAAGGTTCGAAACCAGCCCCATGGCTCGTCGCAAAATCGCGTTGATCGGCGCCGGAATGATCGGCGGAACCCTCGCTCACCTCGCCGCGATGCGGGAGCTCGGCGACATCGTCCTGTTCGACATCGCCGAGGGGATTCCTGAAGGCAAAGGCCTCGACATTGCGCAGGCCGGACCCGTCGATGGTTTCGATGCCAGGCTGAAGGGCACGTCCGATTACGCCGACATCGCCGGCGCCGACGTGTGCATCGTCACCGCCGGCATCGCCCGCAAGCCCGGGATGAGCCGCGACGATCTCATCGGCATCAACCTCAAGGTGATGAAAGCCGTCGGCGAAGGCATCAAGGCGAACGCCCCTGACAGCTTCGTCATCTGCATCACCAACCCGCTCGACGCGATGGTCTGGGCGCTGCGCGAGTTTTCGGGGCTTCCGCACAACAAGGTCGTCGGCATGGCCGGCGTCCTCGACAGCGCTCGCTTCCGCCACTTCCTGGCCGAGGAGTTCAACGTCTCGGTCGAGGACGTGACCGCCTTCGTGCTCGGCGGCCACGGCGACACGATGGTCCCGGTCGTCGAATATTCGACGGTCGCCGGGATCCCGATCCCCGACCTAATCAAGATGGGCTGGTCGACGCAGGAAAAGATCGACGCCATCGTCAAGCGCACGCGCGGCGGCGGCGGCGAGATCGTTGCCCTGCTGAAGACCGGCAGCGCCTATTATGCGCCGGCCACCAGCGCCATCGCGATGGCCGAGAGCTACCTCAAGGACAAAAAGCGGGTGCTTCCCGCGGCCGCCCACCTGACCGGCCAATATGGCGTCGATGACCTCTACGTCGGAGTTCCGGTGGTGATCGGCGAAGGCGGCGTCGAGCGCATCGTCGAAATCGCGCTCAACGATGAAGCCAAGCAGAACTTCCAGGTCAGCGTCGACGCGGTGAAGGAACTGCTCGAGGCGTGCAAAGCCATCGACGGCTCGCTGTAGAAATGACGTTGACCGGCGTTCTGTCAGTTTTCTTGGCGACGATTTCCGTCCCTCAAGGAACTGGCCCGAATGTATCGGGCCTGCCGGCGCCGGTCATCTTTGAAAAAGCATGTCTCGAGGGGAGCATTGCCTTGCCGCGAGACCAGACGAGCCTGACAACTTATCGCCGCTTACCGATGGCTGCCCGGCAGACGATTGGCAAGACGGAGACGGCACACTCGGGTCCAAACGACTATTTCGCGCCCGCGGCAGAGAAGGTGCCCAACTCCATCTATCAAATCGGGAGCAAACGAACCCTCTTCTTCATAGCTCCGAAGTCAGATGGCCCTGTTATCGCAGTGCCGTCTGGCGAGCGGCTCTACGCGACGTCGTGTGCGGTCCTGTGGCGTGGCAAAGACTTCGCTGCCGCCGCCGCCGCAATCTTGCCTGGTGGCGGACCCTTTCTGGATTTCGGTAACAGCATGCTTCCTTCAGGCAACCCTTCAAGGTCCGGTTACGTCACTCGGACGACTGGCGGTTTTAAGCTCACGGCAGCGGCATATGAAGGTTGGATCGTCATGCGGGCCTTCCCATTGCCTCAAAACACCTCAGGAAAAGATTGAACTCCATGTCGATTCTCGTGAACCGCAACACCAAGGTCATCACCCAAGGGATGACCGGTGAAACAGGCACTTTTCACACCCAGCAGGCGCTCGCTTACGGCACGCAGATGGTCGCGGGCGTCACGCCGGGCAAAGGCGGGACCACCCACCTCGACCTGCCGGTGTTCGACACCGTCGCGGAGGCCGTAGACGCGACCGGCGCCGACGCGTCTGTCGTCTATGTGCCGCCGCCCTTCGCCGCGGACTCCATCCTTGAAGCCATCGACGCGCAAGTGCCGCTGATTGTCTGCATCACCGAAGGCATTCCCGTGCTCGACATGGTCAAGGTCAAGCGCGCGCTGTCCGGCTCCAAGTCGCGGCTGATCGGCCCCAATTGCCCCGGCGTGCTCACGCCGGAGGAATGCAAGATCGGAATCATGCCTGGCAACATCTTCAAGAAGGGCAGCGTCGGCGTCGTCAGCCGTTCCGGCACACTGACCTATGAAGCGGTGTTCCAGACCAGCAACGAAGGCCTTGGCCAGACCACCGCGGTCGGCATCGGCGGCGACCCGGTCAACGGCACCAACTTCATCGACGTGCTAGAGCTGTTCCTGGCCGACGACGCAACCAAGTCGATCATCATGATTGGCGAAATCGGCGGCAGCGCGGAAGAAGACGCGGCGCAATTCCTGGCGGACGAGGCGAAGCGCGGCCGCAAGAAGCCGACCGTCGGCTTCATCGCCGGACGGACCGCCCCTCCCGGGCGTCGCATGGGTCACGCCGGGGCGATCGTCGCCGGCGGCAAGGGCGGCGCCGAAGACAAGATCGCGGCGATGCAGGCGGCTGGAATAACGGTCTCCCCAAGCCCATCTGAGCTTGGCCGCACGCTTGCGGAGCTGTTGAAAGGTTAGTTCGCGTGGTCGCCGGAGCAAGCGAGGACATCGAGCGCGGCCCTAGCTGGGCGCGAGCCAACTGGCCGCTGGCGGAGCTCGACGAGGTCAATCTTGGCCTCGATCCGACCGAGGCGACGATCGCGGCCGTGCGCAAGGGCGCCGCCAAGGACGCCGCGGCGGGCACTGCCGATCCCGATGCCATTCGCCGCGCCGCCGAGGATTCGATCCGGGCGATGATGCTGGTCCGTACCTATCGCGTGCGCGGGCACCTTGCGGCCAAGCTCGATCCGCTCGGGATCCACCGTAGCGACATTCCGGCCGACCTGACGCCCGCCTATCACGGCTTTTCCGAAGCGGACCTCGACCGTCCGATCTGGCTTGGCGGGACGCTTGGCTTCGAACGGGCCACCGTGCGCGAAATCGTCGACTGCCTGCGGGCCAATTACTGCGGCACCATCGGCGTCGAATATATGCACATCAACGACCTGGAGGAGCGCCGCTTCATCCAGGAGCGGATCGAGGGCGCCAAAACCGTCGATTTCACTCGCGAGGGCAAGCAGGCGATTCTCGCCAAGGTGATCGAAGCCGAGCAGTGGGAGAAATTCCTCGCCCGCAAATATGTCGGCACCAAGCGCTTCGGCCTCGACGGCGGCGAAAGCGCCATTCCCGCACTTGAGGCGGTGATCAAATATGGCGGGCAGCTGGGCGTGGAGGAAATCGACGTCGGCATGGCCCACCGCGGCCGGCTCAACGTGCTGTCGAACGTGATGGGCAAGCCCTACCGCGCGATCTTCCACGAGTTCGCCGGCGGAGCGACCAACCCGGCCGATGTCGGCGGGTCGGGCGACGTCAAATATCACCTCGGAACGTCTTCGGACCGGGAGTTCGACGGCAACAAGGTGCATTTGTCGCTGCTGCCGAACCCGTCGCACCTGGAAGCGGTGGACCCGGTCGTGCTTGGCAAGGCGCGCGCGGTGATGACGGCCAAGGGCGACAAGCATGGCAAGACGGTGCTTCCGATCCTGCTTCACGGCGACGCCGCCTTCGCCGGCCAGGGCGTGGTGTGGGAATGCCTGAGCTTCTCGGGCCTGCCCGGTTATGGCACCGGCGGCACCATCCACTTCATCATCAACAACCAGGTCGGGTTCACCACCAGCCCGCAATATGCGCGCTCCTCGCCCTACCCTTCGGACGTCGCCAAGGGCGTCCAGGCGCCGATCCTGCACGTCAACGGCGACGATCCGGAAGCGGTCACTTTCTGCTGCAAGCTGGCGACCGAGTTCCGCCAGGCGTTCGGCCGCGACATCGTTATCGACATGTGGTGCTATCGCCGCTTCGGCCACAATGAAGGCGACGAGCCCAGCTTCACCCAGCCGCAAATGTATTCCGAAATCCGGCAGCATCCGCCGATCAGCGAGATTTACGGCAAGCGGCTGGCCGACGAGGGGGTGATCGACCAGGACTGGATCGGCAAGCA
Source organism: Sphingomonas sinipercae (assembly GCF_011302055.1). Taxonomy (NCBI): domain Bacteria; kingdom Pseudomonadati; phylum Pseudomonadota; class Alphaproteobacteria; order Sphingomonadales; family Sphingomonadaceae; genus Sphingomonas; species Sphingomonas sinipercae. The sequence continues at coordinate 1,887,934 of NZ_CP049871.1, forward strand.
CATCGGCGCTTTCACCGCCCGCCTCAACGAGGACTTTGAAGCCGCGGTAAGCTACCTGCCCAACAAGGCGGACTGGTTCGAAGGCCGGTGGTCCGGCTTCGGCAAGCCGACCGAGCCGGTGCTCGGACGGCGCAACATCAAGACGGCGGTTTCCGAAGACCTGTTCCGGCACGTCGGCAAGCATTTGACGACGGTTCCCGCCGACCTTGCCATTCACAAGACGCTCGGCCGGATCCTGGAAGCCAAGGCGGCGATGTTCGCCAGCGGCGAGGGCTTCGACTGGGCGACCGCCGAAGCGCTCGCCTTCGGCACGCTGGTGGCGGAAAAGCATAATGTCCGCCTGTCCGGGCAGGACAGCGGCCGCGGCACCTTCAGCCAGCGTCACGCCGTCTGGGTCGACCAAGATAGCGGCGCCAAGTTCATCCCCATCGATTCGATCGAGGGCGGCCGCTTCGAAGTGCGCGATTCCCCATTGTCGGAATTTGGGGTGCTCGGCTTTGAATATGGCTATTCGCTCGCCGACCCGCGCACGCTGGTGTGCTGGGAAGCGCAGTTCGGCGATTTCGCCAACGGCGCGCAGACGATCATCGACCAGTTCATCGCCTCGGGCGAAGCCAAGTGGCTGCGCGCCAGCGGCCTCGTCATGCTTCTGCCCCACGGCTTCGAGGGCCAGGGGCCGGAGCACAGCTCCGCGCGGCTGGAACGCTACCTGCAGCTATGCGCCGAGGATAATATCCAGGTCGCCAACTGCACGACGCCGGCCAATTACTTCCACATCCTTCGCCGCCAGCTGCTGCGCGAGTTCCGCAAGCCGCTGGTGATGATGACGCCCAAGTCGCTGCTCCGGCACAAGCTGGCGGTGTCGCGGGCCGAGGAATTCACCGGCGAGAGCCACTTCAAGCGCTTGTTGAGCGACCTCGCCCCGCCCGCGGAGGGCGCGACCACGCGGCTTGTGCTGTGTTCGGGCAAGCTCGGCTATGAGTTGATGGAGGCGCGCGACGCGGCGGGCGACAACGGCACCGAAGTCGTCCGGGTCGAGCAGCTTTATCCTTTCCCGTCGGAGCCGCTGGTGAGCCGCCTGCGGGCAATGACGAAGCTTGAGGACGTCGTCTGGGCGCAGGAAGAGCCGCGCAACAACGGCGCCTGGTTCTTCGTCGAGGCGTTGATCGAGGAGTGCCTGGGCCAGGCCGGCTTCACGGGCATGCGTCCCCGCTATGCCGGCCGCTCGGCCTCCGCATCGCCGGCGACCGGGCTGGCGAAGCGGCACGCGTCGGAACAGGCGGCCTTGATTGCCGACGCACTGGGGCATAGCAGCCCGGCAAAGGCGCGGGCATCCGCGTAGGCGCTTCGGCGCACAGGAGAGACAGGAGTATCATGGCCACCGACGTCAAAGTGCCGACCCTCGGGGAATCGATCACCGAAGGTACGCTCGCGCAGTGGCTGAAAAAGGCGGGCGATACGGTCGCCGCCGACGAGCCGATCGCCAGCCTTGAGACCGACAAGGTCACCGTCGAAGTGCCCTCCCCAATGGCGGGCGTGCTGGCGGAAACGCTGGTCAACGAAGGCGACACGGTCGCGGTCGGCGCGCTGATCGCCCGGATCGACGAAAGCGGCGCTGGTGCAGCCCCCGCCGCACCGGCTGAAAAGCCCGCCGACACGCCGGCCGAACAAGGCGCGGAATCCTCTCCGACCAATCCGGCGGGCGCGGGCGAAAATCCGGGCCTTCGCGGCTCCGAGCACGCGCCGGAGGTCCAGCCGGGCCAGGATGGCGGCGAGGCCAGCGCGTCCGACCAGATCATGACCATGTCGCCCGCGGTTCGCCGCGCCGTGCTTGAACATCACATCGACCCCACGACCATCAAAGGCACCGGCAAGGACGGCCGCCTGACCAAGGACGACGTGCTTGCGGCGGTCGAAGCGAAGAAGAACAGTGCTCCTGCGCAGGCAGGAGCCCAGACCGAGGCGAAAGCCTCGCCATCCCCAGCACAAGCAGCGCCCGCTGCGCGGTCGGACTGGACCCCTGCCTCCGCAGGGGCACAGCGCAAGGAAGAACGCGTCCGCATGTCTCGCCTCCGCCAGACGGTCGCCAAGCGGCTGAAGGAAGCGCAGAACACCGCGGCATTGCTGACCACCTTCAACGACGTCGACATGTCGGCGGTCATCGAGGCGCGCGCCAAGTATAAGGATCTGTTCGAGAAGAAGCACGGCATCCGCCTCGGCTTCATGGGCTTCTTCGTCAAAGCCGTGGCGCTCGCCGCCCGCGACGTTCCCTCGGTCAACGCCAGCATCGAAGGCGACGAGATCGTCTATCGCGACTACCTCGACGTCTCAGTCGCCGTTTCCGCGCCGAAGGGCCTGGTCGTGCCCGTCGTGCGCAACGCCGACGCCATGAGCTTTGCCGAGATCGAAAAGAGCATCGCCGACTTCGGCAAGCGCGCCAAGGAAGGCACGCTGTCGATGGAGGACATGACCGGCGGCACCTTCACCATCTCCAACGGCGGCGTGTTCGGCTCGCTGCTGTCGACCCCGATCATCAACCCGCCGCAGTCGGCCGTGCTGGGCATGCACCGCATCGAGGAGCGGCCGGTGGTCAAGGACGGCCAGATCGTCGCCCGCCCGATGATGTACCTGGCGCTAAGCTACGACCACCGCCTGATCGACGGCCGCGAGGCGGTGACATTCCTCGTCCGGGTCAAGGAAGCGATCGAGGACCCGACGCGGTTGCTGATCGATCTCTAGCGCCTTTTCCGCTGCGAATTTTCTGCCGGAACAAGGTCCAGGATAAACTCGGCAACCGGAAAGCAAGCGCGTTGACCGGAATTTGAGAGAACCACAAAAGTGTAAGGCGCCTCAGCGTCTTCGATCTGCCGCCATTCGGTGCAGACCCCGGCCGTATTACCCCCGTGACCAAGGATTTTACGGCCTACCCCAACTACCCAGTCGTCACTGCCAACGTTGAAACCAAGGCCGCGCATTGGTGCACCCAACTCCGGGTGTGCACTCGCCATGGTCCTCAAAGTCGAAGGCCGAATGAGCCGACCTGAACGGAGGGCTTCGCTGAACCGGAAGATGTCGGGCGCTGAAGAGTAGGCGCCGCCAAACGGAACGGCTCGGGGAGCCACGTAGAGCCTGCCGTCGACAAAGCTGGGTCGATCCCAAGCTGGTAGCGGCTCATACGCGTAAGCAAGCGAGGTGACGAAATCGTAGCGATCGGTTCCCACGGTCGCCATGCCGGCGGGCTTGAAGACGTGATCGCGGACGAAATCGTAATAGCTTTGCCCCGACACGACCTCAATGACTCGGCCGAGCAGGAGGAAACCGAGATTGTTATACTCGTATCGCGTCCCCGGCTTCCATTGGAGGTCATTCCTTGGCGCCTCAGATATCAATTCGGCGACCGAAAGCGCACGCGTGGGGCTCCGGGGCCCCGGGGGATAGGGCGTATTCGTAAGGCCGGATGTGTGCGTCAGGAGGTGCTTCAGGGTGATTTGGGAAGCTGCGGCGTCGTTTGGAAAACCCGGCACATATTTGTTGAGCGTGTCATCCCAGGAAACGCGTCCCCTTTCGACTAACTGTGCGAGCGCGACCGCGGTAAAGATTTTGGTGATCGATCCGAGGTTGAAACGGGTGTTGACCGCGTTTGGCACGCCGAATCTTCGCTCCGCGAGACCGTAAGCTTTGGCATGCAGGACATGGCCTTCACGGGCGAGCAGTACCGTGCCCGAAAAATAGCCGGTCTTGGCTAATCGGCTGACAAAGTTGTCGAGCATCGTGACACGCTGCGCATCGCTAAGATCTTTGCTGATCTGACCTGATAAGGTTCGGGGGGTGCCGATGTCCGCGATCTTTGCCGGCGCGCTTCGATCGACCTCGACCGCAATTGCGCGCAGTCGCCCGGTTAGGCCGCTCCGAACGACCGCAACCGCCTCTGTCGGAGACACACGGTCGATCCGGTCAATCGTAATGGTGCCGAGTTCGTGGCGAAGAATCTCCATGTCCTCCAGCCGGTCGTCCTTCCCGACCCGTTCCAGTGCGGCCGCGGAGAAGCTTTCCGAGATGTAACGCCGCGCATTCATTTCGCTTGAGCCGCCCACGATTTCGATGACTTCGCGGGCGCGTTGTTCGACTGTGATCGGTTTCAGTCCAACTGTGTGAGACCCGGTCTCATCGACGTTCATCTGCGCCGCAGCGACTGGCGATGCTGAGCACAATAGTGCAGCAGCAATACGATGAGCGATCATATCGAAAACCCTTCCGTAGATATTGCGAATCGCAATATGCGAGAAACGGCTGCAGCTGCAAGTTTGACCGAGCTGGAAGGGGTCATCCTGGGCATCGTTTGGAGCCGGCAGCCGTGCTCCGCTTACGTGGTCGTCAAACGCTTCCAGAGGTCTACGACTTGGGGCTGGTCGTCGAGCACGGGAGCGATTTACCCGGCGATCCGGCGGCTAATTACTCGTGGATTGCTTGATGGCGAGCCAGAGGCGCGCACCGGACGCAAGGCGATCGAACTATCCCTGACTGCCGAGGGGCTTCATAGCCTCCGTGATTGGATCGACGGCCTTGCGGACGAAATGGCGAGCGCGGGGATCGACCCGATCCGCTCCCGCGCCAACTATTTGGCTGCACTTGAACCGGACGCCCGCGAGGCGTTCATCTGTCGCGCGGAGAGGATCACGCGGGCGCGGCTGCGTGTCGTCGAGCAGAACCCGCCAGACCTCAATGCGAGAGACAATTGGACGCTCGAGGCGGCGAACGTCGGGGTCGCGCTTGCGCTCAAAGCGCGGCTACAATGGCTCAAAGAACTCCGCCGGTTGATGCGGCAAGCTGGCCGTTCCGGGGTAAAGCAGGACCCACGATAGTCACTGTCTAGAAGTTCTTATGCTCCGCTAACCAGATCGTGTGTTGCGCGCCTTTACCGTTGCTGCGGGCGCGGACCTGAGTTGAAGTCGCGGCGAAACCGTTGGCGTTAAGCCTTTTCGTGAAGGCGGGGTCGTCGGCTGCCGACCAGATGGCGAGGATGCCGCCGCGCACCAGCGCTGCCTTTCCTGCTGCGAGCCCTGCGGCTGAGTAGAGGCCGTCATTCGCTGCCCGCGTCAGGCCGTCGGGGCCGTTGTCGACATCGAGAAGGATCGCGTCGTAGCTGCCGCGCCTCTCCGCGATCACCGCCGCGACATCGCCTTCGATCACGGTCACGCGCGGGTCGTCGAGGCAGCCGGCGGTCAGCTCGGCCATCGGCCCGCGCGCCCAGGCGATGATTTCCGGCACCAGCTCCGCCACCACCACCGAAGCTCCGGCCGGAAGCACTTTCAGCGCCGCTCGGAGCGTGAAGCCCATGCCGTAGCCGCCGATCAGCAGCCGCGGGTTCGTCCGGTTCCTCAACCGCGCGACGGTCAGCGTCGCAAGCTGCTCTTCCGACCCGCTCATCCGGCTGTTCATCAGCTCGTTGCGGTCGAGGACAATCATATAGTCGCGGTCGCGGCGGAACAGGCGCAGCTCCTCGCCGCCCGGCACCTGCGCGGTCGCCAGCAGCTCGCGGACTTTCATTGCCTGGAGGCTATTTGCGGGCCTTCCGCGCGGCGTAGCGGGCATCGCGCGCCGCCTTGCGTTCGGCCTCGGTCTCCAGTTTGGGCATGACCGGCTTCGCCGCCTCGGCCGCTGCTTCGCGCGCGGCAGCTTCCGCTTCCTGTGCGGCGCGCTTCGCCTCCCGCTTTTCCGCTTCCTTGGCTTCGCGCCGCTGTTGCCGTTCCAGGCGCTCGGCGACGACCTTTTCGTCGAGCGGCGGCTTGGCCTTCAACTTGGCCAGCGCCTTTTCGCGCGCTGCCGCGGCATTGCCGATACGGTCCTGGAAACTGTCCTTATACGTCACGCTATAGCTCTCCGATTTCCTGGCGCCCCTCGCAGACCCAGGCCTCGGACGCAACCGCGCGAGGGTAGATTCCGGCGCTTCGGCCCCTTATGTCGCACCCGCACTCGCATCCGCGGCACTGACGAAAGACAATCATGGCTGAATACGATTTCGACGTCCTGGTAATCGGCGCCGGCCCCGGCGGCTACGTTGCCGCGATCCGCGCCGCGCAGCTCGGGCTGAAGACCGCCTGCGCCGAAAGCCGCGAGACGCTTGGCGGCACTTGCCTCAACGTCGGCTGCATCCCGTCGAAGGCGCTGCTGCACGCGTCCGAGCTGTTTGAGGAAGCTGCCCACGGCACGCTCGCCAAGTGGGGCGTGAAGACGGGCAACGTCGAACTCGACCTCGGCACGATGCACGCCAGCCGGCTCGAATCGATCAAGGGCCTGACCGGCGGCATCGAATTCCTGTTCAAGAAGAACAAGGTGGAGTGGCTCAAGGGCCGCGCCGCGTTCGAGAGCGCCGACACGGTCAAGGTCGGCGACCGCACGGTGCGCGCCAAGAACATCGTCATCGCCACCGGTTCATCGGTTACCCCCCTGCCCGGCGTCGAAGTCGACCAGCAGCGGATCGTCGATTCGACCGGCGCGCTGGAGTTTGCCGAGGTGCCCCAGCATTTGGTCGTCATCGGCGGCGGGGTCATCGGCCTGGAACTGGGTTCCGTTTGGCGGCGGCTTGGCGCGAAGGTCACGGTCGTCGAGTTCCTCGACCAGATCCTGCCAGGCATGGACGCCGAAGTGCGCAAGGAATCCAACAAGATCTTCAAGAAGCAGGGCTTCGAGCTGAAGCTTGGCACCAAGGTCACCGGGGCGAAGGCCGGCGGCGACGGTGTCATGCTGACCGTCGAGCCAGCCGCGGGCGGCGCTGCCGAGACCATCGAGGCGAGCCATGTCCTCGTCTCCATCGGCCGCCGTCCGAACACCGACGGCCTCGGCCTCGACAAGATCGGGCTGGAGCTCAACAAGCGCGGCCAGATCGATGTCGATCACAGCTTCAAGACCAAGGTTGCCGGCGTCTGGGCGATCGGCGACGTCACGCCCGGCCCGATGCTCGCCCACAAGGCGGAGGACGAAGGTTTGGCGGTTGCCGACAACATCGCCGGCCACACCGGCATCGTGAACGAGGATGTGATCCCCAGCGTCGTCTACACGATGCCCGAAATCGCCGGCGTCGGCCTGACCGAGGAGCAGGCGCGCGAACATGGCGAAGTGAAGGTCGGCAAGTTCCCGATGCTCGCCAACAGCCGCGCCAAGACGAACAAGGAGCCGGATGGCTTCGTCAAGATCATCGCCGACGCCAAGACCGACCGGGTGCTTGGCGTCTGGATCATCTCCACGCTTGCAGGGACGATGATCGCGCAGGCCGCGCAGGCGATGGAGTTCGGCGCGACGTCGGAAGACATCGCCCTGACCTGCCACGCGCACCCGACCCATTCGGAAGCGCTGAAGGAAGCGGCGATGGCCGTGACCGGCAAGCCGATTCACATCTAGGCGTCAGCCCAGCAGCAACGCCTTCAGGGTCGCGAGGAAACCAAGGTTCTCGCGCGTCGCCTTGGCCGGTGCGAGCGGCCCGCATTCAAGGCACCGCACCTGGATCCGTGGGCCGCTGAGCACCGAGCGCAGTTCCGAGGCGGCATCCAGCAGCGCGGTCTCCGGCGCAAGCGCCGCGAACCCGTCCTGGGTCGGGGCGCTTTCGGCGTCCCGCTCGTCGGCGATCATCTCCGCGAGCCGCTCTTCGAACGACGTCGGCCGCTCGAGATAGCGGACCTGGTCGAGGGCATTGTCGACCTTCGCCAATTGCCCCGCCTTCACGATCGCGTCCTTCAATCCGCCGAACCCGTCGACCAGGCCGAGCTGGCGCGCGGTGCCGCCGTCCCAGACCCGGCCCTGTGCGATCCGGTCGATCTCCGTCGGCGATTTCTTGCGGGACTGGGCGACGATCTGAAGGAATTGCTGGTAGGTCGAATTGACCCCCGCCTGGAGGAGTTGGCTGACCTCCGGGGACGGGCCTCGCAACAGGTCCGGCTCGCCGGACAGCGGCGTCGTCTTGATGCCGTCCGCGCCGATGCCGAGCTTTTCCAGCGAACCCTGGAAACTGGGCAAGATGCCGAAGACGCCGATCGACCCGGTGATGGTCGACGGCTCGGCGAAGATGAAGTCGGCCGGGGTCGACACCCAATAGCCGCCCGACGCCGCGACATTGCCCATCGACACGACGACCGGCATCCCCGCGCGCTTGGCGTTGAGGATCGCCTGCCGGATCCGCTCCGAAGCGAGGACCGACCCGCCGGGGCTGTCGACCCGCACGACCAGGGCTTTCAGCACGTCCTTGTCGACGGCATCGTTGATCAGCTTGGCGATGGTGTCGCCGCCGGCGGTTCCCGACGATGCCTTGCCGTCGACGATCATGCCGGCGACGGTGACGACGCCGATGCTCCCGTGACCGTCGCGGTCGACGCGGTCCTTCACATAAGCTTCCAGCTTGATCGGCTTGTAATCGGTCGGGTCCTCGCCCAGCCCGCCAAGCTTTGCCAGCCGCTGCTCGAACTGCTCGCGGTCGCCGATCTTGTCGACCAGGCCGAAGCCGATCGCGGCCTTGCCGAAATCGCCGCCGGCGGCCTGCAGGGCACCGACCGGGTTCATCATGAAATCGTTGACCCGCGCCTTCGGACGATTGGCCGCAACGCCCTGCTTCCAGGTTTCAAGCAGCGCATCGCCAAGCGCCTGCGCATTTTCCTTCGCTTCGGGCGAGGCGTCGCTGCGAATGTAAGGCTCGACCGCGGCCTTGTAGGTGCCGACCTTGTAGACGTTGGCGGTGACGCCAAGCTTGTCGAGCAGGCCCTTAAAATACAGGTTGGCGCCGCCCGGCCCCGCAAGCGCGACCGCGCCGAGCGGGTTCAGCCAGACTTCGGAGGCCGCCGACGCGACGAGATAGCTGTCGTCGCTATAGCCGACCGCATAGGCCAGCACCGGCTTGCCCGACGCGCGGACGCCGCGGATTGCTTCGGCCAGGTCCTGCATTGCGCTCTGGCCGCCGCCGGTGAAGCGTTCGAGGTCGAGTGCCACGGCCTTGACCCGGTCATCGCCCTTCGCCTCGTTCAGCGCCGCGACCACGTCGCGAAGCCGATATTCCTTCATCCCGCTGCCGCCGGTCGCAACGTCGCCGAAGCTCGCCCGCGAAGGCTGCTCAACCACCGAACCGTCCAGCGCGAGGGCGAGCACGCCGTCGCCAAGGGGGGCCGGCCGCGACGACAGGCCGGCGTAAAGCAGGCCGAAGAACAGCAGCATGAAGATGAGGACGAGCGCGTCCTTGATCCCGACCAGCAGTTTCCAGACAGCGCGTGCGAACTTCATTGAAAACATCCCGCAAGAGTATGGGCCTTCGCTAGCCCAGCCCGAACCGGTCCACCACGGCTTTTCGACAGGGGGGTGGGCAGCTAGGCGGTCAATATGGATGCGACACGCAGAATTGCGACACCGGCGGGCGGCTGGCGGGAGGAAGCGGTTGCGACCGCCAGCCTCGCCGCGCCGCTGGTCTTGGCGCAGCTGACGCAGATCGCCATCTATTCGACCGACGTCGTGATGCTCGGCTGGCTTGGGCCCGAGGCGCTCGCCGCCTCGGCCCTGGGCGTGAACCTGTTTTTCATGTTCAACTTCACCGCTTTGGGTCTCGTCACTGCCGCCGCCCCGCTGATTGCCGCGGCGCTGGGCGCGAAAAAGCACGCGGTCCGCGATGTCCGGCGAAGCGTCCGCTCTGCGATCCACGCAGCGCTCCTGTTCTGCGCCTTTGCCTGGCTGGTCATGTGGAATGCGCACGCGATCCTGCTCGCCCTGGGACAAGACCCAACGCTTTCGGCGGAGGCCGCGAAGTTCCTCCGGATCCTGCAGTGGACGCTTCTGCCCAACCTGCTGATCATCGTCCTGCGCACGTTCCTGACGGCCATCGGCCGGCCGGCACCGACGCTGGTCGTCACTATCCTCGGGCTATTCGTCAACGCCGCGCTCAACTGGATGCTGGTATTCGGCCATTGGGGCGCCCCCGCGCTGGGCCTGGTCGGATCGGCTTGCGCCAGCTTGATCAGCACGTCGCTGATGGCACTGGTCCTTGCCCTCTACGTGGCGCTCCACCGTCGCAGCCGCCGCTACTACCTCTTTGGCCGGTTGCACCGGTTCGATTCCGCCCGGCTCCGCGCGATTTTCCGCATCGGCACGCCGATCGCGCTCACTTTAGCGTTCGAAGTGTCGGTGTTTGGTTTTGCCGTCTATCTGATGGGGTGGATCGACACGTCCAGCGTCGCCGCCCACGCGATCGCGCTGCAAATTGCATCCATCACCTTCATGGTCCCGCTTGGCCTCAGCCAGGCGACGGTGATCCGCGTCGGATTGGCCTATGGCGCCCGCGACCGTCAGTGGGTCGCGCGCGCCGGCTGGACATCGCTGGCGATGGCGATGCTGTTCATGGGCGCCGCGGCGCTGGTCATCTGGACCTTCCCGGCGGAGCTTGCCGGGCTGTTCCTCGATGAAAGCGATCCGGGCAGCGCCGAGGTGCTTCGCCTGTGCGTCTCCTTCCTTGGCATCGCGGCACTGTTCCAGCTGTTCGACGGCGCGCAGGTGATCGGCGCATCGATGCTCCGCGGCCTTCAGGACACGCGGGTGCCGATGCTCTACGCCGCCTTCGGCTATTGGGTCGCCGGGCTTGGCAGCGGTTATTTGCTCGCCTTCCACGCGGGCTGGCGCGGCATCGGCATCTGGACCGGGCTTGCGCTCGGCCTGGCGGTGGTCTCGGTGTTGATGGTCTGGCGCTGGTCGCGGCGGGAGCGGCTGGGGCTCGTCCGCCTGGCCTGAACCGCCGAAAAAGCCGATCGCGCACCCGTTGACGGATCGACGGGGCGCAACCATATGCCCCTCATCGCTGGCACTCCCTGTGGGAGAGTGCCAACGGCTATGTTTCAACAGAGCAACTTAAGAGGGGCTATTATGGCTTTCAGGCCGCTTCATGACCGTGTCCTCGTCCGCCGCGTCGAGGCCGATGAGAAGACTGCGGGCGGGATCATCATCCCCGACTCCGCCAAGGAAAAGCCGCAGGAAGGCGAAGTCGTGTCGGTCGGCACCGGCGCCCGCGCGGAAGACGGTTCCATCACGCCGATGGACGTCAAGGCCGGCGACAAGATCCTGTTCGGCAAGTGGTCGGGCACCGAAGTGAAAATCGACGGTGAAGACCTGATCATCATGAAGGAAAGCGACATCCTCGGGATCGTCGGCTGACCTCTTAAGGTCACGAAAGTGGCCTACGACCGCGTGACTTTAATGACTTTAATCAACGAAAGGGTAGCCAGATGGCAGCCAAAGACGTGAAATTCAGCCGCGACGCGCGTGAGCGCATTCTGCGCGGCGTCGACATCCTCGCCGATGCGGTCAAGGTGACGCTTGGGCCCAAGGGCCGCAACGTCGTCATCGACAAGAGCTTCGGCGCACCGCGCATCACCAAGGACGGCGTCACCGTCGCCAAGGAAATCGAACTTAAGGACAAGTTCGAAAACATGGGCGCGCAGATGCTTCGCGAAGTCGCATCGAAGACGAACGACAACGCCGGCGACGGCACCACCACCGCCACCGTGCTTGCCCAGGCGATCGTTCGCGAAGGCATGAAGTCGGTTGCCGCCGGCATGAACCCGATGGATCTCAAGCGCGGCATCGACCTGGCCGTGACCAAGGTCGTCGACGACCTCAAGTCGCGCTCGAAGCCGGTGTCCGGCTCGAACGAAATCGCCCAAGTCGGGATCATTTCGGCCAACGGCGACACCGTGGTCGGCGAAAAGATCGCCGAAGCGATGGAAAAGGTCGGCAAGGAAGGCGTCATCACCGTTGAGGAAGCCAAGGGCCTCGAGTTCGAACTCGATGTCGTAGAAGGCATGCAGTTCGACCGCGGTTACCTGTCGCCTTACTTCATCACCAACCCGGAAAAGATGTCGGTCGAACTCACCGATCCGTACATCCTGATCCACGAGAAGAAGCTGTCGAACCTGCAGGCGATGCTCCCGATCCTGGAAGCCGTCGTCCAGTCGGGCCGTCCGCTCCTGATCATCGCCGAGGACATCGAGGGCGAGGCCCTGGCCACGCTCGTCGTCAACAAGCTTCGCGGCGGGCTCAAGGTCGCCGCGGTCAAGGCTCCGGGCTTTGGCGATCGCCGCAAGGCGATGCTCGAAGATATCGCCATCCTGACGGGCGGCGAGATGATCTCCGAGGATCTCGGCATCAAGCTTGAAAACGTGACCACCGATATGCTCGGCACCTGCAAGCGCGTGACCATCGACAAGGACAATACGACCCTGGTCGACGGCGCTGGCGCCGCTGAGCAGATCAAGGCCCGCACCGAGGCGATCCGTCAGCAGATCGAGAACACTACCAGCGACTATGACAAGGAGAAGCTCCAGGAGCGTCTTGCCAAGCTCGCCGGCGGCGTTGCCGTGATCAAGGTCGGCGGCGCTTCGGAGGTTGAGGTCAAGGAGCGCAAGGATCGCGTCGACGACGCGCTTCACGCCACCCGCGCCGCGGTTGAAGAAGGCATCGTCCCCGGCGGCGGTACTGCCCTCCTCTATGCGACGAAGGCGCTCGATGGCCTCAGTGGGGTCAACGACGACCAGACGCGCGGCATCGACATCGTCCGCAAGTCGCTGACGACGCTGGTGCGCCAGATCGCCACCAACGCCGGCCATGACGGCGCGGTTGTTTCGGGCAAGCTGCTCGAAGGCAACGACCCGACGCAGGGCTTCAACGCCCAGACCGAGAAGTATGAGAACCTCGTCGAAGCCGGCGTGATCGACCCGACCAAGGTCGTTCGTACCGCGCTGCAGAACGCGGCCTCGGTCGCCGGCCTGCTGATCACCACCGAAGCGGCGGTCAGCGAGCTTCCGGAAGACAAGCCGGCAATGCCGATGGGCGGCGGCGGCATGGGCGGCATGGGCGGCATGGACTTCTAAGGTCCGACGCTCACCGTTTCAGCCAAATCGAAGGGCCGGGGGAGCAATCCTCCGGCCCTTTCTTGTTGTTAGCCGGCAAGGTCCCGGATCATCGATTCCCAGTGCATGACGTTGTCCCACAGCGACTGCACCGGGATTCGCTCGTCCTTGCCGTGCGCGCGCTCATCGTCGGGCGACACGCCCCACTGGCCATCGACCCCGTAGACCGGGATCCCGCGCGCCCGGAACTCCAGGCCGTCGGTGGCGCCCGTGCTCATCTGCGGAATGATCGGCTGGTTGGGAAAGCGGGCGTGAACCGCTTTGGTGTAGGCGCCCACGACGTCATCGCGCAGCGGCGATACCGGGGTCGGCCGGCCGGCGTCTTCGAACGGCACGACCTCCACCCCGGGGCCAACCATCTGCCGAAGTTCGGCCTCGACCGTCTTGGGCTCGAGGCCCGGCATGATCCGACAATTGACCGTCGCCTCGGCGAGTTGCGGAAGCGCGTTTTCGGCATGACCGCCCTTGAGCATCGTCGCCACGCAGCGCGTGCGGGTCAGTCCAACCTCCAGCGGGTCCGCTTCGATCGCGTCGGCGGCGGCCCCGTCCTTGGGGTTGGCGACCCAGGCGCGCATCGCCCGGCCGAGCGCGTTGTCGCCTTCCTGCTTGGCCCGCGCCGTGAAGTAGGCCCGAGTCGTCTCATTGAGCATCGGCGTGAAGCGGTGCGCCTGAAGTTTCTTCAACGCATCGGCGAGATCGTAAATCGCATTGTCGGGACGCGGACGTGAGCTGTGCCCGCCCGGGTTGCGCGTGCGGAAGATGTAGGTCTGGAAGATTTTCTCCGACGTTTGCATGCCAAAACCGAGCGGCTTGCCATCGCGCGTAAACGCGCCGCCGCCGGCATCGGCGTTGAGCGCGAATTCGGCGTCGGTCCACCTGCGCCAGTCGGTCGCGCCCAGCGTCGCGCCCTCGCCGCCGGTTTCCTCGTCGCCGGTGTACAGGATGACGATGTCGCGATTGGGCTTCAACCCGCTGGCGCGCAATTTCATCAGCGCGATCATCGACGGCACCGCGCCGCCTTTGTCGTCGCCCGTCCCGCGGCCGTAGAAATAGCCGTCCTTTTCGACCAGCTTGAACGGGTCGGTGGTCCAATCGCCGGGAAGCGCTTCCACCACGTCGAGGTGCGCGAGGATGAGCAGCGGCTTGGCCCGCGCTGCGCCGCTGGCCGGCCAGCGCGCGATCAATGCCGCCGTCTTGTTGCCGGCGGTGGTCGTGTACGGCGCGACATGGATGTCTTCGGGCGCCCAGCCCCCGGCCTTCAGCTGCGCGGCGAGATAGTCGACCAAGCCCGGCACCTGTCCCCGCTCGGCTACGGTCGGAGTTTCGATCGCGGTCTTGTAGACGGCGCGGGCCTTTGCTTCCCACTCCGGCGGCAGCTTGGGCGCATTCGCCAGGGTTTGCGGCGGCGGCGCATTAAGCGCGCCTTGCGGCTGCGCCAGGGCGCTGGTGCTTGCAAAGGCCAATAGGATCGCGAGTCGGCGCATGATCTGTCCCCCGTTCAAGAAGAGGAGGCTAGGCGCATCGCCCTCCCGGTCAAGCGGTCAGTCCGTGTCCTTCGGCGAGGTAGTTGGCGCTGCGCATTTCCTCGATCCGGCTCGCCGTGCGCTGAAATTCGAAACTGCCGTCGCCCGCGCGGTAAAGCGCTTCGGGTTCGGCATCGGCGGCGGCGAGCAGCTTGACCCGGTGGTCGTAAAGCACGTCGATTAGCGCGGTGAAGCGCGCCGCCTCGTTGCGCATCTCGCGGCTCATCACCGGGATACCGACCACGATCACGGTGTGGAAACGCTGGGCGATCGCGAGATAATCCGCGGCGCTTCGCGGCTCGACGCACAGCCGCTTGAACGAGAAGACGGCGACGCCCTTCAGGCTCTTAGGCACGTGCAGGACGCGGTTGCCGCCGAGTTGCAGGTCCTCGCTGGGCACATGGGCGCGATCCTCAACCGGATAATCGGTCAGCTTGAAAAACGCCTCGCTCAGCGCCGCGGTCGCCGCCGGGCCGTTGGGGACATGCCACACCTTCACCCCGGACAGCCGTTGCAGCCGGTAATCCGTTTCCCCGTTGACCTCGACAACGTCGAACCGGCTTTGCAGCAGGTCGATGAACGGCACGAACAGCTCCCGGTTAAGGCCGTCCTTGTACAGGTCGACCGGGGGCCGGTTGGACGTGGCGATGATCCGGACATCGCGCTCCACCAGCGCCGCGAACAGGCGTGACAGGATCATCGCATCGGCCGGATTGGTGACCATCATCTCGTCGAAAGCGAGCAGCTTCGCCGCGTCGGCAATCTGCCCGGCGACGGTTTCGATGGGGTCGCCGTCCTCGCTCTTGCGGGCGACCTTGAGGCGTTGGTGAGTCTCCAGCATGAACGCGTGAAAGTGTACGCGCCGCTTGGGGGCGATTGCGACATGCTCGAAGGCGAGGTCCATCAGCATGGACTTGCCGCGGCCAACCCCGCCCCACAGGTACACGCCGCTTTGCTCCGGGCCGGCCTTGCGAAACATGCCGAGGATCCCGCGCGAGGGCGAAGCGGCATTCAACCGATCGAGCGCTGCGACGGCGCGCTGCTGCGCGGGATCGGGCCGCAATTCGCCGGTGCTGACGAGCCGCGCATAGGCGCGCTCGACCGGACCGGTCATGCCGGCCGGGTGGGCGTCTTCACCCGCTTGAGCGTGCCCGTGAACGTATGCGTCGGCTCGCCGTCCTGTTCGCAGGTGCCGATGAAGAAGACGTGCCCGCCGCGCGTCTGCCGGACCAGCCGAACCTCGGCATCGAGCGGAATGCCCGCCCGCCCGCGACCGACGAAATGGACCGAGCAGTCGAGCGTGACGTAATGCCCAGCCTCCATGCCGGCGCAGCGGCCGCCGGAAAAAAGGCTCATATCGATAAAGCTCATCACCGCGCCGCCGTGAATCGACCCGCCCAGGTTGAGCATGGTTTCGTCCGGGAAGATGCGGGTGCGCGCTCGGCCAGGGCCTTCCGGGCGGAACAGCATCCGGCCCGTTGCAGCCGCGAAGCTTCCGCGCGGGAAGTCGCCCCACGTGTACCAGCCGGGGTTGTCGGTATCTTCAACCGCCCCGCTGGGGAGGCGGGCTTCGTCCGTCAAGCGGCCCGCTCCGCGATCAGCTTCTTGGTTTCGGCGATCGCCTTGGCCGGGTTCAGTCCCTTCGGGCAGACGTTGGCGCAGTTCATGATCGTGTGGCAGCGATAAAGGCGGAACGGATCCTCAAGCTCGTCCAGCCGCTCGCCGGTCGCTTCGTCGCGGCTGTCGGCAAGCCAGCGATAGGCCTGCAGCAGCACGGCCGGGCCGAGGAACTTGTCGGAGTTCCACCAATAGCTCGGGCAGCCGGTCGAGCAGCAGAAGCACAGTATGCACTCGTAAAGTCCGTCCAGCTTCGCCCGGTCCTCGGGCGACTGCAGCCGCTCCTTGCCCGACGGCGCGGTCGTCGCGCTCTTCAGCCAGGGCTGGATCGACGCATATTGCGCATACATATGGGTAAGGTCCGGGACGAGGTCCTTGACCACCTCCATGTGCGGCAGCGGGGTGATTTGGACATCCCCTTTCGCCTCGGCGATCGGCGTCGTGCAGGCCAGCCCGTTGCGGCCGTTCATATTCATCGAGCACGACCCGCAAATGCCTTCGCGGCAGGAACGGCGGAAGGTCAGCGTCGGGTCGACTTCATTCTTGATCTTGATCAGCGCGTCGAGGACCATCGGCCCGGTCTTGTCGAGGTCGACCGTGTAGGTGTCGAACCGCGGATTGGCACTGGTTTCCGGGTCGTAGCGGTAGATCTTGAACGTCTTCAGACGCTTGCCGACCTGTGCCTCATAACGGCGGCCCTTGTTGATCTTGCTGTTCCTGGGAAGCGTGAACTCGGCCAAGGCCCTATGCTCCTATCTCGACTTGCGGGCGCGCTAACACGCCGCCCGCCCGCTTTCAAACGCTGCGACTAGGCGGAACGCACCGCCTCCAGCACTTCCTTCGCGTGGCCGGGCACCTTCACCTTGCGCCAGGCGCGAAGGACCTTGCCGTCGCTTCCGATCAGGAAGGTGGCACGCTCCATGCCCATATATTTGCGGCCGTACATGGATTTTTGAACCCAGGTCCCGAACGCGTTCGAAATCGCCCCGTCTTCGTCGGACGCCAGCGGCACGGCGAGTTCATATTTGGCGATGAACTTTTCATGCTTCTTCATTGGGTCGCGCGAGACGCCCACGACCTTGGCGCCGGCCTTTTCGAACTCGCCCGCAAGCTCGGTGAAATCCTGCGCTTCGCGCGTGCAACCGGACGTGTCGTCCTTGGGATAGAAATAGAGCACCAGAGGCTGGCCCGGCCGATCCAGCGACAGCGTTTCCCCGCTGCTGGTCTGCACTGCAAGCTTTGGCGCCTTGTCGCCTTGATCGATCATTGGCTGTTCCTCACGTTCGCCCAAACCTGCGCGACGCATTGCCGCGCCGCTTCGTGACGGCCAAGCAGTTCGTCCCAGCTCTCGCAACCGCAAAGCTCGGCCATCAGCGCCCGGCTCTCCGGAAACGGGTTGGCGGTCTGCGGCGCGAGCAACCGACTAACCACCAGCATTTTGGTCAGCAAGCTTTGTGCTTCGACAATATTTGCATCGATGATCTGGAGCTGCGCCAGCTCGGCGACCGCACCTTCGAGGCCCGGCTGTAGCCCGACATGGCGAGTCAGCTGCAGGACGTGCACCGCAAATTCCAGGTCGATGAGGCCGCCGGGTCCGAGCTTCACGTCCAGCGGCCCGGCCGGGGCCTTATGGACCGCCATCTCGTCCCGCATCTTGGCCGCTTCCGCGGCGACTCGCGACGCAGCGCGGGGAAGCTGGAGGATGGCGCGGATCGACTGGGCGACGCTGGCCCGGGCCGACGGCGAACCCACCACCGGCCGGGCACGGCAGAGGGCCATATGCTCCCACGTCCACGCCTCGCTGCGCTGATAGTCGGCAAACGCGGACGCCGGCACCGCGAGCATCCCTTGCGTGCCCTGTGGGCGAAGCCGGGTGTCGACGTCGTAGAGCGGCCCGGCGGCGGTCGCCACGCTTAGCGCTGCGGTGACGCGATTGGCGAGCCGGTTGAAATAGTCGGCCGGCCCAAGCGGCTTGGCGCCGTCGGAAGCGTCGCCGGCGGGGTCGGTGTAGATGTAGATGAGGTCGAGGTCGGATGCGTGGGTGAGCAGCCCGCCGCCGAGCCGGCCGAGGCCGAGGATGACAAGCTCCGCCCCTGGAAACTTGCCGTGCGCCTTCTCGAACTCGCCGATCGCGGCTTCGGCCAAGGCCGCCACCGCGCCTTCTGCAACCCGAGCATAGCCGCGGCCGACCTCCAGCGGGTCGGAGCGGCGGTCGATCAGCTGAACGCCCAAAGCGAACCGGCGCTCGTTGACCAGTCGGCGAACGCGGTCGATCGCAAGGTCGTACGGTTTCCCCCCCATTTCGCTGGCCAGGAACAAGGCGAAGTCGGCGGCTTGCGGAAGCGGATCGAAACAGGACGCGTCGAGCAGGCTGTCGATCAGCGTCGGCCGCCGCGCCAATTGCGTTGCAAGCGTTGGTGCGTGAGCGAGGATCCGCGCCAGTAGCTCGGAAAGTGCGGGACGGGCCTGCAGCAGCCGGTAAAGATTGACGCCGCTTGGCACCCCCTCGACGATGTCGGCGAGCCGGTTCAGCGCCTCCGCCGGATCCGGGCTCTGCGCGATCGCTGCAAGCAGCGCCGGAAGCATCGCTTCGAAGGCTGTGAGCGCAGCGGACGAACGCAGCGAACGCGGCCGTCCGGACCGCCACTCGGCAATCCTGCGGAGCGCCGTCTCGGGTTCAGCGAAGCCCATCGCTCGAAGCTGGCTTTCAAGCTCGCCGGGATCGCGCGGCAGCTCCTGCGCATCGCGTCCGCCGAGCGCGTCGAAGGCCGAGCCGACCAGCTCTACCGACGGGCGTAGCCATTCCAGGAAATCCTCCGCGCCCGGCAGTCCGTGAAGCCGCGCCACGCCCTCAAGCGCAGCGGCCTGCGCGGGCAACAGGTGGGTTTGCTGGTCGTCGACCATCTGCACCCGATGCTCGGCCGTTCGCAGCTTCCGATATGCCTCCGCCATCGCGGCCGCCAGGTCGGCATTGAGATGGTCCGCTTGCCGGAGCGCGGCCAGCGCCGGCAGGGTTGCCGCCGCGCGGAGGTCGGGATTGCGCCCGCCGTGCACCAATTGCCGCGCCTGGGCGAAGAATTCGACCTCGCGGATGCCTCCGCGGCCCCGCTTGACGTCGTAGCCGGGCCCGAACCGCTGCCTGCTCGCATAATGGTCGCGGATCGCCTGGCCCATCTGCTGGGTTTCCTCGATCGCGCCGAAATCGAGCGCCCGCCGCCAGACGAACGGGTCGATCGCAGCGAGAAAGTCGCGGCCAAGGGCGCGATCTCCGGCGCACGCCCGGGCGCGGATGAATGCTGCCCGTTCCCAACCCAGAGCCGACGATTCATAATAGGAAATTGCGGCGTTGACCGGCAGGACGATCGGCGTCGCTTCCGGCGATGGACGAAGCCGAAGATCGACCCGTGCGACATAGCCCTCGGGCGTCCGGGTCTGCAGCAGGTCGACGATGCGCCTGCCGATGCGGACCGCCGCCTCGCCGGGGTCGTGGCGCTGCCGCCGGGGCATCGTTTGAGGGTCGAACAGCAGCAGCAGGTCGACGTCCGACGAAAAGTTGAGCTCGCGGCTGCCGAGTTTGCCGAGCGCGATGACGGCGAAGCCGCGCGGCGCCTCTCCCGGGACCAGCTCGTCAAAGGCGACTTCGATCGCCCGGTCGATCGCGCCGTCGGCGAAATCCGACAAATAAGCGGTAACCTGTTCAAGGCTGAGCTCTCCGGCCAGGTCGCCGAGGCTGACGGCAAGGGCAAGGCCAAGCCGCCGCCGCCGCAGCTCGGCATCGGCCGTCTCCGCCCCCGCTTCAAGCGCGACCGCGACGGCGGCGCCCGGCCCGGACTTGGCGAATGCGTCGGCAATCTCCGGCCGCACGGAAATGGCCTCGCGCAGGAACGGCGCATAGGCCTGCGCGCGCTCCAATGCGCCTTCCCTCGCTGCCTTTGAACCTGGAGAATCCACCGCTGTCCCTTGCCTCAATGGACTCAAACAGGAAACCAACCTGTGTTGTGAGGCGTTCGACGCTGGCTATGAAGTTTGAAGAGCATTCGATGAAGACGGAGGCCACGGTCGATGCCGACCGGCAGGTCATCCGCGTCGACATGCCGCCCGAGCATGCGGGGGTGATGGCGGCGCTTCGTCGTGCCTTCGAGGATGCTGCGCGTGAGCCGACCGATCACGACTTCGCGGACCTGCTTCGCCGCCTGAACTGACGACGACGCCGCGCCGCTAGTGATCGCGGCTAAGTTCGTCCACTTCGCCCATAATTGCCTGAAGCGCCGACTTGTCTGGGTCGGTCTTGTGCTGCCGGCGTGAGGGCAGCTTTCCGCTGGTCATCAGCGCTTCCAGCGCCACCCGCCCACGGGCGACGCGGCTCTTGATCGTGCCGACCGCGCAGCCGCAGATTTCCGCGGCTTCTTCATAAGCAAAGCCGCCGGCACCGACCAAGATCAGTGCTTCGCGCTGCGGCTGCGGCAAGTGCATCAGCGCCCGCTGCATGTCGCCAAGCTCGATATGTCGGTCTTGGCTCGCCGGAGCGGCAAGGATTTTGGCGGCGGTGACATCGTCCCATTCGCCCTTGAAGCGCGCGCGGCGCATCTGGCTGAGGAACAGGTTGCGAAGGATGATGAAGGTCCAGGCGCGCATGTTGGTGCCGGCCTGGAAGCGCTTGCGCGCGGCCCAGGCCTTGAGCAGCGTTTCCTGGACGAGGTCGTCGGCGAGGTCGCGGCTGCCCGAGAGCGAGCGGCCGAACGCGCGCAAATGCGGAATCACGGTCGCCAGCTGATCCTTGAACTCCGGATCGGACAGGGAGACGTGTTCCTGCGGCGCGTCGAACGGCGCTTCATTCTCTTCGTCTTCCGCCATCAATTCCCCACTCATCTCGTCCGCCCGAATGGGCGCAAGCCGGCTTCCGGCGGCATCCTGTCTACCATCCGGAATGTGAAACTATCCAGACAGCTCACCCCGCAAGCAGGAATAGAAGTAGGAATAGAATGATGATCCCGCCAGTGCCGAATATCAGCACGTGGCGAGCGACGTGCGGGGTTTGACCCGAGCGCGCCTCGGTCGTCGTCAAATGTTCTTCGCGTTCATCTACCATCGTCATGCTCTCTTTTCGGGGCAACGTCCCTTCGAGAGACAAGGTTCCGCGTGCCGATCAGGCCGGCACCGTCGCGGCGTCGAAGAACAATGCCTGCGCGATCGCGGCCTTCACCGTCGAACGCTGGAACGGCTTGGTGATGAGGAACGTCGGCTCCGGCCGGGTTCCTGTCAGCAAGCGTTCGGGGAAGGCGGTGATGAAGATCACCGGCACCGAAAATTCGGCGAGGATGTCCTTTACCGCGTCGATGCCGCTCGAATCGTCGGCCAGCTGGATGTCGGCAAGGACCAGCCCCGGCGGGTGCTGCCGCGCCTGGCTGACCGCTTCGTCGCGGGTGACGGCAACGCCGGTGACGTTGTGGCCGAGGTCGCGCACGATGGTTTCGATGTCCATCGCGATGATCGGTTCATCCTCGATGATCAGAACGTCAGTCAGCGTCTGACGCTCGATTTCGCCCAGCGCTTCGGCAACCAGCGAATCCACGTCGGCCGGCGAAGCGTTGATCAGGTAGCCGGCGTCTTCGGAAGAAAAGCCTTCGAGCGACGTCAGCAGCAATGCCTGGCGCGACAACGGCGTAATCTTCGACAGGCGGGCATGGGCGATGCTTTCGGCGCCGGCGATGTCGCTGGTCGGCTCCTCTCCCTCCTCGACATTTGCGGTCGACCAGATGGCATGGAAGGTGCGGTACAGGCCCAGGCGCGGATCAACGTCGCGAGGGAACTCGTCGGGCTGCGCGACGATGGCTTCGAGCGTTGCCCGGACGAAAGCGTCGCCGTGAGTCTGGCTTCCGGTCAGCGCGCGCGCATAGCGGCGCAAGAATGGCAAATGAGGTGCGAGTTCCTGTCCAAGCGACATCTCGACTAATTCTCCTAAAGGCAAAACGCCGGCCCTCTTTGAGCATGCGTCCGCTTGTTGCAACCCTGGAAGGACCGGCGCGATGAACGTCCGGGTTCAATCCCCCACAGATGAAAGTCCCAAGGTGGAACAAAGGACTGGCGATTTGGTTTCCCCACCGCGTGGCGGGGTCTTCCATATCGTTGACGAGAGGGAAGCAGCATCGTTAGGGGCAAATTTTTGGCGCTCTTCTGCGGAGGTCTCGGCTGTTGTGCCAGGGATTTGGTCTTGAGAGAAAAATGCGTGCCTGACCCGGCGCAAGGGGGACGAGAGGTTGAGTGACAAGCAGAAGGGCGATTCAATCAACGCTTCAGACGATCAAAGCAAACTTCCGCCGAAGTCGGGCGAGAAGAAACCGGGTAAGCAGCGCGCCAACGATGTCGGCCGTGCGTTACGCTCTGTCTATGACGAAACGCTGCGTGAGGACGTTCCCGACGATTTCAAGGACCTGCTCGGCAAGCTTAGCTGAGTTGGACCGAACGCGCGGGTACCGCTGATGGCGAGCACTGCCGAACGTTTCGCACGGCTGTCCACGCCTGCGAAGCTGCTCCTGATCCTGACCGCCGTCCTACTGCCAATCAGCCTGTGGCTGGGCTGGGTCGCGTATAGCGGCTTTCGCAACGCCAATGATGCGCTGCGCGAACAATCGCTGGAGCGCGCGCGGGTCACGGCCCGTTCAATCGAAAGCCTAATTGCCCGCAACGCGCTGGCGCTTCGAATCGCCGCCAACGGCCAGGTCGCGAACCAGCCGGACCCGTGCCTCCGGATTCGGCAATCGCTTTCGATTACCCCGGCCATTGCCCAGCAATTCCGGATCAACACCGATACCGGCCTGCCGCTGTGCGGCGTCGGCGACCTCGGTCAGACCGGGCCGCTGCCGCTGATCGCGCCGGGCGACATCCGGCTGTCCGTGGCGCCCAGACAGGATGCCCTGGTCATCCATGATGGCGTCATAGGCGGCATTGCAACCACGATCCTGACGCCGGACGAGATCCGCTCCGCAACCGACGAATCGGCTCGCGAGCTCGGCGCCCTGACCATCCGCGACGGCGTTCGGCAACTCAGCATTGTCCGCCCCGCCGAGCCCAGCGGCGAACAGCAGGATTGGGCGACGAGCAGTTGGCCGGTCGATGGCGGGCCGCTGGTCATCGAGATCCAGTCCCGAGTGCCGCGCGTCACCGTGCTCGACCGGGTGCTGATCCTGTTGCCCTTGCTAATGTGGATCATTGCCGCGCTGGCGACCTGGTGGCTGGTCACGCACCTTCTGATCCGGCCGCTGCGTCGCCTGCAGCGCGCGGTCAGCAGCTACAATCCGGGCGACCCTGGATTGCAGCTGCCGAGCAAGGTTGGGCCGGCCACCGAAATCCAGGACCTGCGCGAAGCCTTCGCCAAGGCGGTGAGCCGGATCGAGGAATCGGAACACGAAATGTCGGCGGCGCTCGACGGGCAGCGACGACTGGTTCGCGAAGTGCACCACCGCGTGAAGAACAACCTGCAGGTCGTCGCCTCGCTCCTCAACATCCATGGCCGCAACGCCAAGGACCTGGAAGTGCGCGCCGCTTACGCCGCGATCGGACGCCGTGTCGGCGCGCTCGCGATCGTCCATCGCAACCATTATGCGGAGATGGAGGAGAACCGGGGCATCGCGCTTCGGCCGCTGCTGTCCGAGCTTGCCGCGGAGCTTCGGGCAGGCGCTCCGGAGCAGGCGCGCAAGCTGTCGATCGACCTAACCGTCGACACGCTCCACTGCACCCAGGATGCGGCCGTTTCCGTCGCGTTCCTGGTCACCGAAGTGGTCGAGTATGCAATGCTCAACCGGCCGGACCAACCGGTCGTTGTGACCCTCCACCGCACCTCCGATACCACGGCGCGGATGACGTTGAGCAGCCCGGTGCTGGTGCCCGGGGCCGATGGCGACCGGGAGAACGTGCAGTTCGAACGGATCATCGGTGGAATGGCCAAGCAGCTCCGCTCGAACCTGGAGCGGGAGCCCGGACGCTACAGCGTCGACATGCCTGTGTTTCCTCCGCGCTGAGCGATCGTTTCGGCGGCGACAAAAAAAATGCATTCTTGCCCGAAAAAAGTTCCCTTGGCCCGGAACCGCTTTTGAAGACTGCACGTTATGCTGTTCGGATAGTGAACTTTTGCCCCCCCGCTCTCGCTATCCGCTTAAATGGGCCCGGAACCGCCAACCCTCCCCCCCCCCGGTGGCGCTTCCGGGCCCTCTCTTTTTTCTTCTGCTGAGATCGGGCCCGCCGCGGCCTTTCGTGCCGCGCGCCAGTGGGTCAGGCGGATCGCCAGGATGGCGAATTCGTAAAGCAGATATAGCGGCACCAGCATCATCAGCATCGACACTGCGTCCGGCGGCGTGAGCACCGCTGCGACCGCGGCGGAGGCAACTGCTGCGTAGCGCCGGTGCTTGGTCAAATGATCGAGCGTGATGATGCCGGTGCGCTCAAGGATCATCAGGAGGACTGGGGTCAGGAAGGCGACCCCAAAGCCGAACAGGAAGCGGGTGCAGAAGCTCAGGTAATTGCCGACCGCCGGAAGCGCTTCCTGCTGGATCCCGCCGATCTCCCCCTGAAAGCCGAGCAGGAAGCTAAGCGCCCACGGCATGGCCACGAAGTAAGCGAAGGCCGCGCCGCCGCCGAAGAAGACCGGGGTCAGCAACAAGAAGGGCAACAGCGCCTTCTTCTCCTTCATGTACAGGCCGGGCGCGACGAACCGCCACATCTGCGTCGCGAAGAAGGGGAAGCCGAGCATGAGCGCCGCGAACAGCGCCACTTTCACTTCGACAAAGAAGGCTTCGAAGATGTCGGTGTAGATGATCTTCCCTTGGCCGGCGGCGATCAGCGGCTGCACCAGCACCGCGAAGATCGGGCGCGCGAAGTAGAGGCAGGCGAAGAACAGGGCCGCAAGCACGCCGACCGACCACAGCAGCCGGCGCCTCAGCTCGATCAAATGATCGAGCAGCGGCGCCTTGGTCTCGTCGATTTCGCTCACGGCAATTCGCGCTGCGGATGCTCGAGCGGAAGCGGCGGCTGGTCGTCGCTGACCGGCTCCACCTCAGGCTCGACGATGGCCGTCGGATCGGTCAGCGCCGGATATTCGCGCATGATCCGCTCATTCTCCTCGCGCCATTTCTTCTCCATTTCCTCCAGCTCTGCTTCGCGGACCATCGCTTCGAAGCCGCTGGTGAAATGCCGCGCCATGCCGCGCATCTTGCCGACCCAGCGCCCGACGGTGCGCATCGTCGTCGGCAATTCCTTGGGGCCAATGAACAGCAGCGCCAGGACGGCGACAATCAGCAGTTCTGTGGAATCGACGCCGAACATGGGCCGGCGGCGCGCTTAGCGGCGCGGCTCGTCGTCTCGCAGCGGCGGTTGCTCTGCGGTCGGGCGCGGTTCGGGGGTGACTTCGATGGGACGCTCGGGCGGGCGGCTTTGCAGGCGGCCTTCAGCTTCGACGCGCTTGCGCCGCTCTTCTTCCTCGTCGCCAATGCCTTCCTTGAAGCTGCGCAGGCCCTTGCCGACGTCCTTCATCGCCGCCGAGAAGCGGTTGCCGCCGAACAGCAGCAGCAGGAACAGGCCGAGGATGATCCAGTGAATGAGGCTGAAGCCGCCCATGAACTCACTCCTTTGAACCTGTATCTAGTCGTCCTCGTCGCCGCTTTCCAGTTGCAGTTCGCCCATGGCCGCAAACGCCGCCTCGTCGAGCGGATCGAGCAGGCCGGCGGCTTTCAGGTCGTCGATCCCGGGTAGGTCGCGACGCGACGCGAGGCCGAAGTGGGTAAGGAATTCGGCCGTGGTCGCGTAGAGCAGTGGGCGGCCCGGCCCTTCGCGGCGGCCCGCCGTCCGCACCCAGCCTGCCTCCATCAGCACGTCGAGCGTGCCTTTCGAAATCTGCACGCCGCGGATCGCCTCGATCTCGGCGCGGCTGACCGGCTCATGATAGGCAATGATCGCCAGCGTCTCGGTGGCCGCGCGCGACAGTCGGCGCGGCTCTTCGCGGGTCCGGCGCAGCAAGTGGGCAAGATCCGGCGCGGTCTGGAAATGCCAGCGACCGCCGCGCTCGACCAGTTCGACTCCGTGCCCCTGATACACCTCGGCAAGCTGCGCCAGCGCCGCGTCGAGGTCGCCCTCGCCGACGTGCTGGGCAAGCTCGGCCACCGTCAACGGCGTCTCCGATGCGAACAGGGTCGCTTCGACCGCCCGGGCCAGCTCGTCCATCAGGCGACCCTGACCCGCAACGGCGCGAAGGCGCTTTCCTGGGCGAGGTCGAGCCGGCCGCGCCGGGCCAGTTCCAGGGTTGCGACAAAGCTCGAGGCAAGCGCCGACTTGGCGTATTGCGGATCGGCCGTGTCGGGCAGGAACGCGCGAATCTCGGTCCACTCGATGGCCATGCCGATCAGCTTGCCGACCCGTTCGATCGCTTCTTCCAGGGTCATGACCGAACGCGCGTGGACGACGTGGAAGGCCGGTTGGGTGCGCGCCTTAACCGTGCCGTAAGCGGCGAACAGGTCGAAGGCGGTGGCATGCCACGCCGACTTGCGCACCAGCCGAAGACCCTCCGGCGCCGCCCGGACGAAAACATCGCGGCCGACGCGGTCGCGGCCCATCAGGCGAGCGCCGGCTTCGCGCATGGCATCCAGCCGCTGCAGCCGCATCTGCAGGCGCAGCGCGATTTCTTCCGGGCTGGGATCCTGCTCCGGATCCTTGGGAAGCAGCAGGCAGGATTTAAGGTAGGCCAGCCACGCCGCCATGACGAGATAGTCGGCGGCGATCTCAAGCTTCAGCGCTCGCGCCTGGTTCAAGTAAGCGAGATATTGTTCGACCAGCGCGAGGATGGAAATCTGCGCCAGATCGACCTTTTGCCCGCGCGCGAGCTCGAGCAACAGGTCGAGCGGACCTTCCCAGCCATCGAGCGTAAGGTTGAGCTCATCCGGCTCGCTGTGCACCAATCTGAGCTGCTGCTCGGCCATCAGGCGAGGCTATCGCGCCGTTCAGGCAAGCGCCAGAAGCTGGTCGCGCTTGTCCACACATTCCGCAAAGCTGGGGCCGTCCTGCGCTTCGGCGATGGTGGCCATGGCCCGCGCCAGCCGCTCCTCCCCAACCGCGCTCATTGCCGGCACTGCGGCAGCGATCGCGACCATCTCCTCCATGATTCCCGAACAATGCAGCGCGACATCGCAACCGGCGGCCACGGCGCCGGCAGCGCGCTCCCCGAAATCGCCTTGGAGCGCGTTCATGCCAAGATCGTCGCTCATCAGCCAGCCGTCGAACCCGATGCGCTCGCGAATGATTTGGCTGATGACGGTTGGCGAAAGGCTGCCCGGACGCGCCTTGTCCCAGGCAGTGTAGACGACATGGGCGGTCATCCCCATCGGCGCCCAGTTCAACCGCTCGAAGGGTTCGAGATCGACCTGCAATTCTTCTTCGCTGGCGGTGACCACCGGCAGTTCGAGGTGGCTGTCGACCAGGGCCCGGCCGTGGCCCGGCATATGCTTGATCACCCCGACCACGCCCGCGGACCGAAGCCCCGTTAGGACCGCGCGGCCGAGCGCCGCAACCTGCATCGGATCGGCGCCGAGCGCGCGATCGCCGACAATGTCGCTGGCGCCCGGCTGTCGGACGTCGAGCATCGGCAGGCAGTCGACGTTGATTCCCGCCTCGGCGAGCATCAGCCCGAGGGCGCGCGCGTTGGAGCGGACCGCCTCGATCGCCGATGAGGGCGCCGTTTCGTAGAGACGCGCGAAGGCTTCCGCCGCCGGGAAGGCGGGCCATTCCGGCGCCTTCATCCGCGCCACCCGGCCGCCTTCCTGATCGATCAGGATCGGCACGTCGGCGCGGCCCGACAGGTCCCGCAACGCGTCCGTCAGCGTCAGCAGTTGCTGCTGGCTCTCGCAATTGCGCTTGAAGAGGATGAACCCCGCTGGGTCGGCATCGCGAAAGAAGCCGCGTTCCTCGTCCGAAAGCTGGGGCCCGGCGAGTCCGTAAATTGCAGCCTGCACCGTCCTACCTCGCGATGAAACAGCTTTCGCCGGCGGCCTGGAGCGCCTTGCACATCTCCTGCGCCCGCGCCGGGCTGGAAGCGCCGGCCCGCAAGCGATAGCCGCTGCTGCCGCCCGCCGAATATGGCACGACGATCTTGCTGAGGCTGCCCAGGTCCGGGAAACGCGCGGTCAGGGCGCTCCACGCCCGCTGTGCCTGCGCCGTATTCTTGTAAGCACCGAGCTGGATGACCGAGCCGCCGCCCGAAACCGCCGGCTGTTCAGGCTTTGCTTCCGATTTTGGCGTGGGCGGTACGGGCTTTTCGGCCTCGGCCGCGGGCGTCGCCTCCGATTGGGGCGCGGGGACGGATCCGGGCTGCCGCGGCAGCCGGCTGGTGTCGAGCTGGGAATCGAAGTCCTGCCCGGCGCTGGTTTGATAGGCCGTCTCGCTGTCCCCGGCGACGTCCAGCCCGCCAGGATCGGTCGGCTTGACCTTGTAGGGGCCTGAAGGCGCTTCGATCAGTTCCGGAGCGCTGCCGGCTTCGCCAGCATCCTTGCGGCCAATCCAAAAAAAGGTCGCGGCGACGATTGCTGCGGCGGCAAGCACGACCACGAGCGCGGCGAGCATCCGCCCCGCCGAAACGCCGCTCGGCGCGTCTTCATCCTCGACTTCCTGCAGCCAGGGCAGGCGGTCCTCGTCGTAGACCGCGCGGCTGTCGGACATCAGCGCATCTCCTCGGCGGCCTCGACCCCCATCAGCTTCAGGCCGCTGCGAATGATTTGCCCGATGCCCCGCGCCAGTTCCAGACGGGCCCGAGAAAGCTGTGGATTGTCCTCCACCAGGAAGCGCCGGCCCGGATCGTCGTTGCCGCGGTTCCAGAGGGCGTGGAACGCCGCCGCCAAATCGTAGAGATAAAAAGCAATGCGATGCGGTTCGTGAGCCATTGCCGCGGCCTCGATCGTCCGCGGGAACTGGGCCGCGAACTTGACCAGCCCCAGTTCCTCTTCGTCCAGCAGCGACAGGTCGGCGCCAGCGTCGAGGCTGACCCCCGCATCCGCCGCCTTGCGGTGCAGTGAGGAAATCCGCGCATGGGCATATTGCACGTAGAAGACCGGATTATCCTTCGACGCCTCGACGACCTTGGCGAAGTCGAAGTCGAGCATCGTATCGGCGCGCTTGGTCAGCATCATGAAGCGAACGACGTCCTTGCCGACCTCGCCGACAACATCGGCCAGCGTGACGAAGTCGCCCGCCCGCTTCGACATCTTTACCGGCTCACCCGCGCGGAACAGGCGCACCATCTGGACCAGCTTCACATCGAGGTCGACGCGGCCGTCGGTCAGCGCCTTGACCGCCGATTGGACGCGCTTGACCGTGCCGGCGTGGTCGGCACCCCAGATGTTGACCAGATGGTCGGCATCCTGCGCCTTTTTCAGGTGATAGGCAGCATCGGCCCCGAAATAGGTCCAGCTGCCGTCCGACTTCTTCATCGGCCGGTCCTGGTCGTCGCCGAACTCGGTCGATCGGAACAAGGTCAGCTCGACCGGCTCCCAGTCGTCCGGAGTTTCGCCCTTTGGCGCCTCGAGCGTGCCTTGGTAGATCAGCCCGCGCTGCTTGAGCTGCTCCAGGCCGGCATCGACCGCGCCCGACTGCTGCAGCTTCGCTTCCGATGCGAAAATGTCGTGGTGGATATTGAGCAGCGCGAGGTCGTGGCGGATTAGGTCGAGCATCGCGGCGACCGCGCGCTCCATGAACAATGCCAGCCATTCGCTTTCGGGTGCCTGCGCGAACCGGTCGCCATATTCGGCCGCGAGCGCGGTACCGATCGGCACCAGGTAATCCCCTGGGTACATGCCCTCGGGGATCGGGCCGATGTCCTCGCCGAGCGCTTCGCGGTACCGCAAGTGCACCGAACGGGCGAGCGTTTCGACCTGGCTGCCCGCGTCGTTGACGTAATATTCCTTGGTGACCCGGAATCCCGCCGCTTCGAGCAGGCGCGCCAGCGCATCGCCGACGACCGCGCCGCGGCAATGACCCATGTGCAGCGGCCCGGTCGGGTTGGCGGAGACATATTCGACGTTGACCCGCTCATTCTTGCCCGCGGTCGACTGGCCGTACGCGTCGCCTTCGCGAAGGATCGTCGCCAGTTCATTACGCCAGCTTTCGGGCGCCAGGCGGATGTTGAGGAAGCCCGGCCCGGCGACTTCGACCGAAGCGACGGTCGGGATCGCCTCCAGCTTGGGCGCGATTGCCGCAGCCAGCGACCGCGGGTTGGTCGAAGCCGCTTTCGCAAGCACCATCGCCGCATTGGTCGCCAGGTCGCCGTGCGCCGGGTCGCGCGGCGGCTCGACCGCGACCGCGCGCCGATTGATGTCCGCCGGCAGCGTGCCGTCAGCCTGAAGTTCGTCCAACACTCCGTCGAGGAGCGCTGCGTAATGAGAGTATACGCTCAACTTATGTTCACCATGGGATCG
Source organism: Sphingomonas sinipercae (assembly GCF_011302055.1). Lineage (NCBI taxonomy): Bacteria > Pseudomonadati > Pseudomonadota > Alphaproteobacteria > Sphingomonadales > Sphingomonadaceae > Sphingomonas > Sphingomonas sinipercae. The sequence goes on from NZ_CP049871.1 coordinate 1,918,447, forward strand.
GCAGAGCGCGCCCTCTAACGCACCACCATCGCCGCGTCACGGGTGCTTGCCGCGCGGCCGTCCGTCGCTAGAAGCGGTCCGACCGCTACGGAGATTCACAATGATCAATGTTTTCATCGCTCTACTCGCCACCGGCGCTGCCCAGGCTGTGATGCCGACGGTTTCGCCCGCGCCGGCCCGTCCGCTGAGCAGCATTCCCGGCGTGACGGTCAAATATTACGATGTCCCCGGCAATACGCCCGAAGCGGTCAACAAGGCGATCATCGCCATGCGCACGGCTCCCGGAACGTCTGGCCCGAAGACGGTCAGCACCGCTTGGAGCACCGACGCGGAAATCGGCAAGACGACGACCGCGGGCGTTTGCAAGGTTGCTTCCGCGAAGGTCAATTTCACTGGCACGGTCGAGCTGCCCCGGCTGGCGACGCAGTCCGCCAAGCCGGAATTCCTCAAGAACTGGAATGGGTTTGTCAGCGGGCTGGAGGCTGAGGCCGCCGCCGATCTCGGTTATGTCTATGACAATCGGGGGATGATCGAAAAAGCGATCATGGCGGCCCCCTGCGATGGCACTGCAGAAGCGATGAAGGCCGCCAGCGAGCAGCTGAAGGCGCAGGTCCGCACCGCCAGTGCGCAGCGCGCCGCGGCCCGCTCCGCGGCCGCACGAGCGGCGACGGCACAAAGCGCGCAACCCGCCGCGCCGACGGCCGAGCCCAAGCGCTCGCGCGAAAAGAGCATCAGCGGTCTCGACAAGCAGACCACACGGCCGACCGACGACTAGGAAACGGTTAGAAGCGTTCCGGAAGATCGACCGGCCCGACCAACGCTCGATAGCGGGCGATTGCGAACGGGTCGGTCATCCCGGCAATGAAGTCGCCAACGCGGCGGCTGTGGTCCACCGCGTCGCCTGACCCGCGCCAGTCTTCGGGAAGCAGGCTGGGGTCATCGAGATAGGCCTTGGCGAGGCCCGCGATGACCTGCTGCGCCTGCTGTCGTACCGGATGCAGCGCCGGCGCGTTGTAGACCTGGTCGTAGAGAAACCGCTTCAACGCCCGCTCCTCGGCGGCGAGCCCGGCTGAAAATCCGACCAGGGGACCATTGGCGGCACGCACGTCGTCCACGGTTTCGACACCGCTTGCGTCGATCCTCCGGCGCGTCTCCTCCAGCACATCCGCAACCATGGTGCCGATCTGGTCGCGCACGAGCGCCCGCTGCATCTTGTCGGGTGCCAACGTCCCGCAGCGCTCCTCGATCATGCCCCAGTGGCGCGCCACAAGCGGTACTTCCCTCAGGCTTTCGGTATCGAGCAGCCCCGCCCGCAGCCCATCGTCGATATCGTGATTGTCATAGGCGATGTCGTCCGCGATCGCCGCCACCTGCGCTTCCAGGCTCGGCCAGGAACCCAGTCTCAGGTCGAAGTCGGCATCTGCCTCGGCCAGCGCCCAGCTGGGACTAGCGACCGGCCCGTTATGCTTGGCCAGGCCCTCAAGAGCTTCCCAGCTGAGGTTGAGGCCGTCAAAACCGACGTATGGCGTCTCCAGCCTCGTGACGAGGCGGATCGAGTGGGCGTTGTGGTCGAAGCCGCCGGCCTCTGCCAGCGCATCCTGCAACGCATCCTCGCCAGCGTGACCGAACGGCGGGTGGCCGAGATCGTGGGCCAGGCACAATGTCTCGGTCAGGTCTTCGTTCAGGCCGAGCGCGCGGGCGATGGTCCGGCCGATTTGCGCCACTTCCAGGCTGTGGGTCAGACGAACGCGATAATGGTCGCCGTCGGGTGCGACGAAGACCTGGGTCTTGTGGCGCAGCCTGCGGAAGGCGATCGAGTGGATAATCCGGTCGCGGTCGCGCTGGAACACGTCGCGTGGGCCGCGCGGGCCGGAATCGCTTTCCTGGTGCCGGCGCCCGCGCGACAGGCTTGGCTGGACCGCCAGCGCAGGGTTGAGCTTCACCGAACCTCGAGCTTACGGACCGGCTGGCCAGGAGCGCTGGTCCAGCTGAATGCCTTGATACGCTCGTTCGACAACGCCTCTTCGAAAATCTCGGCGTCTTCGCGGCTTTTAAATGGTCCGATCACCAGCCGCGCCTTAGCGCCATCGGCGGCAACATAGCCATCGATGTCTTCGAACAATTCGGGGCTTCGCGAGCGGATCCTGCGGAATTCGTCCGGCAGCGCCGATTCGTTCGCGCCGCTGGCAAGCTGAAGCCAGATCTTGCGGCTGCCGGCGCTCGCCTGCACCCGCTTGGCAGGCGCCAGCGGGCGAGTCAGCGCCGCCGTGGCGATGCTTGGCGCGGGAACCGACGCCGCAGGGAAGCTTGCGACGGCATTCGTCGAAGCCGGGGCCGGTTGGCGAAGCAGTTCCTCAATTCCGGCAAGCCCGTCCCCCGGCGAGTCCGCGCCGGCGTAGCTAGACCCGGCGGCTCCGGGGAAGACGCCAAGGTGGACCGCCGCGGCTTTCTCCGACGCGCTGAGCTGCGGGAGTTTCCGGAAGAACGGGTCCATCCGCAGCGAAGCGCCGGGCATCATCGAATCGAGCGCGGCCTTGGCGCCGACGACATCGCCGGCCAAGGCCAGGACCAGCGACTTGACCCGTGTCGCGCCGGGATCGCGACGCAGCAGCAATGGCTGGAGCGTCGTCAGCGCTGCAGGAACGTTGCCGCCGATCGCCTGACTCAAGGCAAGGCGGCGCGTCGCCTCATCCCGGTCCGTCCCCAGCATCGCCACGCGATAATCGGTCTGCGCGAGCGCCTGTTGCCCAAGCAGGTCGAAGGCGAGCCCGCGATCGCAACCGAAGGACGTGACGCTGGCGCCAAGCTGTTGGGCGCGGGCAAAATAGGTCAAGGCCGCCTGCGGGTCGCCCGAACCGACCAGGGCCGCGCCGATGCCGGCCTGCGCAACCGGGTTGTTGCCGTTCACTTCCGCCGCGCGCGCATAAAATCCGGCCGCCGACTGAGCATCGCCAAGGGCCAGTGACGCCCGACCCGCAGCGACCAGGGCGTTGAAGTCCTTGGGGCTCGTCGCAAGCACGCGAATGCTTCTCGCAAGCGCGTCCGAGGGGCTTTCGACATAGGCCGGCATTTGCGCCGACGCCCTCGGCGTAACGGCAAGTATGCTGCCCACGCCTGCTAGAATTGCCGCTGCTAAACGGACACGTTTCATCGATTTCCCCGCCATCCCGGCTCCCCTGCGCAAGAGGAGCTTGCGAGAACCTTTCTGACTAGTCGCGGCGCGATGAACCGTGCGGCAGCCTCGGTGAGCGGGCCGCCGAAGGCGCAATCCTACTGGTTGTTCTGCCGATTGAGGAAGCGCGGGATGTCGATCGGCTCACGCGAGAAGCCGGGCATGTCGCCATCGTCCTCGCCGATCTGCGCCTTGGGCGCTCCGCGGGCGATGTTCGACATCCGCTCGAACAGCGTTCCGCTTTCGCGCTTGGGCTGGTCGCCCTCGTCCCGCGCCTCGGCCTCGTCGGTCGGCGGTGCAATCGGCGGTGCGCCGACCGGGCTGGTGAGGATGTCGTCGCTGTCGAGCAGCAGCTCGTCGCCTTCCTCGCCGCCTACTTCCTCGGTCAGCTCCATGGCTTCGTCTTCGTCGCTGTCCTCAGCGTCCATTTCAGGCGCCGCGGCAACAGGATCGGCGGCCGGAGCGACCGTGCGTGCGCTCGGGAAGGTGAAGACCTTGGCCGGCTGCGCCTGCGTCCCTGTCTCGGCTTCGATGCCGGTGGCGACCACCGACACGCGAATCTTGCCTTCCATGTTGTTGTTGAACGCCGAGCCCCAAATGATGTTGGCGTCGGGATCGACCAATTCCTTGATGTGGCTGGCAGCCTCGTCGACCTCCATCAGGCGCATGTCCTCACCGCCGGTGATCGAGATGATGACGCCCTTGGCGCCCTTCATGCTGACGCCGTCGAGCAGCGGGTTGGAAATGGCCTTCTCGGCGGCCTCGATGGCGCGGTTGTCGCCCGAGGCTTCGCCGGTTCCCATCATCGCCTTGCCCATTTCGCCCATCACCGAACGCACGTCGGCGAAGTCGAGGTTGATGAGGCCGGGCATGACCATCAGGTCGGTGATCCCGCGGACGCCCTGCTGCAGCACCTCGTCGGCCATCTCGAACGCTTCCTTGAAGGTCGTGTCCGAGTTCGCGAGGCGGAACAGGTTCTGGTTCGGAATGACGATCAGCGTATCGACGTGCTGCTGCAGTTCCTCAATGCCGCTGTCCGCCGAACGGGTGCGGCGGGCACCTTCGAATGCGAACGGCTTGGTGACGACACCGACGGTCAGGATGCCCTTGTCGCGCGCGGTCTTGGCAATGACCGGTGCAGCACCGGTGCCGGTGCCGCCGCCCATACCGGCGGCGATGAAGCACATGTGCGCGCCTTCGAGCGCGCGTTCGATTTCCTCGATCGTCTCTTCGGCGGCCGCACGCCCGATTTCGGGCCGCGAGCCAGCGCCGAGGCCCTGCGTGATCTTCAGCCCGAGCTGGATCCGCCGATCGGCCGACGACGTGTTGAGCGCCTGCGCGTCGGTATTGGCGACGATGAAGTCGACGCCCTGCACGTCCGAACGGATCATGTTGGCGACCGCGTTGCCGCCGGCGCCGCCGACGCCGATCACGCTGATCCGCGGGCGGAGTTCGTCCACTTCCGGCCGAATGAAATCGATGCTCATGACGTGCCCCCTTCATGCGCGGCTAGCGCATTGAACCACCGGGACGAATCTTTGAATCATCGCGAGTCGCAAGCCAAGCGAAAAAGTTAATTCGGACCAAAAAAAACGGGAAAACGCGGCTGCAGGCGGGATGAGCCGATTTTCGCTTGCCCTCGACGCCCGGGACCAGACCTGCCACTGGGCCGTTCGCGCTGGGGTGCTGAGGCAATTGCAACATGATCGCTGGTGATGACTGGTCGCTGATCCTGGCAGGCAGCGCCGCCGGATTGGCGACCGGGGTTGCGACGTTGGTCGGTGCCTTGCCCGTGCTCGCCTTTCGCGGGTCCGAAAGGCTGCACGACATGATGCTGGCCTTTGCCGCCGGCGTCATGCTGTCGGCATCCTACCTTTCGCTGATTGTCCCGGCGGCCGACTTCGCGATGGCCAATGGGTCGACGCCCTTCGCGGCGGCCGGGCTGATCGCGCTCGGCGTCGGCGCGGGCGCGCTTTCAATCGGCTGGATCCGCGCCCGGGTGACTCCACCGGAGGCATTCACCAGCAACGGCGCGGCGCCGGAAGTCTCGCAACGGGTCTGGCTGCTGCTGCTAGCAATGACGGCGCACAATTTCCCCGAAGGCGCGGCCGTGGGCGTCGGATTCGGCTCCGGCGAGATCAAGATCGGAATCACGACGGCGATCGGCATCGGTGTCCAGAACCTTCCGGAAGGGCTCGCGGTGGCCGCGGCGCTCCTGACCATCGGCGTTTCGCGCCGCCGCGCGGTGCTGATCAGCGGCGCTACCGGCATGGTCGAACCGCTCGGCGCCTTCCTTGCCGCGGCGATCGTCACCCTCGCCAACCAATTGCTTGCGCCGGCAATGGGCTGGGCTGCGGGGGCGATGCTCTACATCGTCGCCGCCGAGCTGATCCCTGCGGTGCAAAAGGATTCGAGCGACAGCCGGCCGATCGCGGCGTTCGTCGTCGGCCTGGCGCTGATGCTGCTACTCGACATCGCGCTCGGCTGAGCGCGGTTCAGTAGCTCTGCTTGAGGGCGCTGATCAGCCGCCCGACCAGGCCCTTCGTCGGCTTGCGCTCGCCGCCGCCCGCCATCGCGATATCGCGAATATCGCCGCTTCGCGAGCCCGCCAGGCAAGCCAGCCCGACCAGCGTCGAGAAGGCAGGGCCGCTGTGCGCGTCGGGAAGCCCGGCGAGCGTTTTGGGCCGCCCGATCCGAACCGTTCGCCCGAGCACGCCCTGCATGTAATCGGCGATGTTCTTCAGCTCGGCCCCGCCCCCGGTCAGCACGACCGGGCGGCCAACCGGGCCAGAGAAACCGAGCGCCTTGAGCGCTGCATCGACCGCGCCGGTCAATTCCTCGACCCGGTGGCGAATGACCATCATCAACTGCGCCCGGGTCAGTCGGATCGGGTCCGCCCCCTGCTCGCTGCCGCTGTGCGCCGCCTCGATCATCTCATGATTGTCGCGCGGGGAGGTCATCGCCGATCCGTAGAAGCACTTCAGGCGCTCGGCATCGCGGCGGCGGACGCCGAACGCGGCGGCGATGTCGTCGGTGATATCGCGCGCGCCCAGCGGGATCGAACGAAGGCCGAGAAGCATCCCGCCGGCGTGCAGCGACACGTTCGTGACGCCGGCGCCAAGCTCGACCAGCGCAACGCCAAGCTCTCGCTCCTCATCGGTCAGGCAGGCCAGCGCGGCTGCAATCGGCGAGGCGACAATCGCCTTCACTCCCAGGTGGGCGGTGCGGATCACATAATCGACGTTGCGCAGCGGCGCCGGATCGGCGGAAATGACGTGAATATCGACGCCCAGGCGATTGGCGTGAAGGCCGATCGGCTGCTGCACCCCGTCCGCGCCGTCGATCGAATAGAGCGCCGGATGCGCGTGCAGGATGACCTTTTCATCCTTGCCGATCTCCTGCCGGCCGCCGCGCATCAGTTCGTCGATATCGGCCTGTTCGATCTGGTGCCCGCCAAGCTCGACCTCGACGTTCGCGACCCGGCTGATCAGCCCGCCGGCGCCATAGCTTGCCCACACATCCTCGATCGTGACGCCGGACATGCGCTCGGCCAGTTCGACCGCTTCGCGGACCGCGAACTCGCTGGCCTCGACGTCGGTGATGTAGCCGCGCTTGACGCCGCGGCTCTCCCGCTGCCCGGTGCCGAGGACGCGCAGGTTGCGCTCTGAATCGCGGGTGGCGATGAGCGCGCTGACCTTGGACGAGCCAATGTCGAGCGCGGCAATCAGCGGCTGGTCGCCAGTGTCGGCCAACTGCGCGTCAGCCCTCGTTGACCGGTTTGGCGTCCGACGCCGGCACCGGTTTTGGCAAGCGCACGATCATCTTGTCGCCGAGCCGCAGGTCGAAGCGGAGCATCCCCCGCCCGAGCAGACCGGTGCTCTTGTCCATCTCGGCGAACTTGGTGAGCGCGGCGGCCCCCGCCTTCCCTTCGGGCAGAAGCACCGTTTCCCCCGACTGGAACTGCAGGTCCCAGCGCCGGCCGCCGACCCAATTGGCCGAAACCAGCTGCGGCTTGAGCGTTGGCACACTGGCCATCAACCGGGAAAGGTCGCGCTCGCGCAGGTTCGCGCCCGGCCCGATCAACAGCGGCAGGTCGGGCATCTGGTCGACCGGCACGCGTTCCAGCACGACCCCGTCGGCATCGATCAGCGCCAGCCGGTTGCGATCCTGCCACAAGGCAGCGGGCGTGCGCTCGACGATGTCGACGACCAACGTGTCGGGGAAGCGCCGCGACACGCGCGCATCCTTGACCCAGCCGTAGCGCAGCAATTGTTCGCGGATTGCCGACACGTCGACCAGCGGCAGGGCGCGAGTCTTCTGGTCGAGCGCGACGGCGTAGACGGGCGCGCTGTCCATATGCTGGGTGCCGCGGATATCGACGCTGCTAACGCGGAAGCCGGCGTTTCCAACCGCTTCGCCGGCCGCGGTCATCGCCTTCGACGGAACCTCAAGCGCGACCAGCACGACTGCTACGATCAGCGCCACGAACAGTCCGAAGACGATGCCGGCCCAGCGATTCACCTTCGCTTCGGCCATCGGCAGTTTCTTGGCCAGTTTCTTCGGCACCACGCGCGGCGCCGCTTTCTTCGGCCGCGCCGCGCCGCCTCGCCGCACCCGCGCCGCGGTCACAATGCCTCCTCGATGATCCGCTCGACCAGTTGGGCATAGCTGATCCCGCGATACTTGGCCTGTTCCGGCACCAGGCTGAGTGGCGTCATTCCGGGCTGGGTGTTGACCTCCAGCAGATAAAGCCCCGCTTCCCACTGCTCATCGTCCCAGCGGAAGTCGGAGCGCGACGCGCCCTTGCAGCCGAGGATCCGGTGGGCGTCGAGCGCCATCTTCATCATCGCCTGGGCGATGTCAGCCGGAACTTCGGCAGGACAGACATGGGTCGTCAGGCCGTCGGTATATTTGGCCTCATAATCATAGAAGCCGGCGGTCGGCTTGAGTTCGGTCACCGCGAGCGCTTCATCGCCGAGGACCGCCACAGTCAGCTCGCGACCCTTGATGAAGGGCTCGGCGAGCAATGTTTCGAAATGATTCCAGGGGCCTTCGACATCGCGGCCGATCGGGTTGCCGTAATTGCCCTCGGCGGTGACGATAGCCACGCCGACCGACGATCCCTCGTTGACCGGCTTGAGCACGAACGGCCGAGCGATCGGGTCCTCGCTGAACAGGCTCTCGCTGTCGACGACCTTGCCCGCCGGCATCCGGATGCCATGCGGCACCAGAACCATCTTGGTCAGTTCCTTGTCGATGGCGATGACCGAAGTCTCCAGCCCGCTGTGGGTATATTTGATCCCCATCAGGTTGAGCATGCCCTGGACCGTGCCATCTTCGCCCGGAGTGCCGTGAAGCGCGTTGAACACGACGTCGGGCTTCAGTTCCGCGAGCCGGTGGGCAACGTCGCGATCCATGTCGAGCGGCGTGACGCGGCTCCAGCCGGCGCCCTGCAGCGCCTCGACAATGCCCTTGCCGCTCATCCGCGAGACTTCGCGTTCGGCCGACCAGCCGCCCATCAGCACGACGACATGCATGTCCTTGTTCATGGCGTGCCGACCCGCTGAATTTCCCACTGAAGCTCAATCCCGCAATCCGCCTTCACGCGGCGCCGGACTTCCTCGCCGAGCGCTTCGATATCGGCGCTCGTCGCGCTACCGAGGTTGAGCAGGAAGTTGCAATGTTTTTCCGAGACTTGGGCATCGCCGATCGTCAGGCCCCGGCAGCCGGCTGCATCGATCACCTGCCAGGCCTTGTGCGGCAGCGGGTTTTTGAACGTCGATCCGCCGGTGCGGCTGCGCAGCGGCTGCGATTCCTCGCGGCTTGCGGCGATGCGATCCATTTCCGCCTGGATTGCTTCCGACTCCTTCGACTCGCCGCGAAACGTGGCGGACACGACCACCGCCTGCTCCGGCAATTCGCTGTGACGATAGCTGTAGCCAAGCGCGTCCACGTTCATCGTCCGGCGCTCGCCCGAACGGAGCACGACATCGCATTCGACCAGGATTTCGCAGGTCTCGCGCCCGTAGGCGCCGCCATTCATGCGTACGAAGCCGCCGACGGTGCCGGGAATCGAGCGCAGGAACTCCAGCCCGCCGATCCCGGCGTCACGCGCGGTCGAGCTGACCAGGATGCCGCTGGCCCCGCCGCCGCAGCGAAGCGTCGTCGGGTCGAGTTGCTCGACCTTGGCGAGTGGCTTGCCGAGCCGCACGACCACGCCCGGGACTCCGCCGTCGCGAACGATCAGGTTCGACCCGAGCCCGAGCGCCATCACCGGCACGTCCGGCTCGAGCTGCTTGAGGAACGCCACCAGGTCGTCGACGTCGGCGGGCTCGAACAGCCGCTCGGCCGAACCACCGCTTTTGAACCACACCAACGGCGCCAGTGGGGCGTCAGGCGTCAGCCGCCCGCGAACCTTCGGCATGACGTTGCTGCCGCTCATTTCTTCGCCCGCGCCTGGCACAGGCCGTCGGCCAGCGCCCCGGCCCATTTGGTGATGTCGCCGGCGCCAAGGCAGATGACGATGTCGCCCGCCGCCGCCAGATCGCGAAGCGCGGTGCATAGTTCGGCCAGGCTGCCGACGGACTTCACCATGCGGTGGCCGTGGGCGCGCAAGCCATCGACCAGCGCATTGGAATCGACACCTTCGATCGGCTCTTCGCCGGCCGCATAAACCGGCGTGACGAAGACCACGTCGGCGTCGTTGAAGGCGCTCTGGAATTCGTCCATCAGCGATTCCAGGCGAGTGAAGCGGTGCGGCTGCATGACCGCGATCACTCGGCCGCCGCTCGCCGAAGCTGCTTCGCGCGCCGCCGACAACACCGCGCGGATTTCGACCGGGTGGTGCGCATAATCGTCGATGATGGTCGTGCCGTCGACTTCGCCGACCTTGGTGAAGCGGCGCTTGACGCCCTCGAAGCGCTCGAAGCCGGTAACGATCTTGTCGTCCGCGATGCCAAGCTCGATTGCGGCGGCGATCGCTGCCAGCGCATTTTGCACGTTGTGCCGTCCAGGCATCGGCACGTGAATGCCCGCAATGGTCCGCCGCGATCCGTCGCGCTCCAGCACGACTGCGTCGAACATGCTGCCAGCGCCGTCGGGCGCGACATTTTCCGCCCGTACGTCGGCAAGCGCGGAAAAGCCGTAAGTGACGATCCGCCGGTCACGAATTCGGCCGATGATGCTCTGCACCTCCGGATGGTCGATGCACAGCACGGCCAACCCGTAGAAGGGCACGTTCTCAATGAACTCGCAGTAGGCCTTCTTGACCTCGTCGAATCCGCCGTAATGCTCCAGGTGCTCGGGGTCGATGTTGGTGACGACCGCAATCGTACCGTCGAGCCGGAGGAAGCTGCCGTCGCTCTCGTCGGCCTCGACCACCATCCAGTCGCTCTTGCCGAGCCGCGCGTTGGACCCGTAGCGGTTGATGATCCCGCCGTTGATTACGGTCGGGTCGATGCCGCCGGCGTCGAGCATTGCCGCGATCATCGATGTCGTCGTCGTCTTGCCGTGCGTGCCGGCGACCGCGATGGTCTTTTGCATCCGCATCAGCTCGGCAAGCATCTCGGCGCGCCGGACGATCGGCAATCGCCGCTCGATGGCGGCTTCCACTTCCGGATTGCCCCGCGACACCGCGGTCGAACAAACGACCACCGCCGCGTCGCCCAGATTGTCCGCGGCATGGCCAATGTTTACCGGGATGCCCGCCTTGCGCAGCCCTTCGACGACATAGCCTTCGGCCATGTCCGAGCCTTGGACGCGATAACCGAGCTGGTGCATCACCTCGGCAATTCCGGACATGCCGATGCCGCCGATACCGACGAAGTGGATCGTCCCGAAATCGGTGCCCATCGCCTTCATGCGGGCATCGCCTGGACGGAGGAAGAGGCCGGCGCGCGCATCGTTGCCGGACCGACTTCCAGCGGGGACAATCCGCCGGCGACCCGCTCAGCGAGGTCGGCAAGGTCGCTTGCCGCATGCGGGCGCCCGACCGACAGCGAGCGAGCGGCGGCGTTCGCCAACGCCTGCGGGTCGTCGGCCAGCGCTTCGATTTGCAGTGCCAGGGCTTCGGGCGTGAATTCGCCCTGCTTGATGACCCGGGCGCCGCCGGCCTTGGCCATTTCGCGCGCATTGGCCGTCTGGTGATCGTCGGTCGCCGCGCCGAAGGGGATAAGGATCGCCGGGCGCCCGGCCGCCGTCAGCTCGGCGATGGTCGAAGCGCCGGCCCGGCCGATCATCAAGTGCGCGTCGCGCAGCTTGGCTTCCATGTCGCCGATAAACGTCATCAGCTCGGCCGGAATGCCAAGGTCGCTATACCGTGCGCGGATGGCGTCGATATCGTCGGGCCGGCATTGCTGCACGACCTGCAAGCGATGCCGCAGCGAAGCCTGGAGCAAGGCCAGCCCGCTCGGCACCACTTCGCCAAGGATGCTCGCGCCCTGGCTTCCACCGGTGACCAGCAGCTTCAGCGGGCTCGTCGAATCGAACGGCGGGAACGGCATCTCGCCCAGCTTGGCGATTTCCGCCCGCACCGGATTGCCGACCAGGAACGCCTTATCGGCGTAGCGCGGTTTCAGCCGATCAACCTTGTCGTATGCGGTTGCAAGGGCGGTGGCTTCACCCGCAAGCAGGCGGTTGACGCGCCCGAGCACCGCATTCTGTTCATGCAGCAAGGTCGGGATCTTGCGCGCGCTCGCCGCCAGCAGCGCCGGGAAGGCCGGATAGCCGCCAAAACCGATCACGGCGTCGGGCTGGTGCTGCCTGTACAGCGCCTTCGCTTGGCGCCGTCCGGCGAGCACCGATAGGCCCGCGCGGAGATATCCGAGCGCACCGCCGCCCAGCCGGCCAGCGGGAAGGATGTGCACCGGCACCTTGTCGAACAGGCCGGGAATCTTAGCGCCGCGAGCGTCGGTGATCAGCATCACCCCATGACCGCGCGCGCCCAGCTCAGCCGCGAGCGCATGGGCCGGCACCATGTGCCCCCCGGTCCCTCCCGCAGCCAGGACGAAATTCATTGCGTCAGCGACTCCCCGCTCCATTTCACGACGTAGGGCGAGCGCGTCAGATACGGATTGCGGCGGGTGAAGGCGAGCAGCAATCCCATGCCGATCGACAGCGCCAGCATCGAACTTCCGCCGTAGCTGATGAACGGCAGGGTCATGCCCTTCGACGGGGCGATCTGCACGTTCACGGCCATATTGATCAGCGCCTGCAGGCCGAATTCAACCGCGAGCCCCGCCGCCGCGAGGATCGCGAACGACGATTCCTCTTCCAGCAGCTTGACCAGCACCCGCGCGACGATGGTCAGATAAAGGAAGGCGATGGCCAGGCAGGCGATCAGCCCGAACTCTTCCCCGATGACCGAAAAGATATAGTCGGTGTGCGGCTCCGGCAGGTGAAACTTGCGGGTGCCGGCGCCCGGCCCCATCCCGAAGAGCCCGCCGGCGGTCAGCGTCCGCATCGCATTCTGCACCTGGAAATTGTCGCCTTCGCCGAACAGGAAGCCGTCGATGCGGGTCGTCGCCACCGGGTACAGGAAGTAAGCGAGGATGACGCCGACGACGCCGGCGACGGCAAGCCCGCCGAGGATCCGGAACGACACGCCGGCCAGCGCCAGCATCGCCAGCCAGACGCAGGCGAAGATGATGGTCGATCCGAAGTCCGGCTGCTTCATCAGCAGGAAGGCGATGGCGCCGGTGACGAGGGCGGATATGGCGAAGACGGGCAGCGACTTGTCGGTCTCGCGAAGGCTCAGCAACCAGGCCATGGCGACGACGAAGAACGGCTTGAGGAACTCGGACGGCTGCACCTGGCCGACTCCGAAACTGATCCATCGCCGAGCGCCGTTCACTTCGGGGCCAAGCACCGGCACGAAGATCAGCAGCACCAGGAAGAAGGCCGCGCCGAACAGCGAGAGCCGCCGCGCCCGTTCCCGGGTCAGCATCGAAATGCCGATCATCACCGGCATGCTGAGCGCGATCCAGGCAATCTGCCGATAGAAATAGTTGAGCTCCGAAACGCGCACCGACCCGCCCGAGTAGCGGTCGGCGGCTGCCGGCGACGCGGCGGCGACGGCGATCAGCCCGATCCCGATCAGCACTGCGACCAGCAGCAGCAGGACTCGGTCGATTTCCCAGAACCAGCGGCCCACCGCCGATCGGTCGGACCGGCCGTAGCGGTTCGCGTCGACCTGGATCGTCGCCTTGAGCTTGTCCGAAATCAGGCTGGTCATAGCGCCCCCACGTATGCCCGGAACTGGTCTCCCCGGTCCTCGAAGTCCCTGAACTGGTCGAAGCTCGCGCAGGCCGGGGACAACAGCACCGTATCGCCCTCTTGCGCATCTTGCGCGGCCAGACGCACCGCTTCGTCCAGTTTTCCACAATTTTTCACTGGCATATGCGGTGACAGCAGCCGCTCGAACAGCTCCGCCGCGTCGCCGATCGTGTAGGCGGAACGGACGTTGCAGAAATGCGGCGCGCATTCGTCGAGATTGTCGGTCTTCGCCTGCCCGCCAAGGATCCAGCGAATGCTGGGGAAGGCAGCCAGCGCCGGCGCCGTCGCGGTCGCGTTGGTCGCCTTGCTGTCGTTGACGAAGAGGACGCCGTGGTGGTCGCGCACCGGCTCCATCCGATGGGACAACCCAGTGAAGCTCTTCAGGCCTTCACGAACGTCGATTTCGTCGACGCCGAGCGCGTGGCAAACGGAAATCGCGGCCGAGGCGTTCACCGCGTTGTGCCAGCCTGCCAGTGCGCGTGAGAGGACGTACGTGTCCGCTCCCGCGCCGTGAAAAGTTTCACGTCGCGCAGGCAACGACGGCAGCCGATGATTCAGTTCGTCGATTACGTCATCGGATCCGGCGTTACCCTCGTTGAATAGGCCGACCTGATTGGAGGTCTGCATTTCGAACAAACGGGCCTTCGACGCCGTGTACGCTCCGAAGCTCTCGTAGCGGTCGAGATGGTCCGGCGTGATGTTGAGCAATACGGCAACGTCGCAATCGAGGCTCTGCGTCAGGTCGATCTGGTAGCTCGATAGCTCCAGCACGTAGACCCCGCCTTCGGGCAGCGGGTCTTGGGCGAGGATCGGCAGCCCGATGTTGCCGCCCATCGTCGTCGGCACGCCGGCGGTCTTGAGGATGTGGTGGACGAGCGCGGTGGTTGTCGACTTGCCGTTGGTGCCGGTGATGCCGACGACCTTGTGCGGCGGCAGCTCGGGCCGGGCGCGGGCGAACAGTTCGATATCGCCGATGATCTCGACGCCGGCTTCGCGGGCGCGCTGCGCGATGGGATGGCGGTTGAGCGGCAGGCCGGGCGTGACGACCAAGCTGTCGAACTGGCCGAGATCAACTTCGTCCAAGTTCGCGATCTCGACCCCGGCAGGCGCGTTCGCCTGCGCCTCCTCCTTGCCGTCCCACGCAGTTACCTTCGCACCGCTGGCAAGCAGCGCCTCGACCGTCGCGAGCCCCGACCGCGCAAGCCCGTACACGGCGTAATGCTTGCCCGCGAAGGCGCGCGCCGTGATCACCGCAGCTTGAGGGTGCTGAGCCCGGCCAGCGCCAGCACGAAGGCGACGATCCAGAAGCGGATCACCACCGTCGGTTCCGACCACCCCTTATGCTCGAAATGATGATGGATTGGCGCCATAAGGAACACGCGCTTGCCGGTGCGCTTGTAGACCGCGACCTGGATCACGACCGACATCGCTTCGACCACGAACAGGCCACCGATGATCGCCAGTACGAACTCGTGATGGGTCGCGACGGCTACGGCACCGAGTGCCCCGCCAAGCGCGAGGCTGCCCGTGTCGCCCATGAAGACCGCTGCCGGCGGCGCGTTGAACCACAGGAAGGCAAGGCACGCCCCGACGATGGCCAGCAGCAGCACCGTCAGGTCGCCGACGCCGCGCAGGTGCGGGATTCCGAGATATTCGGCGAAGCGGAAATTGCCGACGAGGTAAGCGATCAGCAGGAAGGCGAGGCAGGCGATCACCACCGGCATCGTCGCCAGCCCGTCGAGCCCATCGGTGAGGTTCACCGCATTGCCGAACGCGACGATCACGAACGCACCGAACAGAATGTAGAAATAGCCGAGGTCCGCCACCGGGTCCTTGATGAACGGCAGGTGCAGCTGGCTGTGCCCGACACTGATCATGATCCAGGTCGCGACCCCGGCAATGACGAACTCCAGCGCCAGCCGCACCTTGCCGGACAGGCCGGCATGGTGCCGCTTTCGCACCTTGTCGTAGTCGTCGAGGAAACCGATGAGGCCAAAGCCGCCGGTGACCAGCAGGCACGCCCAGACGTACGGATTCTTCAGGTCCATCCACAACAGGGTGGAGACGGACACCGAAATCAGGATCAGCAGGCCCCCATCGTCGGCGTTCCGCGCTTGGCGAGGTGGGTTTGCGGCCCGTCGGCGCGGATCGGCTGGCCCCGGCCCTGCCGGCGACGCAGGTAGGCGATGAACCACGGCCCAAGCAAAAGCCCGATGGCGAGCGCGGTCGCGGTCGCCGCGCCGGCCCGGAAGCTGATGTAGCGGATGAGATTGAGGACCCCGGGGAAGCCGAGCTGCTCGGCCAGCCAAAACAGCATCAGTCGAGCCCTTTCGTCAGCCGATCGACCACGCGCGAAAGCCCGATCGAGTTGGAGGCCTTGACCAGCACCGCGTCGCGCGGGCGGAGCATCGCCCGGACGCGCTCGGCGGCATCGTCGGCGCTTGAAGCACGCGTTACGTGCGAAGCGGAATTCAAGGCCCGCTCGAGCGGCATGGTTTCTTCGCCCACCAGCACGACCTCGCCGACCCCCGCCTCGACCAGGATCGGGGCCAGGTCGGCATGGAGCTGGTCGCTGGTCGGGCCGAGCTCGCGCATCGGGCCGAGGACTGCGATCCGGCGATCCACTTCCCGCTCGGCGCCAAGGCTCTTGATCGTCGCCGCCATCGACGCCGGGTTGGCGTTATAGCTTTCGTCGATCACCAGGGCTTCGCCGCCATCGACCTTGACGATATGCCGCTCGCCGCGGCCCTTGAGGCCGCCGAGGTCGGCAAGGCCGAGCGCGCCGACCGCCGGATCGGCGCCCAGCGCTTCGATGCAGGCCAGTACCAGCAGCGCGTTCGACACCCAATGTTCGCCCCGCTGCGATATGGTGAACGTGATTTCGCTGTTTAGCAGCGCCGCGGTGACCAGGCTCCCGCCCTGCTCGGCCCGACCCGCATGGACGGCATGGACGTCAGCGTCGCCGGTGCCGAAACTGACGATCTGCGCCGCAAAGCGCCGGGCGGCGCGCACCAGCCGGTCGCGGTGCGGCGTGTCGTTGGGGATGATCGCAATGCCGTCGGGCTCCAGACCTTCGAAGATTTCCGCCTTGGCGTCGGCGATGCCTTCCATCGAGCCGAGGTTTTCGATGTGCGCTGGGGCAATCGCCGTAATCGCGGCGAGGTGCGGCCGGACCATCGCCGTCAGCGCGCGAATCTCGCCAGCGTTGTTCATCCCCATTTCGAGGACCGCGAACCGAGAGTCACGCGGCATCCGCGCGAGGCTGAGCGGGACGCCGGTGTGGTTGTTATAACTTTTGACGGAGCGGTGGACCTGCTCAGGAGCGTTGCGGTCGAGCGCCGCGAACAACGCTTCTTTGGTGCTGGTCTTGCCCACCGACCCGGTGACCCCGATGATCGTTGCCGAGGTGCGCGCCCGCGCCGCGCGGCCTAAATCTTCCAGCGCTCGCGCCGTATCCTCGACCAGCACGTGCGGCCGATCCACCGGCTGGGAGACGATCGCGCCCGACGCGCCCGCGTCAAAGGCACCGTCGACGAAGCGGTGGCCGTCATATGCCGTTCCTGGCATAGCGACGAACAGGTCGCCGGGTTCGACTTCGCGGCTGTCGAAAGTGACCCCGGTCACCTCGAAGCTCGCGCTTGCGGTTCCGCCGGTCGCTTCGGCGATTTCATCGCTGGTCCAAAGCACGGTCATGCCGCGCACTCGCGCGCGACGAGCGCGTCGTCAAACGGAAGTATGCGCTGGTCCTTGCCGGCGCCGATGATTTGGCCCGTCTCGTGCCCCTTGCCGGCAAGCAGGATGATGTCGCCATTCTGAGCCATGGCGATGGCCCGCGCGATGGCTTCGCGCCGTCCGGCAACCTCGATCCCGCCCGGCGCTCCGGCCAGTATCGCCTTGCGGATGGCGGCGGCATCTTCGCCGCGCGGGTTGTCGTCGGTGACGACGACGACGTCCGACAGCCGCGAGGCCGCTTCGCCCATCGGCGCGCGCTTGCCCTGGTCGCGGTCGCCGCCGGCCCCGAACACGGTGATCAGCTTGCCCTCAACATGCGGACGCAGCGCCGCAATCGCCGCCTCGATCGCGTCTGGGGTGTGGGCATAATCGACATAGACCGGCGCGCCGTCGCGGCTGATCACCGCTCGTTCCAGCCGGCCGCGCACCGGGGCCAGCCGCGCCATGGCGGAGAAGACGGAATCCCATTCGGCCCCGGTGGCCAGCGCGAGCCCCGCCGCGACCAGCACGTTCGACGCCTGGTAAGCGCCGATTAGCGGCAGCGCGAGCCGGTGAGCCTTCCCGCCATGTTCGATCGCCAGCGCCTGGCCGAGCGGTGTCGGCGTCTGGTCAAGCAGGCGGATCGCGTCCCCGCCGCGCCCGACCGTCATCACCTTGAGCCCGCGTTTCGCGGCCCGCCTCGCCACCTCTGAAGACTTTGGGTCGTCGGCCCAGATCACTGCGGGCGTACCGGGCTGCGCGACGTCTCCGAACAGCCGCATCTTGGCCTCGAAATAGGCTTCCATCGTCCCGTGATAGTCGAGGTGGTCGCGACTGAAGTTGGTGAAGGCGACGGCGCTGAGCGGCACGCCTTCGGCGCGATACTGGTCGAGCCCGTGCGAGGACGCTTCGTAAGCCACATGGCTGATGCCCATGCGCCGCAGTCCGGCAACGTTGGACAGGAAGGTGACGATGTCGGGGGTCGTCAGCCCGGTTTTCACCTGGTCGTCCGACGTGGTTACGCCCAATGTCCCGATCGACGCCGACCGATGCCCGGCCATGCGCCATAGCTGGCGCGTCATTTCGACTGTCGACGTCTTGCCGTTGGTGCCGGTCACGGCGACCACCGTTTCGGGATAGGGCCCGAAGAATTTAGCCGCCATCCGCGCGAACAGGCGCCGCGGCTCGGGATCGGGGAGCAGCGCGGCTCCGGAAACTGTTGCGCCGGGGCTGGCGACTACCGCGACCGCGCCGTGCCGGACCGCCTCATCGATGAAGTCCTCGCCGTTGAACAGCGCGCCCTTGAAAGCGCCGAACACGTTGCCGCGAACGACCTTGCGGTGGTCGAGGGCAAAGCCCGTGACTTCGGAATCGCTGTCGATGTCCGCCAGGTCACGCAACCGCACGGCCGGATCAGTCCTTCTTGTGGACGAAGGGCAGAACCTCGCTCATGTCCGGTTCGCGCGTCTTGTCCGGGGTGACCCCAAGCATCGGCGCGATCCGGCTGACGGTGCGGCTGATGACCGGCGCAACGTTCCAGCCGGCGGTGTGGAAACCGAAGGTTGCGGCGGTGGCCTTGGGGTCGTCGAGCATGGCGACGATCACATAACGGGGATCATCCATCGGGAAAACGCCCGCGAAGGTCGTGACCACGGCGCTCGACGTGTAGCGGCCACCGGCCAGCTTTTCGGCGGTGCCGGTCTTGCCGCCGACCCGATAGCCCGGCGCATCGGCTTTCTTGCCGGTGCCTTGCGTGACGACCAGCCGAAGCAGCGCGCGCATCTTATAGCTGGTGTCGGCGCTAAAGACCCGATGCCCCTTCGCCAACGGATGGCGCGGATCGACCTTCAGCAGCGTCGCCGGGCGATAGATGCCGCCGTTGAACAGCGTCGCATAGCCGGTCGCCAGGTGGAGCGGGGTCACCGCAATGCCATGCCCGAAGCCGACCGTCATGGTCGCGACATCGCCCCAGTTCGATCCCGGGGTGAGCGTCCGGCCGCGCTCTTTCAGCTCGACCGCGACGGGGGCGAGGAAGCCCATTTTCTGAAGGAATGCCCGTTGCCGCGCGGCCCCGACCTCAGCCGCGATCTGCGCGGTGCCGATGTTGGAGCTCTCGCGCATGATGTCGGCGACGGTGCACGGACCGTTGAAGGGGTGCGTGTCGGTGATGGTGAACCGCCCGGCGCTCCAGCCCTTGGGGCAGTTGTAGGTCTTGCCCATGCTTTCGATGATGCCGCTGTCCATCGCCATGGCGACGGTGAACGGCTTGAACGTCGAACCCAGCTCGTAAACGCCGGAAGTCGCACGGTTAAACCGCGCCTCGTCCGAGCCTTGCCCGGCCGCGTTGGGGTTGAGCTGCGGCAGCGAGGTCATCGCCAGGATTTCGCTGGTGTTGACGTCCATGATGATGCCCGCCGCGCCGGCCGCGGAATAGGTCGTCATGGCGTCGAGCAATTCGTGCTCCAGCGCTTGCTGGATCCTGCTTGAGATCGACAGCTGGACCGGTTCGGCTCGAGTGACTGCATTCGACAATTTGTCATCGAACGCGCGCTCGATGCCGGCGACTCCATGCCCGTCGATGTCGGTATAGCCGATGACGTGCGCGCCAAGGCTGGTCTGCGGGTACAGCCGGTCGGGCTCGCGATCGAGCGAGAAGCCGGGCTCGCCAAGCGCGTTGACCGCTTCCACCAGCGCGGGCGCGGCCCGCCGCTTGAGGTAGATGAAGCTCTTCTTCGACCGCAGCAGTTGCAGCCACTGCACTTCGTCGCGCTCCGGCATCAGCAGCGCCAGCCGCCGTGCCAGCTCCAGCTTATCACCGATGATCTTGGCCGGATGGACGCCGATGGTCCACGCATCGATGGTTCGGGCGAGCGGCTGGCCGTCGCGATCGACGATGTCCCCGCGCTCGGGCGTCAGCGCGCTGACGCCCTGCTGCCGCCCGGCATGATCGCCAAACGCGGCGAGGTAGAGGATGCGCAACGCGATCAGTAGGACGACGCCGCCGTAAAGCAGCATCCCAAGCATCAGGCGCTGATGCATCATCGACAGGATCTGCCGACGTTGACCGACGAGCCGAAGCCTCTCGGGACGCGGTGCGACGAGGGCTGCGGTGGGCGCGTTCATCGAGCCTTGCCGCTGTCCTTGCCGGTTGCGGAGTTCGCGGGCTTCTTCTTCGGCGAAGGCGACTTGCCACTGGCGAGCGGCGCCAGCGGATCGGCCGCGGCGACCTTCACCGCCGCGGGCTTGGGCTTGGCCGCAACAGCCTTCGCTTTCGCGGCGACCGCTGTGGGCTTGTTCGTTTCGGGCTTCGCCTTTGCCGCCGCCTCGGCCTTCTTTTCAGCCTTCGGCGACGCCGGCTTCGGTGCGGCTTTCAGCGCCGCGATGATCTCGGCCGGCTTGACGACCGTCGTCTTTTCACGCTCGCGCCGGGGCCGCGACGGCCCGGTCTTCAGGCTCGCTTCGTGCATCAGCTGCGTGCGTTCCACAGCGGGCCGGTCTTCAGGCGTCGCCAGTGCGCCAGGAGCCGCTTCGGCCGGAGCGGAGGCGTAGACGACCGGCGCTTCCATCTCGACCTTGTGTTCCGGCGTGGTCAGCTTGGCGAGTGTGAAGCCGTCGGCGACGAACTGCTCCGCTGCCGGCGCCGACAGCGCCAGCACCTTCACGTTCCACCGCTCGAGCTGGGCCAGCCGGCCGCGAGTCCCGATTTCGGTTTGCAGCAGGCGAATGTCGCGCTGGGCGATCGCGATTTGCGTCTCGACATCTTCGACTGCCGCGCGCTCGGAAGCGACCCGCAGCGAAACGAGGTAGCAACTCAGCGCCGCGCTGGCGACGCCGCCAACCATGAACACTGAACGGAAGCTGCGAACGCTCATCGCGCCTCTCCCCAAAATGGTGCGGCCGTACGCATTGCACTTCGCAACCTGGCTGACCGCGCGCGCGGGTTGCGTGACATTTCGGACTCGGAAGGGCTGACCGGCTTGGCGACGCGTTCGAACGTCGGAGCACGATCGGACTTCACCTCGGGGAGGTGGCGCGAACCGCCCGGCGTGCTGCCGCTGCGCTCGCGGAAGAAACGCTTCACGATCCGGTCCTCAAGGCTGTGGAAGGTCACCACCGCCAGCCGGCCGCCGGGCCTCAGCGACCGCTCGGCGGCGGCAAGGCCGTCTTCCAGCTCGTCCAGCTCGCCGTTCACATGGATCCGAATCGCCTGGAACGTGCGCGTCGCCGGGTCGCTCTTCTGGCCCGGCCGAAAGCCAGCCGCCTTACGGACGACCGTGGCCAGCTGGCCGGTGCGTTCGATCGGCCGCGCGGCGACGATAGCGCGCGCGATCGATCGCGCCCGCGGCTCCTCACCATAATCCTTGAGCACCCGGGCGATCTCGGCTTCGTCGGCTTCGTTGACGAAGTCGGCCGCGGTCATGCCCGATTGCGCCATACGCATGTCGAGCGGCCCATCGTTCTGGAAGGAAAAGCCGCGCTCGGCCTGGTCGATCTGCATCGAACTGATGCCGATATCGAGCGCGATGGCATCGACCGGGGCGAGGCCCCGCTCCTCGAGCGCGCGGTCCATCTGGCTGAAGCGTTCCTCGACCAGGATCAGTCGCCCGTCTTCAATGGCGTCCGGGACGAGTGCCGGCCCGTTCGCGATCGCATCCGGATCGCGATCGAAACCGATCACTCGTCCCGCCCCCGCCGAGAGCATGGCGCGCGTGTAGCCGCCTGCCCCGAAAGTCCCGTCGACCACGGTCTCGCCCTGGGCAATGGCAAGAGCGTGGACGACGGCATCGACCAGCACCGGAACGTGGGAGGGAGCGGGGAAAGCGCTCATGCGCCAAGCCCCCTTTCCTCGAGCCGGAAGCGGGCGATATCCTTCATGTCTTCAGGAATGTCGGCGGCGGCCAGGAACAGGTGCGGGTTCCAGACCTGGAAGGTTTCGCCGGCGCCAAGGAATAAAGCGAGGTCTTCGATCCGCCCCTTGCTGCGCATCATAGGCGGCAGCAGGACGCGGCCGGAACTGTCGTACGGCACTTCTTCGGTAGCGGCGAAGGCCATCAGGTTGCGCTGCTGATATTCCAGCTGCGCCTGGGCGTTGGTTTCTTCCTTTTCCAGCAGCCGTTCGAGCTTAGCGTGCTTAAGCGCCGCGTAAGCGGGGTCGTAGGCGCTCAGCGCGGGAAAGGATTCGTGCTTGGCCAGCACGATGGTGCGCGCGTCGCCGCGGCGCTCGATCACGGAACGGAGGAATGCGGGAACGGACACGCGGCCCTTAGCGTCGACCGCGTTCAGTGCGCTGCCCTGAAACAGATGCTCTAGCGCCACGTCCACTCCCCGTTCGCAGCGCGCGGCTCTCCCGGTCACGGATGTGCGGCCGTCGCCGCCGACCCGCTTCAGTCGACCAAGGAAAGGGTGTTGCCCCGCGCTACAGCCGCTGTTGGTAACTCAACCGCGGGCGGGAAACAATGGGATTTGATGCCACACTGGGGGATTTTGTGCATAGTGGCGGGAATCTGCGGCTTTTCATTTGGGCAGCAGCGGGATGTTCTACTCCTGTTCTTGATGGCACCCCTGTGGATAAGGTTGTTGTTCATTACCCTTGCCCGACTCGTGGTGATCGGATTCGCTATTCTGTCTTGGCAGGCGTTGACAGTGTCGGCCCCACCGATACTCTCCGCGGTGCTCGGCCGAGTTTCTAGGGGTTTCATTCCAATGTCGTTTATTCGTACTGCCGCGATCCTCGCGGCCGGTGCCTGCGTGTGCGCGCGACCCGTTGCAGCTCAAACCACCGTCGCTTACGCTCCGGTTGGCGGAGGCACGTCGAAACCCGTCGGGCAGCACCCTGTCGATCCCGGCTACACGCCAGAAGACATTGCCAAGGATGCGAAGTTCGACCTTCGCGAGGGCCGCTTTTACAACAAGCCAGGTGCAACGCGAGCACAGTATAACACGGATTGGCAGGAGTGCCGACTGATCGCGCGAGGTTCTCGCACGCCAGCGGGCATGGTTCCTTACGTGTACAATCCAGCTGTCATCTCGCCGCTGGCGGCCGGCGCCGGCGGGTTTCTGGGCGGGATGATCGCATCGGCGATCATCGAGGGACAACAGCGGAGTGCCAACCGAAAGTCATGCCTGCTCATCAGGGGCTGGCGCATGGTCAAGGCTTCCAGGGGGCTCTCACAAGCCGCCATCGGAATGACCGACGCTCAAGCTGATGCCTATTTCAATAGCGTGCTTGGCGCGCAGCATGTTGACGGAGAAATCACCGAACGCACCACCTTTTCCATCGACCCGTCGCTGCTTGGCGACACCGCCGGGCCGCTATCCGGGCCGGAGGCTCTTTTCGCCGGCAAGAAGGTCGATCCGGCAACTCCAATCGACCTTTTGCCAGGCGAGGGCACGATCGTGTTAGCGACGCGCCGATCCCATCCTACTGGCGCTGGCAGGTCCGTCCGGCTTACGCTCGCGCGTTACGACCGCTCGGTCGGCGACCTCGTCTATCAACCGCGCGATTGGAAGAAAAAGGGCGATCGGACAACCTATACGCAAGAAATGGTGAGCGGCGATCGGCGCGCGGGCCTTGAGGTCCAGATGCTCAAGCTGACCGCGGGCGACTATGTATTGAACGGCTCCGAAATTGGCGGCGCCCAAGTCGTGTCAAGCAATTGCTTCGGGGCTCCGGTCTTCCACCTCGATCCGGGCGAAGTGCTTTACATTGGCGACTTCGTGCCGGTTGCGGCTGCTCGAGGCCCGGACGGAAAGAAGGTTACCGGCCTCGGCTACGTCTCTCGCTTGGAGGACAGCCGCCGAATTTTGGCGCGCGCGCAGCCGACGCTGGCGGCGGCGCTCAAGCCTGCGAAGCTTGAAAACCGCGCCACCTATGCGTGCTCGGCCGTGAACATGGATCGGTGGGACATTCCGGGTGCGGAAACGGCTTCGGCTCCAGTTCCCGCGGCCGGCGCTGTTGTGTCTGCAACCCCGTCAAGCTGAAGAGACCTGGAGGTTAGCCGGGCGCTCAAGTTCGGCTAACCATTCCAGAAGGAGTTTTCGAAGTCCGGCTCCATCCCCGGCGTCTCTGCCCCGCAACAGGTCCGCATCGGCGATGACGGTCGCCCGCCCCTTGCCGATGCTGCATCGGGCAATCAGGCCGCCATCGCTGATGCGGCAGCGACGATCGGCGGCAATCAAAGCTCCAGCTGATCGCACGTCCACCGGCGTCCCGCGGATCTTCACTTGCGGCTGGCTGGACGGATCGGCCCCTAACAACCGCAATCCCCAGTGCTGCAGCAGTCCCGTGTCAGCGAAGGTGGTCGGCGGCCTCAGCATATCGCCAAGCGGCCGCTCGCTTGGCCAGGCCAAGGCCGGATCGGCGAGCAGCAGCACGCTGCCGCCCTGGCGGACCCAGCGGTCGAGATCGACCAGCGCGCCCGCCGGCTGCGCCTGCGGCTGCGCCATCAGCAGCAGACGCGCCCCGCGCAAGTCGGCTGCGTCCGCGGTGCTGATCGGCTCCACGCGATAGCGCCGTTCCAGCGCGGCGAGGACCGGCGAGGCCGGAGCGTCCAAAGTCAATTGCTCCGGAAAGACGATTGGCAAGGTCGTCAGAAGCAACAGCTGCGGCCGCGCATTCCCAGCGCGCGGCGGCAACGTCGATCCACCCGACCTTGCCAGCACGAAAACGATTCCGGCGATCAGCAGCGCGAGTACCGCAAGGGCGAGCGCGCGTGGCGCCCGCTGGAACATCATGGCGCGTTGCTGCTCGTGTTGGCAGCGTCCTTGGCGGTCGATCCCGGCGCCACGCCAAGTTCGGCAAGCGGCTCACTGGGTTCGTTCAGCGCGGCGTTTTGCTGGGCGGTCAGCGGGTCGTCGTTGTGGCCGGAACGGCTGACAACGCTGCCCAGCACGACGCACAGGAAGGCGATCGCCAGGCCGGTCACGCCGATCCGAATACGCTGCGATGTGGTGCCATAACGGTGGGTCATGCAGCGCTGGAAGCTATGGGCCAGTGCGGGACAATGCAAGCAGCGCCCCTTGACGTCACCTCCACCGCCAGCCAAGCGCCGCGCCATGACTCGCACCCAACTGCTCCCGCTCGTTGCGGCAGCGGCACTCGCCGGCTGCAACCAAAATGGAAACACGATCGTCGCCGGCCCGCCGGAAGACAATCTGTCGGACCTGAACACCGCTAACGTCGAGCTGCCGCCCTCGATCGCGGCCAGCAAGAGCTACCGCTGCAAGGACGGCAGCGTCATTTACATCGACTGGCTCAGCAACGGCGCGGCGCGCGTCAAGCAGGACAAGGCTGATGCCCCGGCGACCGAATTGCCGGCCGGATCGGCCGACATCGCCGGCGACGCCAAGGCCGCATCGATCACTTACAAGGGGCAAAGCTGCAAATCCTAGCCTGCCCGGATGATAATCACTCATCGACCCCCGGCTTCGGCCGGGGGTTTTTTTGTGCCCGCCACGGGGCTATCGGCCCGCCATGATCACCCCTGAAATCGTCGCCGAGCACGGGCTTAACCCGGAAGAGTACGACCGCCTGCTCAAAGCCCTCGGCCGTGAGCCGAACCTGGTCGAGCTGGGCATCTTCTCGGTGATGTGGTCGGAGCATTGTTCCTACAAATCCTCGCGCGTGCACCTGAAGAAGCTGCCGACCGAGGCGCCGTGGGTAATCTGCGGCCCCGGCGAAAATGCCGGCGTCATCGACATCGGCGACGGCGACGCGGCCATCTTCAAGATGGAGAGCCACAACCACCCCTCCTACATCGAACCCTACCAGGGTGCGGCGACAGGCGTCGGAGGCATCCTTCGCGACGTTTTCACCATGGGCGCGCGGCCGATCGCGAACTTGAACGCGCTGCGCTTCGGCCGGCCCGAACATCCGAAGATGCGACACCTGATCAGCGGCGTCGTCCACGGCATCGGCGGCTACGGCAATTGCGTCGGCGTCCCGACCGTCGGGGGCGAGGTCAATTTCGACGAAGCCTATGACGGCAATATCCTGGTCAACGCCATGACGGTCGGCGTCGCCAGGACCGACAAGATTTTCTATTCGGCGGCGACCGGCATCGGCAATCCCATCGTTTACGTCGGCTCGAAGACCGGCCGCGACGGCATCCACGGCGCGACCATGGCCAGCGCCGACTTCGACGAGAATAGCGACGAGAAGCGGCCGACGGTGCAGGTCGGCGACCCGTTCACCGAAAAATTGCTGATCGAAGCCTGCCTGGAGCTGATGGCGACCGACGCGATCGTCGCCATCCAGGACATGGGCGCGGCCGGCCTCACCTCCTCGTCGGTCGAAATGGCGTCCAAGGGCGGCGCTGGAATCCGGCTCGACATGAACAAGGTGCCGTGCCGCGAAGACGGCATGACGCCCTATGAGATGATGCTGTCCGAAAGCCAGGAGCGGATGCTCATGGTCTTGAAGCCCGGCCGAGAGGCCGAGGCGGAAAAGATTTTCCGCAAATGGGAGCTCGACTTCGCGGTCATCGGCGAAGTCACCGACACCGGCCACATGGTGCTGGAATGGAACGGCGAGGTGGTCTGCGACATCCCGCTCGACCCGCTCGCCGACGAAGCGCCGCTCTACGAACGGCCGTACATGAGCACCGACGAATATAGGGCGTGGGCGCAGGTAAAGCCGCTAGAGGGTGTGCCCGAATGCGCGGATGTCGCCGCCGACCTGTTGAAGCTGATGGCTTCGCCCGCGCTCGCGTCACGCCGCTGGATCTGGGAGCAATATGACAGCCGCGTCGGCGCGGACACGGTGCAGCCGCCGGGCGGCGACGCGGCGGTGGTGCGCGTCCATGGCACGGCCAAGGCGCTGGCGATGACCACCGACTGCACCCCGCGTTACTGCTTCGCCGACCCCTATGAAGGCGGCAAGCAGGCCATCGCCGAAGCCTATCGCAACCTGAGCGCCGTCGGGGCCAGGCCGCTGGCCGTCACCAACTGCCTCAACTTCGGCAATCCGCAGCGGCCGGAAATCATGCACCAGTTCGTCGAGTGCCTGCGCGGCATGGGCGACGCCTGCCGCGCCCTCGACTTCCCGATCGTCAGCGGCAACGTCAGCCTCTACAACGAAAGCAAGGCGACCGGTGGTGGCAGCGCCATCCTTCCCACGCCGGCGATCGGCGGCGTCGGCCTTCTCGACGACTGGGCAAAAAGCGCGACCATCGGGTTCAAGGGCACCGGCGACGTGCTGGTCGTCATCGGGCTTCGCGGCGGCCACATCGGCCAGTCGCTGTGGCTGCGCGAAATCCATGGCCGCAAGGACGGCGCGCCGCCGCCGATCGATCTCGATTGGGAACGCCGCACCGGCGATTTCATCCGCGAACACGTCAAGGCCGGCGCGCTGACCGCTGTCCACGACGTCGCCGACGGCGGCCTTGCAGTTGCAATCGCGGAAATGGCGCTGGCCGGGAACATCGGCGCACTGGTCCAGCCATCGGGACCGGGCAATGCCGCCAAGCAGTTTTTCGCGGAAGACCAGGGGTTATACGTCGCCACCATCGACGATGGCCACCTGCTGAGCGTCCTGACCGGTGCGGACGCGGCTGGAATCCCGATCGAGCCGATCGGGCGAACCGCCGGGCAACGCCTGATCTTCGAATTGGCCGACAGCGATGCGTGCGTCACGCTCGCCGACCTCCGGGCCGCGCACGAAGGGTTCTTCCCCAAGCTCATGGGTGCCGACGCCGCCCTCGCCTAGCCAAGTCTTGCGAACGCCTCGCAATAGCGCTATCTGGCGAATCATGATCGTCTGTATCTGCAATGCCATTGCCGAAGACGAAGTGCGCGCCGCCGCCCGGGCCGGTGCGCCCTGCCCGAAGAGCGCCTATGCGCATCTCGGCTGCGAAGCCCAATGCGGCACCTGCCTCTGCTACGCGCAGGAGATCATCGACGAAGAACGGACACAGCTGTTGAGGGTCGACGCAGTCGCCGCTTAAGCTGTTTGCGAGTGCTTATCACTCGCAGGTTTTTCGCAGTTTTCCGCTATTCCCTTCGCCTCTCACCACGCCTACAGCAGCGGTGAAGAGGAGGCCGCGATGCAAGGCGACCAACGGGTTATCGAACTGCTCAACGAAGCGCTCAAGAACGAACTGACCGCGATCAACCAATATTGGCTGCACTATCGGATGCTCGACAATTGGGGCGTCAAGAAGCTCGCCGCATATGAGCGGGAAGAGTCGATCGACGAGATGAAGCACGCCGACCGGATCGCCGAACGAATCCTGTTCCTGGATGCGCTTCCCAATTTCCAGGCGCTCGGCCGCTTACGCATCGGGCAGAATGTCGAAGAAGTTCTCCGCGCCGACATGGAGGCGGAGATGGAGGGCGCGAAGCTTTACCGCGACCTGGTTGCCCATGCCGAAACGGTGCGCGATTACGTCACCCGCGATCTCGCCCGCGAAATCCTCGCCGATGAGGAAGGGCACATCGATTTCCTGGAAACCCAGTTCGAAATGATCGAGCGGATGGGCCTGCCCAATTATATCCAGCTTCAGTCGGAGCAGGCGAACGCGTAAGCCGCGGGCCGAAATGGGGGCCACATGACCGCGCGCGCGAACGATCGCATCGTCACCCTCGACGTCATCCGCGGAGTGGCGGTGATGGGCATCTTCTCGGTCAACGTCGTCGCCTTCGCGATGATCGAAGCTGCCTACTTCAACCCGCCGGTCTACGGCTTTGACGGGCTTGCCGACCGCATCATGTGGTTCGCCAATTTCGTGCTTGTCGACGGCAAGATGCGCAGCCTGTTCTCGATGCTGTTCGGAGCATCGCTGCTGCTGGTCGCCGAACGTGCCGACCGCTCCGGCCAGTCCGCGGCCTCGGTGCATTACCGGCGGATGGCGGTGCTGCTGCTGTTCGGCCTCGCCCATTTCTATTTTGTCTGGTTCGGCGACATCCTGACGACCTACGCGATCGTCGGCATGCTCGCCTTCGCCTTCTGGCGGGCTCCGGCGGCGAATCTCGCTCTCCTGGCGTTGATTACCTACGTCGCCGCCTTCGTCATCTCGGTCGGAGAGGCGACCGGATTCGCGGCGCATGTCGCTTCCGCGCAGGCATCGGGCGACCCAAGCGCGATCGGCTATTACGGCCCCACCGCGCAGGCCATCCAGAACGACCTTACGGTGCATTCCAGCTACGGCGCCTTCGTTGCCGATACGACCGGGCGCAGGCTGTGGAATCCGGTCGACATTGTCGAAACACTGTTCCCGGAAACGCTGGCGCTGATGCTGCTTGGAATGGCGGGCTATCGGTCCGGATTCCTGACCGGCGCCTGGTCGATGCGAACCTACAAGCGGATCGCCGCGATCGGCCTCACGCTCGGGATCATCGCCGGCATGGGCCTTGCCGCATGGGTATGGATCGGCGGCTTCAGGCTGCCTTGGACCGTCACCGCCCTGGAAACCTGGTCGATGCCGCTGCATCCGCTGATGGCGCTGAGCTATGCGGCGCTGATCGTGTGGCTCGCCAGCAACCGCGGCCGGGTCGCAATGCGTTTCGCGGCCGTGGGACGCGCCGCCTTCACCAATTACCTCGGCACCAGCTTGGTCGCCGCAGCAATCTTCAACGGGTGGGGCCTTGGCCTTTACGGACAGCTTTCGCGCGCCGAGGCCTGGTTGCTGGTGCCGATCTTCTGGGCAGCGATGCTGGCCTGGTCGAAGCCGTGGCTCGACCGCTTCAGTTACGGACCGTTCGAGTGGCTTTGGCGCAGCCTGTCGCGCGGACGGCCACAGCCGATGCGAAAGCCAGCCCTTGCCGTCTAGATCCGGCCGAAATCCTGGTTGCCGACTTTGCGCCCGAACCCGTTCGGCCGGACCCGCGATTGCAGCGGGTTGGTCGCCTTGTCGAACAGGTCGATGGTCTGTTCGAACAAGTGGCGGAGCTCGACCACGTCCTTCACCAATTCATCCGGGAAAGCGCGCGTTTCGATGCAGAAGCGGGCTGTGCTTTCGATCAGCTCGGCGATCTTGGCCAGCGGCTCGGCGCCAAGCTGGCGGGCTTCGCCTTTGAGCGTATGTGCGGGAAGGACGAGCGCGGCGGTGTTCTGCTCACGCATTGCGTCCTCGATCTGCGCGATCGACTTGACCCCGTCCTCGCGGAAATAGCCAAGGATCCGGATGAAGCCCGGTCCAAGCTCCGACCGGCTGCGTTCGAAATGCACCCAATCGACGATATCCTGCGCGCCGGTCACTAAGCTCTCCTCGTGGCCCGGGCGGATGCCCGGACGTGGTCCCACGGAATTTGCCTACGCCCCAAAGCGTAAACTTTGGCTTAGCGTCCGCTGCCGCGCCGCGCGTGATCCTGGTTGCGCTGGCCTTCGTAGGGGTTCTTCGACGCCCGCATCGTCAGCCGCAACGGGATCGGGCCGAGGTTAAGGTCGCGGCGCATCGAATTGAGCAGGTAACGGCGATAGCTTTCGGGCAGCATGTCGACCCGGGTGCCGAAGACCACGAACGCGGGTGGCCGGCTTTTGACCTGCGTGATGTAGCGCAGCTTGATCCTCTTGCCGCTTGGCGCGGGCGGGGGATTGTTCTCGACCGCGGCTTCGAACCAGCGATTGAGTTCGCCGGTACCGACGCGCCGCGACCATTGCTCGCGAAGCTCGAAGGCCGCGCCAAGCAACTGGTCGATGCCCTTGCCGGTCTTGGCGGAGACGGTCATCACCACGACGCCCTTGAGCTGGGACAGTCCCTCCTCAAGCGCCGCCTTGATTCCATTGAACAGGGACGATGCGTTTTCGGCCACGTCCCATTTATTGATGGCGATGATCAGCGAGCGGCCTTCCTCGATCACCAGCTCGGCAATCCGCAAATCCTGCGCTTCCAGGCCCCGCGTCGCATCCAGCAGCAATACGACCAGTTCGGCATGCTCCATCGCCCGCCGCGCATCGGCGCCGGACAGCCGCTCGAGCTTGTCGATGACCTTGGCGCGCTTGCGCAGTCCGGCGGTGTCGACCAGCCGAATCGCGTGCTTGGTGCCCTCCTGGTCCTGCCACTCCCAATCGAGGGAGATGGAATCGCGCGTGATTCCGGCTTCCGGACCGGTAATCATCCGTTCTTCGCCGACCATTCGGTTGACCAAGGTCGACTTGCCGGCGTTCGGGCGCCCCATGATCGCGATCTTGAGCGGCCCGCCCTCGTCGTCGCCGAAGCCCGGCTCCTCGTCCTCTACCTCGCGCTCGACGAACGGGCGCAGCGCTTCGAACAGATCGACGACGCCTTCGCCATGTTCGGCGCTGATCGCGACAGGCTCGCCGAAGCCGATCGAATAAGCCTCCATCAGGCCGGCTGAGGCGGCTCCGCTTTCGGCCTTGTTTCCGACCAGCACGACCGGCGTGTCTTCCGCGCGGAGCCAGCGGGCGATTTCCTCGTCCATCGGGGTAACGCCTTCGCGCGCATCGAACAGGAACATGGCGACGTCGGCGGCGCGGACCGCGGCTTCGGTTTGCTGGCGCATCCGGCCGGGTAGGCTGGCAACTTCCTCATCCTCGTACCCGGCGGTGTCGATGACCTTGAATTCCAGGCCCAGCAGCTTGGCATCGCCCTCGCGCCGGTCGCGAGTCACACCGGGGCGGTCGTCGACCAACGCGACGCGCTTGCCGACCAGGCGGTTGAACAGCGTCGATTTGCCGACATTGGGACGGCCGACGATGGCGACGGTGGGTTGCGGCATCGCGCCTCTCTAGGCCAACGCGCTGCCGCGTCCACCCTTAGCGGAGCGCGTGCAGACGCCCCGTGTCGTCGAGAATGTACAGCGTGCCGCCCGCAACGACCGGCGAAAGGCTGATCGACGACTTCAATGCGCTCTGGCCAAGCAAGGCGCCATTGGTCGGATCGAGGAAGATGATCCCGCCGGTCGATCCTGCCAGGATCAGGCGTCCGCCAGCCAGGATCGGGCCGACATAGCTGACCAGGCCGCGCTTCGATTTGGCCCGACGAAACTCCGGCAGCTGGGTGATCCAGCGAATCTTGCCGTTGTTGCGGGCGATCGCCATCACCCGCGCATCGTCGGTCACCACGAACACCCAGTCGCCCGCGACCCAGGGGGTCGAAAGACCGGCAAGGTTAAGCTCCCACATCCGCTGGCCGGTGGTGAATTCCAGCGCCACCATGCGCCCGCCCTGGCCGATGGCGATGACCTGGCCGCGGTCGATGACCGGGTCGGCGTCGACGTCGGACAAGGACGACACGCTTGTCCGGATGCTGGTCCGGGC
Source organism: Sphingomonas sinipercae (assembly GCF_011302055.1). Taxonomy (NCBI): domain Bacteria; kingdom Pseudomonadati; phylum Pseudomonadota; class Alphaproteobacteria; order Sphingomonadales; family Sphingomonadaceae; genus Sphingomonas; species Sphingomonas sinipercae. The sequence continues at coordinate 1,950,819 of NZ_CP049871.1, forward strand.
GAGCGCGTCCTGCCAGACGACCCGGCCGTTCTCATACCGGTAAGCATTGAGCTCGCCCGACGAAAAGCCGCCGACGATCGTGCCCTGCGCGTAGGCCGGGGACGCGGTCCCGAACACGCCGGCAACTTCAAGTGAGGCAGCCGCGGACCAGTTGGTCGCGCCGTCTTCCACCTTGAGCGAATAGAGCTGGTTGTCCTGGCTCATCACATAAACGGAGCCGTTGGCGACCGTCGGCGATCCGCGCAGCGGTCCGCCGGGACGAACCTGCCAGGCGATGCGGCCACTGTTGGCGTCGAAGGCGGCGACGAAGCCGAGCCCGTTGGTCGCGTAAACCCGGCCATTGTCGAAAGCGATGCCGCCACCGAACAGCGACGTGCTGTTGCCCTTTTCCGTACCGAACTGGCCGCGCCAGACCAGTCCGCCCGTCTTTGCATCGAATGCACTGACGACCGCGGTCGTATCGATGGTGTACACGCGGCCAGCAGCGATGATCGGCGAAGCCGCGAGGCGGGCGGTCAGGCTGGTGCCGCGCCCGATCGAAACCGACCAGGCCTCGCTGAGTGCGGCGGGCAATGCGACATGACCCATCGCCTTGGCCGAATTGCCGCCCGACTGGGTCCATTCGGCGTTCGCCACCGGTTCCGGCAGCGCCATCGGCAATGCCGCGGTCGCCGGATCGACGCTGACGTCCAGTTCGGTCGCCAGGACCGCCACCCGCTGGCCGAGCACCGGCGTCGTCGGCGTCTTCTTCTTCAGCACGCTGCAGCCGCTTGCGGCGAGCGCGGCCGCGAGAATGACGGCAAGCTTCATCTGTTTCGAATACATCATCGTTCCTGCTTAATTGGCGGCTGCCAACGCCGCGCTGGCGTCGACGCCCAATGTGCCTGCGATTTGCGATGCCCGGCTGCGCGCGCTTGCCGGCGCCTGGCTGTCGCCGACGATCGCCGCGAACAGCTTGCCTGCCTGCGCCTTGCGCCCCTGCTTGAGGTAAGCGAGGGCAGTCATCTCGCCAGCGCTCGCGAACCACGGCTCGCCCGGCTTGCTCAAAGGCTCCAGCCGAGCGACCACCTCTTCGGGCTTAATGGTGTCGAATTCGATGGCCGTCGCGCGCACCAGGGCCAGGTCGCGATAGGGCTGGGGAACGTCGGCGTCGGTAACCGCGCGATATTTGGCCAGCGCCGTCGCTCGATCGTTGCCTTCGAGCGCGATGGCGGCCTCGGTCAGCAAGGTGAGTGCGCGGATGACGTCGCTGTGCGAATCTTCCAGCGCCTGCAACCGTGCCTTGGCCGGCACGGCCTTTCCGGCGCCGATGTCGGTGTAAATCGCCGCCAGTTCTTCGGACTGCGCTTCGGTCTGCTTTTGCTTATGCTCCTGCCAATACAGGTACCCGCCGGTCACGGCGAGGAGCAGCACGGCCGCGGCGATCAGCCACTTGCCGTAGCGCTGGGCAAAATCGCGGGCCTGGTCGCGGCGGAGATTTTCATCGACCTCGCGAAGGAATGCTTCGTTCGGTGCGTCGGGGGTTTGGACCAACTACGTGCCTCAAGGATCGGATAAATGCCGGTGCCGGTCGCCCCCTTTCCCCAAGCGCGGATGAACGGAAGCTGGCGGCAGAGCGTCTAGCCGCTCCGCACGGAAACGCCAACTACCCGGACTTGGGGCGATAGGTTTGGTCGGCGGTCGGGAAAGCGCGGGTGCGAACCTCCTCGGCATAGGTTGCCGCAGCCTCGCCGATCCGGGTCGCGAGGTCGTCGTAGCGCTTCACGAAACGGGGCGTCCGTTCGAACAGGCCGAGCATGTCTTCGGTCACCAGCACCTGGCCATCGCATTGCGCGGAGGCGCCGATGCCGATGACCGGCGGCTCGACGGATTTCGTGACCTTGGTCGCAATGTCTTCAAGCACGCCTTCGACCACGATGGTGAAGGCCCCTGCCCGAGCTACGGCGCTGGCGTCGCTGACGATCTTCGCGGCTTCCGCCTGGTTGCGGCCCCGAGCGCCATAGCCGCCGAGCAAGTTGACCGCCTGCGGGGTCAAGCCAACGTGGCCGATCACCGGGATTCCGCGCTCGGTAAGGAAGCGGACAGTCGGCGCCATCGCCTCGCCGCCTTCCAGCTTCACCGCCGCGCAGCCGGTTTCCTTCATCACCCGCGACGCGCTTTCGAACGCCTGCTCGGGCGACGCCTCATAGCTTCCGAACGGCATGTCGACGGCGACCAGCGCGTGCCAGCTGCCCCGCACCACCGCCGCGCCGTGCGCGCACATCATGTCGAGGGTCACCGGGATGGTGGACGGCAAGCCGTAAATCACCTGCCCCAGGCTGTCGCCGACCAGCAGCATGTCGCAATGCGGGTCGAGCAGTTGCGCTTGCCGCATGGTGTAAGCGGTGAGCATCACGATCGGTCGCTCGGTCTGCCCGTCGACCTTGCGGCCCCGGATTCCCGGCACGGTCATGCGCTTGCCGGGCACCGGCGACGGCGTTGCCCGGCTGGTGCTGGTATCGATCGTGAACGTGGACATGCCTGCGCTTTAGCGGCGCGGCGCGCTTCCCGCTAGCGAAGCCAGCCGCGCAGCCGCGAATGGCGCGCGAACCAGAAGATGGTCCAGGTGATTGCGAAGATCCCGATCGCCATGGCGATGTCGTTGGTGCTCGCCAGATCCCGCATCGCGGGCGTCACCGCGTAGGGCAGGAAGGTGAAAATCACCGCGATGACCGACACCAGCAGCAATGGCTCGGCCAGTTTTCGGCGCAGGAGCAGCATGATCGTTCCGGCCAGGCCCACCCACACGGCAATCGCATAGGCCGCAACAGCCCAGATCGGCATCGCGTCGACCATCGCTTTCTGGTCCAGCGGCAAAGTGGCCGGATCGGCCGTCACTTGCATCAGATAGCGGCGCACCCGACCGCCATGAACAGGACGGAAGCGATTGCCGCCGCCCAATACCAGCTGGCCAGCGGACGCGGCGAAAACGTGCCTTCGGTCATGTCGTGTCTCCCCCCAGAGCAATTTCGACATAGCGCGAACCCGCGCTTGGTGGAACCGACACCGACGAAAAAGACTTGAACCCTCGCGCTGCAAAACTACTGCTTTAGTCGGGGTGGGCTCGGCGACGCGAAATCGGCGCCATGGCTTGGGACTCGGACCAATTGTCGGATTTGAGCAGCATTTCGACTGAGCAGCGCTTGCAGCTGCTCGTCAACGCCGTCACCGATTATGCGATCTACCTGCTTGATGTCGACGGACATGTCGCGAGCTGGAACCCGGGCGCCGAGCGTTTCAAGGGTTATCGGGCCGAGGAGATCATCGGCCAGCACTTTTCACGATTTTACACCGAGGAAGACCGCGGCTGGGGCGAGCCGCGCATCGCGCTGGAAACGGCGCTGAACGAAGGCAAGTATGAGCGCGAGGCGCGGCGGGTCCGCAAGGACGGCACCTTGTTCTGGGCACATGTCGTTATCGACCCGATCTTCGATTCCACGGGCAAGCACATCGGCTTCGCCAAGATCACCCGGGACATCACCGAGCGCAAGGAAGCGCAGCAGCGGCTCGAAGAGACGCAGGCCGCGCTTGCGCAATCGCAAAAGCTGCAGGCGCTCGGCGAACTGACCGGCGGAATCGCCCATGACTTCAACAATCTGATGACGGTGATCAGCGGATCGTCGGATTTCCTGCTGCGCAAGCCCGACCTGCCCGTGCAAAAGCGCAAGCAATATCTCCAGGCGATCGCCGAAACCGCGGAACGCGCGAGCACGCTCACCAACCACCTGCTGGCATTCGGCCGCCGCCAGGCGCTGAAACCGCAGGTGATGGACCTTAATGCCCGGCTCGATGCGGTGGCGGAAATGCTGTCGCGCACGATCGGCTCGAAGTTCAAGCTGGTGCTCGAGCTGAACGCGGTGCCGGCCGTCATCGAAGTGGACCCGACGCAACTCGAAACCGCCATCCTCAACGCGGCGCTGAACGCCCGCGATGCGCTCGGCGAGGGCGGCACCGTCACCATCGGCACCGCGAATGTGGAGGAAAATGGCGCGCGCTTCGTCCGCCTGTCGATCAGCGACGAGGGCGAAGGCATGCCGCCGGAGGTCGTTTCGCGCGCCTTCGAGCCGTTCTTCACCACCAAGGACGTCGGCAAGGGGACCGGGCTTGGACTATCGCAAATCCATGGTTTCGCAGCGCAGGCCGGGGGACGTGCGGAGATCGCCTCTCAGCCGCAAACGGGTACCACCGTCTCACTGCTGATCCCGGCCAGCGAAAAGCCGCTCGACGCGCCCAACGAACAGGCCCCGCTTGCCTCGCTTCCCAAGGGGGTGCGGGTGCTTCTGGTCGAAGACAATGAGCGAGTGCGTGAATTTGCGCAGGGCCTGCTCGAGGACTTGGGTTGCAAGGTGTCCGCGGCCGCCAGCGCGACCGAGGCGTTGCGGCTGCTCGACACCGATGGTGCGGACGTCGTCCTGTCCGACGTGGTCATGCCGGGGATGACCGGCCTCGCCCTCGCCCGCAAGCTGCGCGAGACTCACCCCGACCTGCCCGTCCTTCTCGCCACCGGCTACAGCGACGAGATCCGCAAGACCGGGTCGGAGTTCGCGGTCCTCGCCAAGCCGTTCGCCGTCGCTGACCTGAGCGAGGCACTGGCGACCACTCTGGCGGGCAATCGCAACCGCGCCGCGTGACTTTCGCGCCCAGTTGAGCCAAGGCGCCGCGCGCGAGCAAAGCGTGGCCTACTCAGTCAAAGAAATCTTCAAGACGCTCCAGGGCGAAGGACGGCACGCGGGCCGCCCGGCGGTATTCTGCCGCTTTTCCGGCTGCAACCTGTGGTCTGGGCGCGAACAGGACCGGGCCAGCGCGGCCTGCACCTTTTGCGATACCGATTTCGTCGGCACCGATGGCGACAATGGCGGCAAATTCGCCGACGCGGCGGCCCTTGCGGATGCCGTTGCAAGGATCTGGGGGGAGGCACGCGACCGGCGCTTCGTGGTGCTGACCGGCGGGGAACCGCTGCTGCAGGTCAACCCCGCGCTGATCGATGCGTTGCACGTGCGCGGGTTTGAAATCGCGATGGAGAGCAACGGCACGCTCGGCGCGCTTCCCGGCATCGACTGGCTGTGCATCAGCCCCAAGGCCGGAGCGCCGCTGATGCAGCGCAGCGGCGACGAGCTCAAGCTGGTCTACCCCCAACCCGCACTTCCGCCCGAAAGCGTCGCCGATCTTCCTTTCCGCGAATATTGGCTGCAGCCGATGGACGGCCCCGATCGCGCCGCGAACACCGCCGCAGCGGTGGACTATTGCCTTGCCAATCCGCAATGGCGCCTGAGCCTGCAAACCCACAAACTAATCGGGATTCCGTGATGCACGAGCTGTGCAAAATCTTCCGCTTCGATGCGGCCCACACGCTTCGGCGGGAGGTCGATGCCGAGCCGAGCCGACGGATTCACGGCCATTCCTACCGCGCCGAGGTAGCGGTGCGCGGAACCCCGGATCCAGCGAGCGGGATGCTGATCGACCTTGGACTGCTCGACCGTGCCCTGGCGACGCTGCACGACCGGCTCGACCACCATTTCCTCGATGAGGTCGCCGACCTCGGCCCAGCGACGCTGGAAAATCTGGCGCGGTGGATTTGGGACCGGCTCGCCCCCGATTTCCCCGGCCTCGCCCGGGTGACCGTGCTGCGCGACAGCAGCGGCGACAGCTGCAGCTACTTCGGGGCCTAGCCCTCGATGATCACCTTGGTGCCGATCTTCGTCATTCCATAGAGCTGCTGCGCGAACTTCAGCGGCAGCCTGACGCAGCCGTGACTGGCGGGATATCCGGGCAGCTTGCCGGCGTGGAAGGCGAGCCCTTTTTCATCGTACATCTGCATGTAAGGCATCGGCGCATTGTCATATTTGCGGCTGAAGCCCTTCACCTTCTTGGTCCGCACCGCCCACAGGCCAAGCTGGGTTTCCTTGCCCTTCTTCCCGCTGGAGATGGTGGACACGCCGACCAGCCGATCCTGGCGATAAACGTAGAAGAGCTGGGAAAGCAGGTCGATGACGACCTTGGTCTCGCCGGTCTTGGGCAGGTCCGCCACCCATTTATATTCGCCCGGCTTGAGCGTGAGCGGGCCGAACTTGGCGGCCGCAGCCTTATAGGCTTCGGGCGCGCTACCCTGGCTCCAGCGGTACGGAGACTTCTCCGCGACCGGCGTCAGCGGCGCCTGGGGGACCTTGGGCGCTGGCGTCGTGGCGCAACTCGCCAACAGTGCCGCCGCAACCGCAATATTCGCTGATCTGATCGTCCGCCCCACTGCCCGCTCCCGCCGGTTCCGGCCACTGCTCAGCGCAGCCGGGCGCGACCGTCAATCCGGTAACGTCATGGTAAACAGCGGTTTAATTGGAAACGGGGGCGATCGCGCGCAACGCTTCAAAGCATTCGGGGTCGACTGCCTTGCCAACCTCGCCCTCAATGATGGCCAGCGCCTTGGCCACCGGCATTGCGCCTCGGTACGGACGTTCCGCGGTCAGCGCGTCGAAGAAATCGCAGGCGGTGATGATCCGCGTGTCGCGGGCGATCTGCACACCTTCCAGTCCCAGCGGGTAGCCGGTTCCGTCGAGACGCTCGTGGTGGGCGGCGGCGATGTCGGCGATGTCGGACAGCGCGCCGATGCGGCCGAGGATTTCACGCGTGTGCGAAGCATGTTCGCGCATCCGGTCCCACTCCGACCCAGTCAGCGCCGCCGGCTTGTCGAGGATGGCGTTGGACACGCCCAGCTTGCCGATGTCGTGCAGCAGGGCGGCCCGGCGAAGCGTCCGACGACGCTCGGCCGGAACGCCGGTCGCGGCGGCGATGCGATCGGCCAGATCGCCGACCCGCTGCGAATGTCCGGCGGTGAACGGGCTTTTGGCGTCGATCACCTGCCCAAAGGCTTCCGCGATGCGATCGAGGAAGTCGTCGTCGACCGGCCGCGCCTCCTCGTGGGGCGCGAAGGGAACGAGATAGACCTCGATCAGCGGCGACCGAAGGGTCGTCCAGAAGTCCGGACCGGCCGCCAGCCGTTCGACAGCGGTGACCAGTTCCGGGTCCAGCCACGACCCGGAACGGCGGCGAACCTCGTCAATGGCCGCCTGCGGGCCCGCATGCGAATGGAAGACGTCGATGACCTGCGCCAGCAACGCGATGCGCGCGAACAAGGGGACCGATTGTCCTTCCAGCCCGTGCGGCTTGCCCGACCCGTCCCAATGTTCGTCGAGCGAATAGATGCCGCCACAGGTGGCCTCCGAGAAGCCGAGCGAGGCGGCGATATCGGCGCCGCGGGTGCAGCGCGACAGGATCATCTCGCGCGCCAGCCGCGGCCCGTCGCGAAGGATCCGCCCGACCTTGGCCGTGCGCTCGCGCCAAGGCGCGTTCACCGCGGTGCGCGAAAGAACGAAGCGGATGCTCGCCGCAAGGCTCGTCCCAACCGTCTTGTAACCGCGCTTGAAGGCAAGGTCGTCGGCTTCATAAAGCTCGCAGATCCGTGCCGCGTTGCTGCTGCAGCCGAGGTCCTTGAGCAGCAGCGCGTAATAAAGGTCGGTGCGGTCGGCCGGCGAAAGGCCGAGCGCGCGGCCGACCTGGCTGCCGATCCAGCAGCAGCGGACGCTGTGCCCGGCCGGTTGGCCCTCGGTCAGGTCGAGCGCGTAGCTGAACGCAGCAACCAGCTCCGATAAGCGGACCTTTTCGACCGCGCCTTGCAGTGGCTGGTGGTACAACGGAACGGCCTTTGCTGATGGTGCGTCGCGCACTCAGCTTAATCCGGGTCCGGTTAGCTCAACGTTTCCGTTGCTGGTTAACGGGCAGGCGTCCGGCTCATTCCCATTCGATCGTGCCGGGCGGCTTTGACGTATAGTCGTACACCACGCGGTTGATGCCCTGCACTTCGTTGACGATGCGGGTGGCGACCCGGCTGAGGAAGGCGGCGTCGAACGGATAGACGTCGGCGGTCATGCCATCGACGCTGGTCACGGCCCGCAAGCCGCAGACGCTGTCGTAGGTGCGGTAATCGCCCATCACGCCAACCGTGCGCACCGGCAGAAGCACCGCGAACGCCTGCCAGATCGCGTCGTACAGCCCGGCAGCACGGATTTCCTTGAGGTAGATGGTGTCCGCCTTGCGCAGGATGTCGCAACGTTCCTTAGTCACTTCGCCGGGAATGCGGATGGCGAGGCCCGGCCCCGGGAACGGGTGCCGGCCAACGAACGCTTCGGGCAGGCCAAGCTCGCGGCCAAGCTCGCGCACCTCGTCCTTGAACAGTTCGCGCAGCGGCTCGACCAGCTTCATGTTCATCCGCTCGGGCAGGCCGCCGACGTTGTGGTGGCTTTTGATCGTCACGCTTGGCCCGCCTGTGAAGCTGACGCTTTCGATGACGTCGGGATACAGAGTGCCTTGCGCCAGGAAGTCGGCGCCGCCGACCTTGCGCGCTTCCTCCTCGAACACGTCGATGAAGGTCTTGCCGATGAACTTGCGCTTGGCCTCCGGGTCGGTGAGGCCTTCGAGGCCGGAGAGGAACATGTGCTCTGCGTCCACGTGGACGAGCGGGATGTTGTAGCTGTTGCGGAACAGCGAGACGACTTGTTCGGCCTCGTTCGCGCGCATCAGGCCGTGATCGACGAAGACGCAGGTCAGTTGCTCACCGATCGCTTCGTGGATCAGCACCGCGGCAACGGCGCTGTCGACGCCGCCCGAAAGCCCGCAGATCACCCTGCCGGATCCTACCTGCTGGCGGATTTCGGCGATCTTGGCGTCCCGGAACGCGCCCATCGTCCAGTCGCCTGAGCAGCCGCAAATGTGCCGCGCGAAATTGGCCAGCAGCTTGCCGCCGTCCGGCGTGTGCACCACCTCCGGGTGGAACATCATCGAATAGCGTTTCTGGCCCTCGTTGGTGGCGATCGCATAGGGTGCGCCTTCCGAACTCGCGACCACCTCGAAGCCAGGGGCAAGCGTCTCGACGCGGTCGCCGTGGCTCATCCACACCTGATGCTTTTCGCCAACTTGCCACAGCCCGTCGAACAGGGCCGACGGGGCGACGATATCAATGAAGGCGCGCCCGAACTCGCGCTGGTCGGAGCTGACCACGCTCCCGCCAAGCTGCTGGTGCAAGGTTTGTTGCCCGTAACAGATGCCCAGGAGCGGCAGGCCGCTGTCGAAGATTGCCTGCGGCGCGCGCGGGCTGTCCTTCGACATCACCGAGGAAGGGCCGCCGGAAAAGATCACGCCCCTGGGCCGAATCCTTTCGAACGCTTCCTCCGAAGCGTTGAACGGGGCGATCTCGCAATAGACGCCGGCCTCCCGGACGCGCCGGGCGATCAGCTGGGTCACCTGGCTGCCGAAGTCGACGATGAGGATGGAGTCTGCAGGCTGGATCGTCATGCGAGGCGGATAGCCCAATGTCGTTGCGTGTAAAGGTGAGTTGGATAGCTCCCCAGCGCGCACGATTGGCGCTCACTGTGTCCCAGCCGCATCAGTGGCGACTAAAAGTCATGGAGACAGTTGTTAAGACCGGTCGAAGCTTGAATAATACGGCACCTGCTATCTGGGGGTTTTACATGTACAAGTATCTGCTTGCGGCCACTGCGCTCGCACTCGTGTCTTCGCCGGCCGCGGCCCGCGATGGCATGCCCTATTTCGGTATCGAAGGCGGCGCGATCTTCGGCGGTAACATCAAGTCCGATCTCGTCGCCGACGTCGAAGGCCAGACCTTCACGCTCAACGACGCCTTCACCATCGATCTCGATCCGGCCTATGACGTCGACGTCATCGCCGGCATGGATTTCGGCATGGTTCGCGGCGAAGTTGAACTGAGCCACAAGAAATTGAAGGTTCAGGACGTCTCGTTCAGCGACGCGTTCTTCGAAATCGACCCTGAAGATGCCGAGGACCTCGACCTTGAAGGTGCTCAGCTCGAGCTTCAGGAGGCCAATGGCCGAGTCAATTCGATCATGGTCAACGGCCTGATCGACGCCCTCAACCGCGGCGGCAACAGCCTGTTCGTCGGCGGCGGCGTTGGCTACTCGAACGTCAAGTTCGGCGGCGAAAAGGACAATGCCTTCTCGTGGCAGCTGCTCGCGGGCATGCGTGCCGCGGTCAGCAGCAATCTTGACGTTGGCGTTAAGTATCGCTTCTTCAACGCCGAGGACCTGCGCTTCGGCGACGTCGATGAAGACGGCCTGGCGGTTAACAGCAACCTGCGCAGCCACAGCATCCTGCTGAGCTTCATCTACAACTTCGGCGCAGCTCCGCTGCCCGTCGTCCCGGTTGCTCCGGTGGTCGTCGATACGACTCCGCCGCCGCCCGCCACGCAGACCTGCCCGGACGGCAGCGTCATCCTGGCGACCGCGATGTGCCCGCCTCCGCCGCCGGCGGTTGTTCCGGGCGAGCGCGGCTAAGCCTCGCATCGCTAGAGAAATTGAGACGGGGGCGTTCGCGCTCCCGTCTTTTTTTGTGCCCGGCTAACGCCGCGCCAGCGCCGAGTTCACTGCCGCCAGCGGCCTGGCCAGCGCATCGCGCGCCACCGCTCCAAGCGAGAGGGCGACACAGGCGGCGCCCAATGCGATTGTTGCGAACTGCATCGCACGGCCGCGATGCCCGCTCGACTCCGCCGCGAATGAGCTTCGCGAGGCTCGCCGGCGTTCACGCGGAAGCACGTGGGCCGGCGCGGACTCAGCCGGCAGCGCGCTTCGATCCGGCTCGTTGATAAGCGAATAGATCGGGATCGTGCCCTGAGTCCGGACCCCGAAGCGCCGATCGCTGCGCCATACGACTTGACCGATCACCACATGCACGCCGCGACAGATTTCGACATAGTCGCCCCGTTGCGGCGGCCGAGCGGCCTGCAAGCCCAGCCCGCGCGAAGCGACGTTGACGATACACGCGTCGTGCCACGCGCCGCCGACGCGCATGCGCGCCCGGACCAGCACCCTGCGGCGTTCTTCCCGCGGCTTGAGCAAACCGCTTCCTCCCCCAGTGCAGCGACGCTTCGGGAAGGATGACAAGGTTCAGCTAGCCGGGACTTACCTGCCGGTCCGATTCGGATCGTTTCTCCGTGGGCGGCAAGAACCTTGGATGCCCCAACGAAAAGCGCCGGAGCTCTCGCCCCGGCGCTTCCCTTTTCGTTTCGGCCGTCGCTTAGCGGCGGTTGATGTCGATGTCGCGAACGTAGCCGCGATAATCGATGTCGCATTTGAACGACAGGTCGGCCTGAGCCTGGGCGCCCTGATACGGATTGTACCCATAGCCCTGGTTGTAGCCGTAACCCATGTTCATGCCGCTGCTGGCAAGGCCGCGGACTCGGGTCGTCGTGTTCGAACGGCGCTCAACCCGGGTGATGCCGACGATGCGGGCATTGCCATAGGCGTTGTTGTAGCCGTTATAGCCGTACTGATTGTACCCGTAGCCGTTGCCGTAACTGGCATTGTAACGCTGGCCCAGCTGCTGCTGGACCGCCGCGGTGCAACGCTGCACCAGGGCCTGCGAGTTGTTGCCATAACCGTACTGCTGCCCGCCGTAAGGGTTGAGCACCTGCTGCAGCACCTGGCCAAGCACGTTGCCGCCACCATAGGGGCTTGGGTAATATTGCGCAGAGGCTGGCGCCGCTGCGACCGTCATCGCGGCAACAGCAGCCGCACCGGTCAAAAGTTTCGTCACAGCCTTCATGGCATGTCTCCTTCCAACTGACTCCAATTGTTCGATAAAACGAACGGAGCGTGCGGAAGGTTTAGACGATTCGCAGTGCATTCGTGCTGAACGGGTCAGTTTGCCCCCGTTCAGCAACGATTGGCCGCACGCTCAGCGCGGTCCCTGCGATTTCAGACGCCGGAAACGGCGAAGTTAGGCGGCTTCGAACTCGTCTTCAGCAACCACCGGGCCGCTGTCCTGCCCCTTGGCGGAAACGTCGCGATCGACGAACTCGATGATCGCGATCGGCGCCGCGTCGGAGGCGCGGATGCCGGCCTTGATGATGCGGATGTAGCCGCCGTCGCGCACCGCGTAACGCGGGGCGATGACGTCGAACAGCTTCTTCAACTGCGTGTCGTCCATCAGGCGCGACTGGGCGAGCCGGCGATTCGACAGGCCGCCGCGCTTCGCCAGGGTCACCAGCTTCTCGACGTAGGGGCGAAGTTCCTTCGCCTTGGCGGTCGTGGTGGTGATCTGCTCGTGCTTGATCAGCGCCGCCGCCATGTTGCGGAACAGGGCTGCACGGTGGCTGGAAGTGCGCTGAAGCTTACGATGGCCAACACGATGGCGCATGATCATTCTCCGTTCGTCGGGGAGCCGTTTGAGGTACTCCCGGCCACGCGGCACTTGAGGGCGGCCGCGCGATGCCCCTAAACAAAACAGCGGACCCAAAGGCCCGCCGGACGGCTGCCCCTGAAGCGGAGAAGCGCCGGAAAGTCAAGGCAAGCTTCCTCAACACGTGGGCAGGAACCATTGTCGCGCCTTGCGGATTCGTACCTCCGAAAGGAGCTATGCGATGCCGCGTGAACTGATCGATACCGGAAACGACAAGCGTTACGTCCGCCGCGACGAAGAGGGCCAGTTCAAGCAATCCGACGACGTCGGCCTTAGCCATGCCGCCGACCAGCGCCACGACGCCAAGAACAAGGCCAAGAAGGGCGAAGGCGACCGCGGCGACCGCTAGGTCGGCGAATGCCTTAAGGCGCTTCGACCGCGACGACGCGTGCCGGGCCTGAATTGCCTGGCAACGCCACCTCGTCGTCAACCTCGGCGCCGATCAGCGCTCTGGCGAGGGGCGAGGCGAAGCCGATCAGCCCTGCCGCCGGTTCCGCTTCGTCGTGGCCGACGATCGTCAGCGTGCGCACCGCGCCGTGCTGCTCAATGCTCACCCGCGCCCCAAAGGCCACTGTGTCACCGGTCGGGGCATGGGCGACCTGCGCGCTGGCGAGACGCTTGCGCCAGTACCGAAGCTCACGCTGAAGCGCCCCGCGCGTTTCCTCTCCCGCCGCCGCGACCGCAGCCTCCAGCTCCTGGGTCTTGGCGGCGAGCAAGTCGTAGCCCCGCTGGGTCACCAGGTTCGGTCCCGGCGGCACCGGCAACTCGAACTTGGGCTCCAGATGCTCCTCGTCGCTGTCGCGGCGAAAGGCGACGCTCATCGCTTGATTTTCCTCATCGGCGGCGGCTTTAGCACAAACGGGCGCGACCGGCTTGCGCACCTTGGCCGCCGCGTCCACGAATCCGTTAATGCGCATCGCCCTGTATCAGCCGGAGATTGCCGGGAACGTCGGTGCTGTCCTGCGGCTCGGCGCATGTCTTGGCACGGCGGTCGACCTGATCGAACCGCTCGGTTTCGCGTGGGACGACCGGCGCGTGCGGCGTACCGCAATGGACTATATCGATCACGTCAGCGTCGCCCGCCATCCCGACTTCACGGCCTTTCGCACAGCCGTCGGATCGAGCCGCCTGGTCCTGTTCACGACCAAGAGCCGCGATTCAGCGTACGATTTCAGCTTCCGCCCCGACGACGTCCTGCTGTTCGGCAAGGAAAGCGCCGGCGTCCCAGCGATGGTCGCCGAGGCCTGCGACGCCCGCCTGTGCCTACCGCTGCGCCCTGAGGTACGCTCGATGAACCTGGCGACCGCGGCGGCCATCGCAGTAAGCGAAGCGCTTCGGCAGACCGGAGGGTTACCTGTCGACCGGGCTACGTCCGGAACGGTGCGGCCTTAGCCTCAAGGCCGCCAGGACACCGACTTGAACAGCCGGTCCGCAGACCACCTTTTGTCGTTTTCAAAGTGGCGGACGGAGACCGACAGCCATTTGTTGCCGCCGAACATGTCGCGCGACCGTTCGATCTGCGAACCGTCCGAGCCGAACGTGCTGATCCGCCGGGTCGTTTCAATGCCGCGCATCCCCGCGATCGGCATTTCCGATGGCTTTAGTGGCCGTCTGCCGATCAATTCGAACGATGCGGCCGCGTCCGAATTATCGGCACTGAGCTCCTTCATCTTGGCGTCGATATCGTACGGCTGGTCGGCGATCACCGCCTGGACGAAGTAATAGGCTTTGAACGTCGGCCAGTTGTCGCCCGGCACCTGTTCGCGAACGGTGGAGGTGAGCTGGATCACGCGCCCCTTGGCGATGTCCGTCCACTTGTCGAACCGTTCGATCTCGCCCGGCAGCTCCGCCGCCAGGTTGGTCGGCGCGGTGTAACGCTCATAGCGCGCCTGTGCCGAGGCCACCGACGCGACTAGCGCCAGACCACCGATGAAAAACGCAGCTTTCATGATCCCCCATCGCCGAACCTCGCCAGGGCTAACGCAGCTTTCGGGATAAGCAAGGGTCGGGCGCGGACCGGGAGCGTTCGCCGGGACTAGCGAAATGCTCGTGCGGCAGCGTCCTGAACATTGCCGGACGCCCACCATCACTCACCTTCTACTGGTTGAGAGTGGAATGGCTGGTTGCGACGGCGACATCGTTTCCGTCGGGGTCGCGAAGATGGAATATATAGTGGCCGAATAGGCTCCGCGGTGGGATTGGCGTCGGATCCAGCCCGACACCGATCGCGGCATCCCTGCAGGCTTCCAGCTCGTCACGCGTGCGTCCTGAGATCATCAGGTCGATTGTCTGTGTGGCGGACTTTGGGGCTGCCGTGCGGCCTTTCGCGCCCACCTTCCGCCGCATCAGCAACAGGTGCGTCCCTCCACGAAGTTCCAGGATCGCCAACTCCGCGCTCGTCTGGCAGGGATGGAGGCCGAGTTTGCTGTAAAAGCGAGCGCTTTCCTCGACGTCTCGAACGGCGAGAACAACGTGGCCGATCGCAATGTCCAGCTTGTTGGCCGGCGGCTCCATGGCCCAATTGTAGCATGGATCGACGGCCCGCGCTCTCGCCCCGTTGCCCTAACCGGCTTGCACCGGATCCCGAATGACTGGGAAAGGCGACAAGCCTGGCCGCTCTCCAGCGATGCAAAAAGGGCCGCCCCGTTTCCGGAGCGACCCTTTGTTTTTGCAGCTGTCACGAGAGCGAAGTCCCGTAGCGGCGATCGGTTCGGCTTAGCCGAGCATTTCCTGCTCGAGCTTCTTCGCCATCTCTTCGATGTTCTCGGGCGGCCATCCGGGGATATCCATGCCGAGGCGAAGGCCCATGCTGGCGAGCACTTCCTTGATCTCGTTCAACGACTTGCGGCCGAAGTTCGGGGTGCGGAGCATTTCCGCTTCCGTCTTCTGCACCAGGTCGCCGATGTAGATGATGTTGTCGTTCTTCAGGCAGTTGGCGCTGCGCACCGACAGTTCCAGCTCGTCGACCTTCTTGAGGAGGTAGCGGTTGAGCTGGTTGGTGTCGGTCGGCGTGTCCGCGGCCATCGGCACTGCGGTGCCGATCATCGACGGCGCAGCGGTGCGAACCTGGCTGTCGTCGAAGTGGACGAACAGCTGCAGCTGGTCCTGGAGGATCCGCGCGGCGTAGCCGAGCGCGTCTTCCGGGCTCACCGTGCCGTCGGTCTCGATGGTCAGTGTCAGCTTGTCATAGTCCAGTTCCTGGCCGACGCGGGTGTTTTCCACCTTGTAGGCGACCTGGCGGACCGGGCTGTACAGCGCGTCGACCGGGATCAGGCCGATCGGCGCGTCGGCCGGGCGGTTGGCGGCGGCGGCGACATAGCCCTTACCGATGTCGGCGGTCAGCTCCATGTTGAGCGTCGCGCCCTCGTCGAGGTGGCAGATGACGAGGTCGGGGTTGGTGACTTCGATGTCGCCGCTGGTCGAGATCATGCCGGCGGTGACTTCGGTCGGGCCGGTCGCCGAAAGCTGCAGCCGCTTGGGGCCTTCGCCTTCCATGCGCAGCGCGATCTGCTTCACGTTCAGGACGATGTCGGTGACGTCCTCACGAACGCCGGTGAGGGACGAGAATTCGTGGAGCACGCCTTCGATCTTGATCGAGGTGACGGCGGCGCCCTGGAGCGAGCTCAACAGCACGCGGCGCAGCGAGTTGCCGAGCGTCATGCCAAAGCCGCGCTCGAGCGGTTCGGCGACGAACACGCCGCGGCGGCGGGCATCGCCGCCGGCCTGCTTGCGCTCCAGCGCGTTCGGCTTCTTGAGTTCCTGCCAGTTCTTCGCGTTGACGGCCATTTTTCTTCCTTGGCAGCGGCTTTGGCGGCGTCCCGCTCAAAACCTTGATGAAACTTAATTCCTCATCCCCGCGGGCGGGGACCGGTACCGCTTAGACCCGGCGACGCTTCGACGGGCGAACGCCGTTGTGCGGGATCGGCGTGACGTCGCGGATCGAAGTGATGGTGAACCCCACGGCCTGCAACGCGCGGAGCGCGCTTTCGCGGCCCGAGCCAGGGCCCTTCACTTCGACTTCCAGCGTGCGGACGCCATGTTCGGCGGCCTTCTTGCCTGCGTCCTCGGCGGCGACCTGCGCCGCGTAAGGAGTCGACTTGCGGCTGCCTTTAAAGCCCATCGTCCCGGCGCTCGACCAGGCAATCGCATTGCCCTGCGCATCGGTGATGGTGATCATCGTGTTGTTGAAGCTGGCGTTCACGTGGGCGACGCCGGCGGTGATGTTCTTGCGCTCGCGGCGGCGAAGGCGCTGGGCTGGTTGAGCCATTTGAAATTCCTACGATCTAAGCTGCTGAAATGCGTGCGAAGAGAAGAAGCGGTCGAGCGCTTACTTCTTTTTGCCCGCGATCGGCTTTGCCTTGCCCTTGCGAGTGCGCGCATTGGTGTGCGTGCGCTGCCCGCGGACCGGCAAGCCGCGACGGTGACGAAGCCCGCGATAGCAGGCCAGGTCCATCAGCCGCTTGATGTTCATCGCCGTTTCGCGGCGAAGGTCGCCTTCCACCGTGTGGTTGGCGTCGATCGCTTCGCGCAAGTGCAGAACTTCCTGATCGGTCAGGTCCTGGACCCGCCGTTCGGGAGCGATCTTCAGCTTGTCGGCAATCTGCTTGGCGGTCGTCCGCCCGATGCCGTGGATGTAGGTCAGCGCGATTTCGACGCGCTTGTTCGACGGGATATTGACGCCGGCGATACGTGCCATTCTCGATCCTTCTGTAGCTCCACGGGCGTGGATTCGCCCATCTCTTCGCTAGGGACCCGCTTCAAACGAAAAACCGACGCGCGCACGAATGCGCCGCCGGAAACCGGTTGATCGGGATAGGGTTCAGATAGGTGCGTGGACGGGCCGAGTCAAGCTGACTAGAGCGCGTGGCGCATGCAGCGGCTGACCTCTTCCCAACCGATACCACAAGCCCTTCGCGGAAGCATCCTCGCGCTCGGCAATTTCGACGGCTTTCACCTCGGCCACCAAGCGGTGGTCAACCGCGCGATCGCCCGCGGCTTCCACGAGCGGCGGCCGGTCGTTGTCGCAACTTTCGACCCCCACCCCGTCCGCTTCTTCAAGCCGGACGTCCCACCCTTTCGACTGACGACGCTGGACCAGCGCGAGCGCCTGTTCGGCCACGCCGGGGCCGACGCGATGCTGGTGTTCGACTTCGACGCCGCCCTTGCCGCCACCAGCGCGGAAGACTTTATCGCCGAAATCCTGGCCGATCGGTTCGGCGCCGCCGGCGTCGTCACCGGCACCGATTTCACCTTCGGGCGCGGGCGCGGCGGCAATGCGCAGGTGCTGCGCGACGTCGGCGCCAGCCACGGCATCCTCGCCGAGGCCGTCGCGCCGGTGCTGCTCAACGGCGAGCCCGTTTCATCGAGCCGGATCCGCGACGCGCTTGCGAATGCCGACATGGCCACCGCCACGCACTTGCTGACCCGCCCGTTCGCCATCGAGGGCGTGGTCGAACATGGCGACTCGCGCGGCCGCCAACTCGGCTATCCGACCGCCAATATGTCGCTCGGCCCCTACCAGCGCCCGGCCTACGGCATCTACGCGGTGCGCGCGCGGCTCGACGACGGCAGCGAACATGCGGGCGTCGCCAGCCTGGGTGTCCGCCCGACCTTCGCGCCGCCGACGGAACTACTCGAAACCTTCATCTTCGACTGGAGCGGCAACCTGTACGGCCGGACGGTCGAGATCGACCTAATTGCGTTCATCCGTCCGGAAGCTAAGTTCGAAAGCGCCGAATCCTTGGTCGAGCAAATGCGTGACGATGAAGCGCAGGCGCGAGCAATCCTGGGGGAATAAAGCGTGTTGCGTTGGCTGAAACTTGCAGCGTTCGCGCTGGCGATCCTCTTGCTCGTGCTCACCTTCATCAACGCCAGCTGGCTGGCGAGCGCGCAGCGCGGCCAGGTGCGCCTCATAGCCCACCGCGGAGTCGCCCAGCTTTACGATCATAAGGGCGTCGGCCGCGACTCGTGCACCGCCACCCGGATCGAACAGCCAGTCCACGACTACCTCGAGAACACGACTCGTTCGTTGGCGGCTGCGCCCAATCTTGGCGCGGACATGGTCGAGATCGACATTGCGCCGACCGCTGACGGCAAGATCGCCGTCTTCCACGACTGGACTCTCGATTGCCGGACCAACGGCAAGGGCAATATCCGCGACGCGACGATGGCGCAGCTTCAAGCGCTCGACCCCGGCCATGGCTACACCGCCGACGGCGGCAAGACCTTCCCGTTCCGCGGCCAGCAGAAGGACCGCATCCCGACACTGGAACAGGCGCTGGCAGCGGCCCCCAAGACGCCCATCATGTTCAATTTCAAGAGCAAGGATGCTGGTGAGGCCGACCTGCTGGCGGCGGCGCTGCGTGCCAATGGCCGCGCGGTCGAAGCGATCGGCGATGGCTTCTACGGGGCGCCCGGCCCGGTCGAGCGGATCAAGCACCATTTCCCGAAGGCCTGGGCGTGGAGCAAGGAAAGCGCCGGGGCCTGCACCAAGCAATATCTGGTCCAGGGCTGGCTCACCATCGTTCCGGAAAGCTGCCGCAACGGCACGCTGATCGTGCCGCTCAATTACCAGTGGGCGTTCGCCGGCTGGCCCGACCGGACGCTCGCGCGGATGAAGGACGTCGGCGCCCACGTGCTTCTGGTTGGGCCCCGCGGCAAGGACCGTCCGATGGGCCTGACCCTTCCTGAACAGCTCGGCGACATTCCCAACAGCTTCAAAGGCCATGTCTGGGTCGAGGACATCTGGACCGTCGGCCCGGCGCTCAAGCCCAAGTGGGATTTCCGCTCCAACCCGCAGCGCGACGCGGCCGAGGCTGGGCTTGAACGGCGGCGGAAGCACACTTCCGACTGACGCGCCGATCGCGATTGCGGCCCGCCGGCGCCAATGGCACAAGCCGCTGCAGGCGGTTTCAGGAGGCAGGTCGATGGATGAGCAGCAGGATGGCGTGTCCGCCGACCTTCCCTACGAGCTTCAGTCCAAGATGTTCGACCAGCTGGCGGGCATGAGCATCGCCGCCGCCGGCCTCACGGTGACCCTGATTTCAAGCATCCTCCAGCGCGCACCCGGAATCATCTGGATGGCCGTCGTCGAGTTCGGGCTGGCCGCCTTCATCGCGCTGAGTGGCAACATCACGATGATTGAGGCGATCTTCACCAAGCGTCCGTCGCTCAAGCGGAGCAAGGTCATCACCATGGTCGTGCTGCTGCTGATGGGCATGGGCACCGGGACGCTGGCGATGAGCGTATATCTGGAAAGCCGCAACGACCGTTTGGTCGCCCCAAGCGCGGCCAAGGCCGCGGCCTCGACGCCCGCCGCAGGTTTGCATTCGGACCGCTGACCGCTAGAGGCCGCGCCAATGGCCGACAGCCCCAAAGACCTTGGCGTAAAACCCGACTACCGCCCAACAGTCTTCCTGCCCAAGACCGACTTTCCGATGAAGGCCGGCCTGCCGCAGAAGGAGCCGGCGATCCTTGCCCGATGGCAGGAAGCGGATCTGTACCGCCAAGTGCGCGAGAGCCGTCGCGGCCGCGAGAAGTTCATCCTCCACGACGGCCCGCCTTACGCCAACGGCGACATCCATATCGGCCACGCGCTCAACCACATCCTCAAGGACATGGTGGTGCGCACCCAGACCCTGCTGGGCAAGGACGCGCCATACGTGCCCGGCTGGGACTGCCACGGCCTGCCGATCGAGTGGAAGGTCGAGGAGCAGTACCGCAAGAAGAAGCTCAACAAGGATGAGGTGCCGGTCACCGAATTCCGCGCCGAATGCCGCGCCTATGCCCAACATTGGGTGGACGTTCAGCGCGAGCAGCTGAAGCGCCTCGGCATCGGCGGCGACTGGGACCATCCCTACCTGACGATGAACTTCGACGCGGAAGCGACCATCGTTTCCGAGCTGATGAAGTTCGCGGAGTCAGGCCAGCTCTATCGCGGCGCCAAGCCGGTGATGTGGAGCCCGGTCGAGAAGACCGCGCTGGCCGAAGCCGAGATTGAGTATGAGGACATCGTCTCCACGCAGATCGATGTCGCGTTTGAGATCGTCGAGAGCCCCATTCCCGAGCTGGTCGGCGCCCATGCGGTGGTGTGGACGACCACGCCGTGGACGATCCCGGTCAACCAGGCGATCGCTTACGGGCCGGAGGTCGAGTACGTATTGGTGACGACCCTCGTTGAAGCGGAAGGTGCGCCCGAAGAGTGGACGCCTCCCGCCGGTAGCGAAAGCCACTATTCAACTAAAACATCGAAAGAAGCGGTTGGGCGTGCCGAACAATTAATGGACGCCATGTATGGCGAGACCCGCTATCTGATCGCAAAGGCACTCGTGCCTGCAGTCGAGGGACGGCTGACTGCAGCTCTCTCGAGTATCGATGTCTCGGATATGGGCGCGACGAGGCTAAAGATGCAGCTTCCGGCGCTTGCTGAATTCAAAGGCTCGGACCTCGCCGGTACCATCGCCCGTCACCCGATGCGCCAGCTCGGCGGCTTCTTCACCAAGCCGCGCCCGTTCCTTCCTGGCGACTTCGTCACCACCGACACCGGCACCGGCCTCGTCCACATGGCGCCCGACCATGGCGAGGACGATTTCGACCTGTGCAAGGCAAACGGTATCGACCCCGTCTTCGCGGTCGAAGGTGACGGCAAGTTTCGCGAGGATTGGGCTTGGCTCGGCGGCCAGGGCTCGGTCATCAACAACAAGTTCAACGCGCCCGACGGGCCGATCTGCTCGGACCTGCGTGAGGCCGGCGCCTTGCTTGCGGCCAGCGAGTTCAAGCACAGCTACCCCCACTCGTGGCGGTCGAAGGCCAAGGTCATCTACCGCTGCACGCCGCAATGGTTCATCGCCATGGATCGCCCGTTGCCGGCCGAGCATTGCGAGACGTTCGCTGAAAAGCGCTGGGACAATGAAGGCGGCGCGCTCGGCCACGGCCCGACGCTGCGCCAACTGGCGACGCGCGCCATCGCCGACACCCGCTGGGTGCCCGAGAAGGGCCGCAACCGCATTTCGTCGATGGTCGAGGGCCGTCCTGACTGGGTGATCAGCCGCCAGCGCGCCTGGGGCGTGCCCATTGCCTTGTTCGTCGAGCGGCAGAGCGGCCAGCCCTTGGTCGACGTCGACGTCAACCACCGCATCGTCGAGGCGATCAGGCGTGACGGCGTCGATGCCTGGTCGGACGACAATGCCGCCCACTTCCTCGGCCCCAACCGCGACCCCGAAGATTTCGAGCGGGTCGGCGACATCCTCGACGTCTGGTTCGACAGCGGCTGCACTCACGTGTTCACGCTCGAAAGCGGCCGCTGGCCCGACCTTCGTTGGCCCGCCGACCTCTACCTCGAAGGCTCCGACCAGCACCGCGGCTGGTTCCAGTCGTCGCTCTTGGAAAGCTGCGGCACCCGCGGCCGCGCGCCCTACGGCACGGTGCTGACCCACGGCTTCACGATGGATTCCAAGGGCATGAAAATGTCCAAGAGCCTGGGCAACACGATCAGCCCGCTCGACCTTATCCGCGATAGCGGCGCCGACATCTTGCGGCTTTGGGCGCTCTCGGTCGACTTCACCGAGGACCATCGCATCGGCAAGGAAATCCTCGCCGGCGTCGCCGACCAGTATCGCAAGCTGCGCAATACCTTCCGCTATCTCTTGGGCGCGCTTGAAGGCTTCAGCGATGAGGAGCGGCTGGACGATGCCGCGAAGTGGCCGGAACTGGAGCGCTACATGCTCGACAAGCTTTTCCGGCTGGACGTCACCCTGCACACAGCCATCAAAGACTATGATTTCAATGAGTACGTTCGCTCGCTGACCGACTTCTGCAGCGAAGACCTCAGCGCTTTCTACTTCGATATCCGCAAGGACAGCCTGTACTGCGATGCGTCCTCGAGTTGGAAGCGGCGTGCTTACCGAACGATGCTGGACATCTTCTTCGAACGCCTGATTCGCTACGCAGCGCCAGTCCTCGTTTTCACGGCGGAGGAAGTTTGGAAGACTCGCTTCCCCGAGGCTGACAGCGTCCATCTATTGGAGTTGGACGAAGCACCGAACACATGGATGGACCCGGAACTCGCTACTCGGATTGATCTTCTGCGGCTTCTTCGAGCTGACGTCACCGAAGCCATCGAGCCGTTCCGGCGCGACAAGGTGGTCGGCTCCAGCCTCGAAGCGGAAGTGACCGTGCCGAGCGCGGAAGATCCCGCCTTCTTGCAGGAGTTGTTCATCACATCGACAGTGCACGAAGGTGAATGGAGCGTCGTGAAGACGAAGAACCACAAGTGCGGCCGCTGCTGGCGCCACCTTCCGGAAGTGTCCGAGGATGGCGACCTGTGCGGGCGCTGCGAGGAGGTCGTGAATGCGTAACGCCAGGGCCGGCCTGATCGTCGCCGCCTTCGTCTTCATCGCCGACCAGCTGACCAAGTGGCTGGTGCTGGGCCCGCTCAACCTGCGCGAAGTGCAGCAGGTCTACCTGCTGCCTTTCTTCAACCTGACCTACACCGAGAACAACGGCATCTCGCTCGGCCTGTTCAACGCGACGACCGAGACTGGCCGCTGGATGCTGGTGGCGATGACCGCCGCCATCGCGATTGGTGTCGCGGTGTGGATGGCGAAGGAGAAGGTCCGGGCCGACCAGGCGGCTCTCGGCATGATCCTGGGCGGTGCGCTCGGCAACATCCTCGACCGGGCCCGCCACGGGTATGTCGTCGACTTCGCCGACCTGCACTTCGGGGCCTTCCGCCCGTTTTTGGTCTTCAATGTCAGCGACGCTGCCATTACCATCGGCGTCGTGATATTGCTGCTCCGCGCATTTCTGGTGCGGGACGAAAAAGTGAGTTCAAAGGAGTCCGTTGAGAATGCGTAAGAGCCTGATTCTGGTGCTGATGCCCGCAATTGCGCTTGGCGGTTGCGCGCTTGGCCGAAAGGCCGCGACTCCGGACGAATTCGCCGTCGCACGCAATGCGCCGCTGGTCATCCCGCCCGATTATTCGCTGACCCCGCCGATCGCCGGCACCGTCACCGCTTCGCCGCAGGATGCGCAGCGCCAGGCGATCGAAGCGCTCTTTGGCGGTCCGGCACCGCGCAGCCGGTCCGAAACCAGCCTTCTCGAACAGGCTGGCCGCGACCGTGCCGCGCTCGGCGTCCGCTCGACCGTCGGCGACCCCGACACCAACGTCATCGATTTCGGGGCCGTGACCCAGCAGCTACTCGTGGCGCCGGACAGCAACACGCAGATCGCATCCGCTCAGATACCTTGAATTTGAATCGGGGGCCGAACACCGATGGCTGAAGAAAGCCTGACCACTCGCCTGGTCGAGATCGAGGCGATGCTCGACCGCTCTCGCCGCCGCTTCGAAGAAGGCTCGCGCCTGGTCGAGGAGGCCCACCGGGCGCTCGGCGAACTTCAGCAGCAGCTGATCGGGAGCCCCGACAGCGGCGATCCCGAAGACAGCGACCAGACGGCTTCGCGGCTGCTGGCCTCGATCAAGCAGCAGGGCGGCGACATGCCGGAATCGCTGTGCGGCGGCCGCCTGGCGGTCGACCAGGTCCAACGGCTGATCCGGATCGACAGCCATCCGATCGGGATCACCGAAATGGAATATCGCGTGCTCGAGCTGCTGGCTTACGCGCGCAACAATGTCGTCACCCGCGCGATGCTGTTGAAGCATCTCTATCGCCGCGCCGACGACCAGCCGCAGCCCAAGATTATCGACGTCTTCATTTCCAAGCTGCGCAAGAAATTGCGGAGCGCCTCGGGCGGCGCCGAATTCATCGAAACGATCCCCCAGCGCGGCTGGATCCTGCGCGACATCGGACCGGACTCGGGCGCTTAGGATTCATCATTTCTTAGCCATCGTGGGCCGACAAGCGCACGATGCTGAACCTGCTTCCCGACACCGCCTTCCAGCCGTCCCCCGAGCCGGCACCCGAACCGGTGCTTCGGCTCGCCAGCCTGCACAACGCCCTGCGCGCGGTCGATGACTTCGGCGGCGGTCCGGCGTCCGACTTCGATGTCGATGCGGGTGCCCAAGGCTGGCAGCGGGCAAGCGCACCGGCAAGGCGCTGCTTCGACCGGCGTTCGGCGACGCTCGTTGGCGTCGCCTCGGCGGGGTTGGAAGCGATTTCGGCCCACCGGGAAAGCAGCGGCGCGATTAACCCGGCGGCAATCGATGCCCTTGCCGAGGAACTCCGCGCCGGGCTTGAGGGCCTCGAAGCGCTGCTCGTCCGCTAGGCCGGGCCGAGCACCTTGGGGGTTGCCGGGTCGGCGCCCCATTCGCCCCAGCTGCCGTCGTACAGCCGCGCCGAATCGTTGCCGAGCATATGCGCCGCGAAAATCAGCGAATTGGCGGTAACCCCTGATCCGCACGTGGCCACGAACGGCTGCTTGGGATCGACGCCCACTTCGTCGAACAACCGCCGAAGGTCTTCGAGCGAGCGGAACGTGCCGTCCTCGTTGTAGACCGCGGCGTAAGGCAGGTTGCGCGCGCCCGGCATGTGTCCAGCGGCAACGCCCGGGCGAGGGTCGGCCTCGCTGCCTTCAAACCGCGCCTTGCCCCTGGCATCGAGGATCGCGCCGGCGCCCAGCACCGCGTCCTTGGCAACGACATCGCCGCCGGTGGCCTTGGCGTCGAACAGCGCGTGGCGCGGAGTAGGCTCGCCGCTTTTCACCGGCCGCCTCTCCGCCAGCCACTTCTGCAACCCGCCGTCCAGGATCGCGACCCGGCGAGCGCCGAAATGCCGAAGCATGAACCAGCCCCGCGCCGCCGTGCGAAGCGGCGAGGCATCGTAGACGACAATGCGGTCATCGCGGCCAACGCCGAGCCGTTCCATCGCGCGGCCAAAGCTGGCGGCGTCGGGCAACATGTGCGGCGCAGGCTTCGACTGGTCCGACAGCGCATCGATATCCAGGAAGCGCGCGCCCGGTATGTGGGCCTGCCGATATTCGTCACTGCCGCTGCGGCCGCTCGCCGGCATGTGCCAACTGGCGTCGACCACCGCCAGGTCGGGATCGCCAAGGTGATCCGCCAGCCAATCGGTCGTCACGAGCGAGTCCATCGTGGCAGGATAGGCTTGGCGCCGCGGTCCTGCTAGTGGCGCGCGCCATGGACACCCGGCATCTTGGCCAGACCAGCACCCTTCCCGCTTCACCCGAAGCGGCGGCTCTCGACTACGTTCCCAATCCGCGCCCCGGCTCGCTTTACCTCGTGCGGTTCGCGGCGCCGGAATTCACCTCGCTATGCCCGGTCACCGGCCAGCCGGATTTCGCGCACATCGTCATCGATTATGCGCCCGGCGACACGATCGTCGAGAGCAAGAGCCTGAAGCTGTTCCTGGGCAGCTTCCGCAACCATTGCGGCTTTCACGAGGACGTCACCGTCGGCATCGGCCAGCGGTTGGTCGACGAAATGAAGCCGCAGTGGCTACGCATCGGCGGCTATTGGTACCCGCGCGGCGGAATCCCGATCGACGTATTCTGGCAAAGCGGCCCACCGCCGGCCGGGCTATGGCTGCCCGACCAGGGTGTCGCGCCCTACCGGGGCCGGGGCTAGCGGAAGTTGGCTTCCGGCGGCAGCATTGGCTCCGCCTCTGCCGACAGCGGTTCGGCCGCTTGCTTGCAGGTGCGCCAGTAAAGCACCGCCACGATTGCGGCGAACAGCAGGATGCCGACCGGGCGTTGCCAGCCCACGGCTTCCGTCACCGCCAGAGCGTCGGGGTTGTCGGCACCGGCGACGATGGCTGCGTAAGCGACGTTGAACAGGCTGTCGCCGACGATCAGTCCGGTCGCGCCGAGCACGCCCATCCGGCTGGCAAAGCCGGGATCGGCCTGCCGCTTCGCCCATCGCTCGTACATATGGCCGATGATGGCGCCGACGACGATCAGCCCGGTGACTCCGACCGGAAGATAGATGCCCATGCCCACGGCAAGCGGCGGCAACGAGGCCTTGCTGGTCCGGCGAAGACCCTCGTCGGCAACCACGGCGGCAACGCCAATCACGGCGCCGAGCCCGATCAGGTTCCAGTCCAATGTCCCGCCGAGCACGCCCTGCGCGATCGCCGAGATCAGCGCGGCCTGCGGTGCCGCCAGCGCGTCTGGACCGGCGCCGGGCGTTCCGACGAAGCCGAAGGTCGAGTTCAGCAGGCTCAACACCGGCGGGATCACCGCGGCGCCGAAGAGCACGCCGAGCACCAGCGACAGTTGCTGCCGCCAGGGCGTCGCCCCGACCAGTTGGCCGGTCTTCAGGTCTTGCAGGTTGTCGTTCGAAATCGTGGCCACGCCGAACACGATCGCGGTCACGAACAGCGCGAAGGCGACCAAGGCCTTGGTCGCATCGGCATCGGCACTCGGGAACAGCAGCGCTAGCAGCAATGAAATGCCGAGGACCGACAGGATGCCGACGCCGGAAATCGGGCTGTTCGACGCGCCGATCAGGCCGGCCATGTAGCCGCACACCGCCGCGATCACGATGCCCGCGATGAGCACGTAGATGATGCTGACGATGAGCGTCGCCGCGGGGTTGGCCGCGATCGGATCGGTGCTTGCGAACGCGGCGAGCAGCAGGCCGATCGGCAGCATCGACAGCAGGATTACTGACCCGACGATGGTGATCGGAATGTCGCGCTCCGTCAGCGGCAGCGATTCGTTGCCGCCGCTGCGCCGAGTTCGGTTGGCGGCGAGCGCGCCGACGATCCCGCGGGCGATCGGCCCAATCACTTTCAGCAGCGTCCAGATGGCTGCAACGCCGATTGCTCCGGCGCCGACGAAGCGGACGTTCTGGGTGAAAGCGGTGCCGACGAAATCGGCCAGCTCGACCCCGGCCGGCGGTCCGCCGGCGGTGTAGATCGGCAGCAGGATGATGAAGCCGATGATGATTCCGACCAGCATCGCCAGCCCGACGGCCAGGCCGACGAGATGACCAACGCCGATGTAAGCCAGCGATAACCCGGTCGAGAGCGTGGTCGCGCCGGTGCCCAGCTTGAACGTGGCGGTCGCTTCCTCGGCGACCAGCTTCATCTTCGCCAATAGCGGATAGCCCGCGCCGACGACCGACCCGAAAATCATCGCCGACAGGCCGCGCTTATTCTCCTCGGCACCGCCGACCCCCGCGCCGACCTTAAGCACTTCCGCAGCGGCGACGCCTTCCGGGTACGGAAGGTCGGATTCGGTAACCAGCGCCCGGCGCAGCGGCACCGAATACATCACGCCCAGGATACCGCCGATGGCGATCACCGCGACCGACAACCAATACGGGAAGCCGGTCCACCAGCCGACCATGACCAGCCCGGGCAAGACGAAGACGATCGCCGCCAGCGTGCCTGCGGAAGAGGCGATGGTCTGGACGATATTGTTTTCCTGGATCGTCGGATCGCGGAAGAATTTGAGGACCGCCATCGAGATCACCGCCGCCGGGATAGACGTCGCGAAGGTCAGCCCGGCGCGAAGCCCAAGATAGACGTTGGCCGCGGTGAACAGCACGGTGATGATCGCGCCCAGGATGACGCCGCGGATCGTCAGTTCCTTCACGCCGCGCCCCTGCGGAATCGTCGCCGTTTCGCTTGCAGTCGCCATCACCGTTCCCCCGATTTATGTCAGTCGGCCGCCTTGTTCTCGCTGCTTGGCAGCGGGCTCGAATGGCGGCGTACCACTTGCCACCTCCCATCCGCACAGACCCACACGTCCGTCAGCAGCACGCAATCGCGGATCGGCTTGCCCAGATATTTGACGCACCAGTCTGCTTCGACCGTGCCGACCATCGTATCGCCGAATTTCACCGCCTCCTTGACGGTAAGGTCGATCCCGACCAGCTCGCGCTTCTGGACTGCGTCCAGCCATTCGTCGCGGCCCATGGTGAAGGCGCCGGTGGCGCGCGAACCGATCAGCGTGAATTCGGGATGCATCAGCGAGCGAAGGCGCCGGATATCTTTCGCGCACAACGCGTCGCGCCATTCGCGCTCAAGCGCTTCGACCAGCTTGCGCTGTTCAGCGGGCACGCGGACCGCGGTGGCTTAGGTTTTGGTGCATCCGGCGCGCACCCTCGCCAATCGCAATCGGCGACGCAAGCACAAGATGACCGGGTTCAGCGCTAGCTGGGAATTTCGATCCCGACGAACGCCTCAGGCAAGCTGCCGCGCTTGACCAGTAGCAGGACGCTGCCACGTCCCGACTGCCGGGCCGCGGCGACCGCGGTTGCCACTTGCGCCGGCTGAGTCACTGCCTGTCGATTGATCGAAACGATCACGTCGCCGCGCTGCAAGCCCTTATCGGCGGCATCGCTCGCCGGATCGACCGCGGTGATGACGACACCGCGCGCATCGCTCGGAAGGTTCAGCGCCCGCGCGATCTCCGCGCTCAGCGGTGCCAGCGACAGACCCAGGCTTCGGCTCGGCGCTGCTCCCGGCGTGCCGGGCGTGGCTTGAGGGCCGGTTGCACCCGTCGCGTCCGCGCTCGTCTCCGGCGGCCTTGAGCCAACCGTCACGGTCAGCCGCATCGGCTTGCCATCGCGGATGATGTCGATCGGCACGCGCGATCCGACCGGTGTGTTGGCGATTATGAAAGTGACTGTGTCGTCCGGGTTCACGTCGCGCCCGTTGATGCGCACGATGACATCGCCTTGCTGGATTCCAGCAGCCGCGGCGGCGCGGCCAGGCTGGACCGATCGGACGATTTCGCCGCGGTCCTTGGGAATGCCAAGCGATGGCGCCAAGTCTTCATCCACCGGCTGCAGGCCAACGCCGAGATAGCCCCGTTGCGGTCGTTCGCCGCGACGCAAGGCTTCGATCACCGGCCGCGCCAGTTCGGCGGGAATAGCAAGGCCAATGCCAAGGTTGGTCCCGGTTGGCGAAATCAGGGCCGAATTGATGCCGATGACGTTGCCGGCAAGGTCGAACAAGGGACCGCCCGAATTGCCGACGTTGATGGCCGCATCGGTCTGGATGTAGCGGTCGTAAGCAGGCGACGCGTCGATTGCGCCGGTCACGCGATGCACTGCCGAAATGATGCCGGCCGTCACCGAGCCGCCGAAGCCGTAAGGGTTACCGATCGCAAGTACCCAGTCGCCGACCCGGGCATGCGTGCTGTCGCCCCAGTTGACGAACGGCAGGTTGCCCGCGTCGATCTTGAGCAATGCCAGGTCCGCAAGTTGGTCGCGGCCGATAATCCGAGCGGAGTATTCTTTGCGGTTGGTCAGCGTGACCGTGACGGCGACCGCCGAATCGGCGCCGGCGGCGCCGCGGATCAAATGGTCGTTGGTGACGATGTAGCCGTCGGAGGAGATGATGAAGCCGGAACCGACCGATCCGGTCTCCCGGGTGCGCGGCGTGCCCTGTTGCGGCTGCTGCGGGATTGGCGCTCCAAACTGGCGGAACAGTTCTTCCAGCGGGTCCGCCTGCTGCTGGCGGACGGCGACGCGCTGTTTGGTCGCGATGTTGACCACCGCCGGCTGCAACCGCGCTGCCAATTGCGCGAACGACATGGGCGCGCCCGCGGGCGGCATGACCACCGGGGTATTCTGCGCGACCTGCGCTCCAACCGGGCCGCCAGCGAGCGAAAAAGCGGTCCCGCCAAGAAGCAAAGCTGCCGCGACACCATAGGCATAACGCACTGTTCCGGACTCCTTCGACTTCATCGACACCTCTTCATGGGGATCGCGGAAGATTATCCGCGAACCTTGAACGCCTCACGATCGACCGAAGTGCCCATGCTCAACGACTCCGGCCAGTAAATTCCCGCAAATAGTCGTTTTGAGGCGACAAAATGATGTTCGTTTCGGCCGGCTTGTTGTTTTCGTCGCCGACGAACGTCGCCTCGTAGGACTGCATCGCGCGATAGAAATCGTAGAATTGCGGGTCGCGGCCGAAGCTTGCGGCATAGGTCTTGGCTGCATCGGCGTCGGCTTGCGCGCGAATGATCTGCGCCTGCTTGCCGCCTTCTGCCCGGATCGAACGCGCTTCCTGTTCGCGCGCGCTGCGCATCTGCTCATAGGCGGAACGCAAGGGCGTGCCGTCGGGCAGGTCCGCCTTCTTGATCCGGACGTCGATGACCTGCGCGCCATATTGCTGGGCGACGATGTCGAGCCGCTTGCGCACATTTTCCATGATGCCCTGCCGCTCGGGCGACAGGAGCGCCGCGAACGGCACCTTGCCAAGCTCGTTGCGAACTTCGGAGCCAAGGATCGGGCGAAGCGCCGCCGCGAGGTTCGATTCGCTTCGGGCCGTGATGTACATCCGCAGCGGATTGACGATCCGGTAGCGGGCAAAGGCATCGACCTCGAGCCGGCGCTGATCGGTCGACAGGACCGGCTGGCGCTCCATGTCCACGTCGAGCACACGCTTGTCGATCCAGACGATGTTTTCCACGAATGGAATCCGCCAGGAAATGCCGGCCCCGGCCGAACCGATCGGCTGGTTGGGCCGCCACTGGTTGAGGATTCGCTCCGGCTTGCCGAACCGCACCACGACCGCCTGCTTCGTCTCGGGCACGATCGGGAAGGCGGTCGCCAGCACGCCGAGCAGGAGCAAGGCGAGGACGGCGCTCATCAGCGGGCGGCGCTTGACCAGCTCGATCATTGTGCGGCTCCCGGATTGGGCGCGGGCTGGGCCTTGACCGCCGGCAGCGGCAGGTACGGCACGACCCCGGTCTGCGACTCCACGATCGTTTTCGGGACCTTGCTCAGCACGCGCTCCATGGTCTCGTAGTACATTCGGCGGCGCGTGACTTCGGGCGACAGTTTGTACTGCTCGTACACCTTGTCGAACGCCGTCGCCTCGCCCTGGGCCTTGGCGGTGAGCTGCTGCGCATAAGCGTTGGCCGCGTTGCGATAGCGTTGTGCATCCTGCTGCGCCGCCGACACGTCCTTGAACGCGTCATTGACCGCCTGCGGGGGATCGGCCTGCTTGATCGCGATGCCGCGAATGGTCACGCCGGCATGATATTGGTTGAGGATCTGCTGCATCACCTGCGCGACCTGCCCCTCGATGTCGCTGCGCTTGTCGCCGATCGCCTC
Organism: Sphingomonas sinipercae; assembly: GCF_011302055.1. Classification (NCBI taxonomy): domain Bacteria; kingdom Pseudomonadati; phylum Pseudomonadota; class Alphaproteobacteria; order Sphingomonadales; family Sphingomonadaceae; genus Sphingomonas; species Sphingomonas sinipercae. The sequence goes on from NZ_CP049871.1 coordinate 1,982,110, forward strand.
GTCCAGGGTCACCCGGCTGACGACCGCGCGCATCGCGCTTTCCGCCACCTGCCGAATGGTCTCCTGCGGCCGGGCCAGTTCGAACAGGTAGAGCTCCGGCTGGCTGATGCTCCAGCGCACGGAATAAGCGATATCGATGATGTTCTGGTCGCCGGTCAGCATCAGGTCTTCCGAATTGGCGGACCCCAGGTCCACGATCCGGATGTTCTCGACGTCCACTTTCTGCACGTCGTGGATCGGCCACGGCAGTGTCAGCCCGACGCCGGGTCCGAGCGTATAAGCATAGCGACCGAATTGCGTGACGACGCCGCGTTCCGAAGGCGCGATCACGTGCATGCTGGACAGGACCAGCCAAAGCGCCGCCACGGCGGCAAGACCCCAGCCGATCAGCGATCCGTCCGGCCTGCCGGGAAGGCCGCCGCCGCCAAACCGAGCGCGGCCGCGGCGAAGGAAATCGTCAAGCGAGGAGCGATTGGGGTCGCCAGGAACAGGGCGTGGGCCCTTGGCGGACTGTCCCCATGGGCTGCGCGGCGGCTCCTCGCCGGAATCGCCGGGTTCGGCCGATCCCCATGGACCCTTGTTGTCGTTAAACAGGCCGCGGATCGATCCGCCCCACCCCGAAATCATGCTCATGGACATGACTATAGGAAGCGGGCGGCGTGAAAAACAGTGGCAAGCGCAGTGCGACCCCCTATCTGCCGGCCAGCAATGGACGAAGCCCTCAAGCCGCTGGACCAAAGTCTGCATGGGCCGCGCATCCGCTCGCGCAAGCGGGTTGGCGGAACGTTGACGATCGTCGCCGACGCCACCGGCCTCCCGCCCGCTGACCGGTCCACGATGGAAGCCGAGTTGCGAGCGCTTGGCGGCAGCTTGCCCGGCATCACCGAAGTTCGAATTGCGCTGACCGCCTCCCAGCCGCAGCGCAAGCTGATCGCAATCGCCAGTGGCAAAGGCGGGGTCGGCAAGTCGACTCTGACGACCAACCTGGCGGTCGCGCTTGCACGCATGGGCAAGAAGGTCGGTGTGATCGACGCCGACGTTTACGGCCCGTCGCAGACGCAATTGCTCGGGACTCAGGAAAAGCCGACCGCGGACGACAAGAAGCTGAATCCCGTCGCTGCGCACGGGGTGAAGTTCTTGTCGCTTGGCCAGCTGGTTTCGCCCGGCCACGCGCTTGCCTGGCGCGGCCCGATGGCGGCGGGCGCCCTCGCCCAGCTCGTCGAAGGCAATTGGGAAGATACCGAACTGCTGCTCGTCGATTTGCCGCCCGGCACTGGCGACGTGCAGTTGTCGCTGATCCAGAAATCGCGCCCCGACGGCGCGGTCATCGTTTCAACGCCGCAGGCGCTGGCCCTGATCGACGCGACCCGGGCGATCGACCTGTTCGGGAAGACCTCCGTCCCGGTGCTTGGGATGGTCGAGAACATGGCTGGCTACGTCTGCCCGCACTGCGGCGAGGAATCGCATCCCTTCGGTAGCGGCGGTGCGGAGGCGGCGGCGGCGGAACTCGGCATAGATTTCCTCGGCCGGCTGCCGCTGATGCCGTCGGTTCGCGAAGCCTCCGACGCAGGGACGCCGTTGGCCGGCGCCGACGGCCCGGAGGGCCGCGCCTTCGCCGACCTTGCGCACAAGTTACTCGACCGGCTGGAAACCGCGCCGGCGTAAGAGTGTTCGGTCATCACAGGAGCCAAGCCGATGCCGCTGACCACCGATGCCGAAATCGCCGAGCTGCTGGGCAGCGCCCGTACCATTGCGCTGGTCGGCGCGTCCGATCGCCCCGACCGCCCTTCCTTCGGCGTGATGAAGTTCCTGCAGGACCACGGCTATCGCGTGATCCCGGTCAACCCGCAGATCACCGGCGAGCATGTCCACGGCGAGTTCGTCTGGCGCGAGCTGACGCAGATCGGGGTGCCGATCGACATCGTCGACATCTTCCGCCGGCCGCAAGCCGCGGGCGAAGCGGTCGACCAGGCAATCGCCATCGGCGCCAAGGCGGTGTGGATGCAGATCGGCGTGATCAACGAAGAAGCCGCCGCCCGAGCCGAGGCGGCGGGATTGAAGGTGGTGATGGACCGTTGCCCGAAAATCGACATCCCGCGACTGCGGCTGCCGCGAATCGAGCAGGACGCCTAGGCCGCCGCCACCATCATTTGCGGCACCAGGACGGTCGGCGCATCGACGCCGCGACGGAATTCCAGGTCCGACCCAGGCTCCAGCGTCGCGAACATCTCGATCAGGTTTGCAGCGATGGTGATTTCCTGCACCGCCGGCCCGATTTCCCCGCCGCTAACGATAAATCCCGCCGCGCCACGGCTGTAATCGCCGGTGACGCCGTTGACCCCCATGCCGATCAGCTCGGTCACCAGCAGCGCGTGCGGGAACGCGGCAAGCAGCTGCTCGCGGCTGCGCTTGCCGGCCGCCATGTAGAAATTGCTCGGACTGGCACTCGGGCTGCCGCCGACGCCGCGCGCCGCATGCCCCGTCGGCGCGATCCCCAATTGCCGCGCCGCCGCGCTGTCGGCAAGCCAGGTCTGGAGCACGCCGTCGGCAATGATCTCCTGCCGCGCGACGCCGACGCCTTCGCCGTCGAACGGGCGGGAGCGGAGGCCTCGGCGACGCAACGGATCGTCGACGATCGACACCCCCGGCGCGAAGACCAGGCTCCCCAGCTTGTCCTGGAGAAAACTCGATTTGCGCGCGATCGACGCGCCGTTGATCGCTCCCGCGAGGTGGCCAAGCAGGCTCGACGCGACCCGGGGATCGAACAGCACCGGCATAGGCCCGGACTCGATCCGCCCCGGATTGAGACGCGCAACCGCGCGCTCGCCCGCCTTGCGCCCAAGGTCGTCCGGCGCTTCGAGATCGTCGAGGTGGCGGGCGCTGTGCCAGGCGCTGTCCCGCTGCATCCCGCCGCCTTCACCGGCGACGACCCCGGCCGAGCAACTGAACCCGCTGGTTCGGTATCCGCCGACGAACCCGCCCGATGTTGCAAGCGCGATGCCGGAGCTCGAAGCGGAAGCAGATGCCCCTGTGGAATTGGTCACGCCCGCAACCCCAAGCGCCGCTTCCTCGGCCGCCAGCGCCCGCGCTCGCAGGTCCGACGGTTCCGGCTCGACCGCGTCAAAGGCTTCGAGATCGGCGAATGGTCCGCGCGCCAGCAACGCCTCCAGCGCCAGGCCCGCGAACGGGTCTTCCGGCGCTTCCGCGGCCATTGCGAGGGCCCGCCGGACCAGTTCATCGAGGCTTTCGCGCGACAGTTCGGACGAGGACACGGTGGCCGATTTCTGCCCGATGAAGACGCGCAAGCCGACTTCCTGGTCCTCCGAACGGCTGACTCCCTCAAGCTCGCGCAGCCTGACCTCGACGCTGCTCGAGGTGCCGCCGGCATAGATCGCATCGGCGGCGTCGGCGCCGCTGGCGGTGGAGTGTTCGACCAGGCGCTGGACGAGGGCTTGCGCGTCGCTGACTGAAAGCATCGCCGCCGACTAGCGGCTCGACAGGCCGACGACCAGCATCGCGAGGAAAACGAACAGGCCGCACAGGCGGTTCGAGCGGAATAGCGCAAGCGCGCCCTCGCCGTCCTTCGGATCGGCCCGCAGCGCCTGGTTGGCGAGGTGCAGTGCCGCCGGGAGCAACGCCAGCAACGCCACCCAGTCCGGCCGCACCAGCCACACCGCCGCGCCCCACAACATCAGCGCCATCGCGTAGAACACTGCCACGCCGGCCGCCGCCCTGTCCCCGAGCCTGCGGGCGCTGCTTTTCACGCCGACCAGGGCGTCGTCCTCGATATCCTGGATGGCGTAGAGCGTGTCGTAGCCGACCACCCACGCCACGCTGCCGAGCCACAAGAGAAGCACCGGCCAATCCAGGCTGCCCGTCACGGCCGGCCACCCGACCAGCGCGCCCCAGCCGAACACTAGCCCCAACCACGCCTGCGGCCACCAGGTAATCCGCTTCATGAAGGGATAAGCCAGCACCGGCGCGATGCTTGCGAGCGCGACCAGTGCAGCGGTGAAGTTGAGCTGGAGCAGCACCAGCAGGCCGATTGCGCAAAGCCCGGCAACCAGCACCCAGGCCGACGGCAACGACACCCGCCCGCTCGCTAGCGGCCGAAGCCGCGTTCGCTCCACCTGCCGGTCCAAATCGCGGTCGACAATGTCGTTATAGACGCAGCCGGCGCTCCGCATCGCGAAAGCGCCGGGCGCTAGCCACAGCAACAGGTCCCATCGCCCGTCCACACCGGCCAGCGCCACGCTCCATGCGCACGGCCAGTAAAGCAGCCAGGTCCCAATGGGCCGGTCGAGCCGCATCAGCGAAGCGAACGGACGCAGCCGCGGCGGCAGCGCGCCGATCAGCCCGCGCCGTTCGCTGTCCGGGACGATGTCGGTGTTGCTGCTCACGCCGCGCTGGTTAGCGTCTCATCCGTTCTGTTGCTAATGTCCGCTCTCGACCCATTCCTGCCATTAGCCGACTGAGCTATACCAGCCGCTGATGGAACCACCTTGGCTTAAGTATCCTGACATTCCGTCTGGCGCGATTGGCTGGAGGATGGGTGCGGGCGAGGACTACTACGACAAGTTCTATCGCTGGTTCTCCGCCTTACCTGCCGGCGAACAGGACACTTACTCCGGGTTAAACGAGCCGCCGTCTGAATGGCGCGACCTTTACGCGACTATCAGAGCGCACCCTTGGACGTAGTGTCCGCTTTCCACCCATAGCGAACATTAGCCGCGCCCGCTAAGCGCGTCTCTATGCCCGCAACACCCGCCTGGCCGCCGAAGGGCCTCCCGCGCCTATTCGTTCGGCAGCCGCTGGCCGAGGGCGCGAGCATCGAACTGGATCGCGACCAGGCCAACTATCTCGGCAACGTCATGCGCCTTGGCGAAGGCGCGGAGCTACTGCTGTTCGACGGTGCTTCCGGCGAATGGCTCGCCCGCGTCGCCGAGGCCGGAAAGAAGCGGATGACGCTTGCCGTCGAGCGCCAGACCCAGGCGCCCGAAACGATTCCCGATGTCTGGCTCGCCTTCGCGCCGGTAAAGCGGACCCAGACCGATTGGCTGGTGGAGAAGGCGACCGAGCTTGGCGCCGCGCGGCTGATCCCGGTGGTCACGCAGCGCACGAACGTTGACCGGGTGAAACTGGAGCGGCTGCAATCGATCTCCATCGAAGCGGCGGAGCAATGCGGTCGAACCGTACTGCCGAAGATCGACGAGCCGGTGCCGCTCAAGCTGTTCCTGCAAGACAGCGGGCGCCGCCTTTACTTCGCCGACGAAAATGGCGGGGAGCCCGCGGTGTCCAGCTTCATGCCCGGGCCGGCGACCATCCTGACCGGTCCCGAAGGCGGCTTCACCGATGACGAACGCCAACTGATCCGCGCCCGGCCAAATGCCGTCGCAATCTCGCTCGGCCCGCGCATCCTTCGGGCCGAGACGGCAGCGCTCGCCGCCTTGGCTTCGTACATGGCCGTTGCCGGCGACTGGCGCGGATAAGGCCGGCTGTTCGGTTCATAAACGAAACCTGCTGGCGCGCCTGCAAACGCGCCGCTAGGGCGCGCAGACGATGACGACGCGGACCGATGAGAGCGAAAGCCCGCTGATCGAGGGCCGCGACGACCTGCTTAAGGTCTTTTCCGGCGGTGCGAAGCCGCGCGAAAGCTGGCGCATCGGTACCGAGCACGAGAAATTCGTCTATCGCACCGCCGATTTCCGAGCCCCGTCCTACGACGAGCCCGGCGGCATCCGCGACCTGCTGATGGGCATGACCGAATTCGGCTGGTCGCCGGTGATTGAGAACGGCAACGTCATCGCCCTGTCCGGGCCCGATGGCACGATCAGCCTGGAACCCGCTGGGCAGCTCGAGCTTTCCGGCGCGGCGCTGACCGACCTGCACGAAACCTGCGCCGAAGCCGGCCGCCATCTCAAGCAGGCAAAGGCCATCGGCGAGCGCCTCGGCGTCGGCTTCCTTGGCCTCGGCATGTGGCCCGACAAAACCCGGGCCGAACTGCCGATCATGCCCAAGGGCCGCTACGCGATCATGCTCAACTACATGCCGAAGGTCGGCAGCCTCGGCCTCGACATGATGCTCCGCACCTGCACGATCCAGGTGAACCTCGACTATTCCAGCGAAGCCGACATGGTCGCCAAGTTCCGCGTCGGCCTGGCCCTGCAGCCGGTGGCGACAGCGCTGTTCGCCAACTCGCCGCTGACCGAAGGCAAGCCCAACGGTTACCTCAGCTTCCGCAGCCATATCTGGGAAGACACCGACCCCGATCGCACCGGCATGCTGCCGTTCGTGTTCGAAGAGGGCTTCGGGTACGAACGCTATCTCGACTACGCGCTCGATGTGCCGATGTACTTCGTCTACCGCGACGGGAAGTACATCGACGTCGCCGGCGAGAGTTTTCGCGCCTTCCTCGACGGCAAATTGCCGCAGCTTCCGGGCGAGAAGCCGCGATTGACCGATTTCACCGATCACCTCTCCACCGCCTTTCCCGAAGTGCGGCTGAAGAGCTTCCTCGAAATGCGCGGCGCGGACGGCGGCCGCTGGGGCAAGATTTGTGCGCTGCCCGCGCTGTGGGTGGGCCTGCTGTACGACGACCAAGCGCTTGGTGCGGCGTGGGAGCTGGCGAAGCACTGGTCGATCGAAGAGCGCGAACAGTTGCGCCACGACGTGCCCAAGCTCGGGCTGCGCACGCCGGTCCCGGGCGGTGGGACGATGTTGGAACTCGCGCGCCAAGTTGTCGCAATCGCGTCCCAGGGTTTGAACCGGCGCGCCCGCGTCAATTCCGCCGGAGACAATGAAAGCGGGTTCCTCGATCCGCTGCACGATATCGTCGCCACCGGCCAATCGCCCGCCGACCGCCTGCTCGACCGATTCAACGGCGAATGGCAAGGCGACGTGCGCCGGATTTACCAGGAGCTGAGCTTCTAATGGACATGCAGACCCAGCAGCGCCGCGGCCTCTACCCGGAATTCGAGCCGTACGAGACCGGGATGCTCGACGTCGGCGACGGCCACAGCCTGTATTGGGAGCTTAGCGGAAATCCCGACGGCAAGCCCGTCGTCTTCCTCCACGGCGGTCCCGGTGGCGGCTCCTCGCCATCGCATCGCCGCCAATTCAACCCGGGAAAGTACAAGATCCTCGTCTTCGACCAGCGCGGCTGCGGCAAGTCGAAGCCCTTCGCGAGCTTGGAGAACAACACCACCTGGGACCTGATCGACGACATCGAGAAGCTGCGCACACGGGTCGCAAAGGTCGACAAGTGGATGGTGTTCGGCGGTAGCTGGGGCTCGACCCTCGCGCTCGCTTACGCCCAGACCTATCCCGACCGGGTCACCGAACTGGTGCTGCGCGGCATCTTCCTGTTCCAGCAATATGAACTCGACTGGCTTTATGCCGAGGGCGGCGCCAGCTCGATCTACCCCGACGGCTGGGACGAATTCGTCGCGCCGATCCCGCAAGAAGAACGCGCCGACCTGCTCCAGGCCTATCGCAAGCGGCTCACCAGCGACGACAAGCAGACTCAAATTGCCGCTGCCCAAGCGTTCAGCCGCTGGGAGGGCCGGACCGTCACGCTGCTCCCCAGCCCAGCCGTGATGGAAGAGTTCACCGAAAGCGACAAGGCGATCTCGATCGCGCGGATCGAGAACCATTACATGATCAACAAGGGCTGGCTGGACGAAGGCCAGCTGCTGCGCGGCGCCGACAAGATCCGGCACATTCCCGGCATCATCGTTCAGGGCCGCCACGACAGCTGCACCCCGCCCCGCGCCGCCTGGGCGCTGAAGCGGGCATGGCCGGAGGTTGACCTTCAGATCGTCCCCGACGGCGGCCACCTCTACAACGAGCCCGGCATCCTCGACGGACTGGTGCGGGCAACGGACCGCTTCGCCGACGCCTAGCTATTCGCCCGGGCGGTACACCCGCTCGCTATGGCCCTTCAGCTGGTCCGGGTAGAAATAGACCTCGCGCAGGTTGCCGCTCGCGTAGCGTTCGGCCTGGTCGTTGAAGTGCGGTGATTTCGGGTCGCCGCTCACGCCCCCGGCAGTCACCGCCCGGGCCCGTACCCGATTGCCGAATTCGACCACCGCAACGAAGCTGTTGCCACCGTTCCCGTACCAGCGCTTGCTCCCCTTGCGCGGTGCCGACCCGACCGATGCCAGCGAGCCATAAATGCCCGACGCAAACGGGATCGGGATGCTGGGTGCGGCGTCGCTGAACGGATGGTCGATCGCCGGCGATATCCGCTGGAAGCGGTTGATCTCGCCCCACGGCGTCCGCCAGCTGCCAAATTCCTTCGTTAGCCGCTCGACCGCTGCCTGCAGCGCTTCGAGCTTCTGCGTGGGCGTCGTATCACGCGTGATCCGCATCGAGGTGACGTTGGTCGGTTCGGCCATGGGAATGCTGAGCTTTCTAACCAGCGCGTTGGCCCAGAACATCGCCACTGATTGCGCCACGGAGCCCGCGCCCCAGCGATAGTTCCAGGTGCGAAGGGCCTGCACCGGCCCGGCAAGCTCCGCGCGCCGCGGGTCGGTCCGCGCCAGGCCATCATAAGCCGCGGCGAGCGCCGGGATCATTGCAGCGAAACCGGGCTGGTAGCTGTCGAACGCCGCCGCCTGCAGCTTGCCCAGCGTCCAGCCCTTGCTTCCCTGCAGCAGCTGCAGCGCATGCAGCCCGCGGAAGTTCTCGCCGTCGACATCCATATATTTGGGGAAACGGCGCTGGTCAGGACTGTCCGGCCCGGCGGCGCGATAGGGCCAGGTGTTCGTGTTCTGCACCCACCCGACCGGCGGCCGCATTGCTGCCGGCAATTCGGCCAGGGGATGCAGCCCCCGCCAGGCCGTTGCCGGATCGCTGCCATCCACCGGCTTGGTGTAATCGAAGCGATCGTCGCGGATCGGCACGAATTGCGGGTGCAGATAAGCGACGGCGCCCTTCCGGTCGGCAAAGATCGTATCGTTTGAACTGTTCGCCTGCCGCGCCGCCACCGCGAGGAAGGAATCGAGGTCGCGGGTCTTGGTCCGCAGGAACGACTGCTCGAGCGCAAGCACCGGCTTGTCCATCATCGCAAAGGCGATCCAGCGCCCCTGGTCGTCGCTTCGCACGATCGGGCCCTGATGCGTGGCGAAGGTGGTGAAGCTGCGCTGCGCCATCGTGCCGTCGCCTGCGCGATAGCGGATTGTCACCGGCTGCTGCTGCATCCGCCGCCAGCTGTTTCCGTAACGGTACCGTGGCCCGATTTCGGGCTGTTCGACCTGCACTGCAAATTCGTCGACGCTGTCCACGCCGCTCGACGTGTGCATCCAGCCGGCGTTCTGGTTGAACCCCTGGTAGATGAAAAACTGGCCCCAGGTCGCAGCGCCATAGACGTTGAGTCCCTCGCCGCTGGTCACCTGCTGCTCGGAGCGGAAGAAGAAGCTGGTGTGCGGGTTGATCAGCAGCAGCGCGTTGCCGCCAAGCGTCAGTTTCGGTGCAATCGCGATTCCGTTCGACCCGGCGGGCTCGGGCAGCCGCTCTGCATTCGGCACGGCCGCAAGCGCGGCGCCGGCGCCGTATCCGGGGTTCCGCCGCACCGAGTAGAACCGCTCAAGGTCTTTCAGGTCGATGCGTTCGATGTCGCCGCCGATGCTGCCTTCCGTAAACGAAAGCGCCATCCATGGTTCGAAGCGGGTCAGCACCTTGGGCGTCACGCGCGGGTGCGTGGCAAGGTAGTAGTTGAGACCGTCCGCCCACGCGTCCATCAGCCGCTTGAGCCAGTCGGGGCTTCGGCCATAGTCGGCGCGAAGCTTCTCTTCACTGACATAGAGCCGTGCGCGAAGATCCTTCCAGATCGCCTTTTCGCCTTCGGCTTCGGCGGTCCGGCCGAGCGCGGTCAGATAATTCGCTTCAATGCGCGGAAAATCGTCTTCCGCCTGCGCATAGATCATCCCGAACACGGCGTCCGCATCGGTGCGGCCCTTGATGTGGGCGATCCCCCAGTCATCCCGCGTAATCGTCACGCGCGCCGCTTGAGCCTGCCATCGGTCACGCTCGGCCGGAGCAGCAGCAGGAGCGGCGGTGGTGAAAAGGGTGAGGATGAGGAGGAATGCGCGCATTCGCCGACCCTACGCGCGGCAAGAGGTTTTGCAAAAGCCGCTGATCGTTCGACAAATCGCATGGCCTTTGGGCGGGGTTCGGAACGAAGGCACCACTCGATACGCTAGAGCGCAATGGGACTGCCCTTCGACCCGCCGACCGCCGTCGGCAGCAGCCCGTTTCGGATCCAGTTGACCTATTGGTGGCGCCATCACCGTCTGGCCCGGCTAGCGCAGCCGCGGCTGTTCACGGAGTGGGTGCAGCATCGCAAGCTGTACGACCGCGATCCCCGCCTGCCGCGACTTGCCGACAAGCTGCATGCCAAGGATTTCGTTGCCGACCAGCTCGGCCCCGACTGGGTGACCCCGACCTTGTGGCGGGGCGTCACTTTGCCCGCCGAGCCGGCGTGGGAGTTCCCCTATGTGGTCAAATCCCGGCACGGTTGCGGCCACACCATCGTCGTCCACGACCTAGCGGGTCACAAGCAAGCCGTGCGCCAGTCACGACGCTGGATGCGGCGAAGCTATGGCGGATGGCTCGACGAATGGCTTTACGGTCAGATCGAACGCGGCTTGCTGGTGGAGCCGTTCATCGGCGAGGCGCCGACCCTGCCGGTCGATTACAAGGTGTTCGTCTTCGGCGGCGAGGCCCGCTTCGTGCAGGTGCATCTCGACCGCGCGGGACGGCACCGCTGGATCGTCCTCGATCGCCAGTGGCAGCGTGTTTCCGAGGCCAGCAGCGATCCGGACCCTGCGCCGCCTGCCGAGCTTTCGGTGATGCTTCGCGCGGCCGAGCGCCTTGGCGCTGGCTTCTGCTTCGTTCGCGCGGACTTCTACCAGGTCGACGGCAAGGCGCGCTTCGGCGAGATGACCTTTTACCCCGGCAGCGGCTTGGAGCCGGTCCAGCCGTCGCGGCTGGACTTGCAGATGGGGCTATTATGGGCCGCGGCCCTGCCGGCGTGGCTGGAACCGGCATCGCGGATGGTCGCTTGAGACTCAGGTCGAAGGAAGCGCTTGGTTCGCTTCTCCCCAGCCGGCGAGCAGCTTGGATTGCGAACGTTCGAACAGGCGATCGACGTCGCGGATCGTAAAGGCATTGCCGCCTCTATACTTGTCCAATTCCTCCCAGGCGATTGGCGCGCACACTGGCGCGCCCTCGCGGGCCCGAACCGAATAAGGCAATACCGCGGTGGACCCGCGCTGGTTGCGAAGCCAATCGAGGAAGATGCGGCCCTTGCGCTGTACCTTGCGCATGTTGGCGGTGAAGCGCTCTGGTTCGGCTTCCGCAACCGCGCGGGAAAAGCGCTCGGCGAAGCTGGTCACCGCCGCCCAATCCGCCGACGCATCCAACGGGGCGACGACATGCAGGCCCTTGCCGCCGGTCAGCAGCGGAAACGTTTCCAGCCCCATCTCGCCAAGCAGCTCCCGCAACCGCCGCGCCGCATCGCGCACGGCGCTGAAGTCGAGCCCCTCGTCAGGGTCGAGGTCAAACACCAGGCGGTCCGGACACTCGACCTTGTCGGCGCGGCTGCCCCAGCCGTGGAATTCGATCGTACCCATCTGAACGCACGACAGGATGCCGCGAACGTCGTCCACGCAAAGGTAATCCTGCGTCCCGCCCTTTTTCTCGACGATCGCGACGTGCTTGACGTGCTCGCCCATCGATCCGGTGTCGTGCTTCTGGAAAAAGCACTTCTTGGCCCGGCCCTGGGGGCAGCGGATCAGGGTGATCGGCCGGTTGGCTGCGTCGACCATCAGCAGCGGGTCGATCGCCGCATAATAATTGGCAAGGTCGCCCTTGGTCAGGTGCTCGGTCGGGAAAATCTGGCGGTCGGGATTGCTGATCGCGATCCCGAAATCTTCCGGCGTCTTGTGCTTCCGCTGCTTGGCCGCCGTCTTCGGCTTGTCCGCTTTCGGCAGAGACTTCGGTGTTTCCACGACCACGTCCTTTGCCGGCTTGTCCTCGCGCAGCGCGATGAAGCTCGGGTGGCGCAGGATTCCTTCCGACGTGAACTCGGTGAATGCGACTTCGCAGACCAGCTCGGGGCGGATGAAGTGGGCGCCCTTGCGCTCGGCCCGCGGCACTTCGACCGGCGCCTTGGCGATCTCCATCGGCTTCATCCGATCCATCATGTCGTGCAGCATCTGCGTGTTGAAGCCGGTGCCGACCTTGCCGACGTAGGTCAGCTTGCCGCTTTCCTTCGCCGCCAGAAGCAAGGAGCGGAAACCCACCCGGCGGTCGCTTTCCGACCAGCCGACAATGACGAATTCCTGCCGGTTGATGCACTTGATCTTGAGCCAGCCTTTCGACCGGCCGGCCCGGTAGGGCGCATCGGCCTTCTTGGCTATCACGCCCTCGCCGCCCTCCGCGCAGATGGCGTTGAACAAGGCCTCGCCCTTGCCCACGATGTGGTCGCCATAAAGGATCGCCGACGGCGCGTCGGCCAGCAAGGCCTGCAGCCGAGCCTTGCGTTCCAGGTTCGTCAGCTTGCGAATGTCCTCGCCGCGGTCGATCAGCAGGTCGAAGGCGTAGAAGGCCAGGTTGTGACCCTTCTCGCCCTTCAGCGTCGATTGCAAAAGCTGAAAATCGGGCTTGCCATTGTCGCCCAGCGCCACCGCTTCGCCGTCGATAAGGCAACCGGGCGGAAGGTCGGCAGCCGCCTTGACCAAGCCGCGAAACTTGTCGCTCCAGTCCTTGCCGTTGCGGGTCCAGGCCGTCGCCGCGCCGCTGCCGGTGGCGATCAGCAGCCGGTATCCGTCATACTTATATTCGAACAGCCAGTTCGACCCGGCCGGCACTTCGTCGACCAAGGTAGCGAGCTGCGGCGCCTCGAACGGCGGCGGCGCGTCGCTCGCTTTCTTTTTGGCCCGGCTGCCCTTTTGCCCGCCGCGATTCGACCGCCAGACGTCTTCGCCTGACGCGATCTCAGCCATCGTCCGGCCGGTGGTGACACTGCTGGTGCATTCGCTGACCAGCGCGTCGCCATTGTCGGCATCGGCAAATTCGTCGGTGACTTTCTTCAGCATCCACGCTTCGCTGCTGTCGCCCGGCTTGCCCTTCAGGCGGAACATCACCCATTCCCCCTTCATCCGCTCGCCTTCCAGCGTGAAGTGGAGGTGGCCTTCCTCGATCGTCTTGCGCGGGTCCTTGTCGGGGTGCGGGATCCAGCGGCCCTGGTCCCACAGCATCACCGTGCCGCCGCCATATTCGGCCTTCGGGATCGTCCCTTCGAAGCTGCCGTAATCGAGCGGGTGATCCTCGGTCCGCATCGCCAAGCGGTTGGTGCCGGGATCGAGGCTGGGACCCTTTGGCACCGCCCAGCTTTTAAGGACGCCGTCGAGCTCGAGCCGGAAGTCCCAGTGCAGGCGAGAGGCCTCATGCTTCTGGACGACGAAGCTGTCGCCCTTGCCCTTTAGCTTGCGGCCCTTGGGCTCCTTGGTCTTCGAGAAGTCGCGCTTCTTGTTGTACGTTTCGATGTCGAGTTTCTTCGCCGCGCGCGCCATGGCTTAGCGCTTCCGCCCCCCGGACGCCGCCTTCTTGGTGCCGGTCGAGCGCGGCCGGGCAGCGCTGCGCGGCGCGGCTTTCGCCTTGCCCTTCGCCTTCGGCTTGGCTTCGTCACCACTGTCGCCAAGGCTTTTCTTCAGCGCAGCCATCAGGTCGATGACGTTCGACCCCTTAGGCACCGGCGCGTCGGCGTCGGGATCCTGCATGACCTTCTCGCCTTTCTTGCGCTGCTTCTCTTCAATGAGCTTGTGCAGCGCGTCGACATAGCGGTTGTGGAATTCCGACGCGTCGAACTCGCCCGCCTTCTTCTCGATCAGCGTCGAGGCGAGGTCGAGCAGGTCCTCGTCCGGCTTGTGGTCGCCGATGTCGCGAAAATAGCTGTTCGCCTTATTGACCTCGTCGGCGTAGCGCAGCGTCTCCATCAGCATCCCGCGTCCGCACGGCTTGATCGCGACGACATATTCCTGCCCGCGCATGGCGAGCTGGCCGATGCCGACCTTCTTCGCCTGCCGCAGCGCCTCGCGAAGCACGACGAAGGCTTCCTCGGCCAGGTCGTCCGCGGGCACGACGTAATAAGGCTTTTCATAATACATGGCGTCAATGTCGGTGATGTCGACGAACTGGACGAGGTCGAGCGTCTTCTTGCTCTCCAGCTTCACCGCTTCGATTTCTTCGGGATCGAGCAGGACGTAATGCCCCTTCGACACCTCATAGCCCTTGACGATTTCGTCGCGGTCAACGGGCCCGATCCCAGGGACGACTTTCTCGTACTTGATGCGCTTTCCGGACGGCTCATGCACCTGGTGGAACTGGATCGAAGCCCCGCTTTTCGTCGCCGAATAGAGCTCGACGGGGATCGAAACCAACGCCAGCCTGATTTGTCCTCGCCAGATGGGCCGAGCAGCCATCGAAACACGCCTCCTTCACCGAGGCGATTCAATCATTCCGGAAGCGAGTCGTTCCGTGTTGCTGATTTGAGTTGGTGAACTAACGCCGCGACATCGCCGCCGCGGGCCGCGCAGGCGACGATTGCCGACCCGCTGATCACGCCGTCAGCGCCTGCGGTTAAGGCGGCGCGGACGTGATCGGGCTGCGCGATTCCGAAGCCGAACACCGGCGGCGGCGCGCTGAGAGCGCGCAATGTGCCGATCAGGCCGGCGTCGAACTGTGCCTGCGCATGCGTGCCGGTGGTGCCCGCCCGGGTCACGCAATAGGTGTAGCCGCCGCCCAACCTGGCAATCCGATCAAGCGTCGCGGCAGGCGTATTGGCCGCGGCGATCAGCACCGGTTCCAATCCGGCCTGGCGCATTTCCCTCGCCCATGGCTCCGCCTCAAGCGCTGGCAGGTCGGCGACCAGCAGGCTGTCGGCGCCGGCAGCTGCGGCCCGTGCGAAAAAGTCGGTCCGCCCGCGCGCCACCACCAGGTTGGCATAAGTAAGGATGCCGACGGGGACCTCCGGATGGTCCGCGCGGCAGCCGGCAAGGAGGCGGAAACAGTCGTCGACCCGCACGCCCGACCGCAACGCCCGTTGCGCCGCCGCCTGGATGACCGGCCCGTCGGCGACCGGGTCGGAAAATGGAATGCCGACTTCGATCATGTCGGCGCCGCCAGCGACAAGTTCGCGCAGAATCCGCGCGCTTGTGACAAGGTCGGGATCGCCGAGCATAACGAAGGCACCAAAAGCGCCTTCGCCGCGCGCGGCGAGCCGCTCGAACATTGCGGCGTAACGGCTCATGCCGATGGCCCCAGCAGCTGTTGCGCCTGGGCGACGTCCTTGTCGCCGCGGCCCGACAAGCCGACCAGCAGGATGCGCTCCGGCTGCTCTTCGGCAAGCTTGAGCGCGTAAGCCAGCGCGTGCGCGGATTCGAAGGCGCAAAGGATGCCTTCTTTCTCCGCCAGCAGCCTGAAGGCGGCGAGCGCGTCTTCGTCCGTCGCCCCGACGTAATCCGCACGGCCGCTGTCTTTCAGGTGCGCGTGCTCCGGACCGACCGCCGGATAATCGAGCCCGGCCGACACCGACCAGCTGTCGGCGATCTGCCCGTTTTCATCCTGGAGGACGTAGGTTGCGGCGCCATGCAAGATGCCCGGCCGCCCGCGCAGCAGGGTCGCGCCATGCTCGGAGCCGTCCAGGCCCCTGCCCGCCGCCTCGACGCCGACCAGCTGCACAGCGTCGTCGATGAAGTCGGAGAACAGGCCGATGGCGTTGGATCCACCGCCGACGCAGGCGATGACCGCGTCGGGCAGGCGGCCGAGCTGGTCGAGTATCTGTGCGCGGGCTTCGCGGCCGATGACCCGCTGGAATTCCCGCACCATCAGCGGAAACGGGTGCGGGCCGGCGGCGGTGCCAAGCAAATAATGCGTATCCCCGAAACTTGCCGACCAGTCGCGCAGCGCCTCGTTGATCGCGTCCTTGAGCCCGCGTCCGCCGCTTTCCACCGGCACCACTTCGGCGCCCATCAGCTGCATCCTAAAAACATTGAGCTGCTGCCGCTCGACGTCGTGCGCGCCCATGTAGATTCGCGTTTCGAAGCCGAGCAGCGACCCGGCGATCGCTGTCGCAACGCCATGCTGGCCGGCCCCGGTCTCCGCGATCAGGCGACGCTTGCCCATGCGCTTGGCGAGCAGGCCTTGAGCCAGCACCTGATTGGTCTTGTGCGCCCCGCCGTGGAGCAGGTCTTCGCGCTTCAGGTAGATGTTGCCGGGAAGATTGCGGCAGCGAGTCAGGGGCGTCGGCCGACCGGCGTAGTTCGCGAGCAGGCCGTTCAGCTCTGCGGTAAAAGTGTCATCGGCCTGGGCGTCCAGGAACGCCGCCTCAAGCTGCTCCAGCGCCGGGACCAGGATTTCCGGCACGAAACATCCGCCAAACTCGCCGAAGCGGCCATCTAGGCGCATTGTTCGTCCACCATGCGCGAGCGCGGGCGGAGCGCATCGAAGAGGACGCCGATCTTCTCCGCCGACTTTTTGCCCGGCGCGGCCTCGACCGCCGAGCCGCAATCCATCGCATAGCCGCCGAGCATTGCTGCCGACCGCGCATTTTCCGCCCCGATCCCGCCGGCGACGATGCTGCTCGGAAGCTCCGGATGCCCTTTGATCGCCGTCCAATCGAAACTTCGGCCGGTGCCGCCGTCGCCATTGTCGAACAGCAACCGGTCGCCGCCGCGTGAGCGCAGCGGGTCACGGCCGACGCTGAGCGCCGTCCAGATTTCGCATTCTCGCGGCAACTGTCGGCGCAGGCCGCGGACGTAGTCGCCATCTTCGCCGCCATGCAGTTGCACCGCATGCAGGTTGAGCAGGGTCGCAACATCGCCAACGATGCCGTGGGAAGCGTTGCGGAATACGCCGACCGGCCGAATGCCTGCCTGCCTGGCCATTCCGGCAAGTGGCGCGGCCTGCTCGACGCCGATGTGGCGCGGGGTACCGGGGACGAGGACGAACCCGGCGAAGGCAGCTGCGGCGCCTGCGCTGATATCCTCGCGGCGGGTCAGCCCGCACAATTTCACCCGCCCGAACAGCAGGGCCCGCGCCGCCTGGGCCGGATCGGGCGCCTGCATCAGCGAGCTGCCGATCAGGAAGGCGTCGACGCGGCTGGCGAGGCGGTCGATGTCGCTCCGGCTGGAAATGCCTGACTCGCTGACCAACGTCCGGCCTCGCGCTAAAGGCGCCAGCCGCTCGGTCGTTGAAAGGTCGATCGACAGGTCCTTGAAGTCGCGGTTGTTGATGCCGATCAGCGGCGCATCGAGGGCCAACGCGCGCTGCATTTCCTGCTCGTCGTGAACTTCGACCAGCGCGTCCATGCCGAGCGCGCGCGCTTCTGCAATCAGGTTGCGAGCAGTTGGGTCGTCGACCAGCGAGAGCATCACCAGCACCGCGTCGGCCCCGGCGATCCGGGCTTCGACCACCTGCCGCGGGTCGAGGAAGAAATCCTTGGCGAGGATCGGTCCGCCAAAGCCGCCGCGCGCCGCCGTCAGATCGGCCAGGGCGCCGCCGAAGTAGGTCGCGTCGATCAGCACGCTCAGCGCGTCGGCGACGCCGGCATAGCCGCGGGCGATGGCGGCCGGGTCGGCGCCGGCGCGGATAGCACCCGCCGACGGCGACGCCTTCTTGATCTCGAGGATGAAGCGCGCGCCCGGCCTGGCGAGCGCGGCGGTGAGGCTGCGCTCCGTCGATTGCGCCCGAGTGCGCAGCGCGTCGAGCGCCACGCCGTCGAAGCGAGCCGCAAGCTCACGCCTTTTGGTGGCAGCGATCTCGGCGAGGATGCCGGTGGGCTCAGCCATTGCTCGCCTCCACGAACCGGTCGAGCACCCTGCCTGCCGCGCCGGACGCGAGCGCATCAGCGGCCTTCTCGACACCTTCGCGCACGTTGGCGGCGCGGCGGGCGGTCATCAGTAGCGCGCCTGCGTTGAGCGCGACGATATCGCGTTCGGATTGCGCCCCACCACCATCGAGCAGCGCGCGCAGACGAGCGGCATTCTCGGCCGCGTCGCCGCCCGCCACCACACTCAGCGGCGCTCGTACAAGTCCGGCGTCTTCCGGCGTGATCTCCACTTCCTCGACAGCGCCATTGGACAGCCGGAGCGCGCGCGTCTCTGCGTGGAGCGCAATCTCATCGACGCCGCTGCCATGGACGACGAGCGCTTCGCGCACGCCCATTGCATCGAGCGTGCTGGCAATGCGCCGGAGCATCCTGGGGTCGGCCACGCCGAGCAATTGCACCGGCGGCCGGGCCGGATTGATGCATGGGCCGAGCAAGTTCATCACCGTGCGGACCTGCAACTGCCGCCGGACCAGCGCCGCATGTTTCATCCCGGGATGGTAGGCCGGGGCAAACAGGAAGCAGAATCCCGTTTCGTCCAGCGCTCGCCGGGCGTCGCCGGGGGCCACATCGAGCCTGGCGCCGAGCGCTTCGAGCACGTCGGCCGATCCGCATTTGGAGCTGACGCTGCGATTGCCGTGCTTGGCGACGGGAAGCCCGGCCGCGGCAGCGACGAAGGCGGCCGCGGTCGAGACGTTGATCATCCCCGACCCGTCGCCGCCGGTGCCGCAGCAATCGGCGAACACATAATCCGGGCGCTCGAACGGCGTCGCGGCGGCAAAGAGCGCGCGGGCTGCCCCGATCATTTCGTCGGCGGTCTCCCCCTTCATCCGCAAGGCGATGAGCATCCCGGCGACCTCGGCCGGTTCAAGCCTGCCCAGCACGAGGCGCTCGAACAGATGCTCGGCATCCTCACTCGGCAAGTCCTCACCGGCGAGGAGACGAGGCAGCGGGTTGGGGACGGGCAGGTCGAGCGGGAGGGATGCCGGCGCGTCGGCAATTGGACGAAGAGCTTGGAGCATGATGGAATCCTGAAACAAAAAAGCCCGCCGGTGGCGGGCGGGCAGTCGAATGATCGTGTGGCTCGTCGATCAGTCGCGCCATCGCGCCGCAAGATTCAGCGCACGCCACCACTGGTGGACGTTGCGAACAGCGGCGATGGCGTTCAGGTTGGTCATCAAGTCATTGGGTAGTCGACGCTTTCCGGTCGCGTCAACCCGCCCGATTGACGGATGCGGACCGCGAGTGGCATTGCGCGCCGACAAGCGGGTGTAGCTCAATGGTAGAGCAGAAGCCTTCCAAGCTTACGACGAGGGTTCGATTCCCTTCACCCGCTCCAAAATGCGACCATGCGTGCATGGTCGGCAATTTTGGAGCGCCCGACGCGAAGCGACTGGGCGACAATCCGTACCACAGGATAAACCCGCGCGCGGCGGCCGATGAAACTTAGCGCCCGCTTGGACGCTCTCCGGTACACGTAACTGGGAGAGCGCGGGTGAACGCCAAGGCCATTGCCATCAATTGCACGCTCAAGCGCAGCGGCGGGGAGAGCTCCTCGACTGACGCGATGATCGACCTCATCGCCGGGGAGCTGCGCAAGCACCAGGTCGATTTGGTGGAAACCATCCGCATCGCCGACTTCAACGTGTTGCCGGGAGTCCGGTCGGACGAGGGCCCGGGCGACGACTGGCCGGCGCTTCGCACGCGCATTCTTGCCGCAGACATCCTGATTTTCGGCACGCCGATCTGGATGGGGCAGCCGTCGAGCGTCGCCAAGCGGGTGCTTGAGCGCATGGATGCCTTTTTAAGCGAAACCGACGACCGGGAGCGCACCCCCGCCTTCGGCAAGATCGCCGTGGCGGCGATCGTCGGGAACGAGGATGGCGCGCATCACTCCGTCGCAGAAATCTTCCAGGCGCTGAACGATGTCGGCTGGACGATCCCGGCGCAGGGTTCGTGCTACTGGGTTGGCGAAGCGATGCAGTCGAAGGACTTCAAGGAGCTGGACAAGGTCCCCGACCCGATCCTGGCGACGGCGCGGATGCTTGCATCGAATTCGGCGCAGCTTGCCAGATTGCTTGGTCGGGACCCCTATCCCGGCACTGAAAAGGAACAGTCGGGCGATCAGTGACGCGTTGACAGCGGGACGCCCCGCCGCCATTTGCGCGTCCGCAGTCTGGAGAGGTGGCCGAGTGGTTAAAGGCAGCAGACTGTAAATCTGCCCGCGCAAGCGTACGCTGGTTCGAATCCAGCCCTCTCCACCACGAACTCGGCCGAACCCCGGTCGACGGCGACAGCGCGGTCGCCGGAACAAATTCGGTCAAAGCGTAATATTTGGCGGAATCCCTCGCTTGGGCTTAGATGAGGGCGGAGTCGTGACGGCGTTGGTATGTCGCGGCAGCGAAAGGAGCTCGGGTGCCGAATCCCGTGGCAAAACAAGACGATCCTTTGGAAGTCGACGGTGTCGAGGCGGACCGCGTTCGGCGATTGTCGCCGGGCCAGCTCGAATGCCTCCGGCTCGTCAACGAACACCTGAGCTCCAAGGAAATCGCGGCCCGGCTCGGCATCTCCCCGCATACCGTCGATCAGCGCATTCGCGGCGCCTTGCAGGTGCTCAAGGTCGAACGCCGGGCCCAGGCAGCGCGGCTCGTCGCGCAGCACGGCGAACCATATCAACGGCTGATACATCAATCACCGCACATTGAGGCTGACGGCGACCCCGGCGAGGAAACGAGGGCGGTCAGCAATCAGATTCGGCACGCTGGCCGCGCAGGGGAGATCCGGGGATTCTCGGGTTTCAAAACCGAGCAGAGGCACGCGTTTTCCCGGTCTTCCCTGCAACTGCCGTTCGCAACGAGGAGCCACCCCCGGAATGAGATGAGCGTCGGCCTGCGGCTGCTCTGGATCTTGATAATTGCGACCGGGGCGGCCTTTTCAGCTGGCATGTATCTCGCCGGACTGGAAAGCCTCGCAAGGCTCTTGAAGAGCTAGGCATCGACTTCATCGCTACGCCGGACATTCACTCCAAGCGCACCGCGCTTCGGAGAAGGAGCAGTCATGCGCAAACAAATGATCGAAAACGCCGCCTTCGAAGTCGCAACGCAAGTCCGTGCGGTCGAGGAAAGCATCGAAACCGCCCTTGCCGAAATCGCTGAGCTGCAGGCCAAGATGGTCCGCGCCCGAAGCGTCACGGGCGTCGGCTTCACCACCAGCCACAGCGCGTTCGAGCAGCTTGTCGCGGCGACCACCGGTCTGGTCGCGGCGCGCGGCGGGATCGGCAATTGCCACGCCGCACTGGCGGAAACCAAGAAGGTCGTGCCGGGTCTGCGCACGGTCAGCTGGGGCGACGGGCAGGAATGCCCCGATCCTTCCACCGGCGAAGTGTTCCCCGCGCTGCGCGTCGTCGGCTAAGGAGTTTTGACCGGGCCGCAGCGATGTGGTCCGGTCAAACGCCGATGATCCCTCACTACATCCTTTTCTGGGCGCTGCTGCTGTCCATCGTTGGGTACGCCTGCTGGCGCGGGCGCACCGACGAGCGTGTGGCCGCTATCGCTTGCCTCCTGGCTACCGTGACGACGGTTCTGGTGATCCCGCCGCCCAGCGCTCGCTACAGTTCAACCGATTACACGCTCCTGGGGATCGATATCGCGATGCTCGCCGCATTCGTCGGAATTGCCGTGCGGTCGAACCGTTTCTGGCCGCTTTGGGTCGCGGGCCTTCAGCTGACGATGACGATGTCCCATTTGATCAAGGCGATGCGGCCTGAACTGGTCTCCGAGGTCTACGCCGCCGCGGCGGTCGTCTGGAGTTACCCGATCCTCTTCATCATCCTTATCGGCACCTGGCGGACGCATCGCCGGTCCGTGGCCGGGCGGGTGGACGATCCGCAGCTTCATCCGGCTTGAAACCGGCGCGCGTTGCGTCCCGCGCGGCGCAGTGACATGGCGGAACCATGTCTCGCCGCAAGAAATCGCACCAGCACGGATCCGCCAACCGCCCCCGGCTGTGGGGCAAGCATGCGGTCGCCGCTGCCCTCGACAATCCCAACCGCCGGGTGCTGAAAGCCTGGTCGACGCGCGATGCGGCGACTTTCATGCAATTCCCGCCCGACGTGCCGATGACCTTTGCCGATGTCGCCGACCTCGGCCGGCTGGTGCCGGGCGATGCGCCGCACCAGGGCGTGGTGATCGAGGTCGAGCCGCTCGAGGATGTGTGGATCGACGACATTCTCGGGGAAGCGCCGGAACGTGCGACGCTGCTCGTGCTCGACCAGGTCACCGACCCGCATAATGTCGGCGCCATCCTGCGCTCGGCGGCGGCGTTCGGAGCGATCGGGATCGTCACCCAGGACCGCCATTCCCCACCGGAGAGCGGAGCGCTTGCGAAAGCGGCCTCGGGCGCGCTCGAAACCGTGCCTTGGGTTCGAGTGGTCAACCTTGCCCGCGCGCTGGACGACATCGCCGAGGCGGGCTTCTGGCGCATTGGCCTGGCTGGCGATGCGAAGGACGAGATCAAGGCCGCGCTCGGCGCACCACGAGTCGCCCTCGTGCTCGGGGCCGAAGGGCCCGGCTTGCGGCAGAATACGCGCGAGCATTGCGACGTGCTCGCCAAGCTGCCGATCAACAGCGCGATCGAGAGCCTGAACGTCTCCAACGCCGCCGCGGTCGCCCTCTATGCTGCCGCGACGGCCGCCGACTAGCCATGGTTCGGACCGTCGACAGCCTCGGGAAAAGCCTCGCCGAACTGGCGCTTCAGGAGCCGGCGTTCGCCCAGGTGATCGAGCGCCATGGCCACCCGGAACCGCGGTCGAGCCCCCCTGGCGCAACCACCTTGCTTCGAACCATCGTCGGGCAGCAGGTCAGCGTCGCCGCGGCGCGATCGATGTGGACCAAGTTCGAAGCGGCTTTCAGATCTCCGCCCGATCTCAACCTCCTGGTCGACGCCTCCGACGAGGCTTTGCGAGCGGCGGGCATCTCCCGGCAGAAGGCGGGCTATATCCGCAGCCTTGCCGCCCTGGTGACGTCGGGCGAGCTCAAGCTCGACCAGCTTCCCGCCGATGATGAAGAGGCCATCGCCCTGCTGACCCGGATCAAGGGGATCGGCCGCTGGTCGGCCGAAATTTATCTATTGTTCGCGGAAGGCCGCCAGGACGTCTGGCCCGCCGGCGACCTTGCGGTGCAAATCTCGATCGGGCGCCTCCTCAACCTGCCGGACAAGCCGACCGAGAAGCAGCTTCGGGAAGCAGCGGAGAAGTGGCGCCCGCATCGCGGGGCCGCCGCAATCCTTGCCTGGCACAGCTACAACGCCGTCGGGACCGCGCTTTAGCGACGCACTCCAAGCCGATGCGCGCGCGAGGCTAGCGCCCGGAAGACGCGCGGCCCAAGGTCGAGCCGGAGGGGTGCGAGCTTGTCGCCGCCGGTGTCCTTGCCGATCAGGTGGCTGACCGACGTTTGCCCCCGGCTTGAGCCGCCCCACCGGTAAAGCGCATTCAGCGCCACGATCGGCACCAGCAGGCTTCGGCCCTCGATTTGCAGGGCCTCCAACTGGTCGAGCCTGACCGGCGTCGAGCTTCGGACTTCCAGCCGTTGGAACGGCGCGACCGTCGGGATCGACTCGCCCTGCCCGACCGGGTTGGCAAAGAAACTGGCGATGCGCTGATCCTGCCCGGCACTGGCGTTGAGCATCGTTGCTTCGACCAGGACTTCGCGCGCCACGGCGGCGCCGCTGTTGACGATCACCAGGCTGAATTCGAGCGTCGCGACCGCCGCGTCGACGACCACCCGTTCGGGATGAAATTCCAGGTCGATCCACGGTCGCAAGCTCGATGCAACGACACCTCCCCTGGCTGCGGGAGGCGCCGGCGCAGCAGTCGGCGGCGGAGGCGGGGCGGGCGCCTTTGCGGGTGGTGAAGGCGGAACCTCGAGCGCGAACTGCTGGCCGCCGTTGCCCGCGTAGGCCGGGCGAGCGCGACGGCGGTACAGGAAGAAGGCGCCCGCCCCGGCAAGGGCAAGAGCCGCAACCAGCCAAGGGAGCATCGACATCAAGCCCGGCTCGCTATCGTCCGCAGGTGCGATGTTTGGAATGACTGGCTCGTTACCGGCCACCTCAGGCGTCGCAGGCAGCGTGACCGACCCCGCTCCACCGGGCGACGCAGGCAATTCGAAATCCTGCAGCGACGGCGCCCGCGCCGGGCCGCTGTGGGTCCGAGCAGGCGCCGCGTCGGGCCGGCTTGGACTTGGCGGGGCAGCTTGGGGTTGGACCGGTCTCGACGGTGAAGCGCGATCCGGCGCTGCACGCGGTGTAGGCGGTGAAGCAATAACCGTGGATGGTGTCGGCGCGGATTGCTCCGGCGCGGGACGAGTAACCCGCCCTTGCAGGTCGAAGTTGCGCAGGTCGCCGCCCTGCCTAATCGCCGGCCCAGCGCTGTTGGTGGGAACTTGTGCGGGCGGCGTGACGACATTTTGCGCACGCGCCCCCGTTCCCACCAACGGTAGTACGGCAGCCACGGCTGCAATTAGGATTCGCTGCGCTGTTCTCATTGGCCTCAATGAAAGGGATAAGTCGGCGGGTTCGGCACTCTGCTGCGCGCGCCGGTTCAATGACCGCCGCGGCGCCCCCTTTCAAGCACAGCCTGGATTAACGGGCGTCGACCAGCACCAGTTCGGCGTCTTCTTCCGCCTCGATCATCAGCGCTTGCTCGCCGGTCACCGCAACGCCGTCGCGGGGGCCTGCGTCGTGGCCGTTCACCCGCACCTTCCCGCTAGGAACGAGATAGAGGTGCCGGGATGGGTCGGCGGCATAGGCAATCGCCTCGCCCGCCTTGATGCTCGCGCCCAGGATTCGTGCATCGGCATTGATCGTCAGCGTGCCGTCGTCGGATGCGCCGCTGGCCAGCAGTTGGAACTGCCCTTCACGGCTGTCCTTCGGGAACGGCATCGCGCCCCACGCGGGTTCGGCATTCGGCTTGTCGGTCTCGATCCAGATCTGGAACAAGGTGGTCGCTTCGTCCTCCAGGTTATATTCGGCGTGCGTAACTCCGGTGCCGGCGCTCATCACCTGCACGTCGCCAGCGCCCGTGCGCCCTTTGTTGCCCATCGAATCCTGGTGCGTGATCGCGCCGGTGCGAACGTAAGTGACGATTTCCATGTCGCGATGCGGATGCGGCGGGAAGCCGCTCCTGGCTGCGATCCGGTCGTCGTTCCAGACTCGGATCGCGCCCCAGCCCATCCGGGCGGGATCGTGATAGCTGGCGAAGGAGAAATGGTGGCGGGCATCAAGCCAGCCGTGGTCGGCATGGCCAAGGCTGCTGAAGGGTCGAATGTCGATCATGCAACCGAAATGGCACGTTGCGCCGGGCCTTCAAGTATCACCGGTGTCACTGGCCGCCCAGCCGGCTTCGGCCGAACCGATGAACATGGTCCATCGCCCACTTCTCTCCGTGCCTGATCCGGGCTAGCTCCATCGACACAAGCCCAAGGGTTGCGTGCGGGACGGATGAACGAACATAGCGACATGCGGCCAGCAAGCGGGTCAACCACCGGCTTCCTCGACGACAGCGAATGTGGAGCGCTGATCGCGGCGCGCGACTGGTCCGACACGCTCGGCCCGCCCAACCAATGGCCGCAAAGCTTGCGGACCGCGACCGCGTTGCTGCTGCGTTCCCCGGTGCCGATGGTGATGCTGTGGGGCGAAGACGGCATCATGCTCTACAATGACGCTTACTCAGGCATTGCCGGCGGTCGTCATCCCCAGCTCCTTGGTTCGAAGGTCCGCGAAGGATGGCCCGAGGTCGCCGACTTCAACGATAATGTGATGAAGGTCGGACTGGCCGGCGGCACGCTTCAATATCGCAACCAAGAACTCACGCTCTTTCGCACTGGAGAGGCGGAACGGGTTTGGATGAACCTCGATTATTCGCCGGTGATCGGTGATTCGGGGGAACCGGAGGGCGTTCTTGCGATCGTCGTCGAAACCACCGCCCACGTCCTTGCCGAGCGCGCATTGCGTGAGGGAGCGGAGCGGCTTCAGTTCCTCGACCGACTGGCGAGCGAGGCGCGCGAACTGTCCGATCCTCATGAAATCATGGCGACGACGGCCCGCTTGCTTGGTCAGCACCTGCAGGTCGTGGACTGCGCTTACGCCGACATGGAGCCGGACGAAGACACGTTCACCATCCGTGGCGACTGGGCCCAGCCCGGGTTCAAGAGCATCGTCGGCACCTACAGCCTGGCCGATTTCGGCGAGACCGCCAACCGGGAGCTGCACGCCGGGCGACCGCTGATTACCCGCAATACGCTGGTGGACCTCGGTCCAGACGAAGCCGCCGCCTTCCTCGGCCTGGGCCTGCAGGCAACCGTTTGCATGCCCTTCATCAAGGACGGCAACCTGACTGCGCTGATGGCCGCCCACGATTCAAAACCGCGCGACTGGACCGATGGCGAACTGACCCTGATCCGGGAAACGACCGAGCGCAGCTGGGCCTATATCGAACGCACGCGATCGCAGGCTGCATTGCAAGAGAGCGAGCAGCGCTTCCGCACCGTCGCCAATTCGGCCCCGATCATGATCTGGGTCACCGACCCCGACGGCAAGTGCACCTACCTCAACCAACGCTGGTATGAATTCACCGGCCAGGAACCGGGCGCCGGCGAAGGCTACGGCTGGCTGGAAGCGGTGCACCCCGACGATCGCCCGCGGGCCCAGGCCGCATTCGTGTCGGCCAACGCCGAACAGCGCGACTATAGCACCGAATTCCGGGTTCGCCGCGCCGATGGCCTGTACCGCTGGACGATCGACGCCGCCGCCGCGCGCTTTGCCGCTGACGGGACCTATCTTGGCTACGTCGGCTCGGTGATGGACATCGACGAGCGCCGCGAGTCCGAGCAGCGGCTCAAGCTGCACGAGGAACAGCTTCGGCTGGCGATCGAGGCTGGCGAAATCGGGCTGTGGGACTTTGACCCGGTTCACGACCATCTGTTCTGGCCGGAGCGGGTCAAGGCGATGTTCGGGATTAGCCCGGACGTCGAGGTCTCGATTGAGGACTTTTACGCCGGCGTTCACCCCGACGACATCGAGCCGACGGCCGCGGCCTTCGCGGAAGCCGCCGATCCCGCCAAGCGCACGCTTTACGATGTCGAATATCGCACCGTCGGCAAGGAAGACGGCGTCACCCGCTGGGTCGCCGCCAAGGGACGCGGCGTGTTCGATGACCACGGCACCTGCGTCCGGGTGATCGGTACCGCGGTCGACATCACGCCGCGCAAGAAGGCCGAACAGCACCAGCGGTTGCTGATCGACGAGCTTAGCCACCGCGCCAAAAACCTGCTCGCCATCGTCCAGAGCGTCGCTCTGCAAAGCTTCCGCGGCACCGAAACGCTGGAGGAGATGCGCGCGGCCTTCGAAGGTCGGCTCGGCGCCCTCGGCGCGGCGCACGACATCCTGACCCGGCAGAATTGGGAAGCCGCGCCGCTGAGCGAATTGATCGGCGCGACGCTGGCCGCAGTCTCGCCGGGCGACGGGCGCCTCCTCCTGGACGGCCCTGACTTGCTCCTTCCGCCCAAGACCGGCGTGTCACTGGCAATGGCGATCCACGAACTTGCGACCAATGCCTTGAAATACGGGAGCCTGCAGTCGCCCGAAGGCAAGGTATCCGTCACCTGGCGGGTCAGCGGGGGGCGGCTTAACTTGCAGTGGACCGAGTTCGGCGGCCCACCGGTACAGCCGCCGAGCCGGCGCGGCTTCGGCACGCGCATGATCGAACGCGGGCTTGCCGCAGAGCTTGGCGGAAGCGTCCGCATGCAGTTCGAGCCTTCCGGCGTGATCTGCACCGTCGACGCGCCGCTGCCGCAGGTGCGGCCGTGACCCTGCTTCGTGGCAAGCGTGTCATGCTGTTGGAGGATGAGGCGATCATCGCCTTTTCCGTCGAGGATATGCTGATCGAGCTCGGCTGCTCGGTGGTCGGGCCGGCCATGAACCTCGACGAAGCAATGACCCTTGCGACCGGCAGCGAGATCGACGCGGCGGTGCTCGACGTGAACATCAACTCCGCCCGCAGCTACACCGTGGCGCGGGAGCTCGAGCGCCGCGAAGTGCCGTTCGTCTTTGCCAGCGGCTACGGCGAAGGCGGGGTCGAATGGGACGGCAGCCCGGTCGAGATCCTGCCCAAGCCCTATCGCAAGGATCAATTGGAGCGCGTGCTGACCGACCTGCTCAGCCAGAATTGACCCCTCCCTGCACCCGCACGGTCGAGCGACCGCCGCCGGCAGGAAATGGTGCCCAGGAGAGGACTCGAACCTCCACGCCCTTGCGAGCGCCAGCACCTGAAGCTGGTGCGTCTACCAATTCCGCCACCTGGGCACGGGATCAGATTGAGTGGTAGGCGGCGGCGCTTAGAGGGGCGGCTCCCGCCTTGTCAACGGCGCAGGACGCGCTATCGCCGCTCGCCATGATCAATCGCGACAATCGCATCGTCACCGTCTTCGGCGGCGCCGGCTTCATCGGCCGCTATGTGTGCGAGTACCTGCTTCAGCAAGACGTCCGGGTTCGCGTCGCCTCCCGCAATCCGCGGCTCGCGCACGTCATCCAGCCGCTTGCCAGTCCCGGGCAATGGGGCGCGGTTCGCGCCGATGTGACGAACGAAGCCTCGATCCGCGCGGCGGTTGCCGGCGCGAACGCGGTCATCAACCTGTGCGGCGTGTTCGGGGCCAGGTCGGGCGCGGTCAACGCGCACGGTGCGGGGGCTGTCGCCAAGGCCGCGCGCGAAGCCGGCGCGGGCGCCCTGGTCCACATTTCAGCAATCGGGTCAGATGCTTCGTCCGACGCGCCTTATGCCCGGACCAAGGCGGAGGGCGAAGCTGCCGTCCGTGCCGCATTCCCCGGCGCCACCATCGTCCGCCCGTCGATCGTCTTCGGGCCGGAGGACGATTTGACCAACCGGCTGGGTGCCTTGTCGCGCTTGCCGGTCCTGCCGGTCGTAGCGTCGGAGCGCCGATTCAAGCCGGTTTACGTCAAGGACGTCGCCCGAGCGATTGCGATGGCTGCGCTCGACCCGGCGAAGCACGGCGGCCACGACTATGACATCGGCGGGCCGCAAGTGATGACGATGGAGGACATTTACGCTGTCTCCACGCGCGCGGCCGGGCGGGAGCCGGACCT
Source organism: Sphingomonas sinipercae (assembly GCF_011302055.1). Lineage (NCBI taxonomy): Bacteria > Pseudomonadati > Pseudomonadota > Alphaproteobacteria > Sphingomonadales > Sphingomonadaceae > Sphingomonas > Sphingomonas sinipercae. The sequence goes on from NZ_CP049871.1 coordinate 2,011,154, forward strand.
CGTCGCGATGCCAAACTTTGCTTCGTCGATCCTGTCGTGGTTCGGCTTCCTGCCGGGGGCGCCACTGACCCGCGAGCAGTGGAAACTGCTTCAATCCGACAATCTTCCGGCGGAGAAATCCATGGGCCTGGAGGCCTTCGGGATCGAGCCGACCGCATTCGCCGCCGTTGCCCCGGAATGGCTTGGCCGCTTCCGTCAGGGCGGGCGCTTTGCCGCCGACGCCGTCGACCAGGCGGCCTAGCGCGCGATGCCGATCCTGCTGCTTGTCATCCTCCTCGGCATTGTCGAGGGGCTCACCGAATATCTGCCGGTCTCCTCGACCGGGCATTTGATCCTCGCCACCGAACTGCTCGGCTTCGATGCCAATCGCTGGGCCTTGTTCAACGTCGCCATCCAGCCGGGCGCGATCCTTGCCGTGGTCGTCCTCTACTGGCGCACCTTCCGCGACGTGCTGGTCGGGATGTTCAAGCGCGAAGCGTCCGCCTGGCGGTTCACGCGCAATCTCCTGATCGCCTTCCTGCCAGCCGTCATCATCGCGCTGATGATCGGCGATATCATCGACGCGATGCTCGAAAACGCAGTGATCGTCGCCTGGGCGCTGATCATCGGCGGTTTCGCCATCCTGCTGATCGAAAAGCTCGCGAAGCCGCAGGATTGCGACGGCGTGTCCAACCTCACCTTGCGCCAGTCGGTGGGCGTGGGGCTGGTGCAATGCCTGGCCATGATCCCGGGCGTCAGCCGGTCGGGGGCGACCATTCTTGGCGCCATGAGCCTTGGCGTCGACCGCAAGACGGCGGCCGAGTTCAGTTTCTTCCTGGCCGTGCCGACGCTGTCGGGCGCGACGGCGATGCAGCTGTTCCGCCACGGCGACACGCTGACGGCCGACATGACCGGCTGGATCCTGCTTGGCAGCGCGGTTTCGTTCGTGGTCGCGATCGTGGTGGTGAAGGCGTTCATCTCGGTCGTCACCCGCTACGGCTTCGCGCCTTTCGCCTGGTATCGGATCATTGCCGGTGCAGCGGCTTTGGCCTGGCTGACAATGCGCTGATTTCATTTGCTTTCCACCGGTGCTAAAGTTCGCGCCGACGGAGGTTTCGATATGCGTGTCGCGTTCTTTGCAGCCCCTCTCCTTGCGCTTGCCGCACCCGCAATGGCGCAGCCGCCTGCGGCGCCGATCCAGGTACCTAGCGAGCTCAGCGATCCGGCGACGATCAACAAACTCGGCAATGCGGTGCAGGCGCTTCCCGGCGTGCTGCTCGACCTGAAGGTCGGAGAGCTTCAGGCCGCGCTTGAAGGCCGCAGGGCGACTGCGGCCGAGAAGCGGATGACGGTCCGCGACATGGGTCGCCGCGACGATCCCAACTTCGAACGCAACCTCAAGCAGCAGGTCGCGCAGGCTGGGCCGATGCTGGAAGCCAGCATGAAGGCCCTGGTCGCGGCGCTGCCGCAGATGATGGGTGGCCTGCAGCAGGCGGCGGACGCGGCGAAGCGTGCCGGCGCCAACATGCCCTCACCGACCTATCCGAAGCGCTAGACGCATGAGCCGGGCGCGCTAAAGGTGCGCCGGCCATGTGGCAGCTGTTTCAATTTCCCCTTTGTCCCTTTTCCCGAAAAGTCCGGCTGGTGCTGGGCGAGAAGGGCATTGCCCATGAGCTGGTGCGCGAAAACCCGTGGGAGCGGCGCGACGAGTTCATCGACCTCAATCCCGCCGGCGAGACGCCGGTCATCGTCGACCCCGACGCCGGCATCACGCTGATCGGGAGCCAGCCCATCGTCGAATATTTCGACGAAACGGTCGACAAGATGCCGATGATCCACGGCAATGCCGCGCTTCGGGCCGAGATTCGGCGGCTGGTCGAATGGTTCGACGAAAAGCTGTTTCGCGAAGCGGTCGAGCCCCTGATGAACGAGCGGATGCGCAAGCGCCTGGTCAGCAAGGAGAGCCCCGACACGCGCATCCTTCGCGACGCCATGCGGGTCGCCAATGGCCATCTCGATTATATCGATTACCTGCTCGACCACCGCCGCTGGCTCGCCGGTCCCGGCCTCAGCCTCGCCGACTTCACCGCCGCCGCCCACCTTAGCGTCATCGATTACCTCGGCGCCCTCGACTGGCGCGGGCACAAGCAGACCAAGGACTGGTATTCGGTGATGAAGTCGCGGCCCTGCTTCCGGCCGTTGCTGGGCGAGCGGATGGAAGTGATCGTGCCGCCGCAGCACTACGACAAGGTCGATTTCTAGGCTGGCTGCGCGGCCTGCGTGGCGGCGATGAGGTAGTTCAACCGCACGTCCTCGCTGAGATGAAGCCCGCGAGTCGGCGACCAGGCGATCCCTTCGATGTCGCAGCACTTGAGCCCGGCATTGGCGAGCAGCTGCTTCATCCGGTCGGGACCGATGAACTTGCCGAAATCGTGCGTCCCCTTGGGAATGCGTCCCAGCCCCTCGGCCAAGGTGATCGTCAACAGCTTCGACCAGCCCGTGGCGTTCGGGGTCGAAAAGATGACGAGGCCGCCTGGGGCCAGCCGCCGGGCGACCGCGCCGACGAAGGCCGCCGGGTCGGCGACATGTTCGATCACTTCAAGCGCGGTGATAAGGTCGAATTGCCCTTCGACCTCTTCAAGCTCCCCCGCGCGATAGCGGATGTCCAATCCCTGCCGGCCGGCATGGGCGCTGGCGACTTGGATGAGCTCGGCGGCCGCATCGACGCCCATGACGCTCGCCCCAAGCCGGGCCAGCGGTTCGGCGAGCAGCCCGGCGCCGCAGCCGACGTCGAGCGCAGTCTTGCCTTCCAGCGGTCTGAAGCTGCTTTCGTCCAGCGCCCAATGCTGGTCGATGCGATCGCGGATGTAGCCGAGCCGCACCGGGTTCAGCTTGTGCAGCATCGCCTGCGAACCATTGGGGTCCCACCAGTCCCCGGCCGACGCCGCGAACTGGGCGACCTCGGCGGGCAGGATGCTTGTCTCAACCATGCGCCACTCCTAACAGGGCGCGCCGGTTAGCCCAAGGAGCAAGCGCCCGTCCCATGCCCCGGATCGTGATGAAATTCGGCGGCACGTCGATGGCGGGCATCGAGCGTATCCGCAACGTCGCCTCGCGCGTCCGGGCCGAGGCCGAAGCCGGCAACCAGGTGCTGGTCGTCGTTTCCGCGATGGCCGGCGAGACCGACCGGCTTGTGCAATTGTGCCGCGAAGCGTCGGCGCTGTCGGACCCAAAGGAATATGACGTCGTCGTCGCCTCGGGCGAGCAAGTGACCGCGGGGCTGCTGGCAATGACCCTTCAAGGCATGGGTGTGGCGGCACGCAGCTTCATGGGCTGGCAATTGGTTCGCGCGTCTGCGGTCCACGGCAATGCCCGGGTCGATGCGGTGGAATCCGCCCTCCTCGACGAAGCGCTCAACGCCGGCACCGTCGCCGTCATTCCAGGCTTCCAGGGCGTGTCTGAAGACGGGCGGCTCGCGACCCTTGGACGCGGCGGCTCCGACACTTCGGCGGTCGCGATCGCCGCCGGGGTAAAGGCCGACCGCTGCGACATCTACACCGACGTCGACGGGGTTTACACGACCGACCCGCGCATCGTCCCGCGCGCGCGGAAACTGACCCAGGTGACGTTCGAGGAGATGCTTGAACTCGCCGGAGTCGGCGCAAAGGTGCTGCAGGTGCGGTCGGTCGGCCTGGCGATGCGGGCGAAATTGCCGCTGCGCGTGTTATCCGCGTTCGAAGACGTGCCGGGCACCGATATCGTTGCCGATCTTTCAGGAGCCGAGATGGAAAGAAACGAAATCGCCGGCATCGCCGCCGATCGCAACGAAGCACGGATCACGCTGACCGGCATCGCCGACAGGCCCGGCACGGTGGCGACGGTGATGAAGCCCCTGGCCGCAGCTGGCATCTCCGTCGACATGATCGTTCACGCCGCGACCCGCGCCGGTGAGGCAAGCGACCTGACCTTCACCGTGCCGCGCGCCGCCTTGGCGCAGGCCCGTTCGGCTATCGAGCAGGAACAGTCGGCGATCGGCTTCAGCGAAATCCTGTGCGACGATGCCGTCGCCAAGGTGAGCATCGTCGGCGTCGGTATCCGTTCCAACCCGCAACTCGCGTCGCGGATGTTCGACACGCTAGCCGAGCGGGGGATTAACATGCTCGCCGTGACCACATCGGAGATCAAGGTCAGCGCGCTGATCGCGGAAGACGCCTTGGATGTTGCCGTCCGGGTCCTCCACACCGCGTTTGGCCTCGACGCGCCGGCCAACTCCCAGGGACAGGCAGCATGAGCATGGGGCATGACCGCCTGAACGAACTGATGCACCGCGGTACCGAGTTCCTCGGTTGCGAACTGGCGATCATGGCTGGGGCGATGAGCTGGGTCAGCGAGCGCAGCCTGGTGTCGGCGATCAGCAACGCCGGCGGTTTCGGAGTCATCGCCTGCGGCGCAATGACTCCCGAGCTGCTCGACACGGAAATTGCCGAGACCAAGGCGCGCACCGCCAAGCCGTTCGGCGTCAACCTCATCACCATGCACCCGCAGCTAAGCGAGCTGATCGACGTCTGCACCAAGCATGGCGTCGGCCACATCGTGCTCGCCGGCGGGCTCCCGCCCGGCTCGGCGATTGAGCGGATCAAGGCCAGCGGCGCGAAGCTGATGGCGTTCGCCCCCGCATTGTCGCTGGCCAAGAAGCTCATGCGGTCGAACGTCGACGCGCTGGTCATCGAAGGGATGGAGGCCGGCGGCCACATCGGGCCAGTGTCCACCACCGTGCTTGCGCAGGAAATCCTGCCGCACGTCGCCAAGGACATACCCGTGTTTGTCGCAGGCGGGATCGGCCGCGGCGAAGCGATTGCCGCTTATCTGGAAATGGGCGCGGTCGGGGTCCAGATCGGCACCCGCTTTGTCTGCGCGAACGAAAGCATCGCCCATCCCAATTTCAAGAAAGCGTTCATCCGCGCTTCGGCCCGCGACGCCGTCCTGTCCGTTCAGATCGACCCGCGGCTGCCGGTGATCCCCGTCCGGGCGCTGAAGAACAAGGAAACCGAACGCTTCGCCGCCAAGCAGCGCGAAATCGCGGGTCAACTGGACGGCGGCGAGCTGGAAATGGCTGAGGCGCAGCTGCAGATCGAGCATTATTGGGCCGGCGCGCTCCGCCGCGCGGTCATCGACGGCGATGTCGAGACCGGTTCGGTGATGGCCGGCCAGTCGGTCGGCATGGTCAAGCAGGAAGAACCGGTCGCCGACATCCTGCGCGAGCTGGCGGACGAGGCCGCGGCCGCGCTGGAGAGCCGCGGCTAGATCTTGACGTTAAAGGTGTAGGTCAGCCCGGCGCCGACCGAGAACTGATCGCGCGATCCGATGTCGCGGATGACCGGGGATTTGGCGGCGTCGCCGACCAGCCGGTCATAGCGACCGTAGCCGAACAATCCCCAATCCTTATTCAGCGCGTAGTTTGCGCTGGACGTCATGCCCACGGCATAGATTCCGCCGCCCGGATTATAGGCGTCCAGCCCGGTCGCAAGCGCGGCCTGCGGCGTGACTCCGAAATAGGCTTCGTGAAACTTCTTGTCGGCCAGTCGCAGGCGCGGGCCGATCGAGAACAGATATTTGTCGCCGTCGCGATTGACGTAATCGGCGCCCAAGCTGCCGACCAACCCGTCATGGCCGCTGACCGCCTTCAGCACTTCGCCGCGAAGCCGGAAGGACTTGCTCACCTGCTGTTCGGCGAAGGCGCCAATCTCTACCGCGCGGTCGACCTTGCCCAGCGGCAAGCCAACGTCGGAGTCTTTCCGACCGGAGCGAATCTTGGCCGCCGGACCGATCGAAAAGCCACCGCTGCGGACCAGCTTGATCCCGAAGCTGTCGTCGGGCGCGCCGAAGCCGAACGGCTCGTCGCCCTTGGCGATGGAAACCTTGGGATATGGCGCCCATTCGCGCCCGTCGGAGCCGAGATATTCAGGACGCATCTGGGCGCCCAGGCCGGCGCGCACGCGATAGGTTCCGACTGCTTGGGCGGAGGCTTCCGCAACCGGTACGGCGACGAGGATGACAGAGGCGACGGTGAGGAGGAGGCGCATCCGGCTCAAACCACCCAGCCCGAATGAAGTTGCAACGGCTCCAAAACGATTTGTGCAAGTGACAGGCAGCCGCGCCATCTGGTAGCGCATGGCCATGCCCCTCACAGCCGCCGCGTCCGCCCGGGAAATCCTCACCGGCCTGCACGATGTGATGGCCAAGCGCGGCAATGCCCAGTCCAAGCTGAACGAGGTCGTCAACCTGATCGCCGAGGCGATGAAGAGCGAAGTCTGCTCGATCTACCTGCTGCGTGCCAACGAGCTGGAATTGTTCGCGACTCACGGGCTGCGAGAGGAAGCGGTGCACGTCACCCGCTTGAAGATGGGCGAAGGCCTGGTCGGCTCGATCGCTGCCGACGGACGGATCCTCAACCTCGCCGAAGCCGCCTCGCATCCTGAGTTCGTCTATCGGCCGGAGACGGGGGAAGAGCGCTATCACAGCTTTGCCGGCGTCCCGATCGTTCGCCGTGAAAATCCCATCGGCGTCCTGTGCGTCCAGCATGCCGAGCCGCGCCGCTATGCCGATGTCGAGATCGAGGCCCTGCAGACCGTCGCCATGGTCTTGTCGGAACTCATTGCCGCCGCTCGCCTGGTCGATGGTTCTCGTCGCGGCAATCGCAGAGACTCCGGACCGGTCCGCCTGAGCGGCCTCAAGCTGGTCAAAGGCATGGCCAAGGGCCAAGCCGTCTTCCATCAGCCGCGCGTCGTCGTCGAACATACGATCGCCGAGGATACCGAGGCGGAGCGCGAGCGGGTCTACGCTGCCTTCCGCAAGATGCGCGAGCAGATCGACAACATGGCGCGCGAAGCCGAATTCGGCACCGTCGGTGAGCATCAGGAGATCCTCGAGACCTACCGGATGTTCGCTTACGACGAAGGCTGGTCGCGGCGGATCAACGAAGCGATCGACAGCGGCTTGACCGCGGAAGCGGCGGTCGAGCGCGTCCAGCAGCGCACCCGGGCGCGGATGCGCGAGATCGACGATCCGCTGCTTCAGGAGCGGATGCACGACCTGGAGGACCTGTCGAACCGGCTGCTCCGGATCGTTTCCGGGCGGGTCGGCACCGCCGCGCAATCCGGCCTGACCCAGGATACCGTCCTGATTGCCCGCAATCTCGGACCCGCCGAGCTGCTCGACTACGACCGGCGGCGGCTGAAAGCCGTCATCCTCGAAGAAGGCTCCCTGACGGCGCACGTCACCATCGTCGCCCGGGCCATGGGGGTGCCCGTCGTTGGCCGGCTCCACGAGATTCGCCATTCCGTGGAGGAAGGCGACCAGGTGCTGGTCGACGGCGACAATGGCAGCGTCATCGTCCGCCCTTCCCGCACCCTGGCCACCAGCTTCGATCAGCGGATGGCGCTCCGGCTCAAGCAGCGCGCGCAATTCGATGCCGTTCGCTCCCTGCCGGCCAAATCGCGGGACGGCGTCGACGTCAGCGTGATGGTCAATGCGGGCCTCGCCGAAGACGCTTCGTCGCTGGAATTGACCGGCGCCGACGGGATCGGCCTGTTCCGGACCGAGTTCCAGTTCCTGGTCTCAGCCACCCTCCCCGGCCGGGAAAGCCAGCAGAAGCTGTACCGCAAGGTGCTGGACTCCGCGGGCGACAAGCCGGTGATTTTCCGAACGCTCGACATCGGCGGCGACAAGGCCCTGCCCTACCTCACCGGGCTGGACGACGAAGCCGAAAACCCGTCGATGGGCTGGCGGGCGCTTCGGTTGTCGCTCGACCGCTCCGCCTTGATGAAAGCCCAGGCGCGCGCGCTGATCCAGGCCGCGTCCGGACGGGTGCTTCGGGTGATGTTCCCGATGGTCTCGGAGCCTTGGGAATATGAGCAAGCGCGCAAGCTGTTCGAGGAGCAGATCGACTGGGCGCGGGCGGGCGGCCGGGCGCTTCCCTCGCAAATCGAATATGGCGCCATGCTGGAAGTGCCGTCGCTGGCCGAAATGCTTGACCAGTTACTGCCCCGGGTGAACTTCCTGTCCATCGGCACCAATGACCTGACCCAGTTCCTGTTCGCCGCCGACCGGGCCGATCCGCGGCTCGCCGAGCGCTACGACTGGCTCAGCCCCGCCATCCTGCGCTTCCTCAAGCGAGTCATCGATGCGGCCAATGCCGCCGACGTCCCAGTGCGGATTTGCGGCGAGATGGCCGGCCGTCCGCTTGAAGCGATGGCGCTGATCGGTCTCGGCGCCGAGCGCTTCTCGATCACGCCGGCGGCGGTCGGGCCGACCAAGGCGATGGTCCGCTCGCTCGACGTCGACGCGATCCGGGCCCGGATGCAGCAATTGTTGCAGCGGCCGCCCCAGGACATGCGCAAGACGCTGACGGACTGGGCCAAGCGCCACCGCGTCGCCATCGCATGATTCGACGGCCACAGCGGTTGACAGGCTCGGCGGCGACCTGAACAACAGCGGCTGCACTAACGAGGGTTAGGGATGGACGAGACCGACGCGATTGAGACCCCGACGGTCGGCGAGCAGCTTCGCTCTGCCCGCGAGGATAAAGGCCTCTCGCTGGAGGACCTCGCCACGCAGACGCGAATTCCGCGTCGGCATCTGGAAAGCCTCGAAACCGCCGATTGGCACCGGCTTCCGGCGCCAACCTACACCCTCGGCTTTGCCAAGAGCTATGCCACCGCCGTCGGCCTCGACCGCGCGGAAATCGCCGAGCAGCTTCGCGCTGAAATGGGCGGCGTTCGGACCGAGACGGCTACAGCGGAAGTGTTCCAGCCGGCCGACCCGGCGCGGACGATGCCCAAATGGCTCGTGCTTGGGACAATCGCCGCCGTCATCCTCTTCGCGCTATTGTTCTCCTGGTACCAGAACCGTTCGCTTAACGAGGGCGATGAGACGCCCGCCGCCGTTTCGCAGCAAGCGATCGTGCCCACGGCGCCAGCCGCAGCGCCGGTCCAGCAAGCAGCGACAACCGCCAGCGGGCCCGTCGTGCTGACCGCGACCGAACCGTCGTGGATCCAGGTTTCCGACAACGGCAAATCGTTGTTCCAGGGCGAACTTGCCGCCGGGCAGACTTTCGCGGTCCCGGCCACCGCGACTGCGCCAACCTTGCGCGCCGGCAAGCCGGAAGCGCTGCGCATTACCGTCGGCAACACCGTCGCGCCGCCAGTCGGTCCGCCCGGACGGGTCGCGTCGAACGTCAGCCTGCTTGGCGCCGACTTGATGAAGGCGCCAGCCGCGGCGTCCGCGCCGGCCGTCGGGGCCAGCCCGCAACCATCCGGCGCGCGCTAGATTCATCTGGGCGCAAGCTCGATTGCGTCAAGGTAGCCTTGCTGTAGCTTTCGACTTTCCGTGGGGGAATCCAATGAAGTTCGCGCGCCTGCGCATCGCCGTCCCGGCAGCCATCCTTCTCGCCAGCACTGCCGCGCCTTCGATTGCGCAGAGGCCACCGACGCCCGAGCAGCGGATCGCGATCCTGCAGCAGCAGCTTTCCGCTTCGCAGGCGCTTGCGGTCCGGCTCCAGCAGCGGCTGGACGCGGTCGAAGCGCAGCTGCAGCAGCTCGTCAACCGGACGGAAGAGAGCGGTCACCGCCTCGGCGTGCTTGAAGGCACGGTCCAGCAGCTTCGCACCGATCAGGATTCGCGGATCGCCCGACTTGAAAGCGCCGCCGTGGCGGCCCAGCCCGCCGTCGTCGAGACAGCGGAGGATCCCAAGCCGGTCGTCACCAAGCCCGCCACCGGCGGCAGCAAGTCGACCGCGAGCGCCGAGCCGGCGGACGCCGCCGCCGCCGCCACCGACCCCGGCGAGGACGCTTACACCGAAGGCTTTAAGTTGTGGGAAGCGAAGCGCTTCGACCAGGCGATCACTTCGCTGCGCGCGTTCGTCGCCGGCTATCCCAAGCACCGGCGGGTCAGCTGGGCCAATAATCTGATCGGGCGCGCCTTGCTCGATAAGGGCGAGCCGTTCGCCGCCGCGCAAGCTCTGCTAGCCAACTACCGCTCCAATCCGAAGGGCGGACGGGCGCAGGATAGCCTCTATTATCTCGGGCAGGCGCTGCTCAAATACGGGCAGCCGGCGCAGGCGTGCAAAGCCTATTCGGAGCTGACCAGCGTCTATGGCGATTCGGTCCGCCCGGAGCTGAAGGCGCTGCTTCCCAAGGCGCGCGCCGAAGCGAATTGCAGCTAAAGCTCGATCCGCATCTGGTCGGACGCTTCGGCGCCGGCCTCGATCGATTGATTCCGGGCGACGCCCGCATCGGCCTCGCCGTCTCGGGCGGCCCAGACAGCCTGGCGCTGCTGCTCCTTGCCAGCGCGGCCCGGCCCGGCGCGGTGGAAGCGGCGACCGTCGATCACAGCCTGCGAGCCGAAAGCGCCGACGAAGCGGCGATGGTCGCAGGACTTTGCGCCACGCTGGGGGTCCCCCACGCGACGCTGGCCATCCGCTGGGATCGCAAGCCGGAAACGGCGCTCCAGGAACGTTCGCGGGCCGAGCGGTACCGGCTACTCGGCGGCTGGCTGGAAAGGCGCGGCCTCGGTGTCCTGGCGACCGCCCACCACCTCGACGACCAGGTCGAAACCTTGCTGATGCGGCTCAACCGCGGCGCCGGCGTTCGTGGTCTCGCCGCGATCCGCCCGGTCGCCACGGTTCCGGGAACCGGGCAGCCATTGCTGCGGCCATTGCTGGACTGGCGACGCGAAGACCTTGCGAGCGTTTGCAGGATTGCCGGCGTCTCCCCGGCCGCCGACCCGGGCAATTCGGACGACCGCTTCGAGCGGGTGCGCGTGCGAAACGCACTCGCGCAACTGGACTTGCTCGATGTCCCGGCCATCGGACAAAGCGTCGCCAATCTGGCGGAGGCGGATGCCGCGCTTGAATGGGCGGTGGAACACCATTGGCGCACGGCAGTCGCCGCCGATAGCGGCGAGCTTCGCTACACCCCCGGCGATGCCCCGCCGGAAATCCGCCGGCGCATTGCGGCAAAGGCCGTTGCCGAGCTTGCCAGCGAGGGGCCTTTGCAGCTGCGCGGCCGGGAGCTCAACGAACTCCTCGGCGCGCTGACGGCCGGGGGGACCGCGACTTTGCGAGGCGTCCGCTGCTCCGGCGGGGAAACGTGGCGTTTCGCTTCAGCGCCGCCGCGCCGCCTAGCGTAACCAGTCGCTGAAGTGACGGCGGGCGAGGACCATGGCGCCGACGATCCCGGCGGCGAACAAGGCGATTTCGAGCGCGCCGCTGGCGGCCTCCGTCGCCGGGCCCAACCCGTGTTCGCCGAATAGCGCGCCGACCGCATCGATCCGCAGCCGCGAGTTGGGAAAATTGCGGGCCAGCAGGTCGAGGCTGCCGAGCATCAGCCGCCCGCCAGACAGGATGATGACCAGCCCGGCCACTGCGCCGACTGCAGCGCCCAGAAGCGCGCTTCGGCGTGCGGGTGCAAGCGGCGTGAACCGAGTCGCAAGCCATGCGGCAAGGCCGACCGCGGCACCGGTCAGAGCACCCTCGCCAGCGCCGGTGATATCGCCGGGCGACTGGCCGAACAGGAGGCTGAACCCGTCGACGCCAAGCAGCTTGGTGAAAGCGCCGACCAGCAATCCGCCGGCCGCCCCGCCCGCCATTTTCCAGGCCCATTGCGGGCCCTTGGCAAAGCCGGCCGCGGCAACCCCGAACGAGACGCCCAACCCGCCAAGGATGGCGACGACGATCGTCAGGCTGACCAGCACCAGCAGCATCGAGATACCGCCCGCACCCCGCTGCGTCGGGTCGGAAGTGGCGAGCAGGCCGTAAACGAGCCCCCCCAACAGCCCCGCCATGCCCGCGCCGATGGTCCCGGCCACTCCGGTCAGCAGGAACTCGCGTGCCGAATAATGGCTCGGCGCGGGCGGAGCTTCGCGCGCCACGCCGCCCCCCGGCCCGACCGATGCGATGAAGCGGTACCCGTGCTTTGGCACCGTCTCGATCAGGCGGGGCCGGCTGGCGCTGTCGCCAAGTTGCCGCCGAAGCGTCTTGATGCACTGGGTCAGCGCTTCGTCCGTGACCGGGACGCCGCGCCAGACCTCCTCCAGGAAGCGGTCCTTGGTAATCAGCTTGCCATGCTCGCGGACCAATAACGCGAGCGCGTCGAAGTAACGCGCGTTCACCTCGACCGTCTCGTCCCCCTCCCGCAGCTGCCGGTCAGCGACGTCGAGCTGGAAACGGTCGAAAGCGAAGGTTTGCGGCGCCATTGACGAAGCTTCAGCATGGCCGCCCAAGGTTGGCAACCGGCGAGGCTTCGGCACCGCCGTTCATGCCTTCCTAAGCGGCGCATTGTTATTGACTGGCGAGAGCTTATCTTGGCCCCAAAGCGGCAGTGACGCCGACGCGAGAGACCGAATGAACGAAAAGAAGCCGACGAGTCCCTGGATCAAGAGCCTGATGATCTGGGTTGGAATCCTGTTCGGCCTGGTGCTGTTCGTGCAAATGATCGGCGGCGGGTCGCAGGCCGCGGCCGGCCAGCCGGTCGCTTATTCTGACTTCATGCGCCAGGTCGAAGAAGGCAATGTTCGCGCAGTCACGATCGCGTCGAGCGCAAGCCGCAATTCCCTGATCAGCGGCAAGCTGGCCGACGGCACCGACTTCCGCACGATCGCGCCACCGGACGCTAACGTATCGTCGAAGCTGATCGAGCGTGGCGTCGACGTCCAGGTCAAGGCGGAGGAAGGGTCGAGCATCTGGATGCTGATGCTCTACAATTCGCTGCCGCTGCTGCTGATCATCGGCATCAGTTTCTTCGTCATGCGCCAGATGCAGAAGAATGCCGGATCCGGCGCGATGGGCTTCGGCAAGAGCCGCGCCCGCCAGCTGACGGAAAAGCACGGCCGAGTGACCTTCGCCGACGTCGCCGGCATCGATGAGGCCCGCGAAGAGCTCCAGGAAATCGTCGAATACCTTCGCGACCCGGGCAAGTTCGCCCGGCTTGGCGGCAAGATCCCGAAGGGAGCGTTGCTGGTCGGCTCGCCCGGCACTGGCAAGACTCTGCTCGCCCGCGCCATCGCGGGTGAGGCGGGCGTGCCCTTCTTCACGATCTCGGGCTCCGACTTCGTCGAAATGTTCGTCGGCGTCGGCGCCAGCCGAGTCCGGGACATGTTCGAGCAGGCGAAGAAATCGGCGCCCTGCATCCTCTTCATCGACGAAATCGACGCAGTCGGCCGCCATCGCGGCGCCGGCCTTGGCAACGGCAACGACGAACGCGAGCAGACGCTCAACCAGCTGCTCGTCGAAATGGACGGCTTCGAGGCCAACGAAGGCATCATCATTATCGCCGCGACCAACCGTCCCGACGTGCTCGACCCGGCGTTGCTTCGTCCCGGCCGGTTCGACCGCCAGGTGGTCGTGCCCCGTCCCGACATCGAAGGCCGCGAGAAGATCCTGTCCGTGCACATGAAGAAGGTACCGCTTGCGCCCGACGTCGATCCGCGCGTGATCGCCCGCGGGACGCCCGGCTTCTCGGGCGCCGACCTTGCCAACCTCGTCAACGAAGCGGCGCTGCTGGCGGCTCGCAAGGGCAAGCGCCTGGTGGCGATGAGCGAGTTCGAGGAGGCCAAGGACAAGGTCATGATGGGCACCGAACGGCGCTCCATGGTCATGACCGAGGATGAGAAGAAGATGACCGCTTATCACGAGGCCGGTCACGCCATCGTCGCCCTGCACGAGCCTGCGTCGGACCCGATCCACAAAGCGACGATCATTCCGCGCGGCCGCGCGCTCGGCATGGTCATGCGCCTGCCGGAACGCGACAGCTATAGCTATCACCGCGACAAGATGTACGCGAACCTGTCGGTGGCGATGGGCGGGCGCGTCGCGGAGGAAGTCATCTTCGGCTACCAGAAGGTTTCGTCCGGCGCGTCTTCCGACATCCAATATGCGACGCAGCTGGCGCGCGACATGGTCACGCGCTGGGGCATGTCCGATGCCCTTGGCCCGCTGCAATATGCCGAGCCGGAAGAGGAAGTGTTCCTTGGCTATTCGGTCAACCGCACGCGCGGCATGTCGAACGAGACCGCGCAGCTGATCGACAAGGAAATTCGCCGCATCGTCGACGAAGGTTACGACCGCGCCAAGGTGGTCCTGAACGAGCACCGCGATGAGCTGGAGTCGCTGGCGCAGGCACTGCTCGAATATGAAACGCTGAGCGGCGATGAGATCAAGACGCTGCTTGGCGGCGGCAAGATCGATCGCGGCAGCTCGGCCAAACCCACCATCCAGCCGGCTGGCTCGTCCGTCCCCAAGACCGGCCGCAAGTCGAAGCCGATCGGTGGCGCAGCGCCCGCAGGCGCCTGACGTTCAACTGGCGTTCACTGCAAGTCCTCCTACTTCTCGTGACCACGAGGGGGGAGGATTTCTAATGGTGCGTGCGGGTGTATTGGCGGCTTTGGTCGCCGCAGTGTGGGCGGCCCCTGCCTCGGCGCAGTCGATGCGCGCCGACATCTTCCTGCAAAAGGCCGATGCACTCGCAGCCAAGGGGCCGCTGGCCCTGCTTTCCGGCGACATGGGCAAGCTCAAGGCCGAGATGCGCGGCTCGGCCGAGCAGCTTCGTGCGGAGCGGCTGGCTGCCGTCAAGGCCGGGCAGAAGCCCGTTTACTGCCCACCGGCACAGCAGGGCAACCTTGGGGTGAGCGAGATCCTTGATCACTTCCGCTCGATTCCCGTCGCTGAACGGTCGCGGATGACCACTAAGGACGCATTCAAGCGGCTGATGATGAAGAAATATCCCTGCCCGGCTTAGCCGAGCACGCCGAGAAACAGCAGCAGCGCCATGAAGATGATCGACGCGGTGAACGCAAAGACGATCAGCACGGCGGTCCGCCATAAGGCGCTGAACCGCCCAAGTGCGTAAGCCCCGCGCAGCTGCCGGTACATGTGCACCGGCGGCACCAGCGCGATCGCCCAGCCCGCGACCCAACCGGGCAAGCCGATCGCCCGTAAGAGGCTAAGCGCGATGAAGCCCAGGGTCATGAACGCCAGCGAGTAAGTGACGAAAACGGTGTGGTCGTACGCCCGATACTGGCGATAACGCCGGCGGTGCAGGAAAAGCAGCCAGACGAACGGGACCGAGATGGGAATGAGCGCCCAGGAAAATTTGTAGGCGCTGTTCTGGACCTTGTAGAGTAGCAGCTTCGGGTTCTCCTTCGCCTTCATGTAGGCAGCGTCGAACCAGCCCGGAATCGTCGCGTCGGCGGCCGCGGTCACCTTTTCGCCAACGACATTACCAGTTGGCGTTTCCGGCGCGCTTTGCACCTGGGCGCCCATGCTTTCGAAAATCGTCGCCTGCAGGTCGATCGCCTTGCGCATCCGGGCAATTTCGCGATCGACCTCGGCGGTTGGCTCGCCCTGCTTCGCCATCGTCGCCCGGCGCGTTTCCAGCGCCTTCAACTCCGCCAAATTCTCGGTTTGCGCCTGGGCAAGGTCGCGCTTGGTCTCGGCGCTGGCCTCCGGCGTCGAATTGAAGTGCAGCGGACCGCCGACCAGGGAGACGATTGCGAACATCAGGAAAACGCTGAACAGGAACAGCGCGACCGGCGAGACGAAGCGGGCGCGTTGCCCGCCGATATAGTCGCGGGTGAGCTCGCCGGGTCGCCAGGCAAGCTTGGGCAACGTCCGCCAGATCTTGCCTTCGAAGTGAAAGACGCCGTGCAGCAAATCGTGGAAGAACGCGCCGAGGGTGCGGTGCACATGCGCCTGCTGGCCGCAGCATTGGCAATACGGGCCGGTCAGGTCGCAACCGCAGTTCAGGCAGCGTTTCTCATGCGTGTGGCCGTCGGCCTCCCCCGCCGTTGGCTCGACGGCGCGGCCCAGCATTCCACCGGTCACCGCTTCGCCGATCGCTTCGAGTTCGCCGCTCACCGTGAGCCCCTCCTACCCCAGCATCCCGCCGAACAGCAGCAGCATGAAGAACAGGATGCAGGCGAGGACGGCGAAGGCCATCATCGCCGCGGTCCGCCACAGCGCGCTCGGGACCGGCAGCGAATAGGCGCCGCGAAGCTGCCGATACATGTGGATCGGCGGCACCACGAACGGGATCAGCGCGAGCGGCCCGATCAGCCCGGTCATTTTCAGAAGCGTGTAGGCGACCGCGAACAGGCTCATGAACGCGATGGAATAGGTCACGAAGACGGCGTGACCGTAGGCGCGATATTGTTCGCGGTACCGCCGCCGGTTGAGGAACAGCAGCCACACTAGCGGGATCGAGATCGGGATCAGCGCCCAGGAGAATTTATAGGAGTTGCTGGACAGCTTGTAGGCCAGCAATTCGGGGTTGGCCTTCGCATGTCGCCACGCTTCGTCGATGACCCGCAACGGCCGCGGCGCATCGCTGAGATCGATGTCGACCGGAGCCGTGGTCGCCGCTTCGACCTTCACTTCGCTGCGCGTGCGCCGCTCATAGGCCTTGGCACCCAGCAGGCTGAGAACGGCGAACATCAGGAAGACCGAAAACAGGAACATTGCGAACGGCGACAGGAAGCGGCCCCGCTCGCCGTGAATATAGCGCCGAGTTAATTCGCCCGGATGCAGCGCCAGCATCGGCAGCGTGCGCCAGAACTTTCCTTCGAAATGAAACACGCTGTGGGTGAGATCGTGAAGGAACGCGCCGAAGCTGCGATGAATGTGCTCCGCCTGCCCGCACCGATGGCAATATTCGCCGGCCAGCGGCGAGCCGCAGTTGAGGCAATGGCCGCCAGTGAACGGGACGCTCCCGACGCCGCGCGCGGCTTCGCTGCCGGCCACGCCGCCAGCGCCTTCATCCCGATGCATGTCAGCCTGTGCCCGCCCCATTCGCCCTTTCCCCAGCGCACGTTAGGCGGGACTGCGCGGCCATGCTAGCGGTGATGGAATGAAGCGGGTCGGGCTTTTGGGAGGTTCGTTCAACCCAGCGCATCGCGGGCACCGGCGGCTGAGCCTGGCGGCGATGCGCGCGCTCCAACTCGACGAAGTGTGGTGGCTGGTTTCCCCGGGCAACCCGCTCAAGGATGCCCGCGACATGGCCGACTACGAAGCGAGGTTGGCTTCGGCCCACATCGTGGCCGAGGGGACTGCGATCGTCGTCAGCGACTTCGAACGGCAGGCCGGCACGCGCTATACGGTGGATACGCTTCGGGCGCTGCTTCCGGCCTATCCGCAACACCGCTTCATCTGGATGATGGGGAGCGACACCCTGCCGGACTTTCACCGCTGGAGGCACTGGCGGCGGCTCGCCGGGCTGGTGCCGATTGCGGTGCTTCCAAGGCCCGGCTATGATGCCAAGGCCCAGGCGGCGCGCGCGATGGGCTGGCTGAGGGGGTTCGTCCATCCCTCCAGCGAGGCGAAGCATTGGACGGAGTGGAGTCCACCGGCGATCACTTTTCTTCGACTGCCGACCGACCCGACTTCCGCAACCGCTTTGCGCGCGCTTGACCCCGACTGGCATCTGCATCTGCCCACTGGCCCGACTCCGCGGACCGATGATGCGCCGGACCCGCTACAAGATTAGGAGAGCACTTGCCCGACCCTGAAACCGACCCCGCCAAGGCCGCGCCACAGCCGGCGGACGTCGACAAGCTTCACCAGCTGGTGCTCCAGTCGCTCGACGACGATCAGGCGGTCGAAGTCGTCTCGATCCCGCTCGGCGGCAAGTCGAATATTGCCGACCATATGGTGATCGCGTCCGGCCGTTCGACGCGCCAGGTTGCGTCCATGGCTAACAAATTAGCCGATCGCGTTAAGCAAGAGTTCGGAAAAATCGTGCGAATAGAGGGGCTGCCGACGGCGGACTGGGTGCTGATCGACGCCGATGACGTGATTGTGCACCTGTTTCGGCCGGAAGTGAGGAGTTTCTACAATCTCGAACGGATGTGGGCATTTGGCGATGATTCGAGCGTAAGCGCATCGCAAGACGGGTGAGGGCAACAATGCGACTGACAGCGATCTTCCTGTGCCTGCTGGCGTTTATCGCCCAGCCCGCCGCAGCCGCGACCTCGCCCAGCCTGTGGGGCCTGGAACGCCAGCTCTCGTCGCTTCTTTCGACCAAGTCCGCCGATGTCGGCGTCGCCGCGCTCGATCTCAACACGGGCGAGATGGTCAGCTTCAAGGGCGACCACCCCTTTCCGATGGCAAGCACCGTCAAGGTCGCGGTCGCCGCACTCTACCTTGCCCAGGTCGATCACGGCCGCCGCTCGCTTGACGATACCATCAGCGGACAAAGCGCTCGCAGCCTGATGCGCCGGATGCTGATCCACAGCGACAATGGCGCCACGGACGTGCTGATCCGCGATCTCGGCGGGCCCCAGGCGCTCGATAGCTGGCTCAAGGACAATGGCGTCCAGGGCCTGCGCGTGGACCGCACCATCGCGCAGCTGCTGCGCGACAAGCGCGACCTTTGGGATCGCCGCGATTCCAGCACGCCGACGGCGATGGTCGACCTGCTGCGCCGGATCTACAAGGCGGAGCTGATCACGCCCAAGAGCCGCAACTATTTGCTCGACGTGATGGGCCAGTGCCAGACCGGCAAAAATCGGATCAAGGGCCTGCTCCCAGGCGTCCCGGTCGAGCACAAGACGGGCACGCTGAACGGCTATTCCAGCGACGTCGGCTTCATCACCATGCCGGACGGCCGCCGGGTCGCGGTCGCCTTCTTCGCGCGCGGCGGCGACGATCGCCCACGCACTATCGCGCAGGCCGCCCGCGCCATCTACGACGGCTTCTGGGCCAAGCTCAGCAGCTTCGGCTTTGCCGGGAACGGCAGCCCGCGCTAAGCGGGCGAGGTGCTTCTCCACATCGTCGCTCGCGGAAAGATCGGCCGGTCCCCGGAGGGCGAGCTGGTCGATCGCTACCTGAAGCGGATTTCCTGGCCGACCAGGCTCACCGAACTGCCCGACCGCGGCGGAACCGCGCCGCCGCTGCCCGCCAACAGCATCACGGTCTATCTCGACGAGAAAGGGGCGTCGCTCTCCTCGACGGAACTCGCCCGAAAGCTCGAACAATGGCGCGACGACGGCAAGCGCGAGGCTCGCTTCGTCATCGGCGCCGCTGACGGCCATGGCGATGCCGAACGCGCCGGCGCCGACCTGCTGCTGTCGTTCGGCTCCGCGACCTGGCCGCACCTGCTGGCCCGGGCGATGCTTGCCGAACAATTGTTCAGGGCGACATCGATCCTTGCCAACCATCCCTATCATCGCGACGGTTGAGCGATGCGCCGGATTTTCGCCCCGATCGTGCTGTTGATGGCCGGCCCGGCGGCGCTCGCGGCCGGGCCCGCCCCGTCCGGGCCGGCCGACCCGCTGCAACTGCAGCTTCAAGACGCGCGGCGCGAGGCGGCGCAGGCGGAAAGCCAGCAGCAGAAGATCGAGCGAGCCGCCGCCGCGGCGCGCAACGCGGCCACCCGGCTTCGGCTCGAGCAACTGGCCGCCGCGCAGGCGATCATGGCGCAGGAAGCCCGAATCAGTTCGGCTGACGCCGAGGCGAGCCTGCTCGCACAGCAATTGTCGGCGCAGCGGCAGCGTTTGGCCGCCGAGCGCGCCCCCTTGTCGTCGCTGCTCGCTGGCCTTGCGCTGAGCGGCCGGCGCCCCTTGGTCTCGCTGATCGCCGGCGGCGGATCGCCGGAGGAACTGGTCAAGCTCAACCTATTGGTCAAAGCCGTTACGCCGGCGATCGAGGCGCGGACCGCCGCTCTCGCGCAACAGGTCGAACGAGTGGCGCAGCTGCAGTCTGCGGCGATCGAGGCAAAGGGCGCCGCCTCGACCGGCCGGCACCTCCTGGCCCGCCGCAAGGTGGCGCTTGCGAAGCTTGAGGCCAAAGCCCTCGCCCTCGCCGATCGGCGCGGCAGCGAAGCCTTGGTCCAGGGGGACGTGACGCTGGCGCGCGGGGAACATCTGTCCGACCTGCAACGCGAGGACGCCGACAGCCGTTACGCGCGGACGGCGGCGGCGGAGCTCGCCCGACTTGGCCCAATCCCCCTCCCCGATGCCGCCGGCCAGGTCGCGCGCCCGCCGCTCAATTATTCGCTGCCCGTCCAGGCGGCGGTTACCGAGGGCCTCGGCAGCATCAGCGAAACCGGCGTCCGGTCGCGCGGGATCACCTTCGCCACGCGGCGCGGCGTCCCGGTGCTCGCCCCGGCCGACGGCACCATCGTCTTCGCCGGCCCGTTTCGCGATTACGACGGCGTCATCATCCTCGACCATGGCGGCGGCTGGCGGAGCGTGCTGGTCAACGCCGGCTCGACCTTGCCCAAGGGCAGCCGGGTCGTCGCTCGACAGCGGATCGGACTTGCGCTTGGACAGTTGGAATTGCAGCTGCAAAGCGGCGGTCGCCCGGTCTCCGCCGCCATCATCGCAGGTTCATCTGCGATGCTGTCAAAAACCGCGCAATCCGACTAGGCTGAAGCGACAAGCAGGAACGGTTCGAGATGAAGATGATCAACAAGGTGCTTCCGCCGCTGGCGCTCGTCGGGGCGCTTGCGTTCGTTCCCGTCGCGACCAGCTCGCTCGCCGCCGCGGACGTGACCAATTACCAAGAACTCGAGAAGTTCATGAGCGTCTACGAGCGGGTGAAGGCGACCTACGTCGAACCTGTTGACGACAAGGTCCTGATCAACGGCGCCATCAACGGGATGCTGGCCGCGCTCGACCCGCATTCAAGCTATGTCGAGCAGTCGGATTACGACACGCTCAAGACGACCACCGACGGCGACTACGGTGGCCTGGGCGTCAACTTCACGATTGAGGACGGGGCGATCAAGGTCATCACCCCGACCGAGGACACGCCGGCCTGGCGCGCCGGAATCAAGGCCGGCGACTACATCACCAAGATCAACGGCGAGTTGGTCTATGACGTGACCCTCGACGAAGCGGCCGAGAAGATGCGCGGCCCGGCGGGCTCGCCGATCAAGCTGACTGTGGTCCGGGCCGGCCGCGACAAGCCGTTTGACGTGACGATCGTGCGCGAGCGGATCGCGCTTCGCCCGGTGAAGTGGGAGATCAAGGACGGCGTTGGCTACATCGACGTCAACAGCTTTTCCGGCAACTCCGGGGAGGCGGTCGAAGCGGCGCTGACGGCGATCGACAAGGCCAGCAGCGGCAAGCTGCTCGGCTACGTCCTCGATATGCGCGGCAACCCGGGTGGACTGGTCGATGAAGCCGTGAAGATCAGCGACGCGTTCCTTGAGCGCGGCGAAGTCGTTTCCCAGCGCGGGCGCGAAAAGGGCGACATCGAACGTTATTACGCACGCCCCGGGGACATGGCGCACGGCCTGCCGGTGATCGTCCTGGTCGACGTCGGTTCCGCCTCGGCCGCCGAAATCGTCGCCGGTGCGCTCCAGGACCAGCGGCGCGCGCTGGTGATGGGCGAACGGACCTTCGGCAAGGGCAGCGTCCAGACGGTGGTCCAGACCGGGCCGCGGGCCGCGCTTCGGCTGACCACGGCGCGTTACTACACGCCGTCCGGCCGCTCGGTTCAGGCCGGCGGCATCGACCCCGACATCGTCGTCCCGCAGCTCTCCGATCCCGATTACAAGGATCGGCCGCGCGTGCGCGAAGCCGACCTTCGCCGGCACCTGCTCAGCCAGGCGAACGCCGACGACAAGCTGCTGCAGGAAGACGATCCGACCAAGGATCCGCGCTTCTCGGCTTCCGCCGAAGAGCTGAAGGCTAAGGGCATCAAGGACTTCCAGCTCGACTATGCGGTCAAGACGCTCAAGCGGCTTGCCGGACGCGGCACCGCCGTAGCTGCTGCCGCATCGCCGAAGGGCAAGTCGCGCTAGCCATGGCGACCAGCGCGGCACAATTGGACGGCCGCGGCGCGCTCGGCCATTCAGCCACCGCCCGCCTGATCGCGCTCGCGCTTCCGCTGGCGCTGCTCGGCGGTGCGCTCGGCTCGCAATACCTGGGCGGCCTGCACCCTTGCGAGATGTGTTACTGGCAGCGCTGGCCGCACGCCGCCGCGATCCTGCTTGCAGCCTTCGCCTTCACCGCGCCGGCAAGGTCCACCCGCGCCCGCGCCTTCACCGCACTCGCCGCGGCGGCCATCGCCGTGTCCGGCGCGATTGGCGTCTATCATGCCGGGGTCGAGCTCAAGATTTTCGAAGGCATTACGACCTGCACCAAGTCGGCGACCGCAGCGAGCACGGCCGAATTGCTCGAACAATTGCGCCGAGTGCCGCTGATCCGCTGCGACCAGGTGCAATGGTCCTTCCTCGGCATTTCGATGGCCGGCTGGAACGCGATCGTATCGCTGACCGGCGCTGCGTCGATTGCGGCGCTGCTGATGACCGGGAGGCGCGGGTGAGCGGCCCCTGGCGTCCCGGCACGCGCCGGCCGGACAGTGCATCGATGCTGCGCGTCGACCAGGCCGGCGAATATGGCGCAACGCGGATCTATGCCGGCCAACTGGCCGTGCTGAATCCTTCGTCGCAGGCGGCGAAACTGGTCTCGCGGATGGCGGCGCAGGAACGGCGGCACCTGGACCGGTTCGACCAGCTGATGGCCGAGCGGCGGGTCCGCCCGACCGCGCTGCAGCCGTTCTGGCATGCGGCCGGCTTCGCGCTCGGCGCAGCGACCGCGCTGATGAGCGAGCGCGCCGCAATGGCCTGCACCGATGCGGTCGAGACCGAGATCGACCGCCATTATGGGCAGCAACTACGCGAGCTTGGCGACGACGATCCCGAACTGTCCGCCGACATCGTCGAATTTCAGGCGGAGGAACTCGAACACCGGGACATTGCCCGCGCCGCAGGCTCGGAGCGAACGGTGGGCTATCCGGTGCTTTCAGCGGCGATCCGTGCGGGATGCAGGGTCGCCATCGCAATCTCGAAGCGCGTCTAGGGAACCTCAATTGCCCTTCGCCCGCTTTCTACTCGAAAGGTTTGTGAGATGATCAGGATCGCCCTTGGAACCGCTGCCGTTGCCGCCACCCTTGGCACGCTCGGCCTGACCGCCCAACCGGCCGCTGCCCAGCGCTCGGCGGCGGAGATCATTGTCTACGGCAACGATCCCTGCCCGCGCGCTGCCGAAGACGAACAAGTGATCTGCGTCCGCCGGTCGGAAGCCGACCGCTACCGGATTCCCAAGGATGCGCGCACGTCGGGCGACCGCCAGGAAACGACCAGCTGGACCCAAAAGGCGCAGCAGGCGATGTCGATGGGCAATTCCGGCACCAACACCTGCTCCCCGGTCGGGCCAGGCGGACATACCGGCTGCACCCGCGAAATGATCAATCAGTGGCGCGCCGAGCGCAAGGAAGACACGGCGCCGCCGCCGACGCCGCGTTAGGACTGGATCCGGGGGGACAGTGATGACGGAAGGCCTGCTGATCCTGGCGGCGGCTATCGCTCCGGCGAGCGCCGCATTCGACCTGGCAGGCAAATCCGCCCTCGTCGCCCCGACCGAATCCGGCAAGTGCCAGGCCGGAGCACCGAACGAAGTCGTCGTTTGTGGCAAGCGGGAGCCGAATTACCGGCTCGATCCGGCCGCGCTCGCCACGGCGCGGGCGCGGGACGCCCTGCCCGCGGCGCCTGACCCAACGGCCGCGCTTGCCAACGCCAGCCCTTGCAGTGCCGGCATCGGCCCCCAGGGTTGCACCGGGAAGGCCGATATCGACTTTGTGGCGGTTGGCCTGCTCGCGGCGAAAGCGGCGGCGGCCGCAGCACAAGGCGAAGACTGGCGCGAGACGTTTCGGACCAGACCTGACGAATATAATGAATATCGCGCAGCCAAAGACCGTGAGAACCGGAAGCGGCCCCACGTCACGCTAGGCTTTGGCGCTGGCGGCGGGAGCGGCGCGCCCCGGCAATAATGGTTCAGCAGCGCCAGCCGCCGCCGCTCCACCAGACTCGCTGGCAATCGACATTGTTGGTCATCCAGCGGGGGTAGCTGCGGTCGGGACGGTCGTGCCACCAGTCGTTGTAGCTTCCCGAATCCCAGCTGCGGTTGTTGTACAACGCCCATTCGCCGCCGGCCCAGTTGCCGACGTAGACGCCGCGGCCGTTGCGCGCGCCGCGATGCCGGTCGCCGCGACGGTCGCCGTGGCCGTCACGGACTATCCGCACGCCGTTGGCGATTTCGGGCGCCACGAAGCCAAGCTGCGGCTGTTGGGCGGCGGCGACGGCGGGAAGCATGAGGGGAGCCGCGAATGCAGCGGTGGCGGTCAGCAAGGTGCGCATGGCATGGGCCTTTCATCTCATCGGCACGTCGCAAAACGCTCGAGGGACGCTTTCGGCTGCGGGGGCTCACGCTAACCGTCCGCTAACGGATGGCCGCCTATGGGTTGCGGGTGAGCAAGAATTGGACACCGAAGCGACCGACGGTCGCCCTCGACGGCAGCGAACAGCCGCGCGTCTCGCGCATCCGCCGTGACCCGCCGGGCGAGGTGCCGAAGCCGAAGGCGCTGAAAGCTTATCCGACGGAGCGCGAGGTCCGGACGGTGATCGTCGGCGTCATCCTGTTCGGAATCGCTATCATGATCATCACGCTTGGGCTGAGCGACATCACCAGCCGCTAACGCCGCGGGCTGGCGACTTGCCGGCCGCACGCTAAGCTGTCCCCGAATATCAGGGGAAACACACTATGACATTATTGCTGGCTCTGGCCTTGGCGGCCGCTGTCCCGCCGTCGGTCGAGGCATCCGCGCTTGGCCGCCAGGTCGCCGAGGCGGGCACTTTGGGCACCTTGCTGCCGCTCATCACCGCCAAGGAAACGGAAGAGCTGCTCGCCCAGCACGAGGACCTTGGCAAAGATGAGCAGGCTACGCTTCGCGCGCTTGCAGCGGACATCGCGAAGGCGGGCAGCGAGCGGGCCTTGGCGGCCAACGGCAGGGCCTACGCCGAGGCGCTGACCGCTGAAGAGCTAAAGATTGTCGTCGCGTTCCAGCGGAGCGCGGCTGGTCGGCGCTACCAAGCGGTGCAACCACAAGTGATCGCCGCGACGATGGTCGCGCTCGCCGGACTCGACTTCAAGAAGGATGTGCTCGCCGCATTTTGCAAGAAAACTGGTAAGCTGTGCTGAACCCGGAACCCAAGCCGCGCTAGGCGCAGGCCCCCTTGCGCAGCCTACCAGAGTGGCGTGTTGGGCCGGTGCGTTTGCCGCACCGCGGTGTCGGGCAGCAGGTGCGACTTGAACTTCTTCTTCATGACGGCCGCGCCGTCACTGCTTGAGCAGACCAGGCGGACCCCGCCGGAGGGCAGCCGCTCGATCGCGGAGATGCCGACGTTTTCCGACTGGCACTTGGCGACGACCTTGCTCTCGTCGAGCGAGACGAACATCGCGCGGCTCAAGCGACGAGCGCCAGTTGCGGACGGCGGCGCTTGGCCTCGTCGATGCGCGCGGCATAGCCGGCGGCCAGCGCCGCATGGGTATCGCGCGAATGATCGCAAGCCGCGTTTTCAGCGCGGAACAGGGAGACCTGCTGGCGTTCGTAAAGGTAGTTGAGGTCCATTGAAGGCTCCCTTCGGTAAGCGGGAGCACGCCGGCGATGTGAACCGCGGAATCTCTCAGCCGCACAAGCTTACGAAAAGGTTCGTGCGATGTGTCCTTGTAGCACGGGCGGCGGTGAATGGCGAATAAGCGCCCGAAGCGCCGCCACCGCGGACGCTACCAGCGGTTAAGCTTGTTGTGAGAAAACCGCCGGCTGGGCGACGAGAGGAGAAGGCAATGCAGTCGTGGCTGCTGTTGGCGCTGTTGTCGGTGACGGGTGCTGCGCCGCCCGCGCAGGATTCCGGGGTTCCCGATGACGAGGAGGAGAATTACATCCTGCCGCCGCTGATCGCGCCGCCCGAGCCGGTCAAGCCGCTGCCGCCGCTATCGGCCGAGCATTTGCGGCTGGGCCAGCAGCTTGCGGGGCTGATCGTGCTGTCCGAAATTCGCGACGAAGTGCTGCGCACCCCGCCCAAGCCCCCGGCCGATGCCGAGGGCAACCCGCGGGTCAACGCGCGGATCGTTGCCCAGCGGTCGCCAAGCTGGAACGTCGCACCCGCCGCGGCGAGCGTTTACGCGCGGCTCTATTCGGTCGACGAACTTCGCGCGATGATCGCCTTTTTCAAAAGCCCCGCCGGCCAGAAATTCCTAAGCGCGCGCCGGCAGGGCGTGGTCAACGTAATGCACGTGTTCCAGCAGATGCCCTGGTATACCAACCTATATTACGAAACCTGCGGCGACCAGGAATTCTGCCGCTGGAAACCCGACCGGTAAGTCGCGCGCCCTGCCTTAATCCAGCGGGGCTTCGGCGCCGCCGACCAGCGGGCTGGGTTTAGGCTTGGGATCGGCAGGAATCGGTTCGCCGCCCAGCGGGCCGCGCGGCGGCGGGCGGCGGCGGGGCGGGCGAGCCTGCCGCTTCGGGCCGCGGCGGTTGCGTTCGGCTTCGACCCGAGCGCGGGCGGCTTCCATCTCCGCCCTGGCGGCGTCGAGGGCGGCGCGAGACTGGGCCCGTGCCCGATCCATTTCCGCCCTGGCAGACTCCAGGGCAGCGCGCGCCTGCGCCCTTGCCCGGTCCATCTCGGCGCGGGCCGCGGCAATCGCGGCATCAACCTCAGCGCGCGCGGACTCCATCGCCGCCCGCTGCCGCTCGCGCGCTTCGTCGAGCAATTTTCGCGCATCTTCGAACGGATCGTGGGCCACGACTCACCTCTTGGCTGTTATAGTCGCATAACACAGCAGGTGGGGCGGCGCTATTCCCCTTCCAGCAGGTGGAGCCACATTGCCCGCCCCTGGGCGGCGCGGGCGATGGACAGGAAGTAACTGACGACCGCGTCTGCTTCGCCGCCGGACTTGACCCCCTCCCGCTCCAGAAAGGCGTCGAGGCGGGCGTTGAACGCGGTTCGCTGGGCGGCGGAGAAATCGTCCATTCCCTTCAGCCCGAAGGCGCGCTGGTCGTCCTTGCTCAGCTTGCTGAAAAGCTGTTGCAGCCGGTCGGGCGTGAAACGGCCTTTCAGCTCATCCTCGGCGATCGCCATGCCCGCGTCGCCGGCGGCGATGAGCGTGGCGATAGACCCGCGCTTGCTGTCCCACTTCCATTGCTTCGCGCAAGCGTCCCGCGCGGCGCTGGTCAGGTCGCCGAGCTCGGCCAGCGAAGCGGCCGAATCGTCGAGCACCAGGTCGGCCGCCTCATAGGCTTGTTCGGCCGTAAGCTTGTCCGCGACGCAATAGACTTCATCCTCGTTCCACCCCTTGGGCTTCGGGGCCGGTGGAGCAGCAGCAGCGAGCGCGAGCGCGGAGAGCAGGATCATGGAGACCGGTTAGCAAGCCAGGCCGCGCTTCGCTACGGTCGAGCCATGGCGCACAAAATCTATGCGATGCCCTTCGCCAAGGTTTACCCGCTGCTGGTCGCCAAGGCGGAGCGGAAGGGGCGGACCAAGGCCGAAGTGGACGAGGCGATCCGCTGGCTGACCGGCTATTCGGACGCGCAGCTGGCGCGGGTGCTTGCGGACGGCACCGATTTCGCGGCGTTCTTCGCGCAGGCGCCGGCGATGAACCCGGCGCGGCACCTGATCACCGGCACGATATGCGGCGTGAAGATCGCGGAGATCGAAGAGCCGCTGATGAAGGAAATCCGCTACCTCGACAAACTGGTCGACGAGCTGGCCAAGGGTCGGCCGATGGCCAAGGTGCTGCGGCAGTAGCGGCGGTCCGGCGCGGCGCCGGGGGTGCTCGGGAGCCGCTTAAAGTCACTAAAGTCACGCGGTCGTGCAGCTTTTTCGTGACTTTAGCGGAGGGCGCGCGGGGCGGTCGTGGAGCGGGGTCGTAGACGATCGCAAAGAGCCGGGCCGCGCGTGGCGGCCGGGCATGAACATGCTCCACAAAGGCGCGTGTAGGACAGTGCTTTCGTCACCGGTCGAGGATTGGCGGGATCAAATACGACCGGACGCGATGACGGCGTCGCCCCGCGGCGCTTCGGCCACTTGGGTCGCGGCGAGGATCAGGCGGAGCGTTTCGGCGGGCTCATCCCACATCGGGAAGTGGCCGCTGTGATCGAACCAGTGGAAGGCAGCATCGGGAAAGGCCGTCCGTGCGCGCTCGGCCTGCGCCCCGAGGCAGAGGCGGTCGTGGCGGCCCCAGCCGATCGTAACCGGGCCGGCACCGGGCCCGGCCGGCCCCTCCTGCGGCGGGCCGGCGGCGAGGTCGCGCACCAGCGGCAGCGCTGTCGGGGTCGCGGCGAAGGCGGCGAGCTCCGACGCTACGAGCTTGCCGTCGAGCCGCCACGGGTGCGCCGACAATTGGGCGAGCAGGAGGGTGCGGCCGGCCGCGGTCCGGGCGATCGGCTTCACCGCGCCGCCGAGCCCGCGCAGCAGCCCGACCGAGGCGGTCAGGGTCGTCTTGAACATGGTGCGTTCCCAGCCCTTCCAGAAGCCGCCGGGATCGAGCGCGACGGTCGCCCCGCGATGCCCGCGCCGCGCCATTTCCAGCACCATGCGGGCGCCGAGCGAGCTTCCGACCAGCGGCACGGCGCCGAGCCCTTGGTCGACGATGAAGGCATCGAGGCTGCGCATCAGCCCGGCGAACGTGCCGCTGTCCGCCTCCGCCGGCGCGCCGTCATGGCCGGGCAAGGTGATGCGGATCACCTCGTGCCGGGCGGTGAGGCCGGCCAAGATTGGATCCCAGGCGCGCGGCGTGCTGCCGAGGCCGTGGACAAGGACGAGCGGCGGTCCGGCGCCGGTGCGGGTGGAGATCATGGAAGGGCAACGCGCGGGGAGGTGGGGATGGGCCCCTGCGACGGCGCAGCTTTTTCGGGACCTGGGGTCGGAGATCGGTCCGGGCGTCGTTTGCGTGGCAGTGTGCGGACCCGTTGAGCTTCGCTGCGCTCGCAATGACGGAAGGGCGCGTGGCGGCAGGACGGTCGATTGATTTGACTGCACGCCCGACTAGGCTAGCCAGGTTCGGCCGAACAAAAGGGGGGCCAATGGAAAACAAACGTCCGGTGTCAATCACCGTCATCGCGGTGTTCTTGCTCATCAGTGCTGCCTTCGGGCTTTACAGCGTGCTGACGATCGAATCGAACCCGTTGGCGCAAGACATGATGCGCCGGATGAGCTTCCCCATGGAGGTGTACAAGTTGAACGGCATAGTCGGGACGCTGGTCACGGCGATTTCCGCGTTCGGTATGCTCAAGGGTCGGCCGTGGTCGCGAGTGCTCTATATCGGTTGGACCATTTTCGCGACGATCGTGTCCCTGGTGATCCTGCCCGCGATCTCACTCATGGTGATGAGCGTGATCGTCGTCGCGATCGTCGCCTTCTTCCTGTTCCGGCCGAAAGCCAATGCGTGGTTCGGCACCAGCGGTTTAAGCCTGAGACGCGATCAGGCATGATCCGACGCGTCATCAGCATCCTGTCCTTCGCGTTCGGCGGCTGGATGCTGACCTGTGAGGCGATGCTTGCATTCTTCACGTTCGACGGCGGTGCGGCAGCGGTCGCCCTGGGGATCGGATTTTTCCTAATCATTGCCGGCGTCCCCCTGCTTATCGGCAGTTGGATCAGCCCAGGCCGTCGATGGCGGGAGCTGGGCATCACGCTACTGGTGGTCGCCGCAGTCGCCTTGTTCCTGGGCGTGACGATGGGATTGATGTTGGTCGACCCGGCGATGAAGGGCCTGATGCCGCCGTTGCCCGAGGGACTGAGCATTGCGCCGTTGAAGGGCGCCGCCAACCTGCTCGCCATCGCCGGCCTTGGCTGGTGGCTTTACCGCGGCTCGTCGCGGGCAGGCGAGGAAGCGCGCGACAGGAGCCAGGAAGGGAGTTGAAGCAGGCAGGCCGGCGGGTGGCCGCAGGCCAACCCAATCAGCTTCGCTGACTTCGTTCCGACGTCACGGATTTACTCCGTGACGGCCTCTTCCCTTGTCGTTTACAGTTGGCCGCATGCTGACGTTTCAAAGTCTACTTCGGGAATCCGGTCTCGAGCCACGCGATGTTCGACTTTTGCGACATGCCAAAGCGCAAAGCACGCCCGGCATGTCTCAGTATCGCGCATGGAGGGAAGATATCGAGGTCTTCCACCGTTACCAATCCACTCAGCCCGTAAAGTACCGAGCCTACTTCGACGCACCGTATTGGGCAGCGTTTGTGGCTACTCCAGCGAAGGAAACGTTGTTCGTTGGACTGTACGAAGTGGAGCTATCGGAGCGAGCGATCCCGGCTTTCCACTGCCCTCTGACAGGAAGCTTCAACGAGGCTGGAACGGTCGACGTCTACTCAACGAGCTTCGTCGCCGACTTGGAGCCTTATCAGGGCAAGCTCGTGATAGATTGGGGCGCTGGAACGCGTAGCTGGGCCCAGTATGCAGATCGCAAGCTGAAACCGATCATTGAATTGAGAAGGTCGGAAAGCGATCCACCGTATCCAGGTCACAGCGCCTTAATCATTCAGCTGTCGCAAGCTGAGGCGCTACCCATGAGTTGGACCGCGATACTTTCTGAAGCGCGAGGCGTCTATCTGCTCACCTGCCCGCGCACCAAGGAGC
This sequence comes from Sphingomonas sinipercae, assembly GCF_011302055.1. Taxonomy (NCBI): domain Bacteria; kingdom Pseudomonadati; phylum Pseudomonadota; class Alphaproteobacteria; order Sphingomonadales; family Sphingomonadaceae; genus Sphingomonas; species Sphingomonas sinipercae. Next base: position 2,041,609 of record NZ_CP049871.1, read on the forward strand.
AATACGTAGGTGCTGCTTTTGCCGGCGGCGGTTTCCTAGCGCGCTGGAAGCAACATGCGTCGATGAGCGGTGATGCACTGGCGTTTCGATCGCGCAATCCTGAGGATTACCGAGTCAGCATCCTCGAGGTCGCCGGCTCCCTGTCAACCGACGATGATATCGTTCGGATGGAGCAACGCTGGAAGGAAAAACTTCAAAGCCGAGAAATGGGACTCAATAGGAACTGACTACCAGATCACAGGAACAGCGCTTGATAAGCTTCTGAAATACTGTGTGCAGAAATCATATGCTTTCAAATTTGCCATTTCTAACTCGTCCAATTGCCGCTCATCGGGATCAAGCAACGTCTGCCGTGGGTCGAGTTTGTCGAACATCTGCAGTATAGATTGCTCCACATTCGCAACGGCGGATTTGCTCAAGCCATACGTGGTTGCGAACACTCGTCGAAGGTTGTTGGTGGGAGCTTTCAACAATTTCATGTTAAGTGGATGAAACGAGAACCCGAGGAACACAAGAGTGTCCGCACTGCTTAGTGCGTCGGTAAGTCCGGACTTGATTGTGGCATCGCCGACTCCCTCACTGAATGTCCTGATGCCTTGCGAAGCATCTAAGAGGTTCACGTCGGAGCTTCCGAACGGAATCGTCAACCGCTCGATCTCGTCCGGTCGACCCGCAACGCCGTAAGGATGGATGATCTTCAGGCGCGCCATGATCTGACTGACTTCGGCGGGCTGCAAATCGTAGTATTCACGGAGCGCGCGGGGCAGGTATGCTTCAACACAACGATCATAATTGAATACGATCAGTGTCAAGTTTTCGAAGACGCGATGTATGTCATCGCGCGAGACGCCTTCCGAAAGCATCTGAAAAAGTCTCGGGATCCAAGTATCGGCCACAGAAGCAAAGTCGAAAGGCTGAAACTCGTCTTTTAAGCCTGAAATCCTCGAGCTGACTTCTTCGAGCAAGATGGCCTTAACGATGCCGAGCTTGGCGCAGAGGGCAATGCTCTCGTTTCCACGATGCGCATCTATGAAGTTATCGATGGACAGCGCATGCGGCATTGCTTGGCTAATTAGACGAGCGCTCTTAAAGTCTTGGTCCGATACTTTATGGGAGCCACTTACTGCCTGGTTATGCCGTCTGAGCCATTCTACAATTTGGTAGTCGCCTCGTGTAAGTTCACTCCAGTCGAAATGAAGGTCAAGCAGGTCAGCGATCTTGAACTTTAGGGAGTCTCCGACAGCAATTTTGTATTCAGCGCTCGCCCCTGCGCCGACCACAAAAACAGTTGGTTCGGAAAACAAGATCTACTCCGCAGCCACCCCAGCAGCCTTGAACATATCCGGCTCCCCGGCAGCCTCATCCGCACCATCGTTCGCCGCTTCGCTCTTGGCCTTCTGGCGGCGGTCGAAGTTGTCCCAGACCTCGTTCCAGTTCCCCCGCGTCGCGGCCTTTGAATATTCGGTCGCTCGGGTTTCGAAGAAGTTGGCGTGCTCGACGCCGTTCAGCAGCGGGGCGAGCCAGGGGAGCGGGTGTTCCTTCACCTTGTAGATCGGCGGCAGGTGCAGCTGCCCCAGGCGCCAGTCGGCGATGTAGCGGATGTACATCTTGATATCGTCGGCGCTCATGCCTTCGACCGGGCCCTGTTCGAACGCGAGGTCGATGAACGCGTCTTCCAGGTCGACGGTGTGGTAGCACATCTCCCGAATGCTCTTCTTCACCGCGGGGGTGTAGCAATCCCGCTCCGCGCAGAAGGCGTGGAACAGCTTGATGATGCCTTCGCAGTGGAGGCTTTCGTCGCGCACCGACCAGCTGACGATCTGCCCCATGCCCTTCATCTTGTTGAAGCGCGGGAAGTTCATCAGCATCGCGAAACTGGCGAACAATTGCAGCCCTTCGGTGAAGCCGCCGAACATCGCCAGAGTCTTGGCGATATCCTCGTCATCCTCGACTCCGAAGGTGCTGAGGTAATCGTGCTTGTCCTTCATCTCCTTATACTGAAGGAACATGCCATATTCGCTTTCCGGCATGCCGATCGTGTCGAGCAGGTGCGAGTAAGCAGCGATGTGCACCGTTTCCATGTTGGAGAAAGCGGCGAGCATCATCTTGATCTCGGTTGGCTTGAACACGCGGCCGTATTTTTCGTGGTAGCAATCCTGCACCTCGACGTCCGCCTGGGTGAAGAAGCGGAAGATCTGCGTCAGCAGGTTGCGTTCATGGTCGGACAACTTCTGCGCCCAATCGCGGCAATCCTCGCCCAGCGGCACTTCCTCCGGCATCCAGTGGATCTGCTGCTGCCGCTTCCAATATTCGAACGCCCACGGGTATTCGAACGGCTTGTACTGCTTGCGGGCTTCGAGAAGGGGCATTGGTCTAAGCTCCTAGAGAAATGGCTGAGACGATGACGGCTGCGATCAAGGTAAAGCCGACAACGACGAAGGTAATTCCGACGTATCGATTGTTTCGGAGTACATAGGGGTTTGGAACCGGGCTGTTGTCGCCCCAGGCTTTCCTAAATTCGTGTTCCAACGCCGACTCTCGGCGACTCCGCACGTTTACAAGATAAGCCCCGTAAGCGACCGCCAACAGTCCTAAGCCTATGAACCCCAGAGCGTACGGATCCATCAGTCGATCCTCCGCGCCGTGGCCTCGATGACGTTGCGGTCGCGATAGACTGTGTGCGACTTGCGGGCGCCGACGCCGAACACGACGATGCCGAGGAAATAGCCGAAATCGTACCAGCCGCCGTTGTTGGGCACGGCATAGACCGCGACCTGATCGGTGAAGAGCGAGACGACCCAGGCGACGGGGAAGATGAAGCCGTGCCACAGGCCGAGCAGGAAGCCCGGCGCCGCGGGGGCGACGGCCGCGCCGGACTGGGTCGCGGCGCAGGCGGAAAGGGCAAGGGTGAGCGCCGCTAGGGCTGCGATCCGGGCCACGCCGTCAGACCGGCTCGGCTGCGCCGACCGGCTGCCCGCCGTGGCAAGTCCACGAATTGCTGGCGCAATTCGAGGCTGCCCGCACCTTACCAGAAGAGGCGGTCGCCCCGCACCGTCTTGCCGCTCTCGACCCGCGCGAGCCGGCCGCGCCACATCTGCACGTACATCCACAGGCCGGAGAAGCTGAAGAAGAAGAGCGCGAAGCCGGACAGGATCGAGATGGCGGTGCCGGCGGGCCCGAAGCTCTCGCCCGAATGCAGGTGATGGAGCAGGCCGACGTTCCAGCCGCCCGGCTTCGGCTTGGGCCGGCAGGTCATGGTCGCGGGGCATTCGAAGCCCGGCGGAGTCGCCGCCGCGGCCGCCTGCGCCTGGCTGGGCGCATTGGCCTTGTTGACCAGGCTGCCGACCTGGCTGAGCACGCCCGTCGCCGAAATCCACAGCAGGAAGACGCCGAACAGGACGGCCAGCCACCGATGCCACTTGCGCAAGCGAACCTCCTAAATGCGAATGGTTCGCAGTATCAAGCGCAGTCGCGGCGGCTTTGCAAGCGGTCATCGCGTCACCGCCTCGTGACCAGCAGATAGATGAGCACCAGGCCGAGGACGGCAAGCGCGATCATCGCGCCGAGCAGCACCGCGCGCGTGGACTGCGACTGCGGTTTGCCAGCCAGGCCGCGCCGCTGCATCGACAGGGTCGGCAGCAGGACGGCGAGCATCGCCAGCAGGATGACGATCGCGGTCATCGCGCCGCCCCGCCGCGCGACAGGAGCCGCCGCGAGGACCCACCAGTCCCGCGACGGCTCCGTCCCCCACCCCGAGGCGAAGTTGTGCTAGTCACTGCGCTTGCTCCAGTTCCGCCGCCGACGGGCGATAGCTCATCAGGCCCAGGCCGTGGACGACCAGCAAGGCCGCGGCCACGAACATCAGGACGGCGCTCTGGCTGCCCTGGCGCTCGCCGCCGGAATTGCGGCGATAAACGACAATCCCGCCGACCAGCAGCGCCGCGCCGATCGCCACTTCGATGATCGCCTGAGTCGTCACCGGCCGCCTGCCGTCACCGCGAAAATCGCCGTCGCGGCAAGCGCGATCAGGTCGAGCGCAAGCAGCCCGCCGACGACTCCGCCGGCGATCAGGCCGGCCTTGCCGGCCTTCGACTTGGGGCGGAATCGTTCGGGGATCAGGCGCATGCTTACTGTGTCTCGCCCCTTCCTAAAAACCAGCGCAATTGGACGCCGATCCGCGCATTCTTCCGTACGCTACGGTCGCTGCCATGAGACATTCCGAGTCCCTCGACCTGGCACGTCATTCAGTCCGGCGATTGTACGATAAGCGCGTGGCGAGCACACGAGAAAAAGCATCCACAGGATTAGGAAATCTGTGGATTAAGCCTAGATGTGGTAGCAGTCATCATCCGTCGACACGATATGTAGCGAGTCAGAAGCCGAGAGTTACCACGATTGTGTCGGTGTAGGTTCCGGGCCGAACATTCTGACCGCCGGGGATTCGTCCATAGACCGGGAAGATGCCATGCACCTGGTCGGAGACCATCGTCGACGTGCCGGCGGCGCCATCTCCCCAGGCCGTGAACCGTCCGGCATCTGTGTATAGCTGATACTGCAGAACGTCGCTTCCCCCCGTCATTCCTCGGGCGGAAGGGTTGCCGCCGCTTTCAAGCCGGATCGTATATGTGGTGGATGCGTCGCAACTGACGCGAATTTGCCCAACCCCATCCGTCGAACTGCCGCTCAATGGGGAGTACGCGCCGAAGTTCACGCCGACCGACTGCAACCCGCACGCGGGCGCAGCCGACGCCACTCCCGCGCCAAACAAGCACTTTGCGGCACATGCGAAGCAGACGACCGACCGCATCATGACCGACCCTATTTGCAACCCTGTACTCCAAGGTCGGCAACGAGGTCCGCATCCGCGGGAATTGCGAGGGGGATGCGGCAAGCCCCGCCCTTCCATTCTAGCCGCACGCTTTGGCTGTTACCGACATCTTCGAAAAAGAATTGCCCGTCGGGTCCGCCTATCGACTCCTTCCCGTCGTCGAGTTTTGCGATCGCGTCGGACGGGACCGGATTGCCATTCGGCAGGACCGCAGTGATGAGCACTGCCTGTCGCCGAGCGGCATCAAAAACGAGACGCGAGCCAGTTCGACGGTAAGGTCGGACGGACTGTTCGTACGATCCTGCCGACACGCCGAGCGGCAGATCTCCCTGCTCAATGCGAATCACATTCCTGTCGAACGCGCGCAGCAGCGGGACGACGGCGGTGCCATCCTTCCCGGTCCGTGCGACCAAGGCGTTGTCGGCATAAACGCGAACACCCTTGAATCCATCAGTTTGAACGATCGCAAAGCTATCGGCCAATTCGCGAGCTACCAACGGCCGACCATCAATCATGCCGATTGCTCCGCGAACGCTGCCACGAACCGCGTTCGCGCCGGCTGCGCGAGCAATGCCAACCTCGAAGGCCTGTCGATCGTTCTGATAGAAACCCCGAGCTTCAAGCCGTTCGACCGCGCCACGCGCTGCGCGGACTTGATATCCGTAACCCGTCCCTGGGGGTAGATCCTGCTGCAGCGAGGCGACCTGATAGGACCGGCCCTCTTCATAGCGATAAGCGATACTGCTATTTCGCCGGCCTAATGGGGTCGAAAGGTTGAAACCGAGCAGGGGCGATTTTCCTTTCCCTGCATAGAGGGCCGTCATGGAGAGACTGCTCCCGCCGATGAAAGGCAGAGTAGCGGTCATTCCCGCGAAGTGCTGGCGCGGACGATCGGTCCAGTGACGGATGAGAACATTGCCGCCGAGGCGCATTCTCCCGACAGGTGCGCTGACAATCGCCCGGATCGATGTCGACGGGTAAGCAGCAGCGCCGTAGTCGGCGACGGACTTATAGCGCGACGAAGCGAACTGCGCGTCCACGGAGAAGGTCAACGCGCGCTGTTGGCGTTCAAGATTGAAACCGATCAAGTGCCCGATCCCTTTGGGCCCGCGGCTCGCGCCCCCGACCCCGCCCACGATCAGTGATTTTCCGAGCAGATAGGACATACCCATCGACGCCAGCTGGGCATGCGGTGACGCTTCAGCGTGCGCCTCCGCAGTCAATCGCGACGATACGCCGCGGCGGTGCGTCGCGGAAAACACCGGGCTGGCATAATCCGCGCTTCGAAGGGCGAAGCTTTTCCGAAGAAATCCGACTTCATAAGAAAAGTCCTGCAAGCCCTTCCGCAGCAATTCCGTGGATGCGTAATAATCCACGGTGACCTCTGACTGGCGGCCCAGGGCATCGCGGACGACGAGCGATATGCGGCCATCGCCCGAGACCACGGGAATATTCGTGACTTCAAACGGGCCTGCCGGAACTGCGTGGGATCCGGCCAGCACGTCGTTGACATAGACGTCAGCAACCGAGGGGACGGCCGCGCTGCCGTTCAGACTTGAAACCGGAAAGGTGATGAGTCCTGGGCGAATAGAAAAGTCGCTGCCCCATTGCAGGCCGGCCAGGCGAAATGGGCGAGCAGCGGCGCTGCCTCGGCTGATTGCATCGCCAATCCGGAAGAAATGCAGGTTGTCCGGATTTTCGCGTGTCCAGTTCGTTTCCAGGCGAACCGGCCGAAGCCTTCGCCCCTCGTAGTTGATCGCAAAGCGGCCCGAACCGTATCCGAGACTGGAGAACAGTCCGGCTTCGAACAGCGCACCGCCCTGCATGTCGCCAGAATTGCGTTCCCCGAACAGATCGTAGTTCAAGAATGCCCCCGTACCCGGCGGAGTCATGGGCGGAAGGTCAAGCAGCGACAGATCGAGACTCGACGGGATGAACGCGGACGGCGGCGCCTTCACTTCAAGGCGCTGTTGCGTTTCAAGAATGACGTATTTTACCAACGGCAGGTCGTCCAGCGCGACGATCCGTTCGTCATCGACAACGACCGAATCGACGCCTTGGAGATTGAGCCGCCACGCGGTTGCATCAGCCACGCGTATGTACAACTTACCGGCGCCATCCGCGAACACGACGACGCTTTCCGCGACGGGCTGGTCGTTGACCGCTGCGCTGACGATCGACTGCGTGAACTCTGTCGCAACAACGGCCCCGGACACCTGGCCGGGCAATGCGACGCAGGCGACGATCGCCGCGGCGTGACTAGTTAGGCTGAAGCGGAACCTGCACGGACTGCTCACCCTTGCCCCCTGCAAACCTGACTGTCAGCAGCTCGCCACTTCTGGCTCGCGGCGCCGAACCGATTTTCCAAGACTTCATGCCCCCGGCCAGAATTGTGCCCGGGCGCCCCTGATGCTTTCCGGTCCCCCCCGACGCGAATCCCCATTGCAACGAAGTGATTTGAAACCGCGACCCTCCCGCGTTGCTCGCGCTCAGCGTCACGAGACCGTCCGCTGAGCGAGTGGCCTTCCAGGCGAGGACTGGCTGAGCGGGATTCGCGGTCAGGATGAAGCACGGAACATCAAAGCGCAGGAGCATAGTGACCGTCCCACTCACGCTTTTCTGTGAAGGCACTTCCTCGATGATAATGCGATAGGCCTTTTCGGATGCCCGGTCGCGCGCTTTCGGACCAAGTCGGATGACCTGGGAGCCGCCGGCGGCGATGCGCGCCAGCGGGGGCGACAAGACGATGTCCCGCGTATCCTCGTAAACATCGGCCCCGGCGGCCTGGCGCCAGGCGAGGACCTTCGTTCGAATAACGACGGGTTCAGTTCCAACATTGTCGACGGTGATCAACGCGGCCGCCTTATCGGGCTTCACTTCGACGAGGACCGGATTGATCTGGAAAGTGGATGCCGCTGCAGGCTGCACGCCGAACACGCCAAGCGCGAGCGCGAGGCCGTTCAGACAGGCGAAGCGAAATTTACGGGGCATTGGCCGATCCGCACTTACCGCGGCGGAGCATTTGGAGCCCCGCCGCGGAAGCACGAAGTTCAATCAGTAGAGGAGCGTCAGGACGACCGTGTCCGCATAGTCGCCAGCGGGAACGGCGGTCTGACCGGCCGGGATCTTCGCATAAACGGTTTTCGCCTGCGCCGACCCGGTTCCCACGCCGCTGAAAGTGTAAATCGTGTTGGGGCCATTGAAATCGGCAAGCCAGACGTTGGTGCGGGCACTGTCCAGATAGAGATTGTACTTCAACATGTCGCTCGTCGTGGTCGACGTCATGCGACGATCCGTGTCGAGCGCGTCGACACCTTCGCCTTCACTGGCCATCACTTCCCAAGCCGTGCCGTTCGTGCAGACGACGCTCATGCCGCCGGTCGCGGGGATCGAGGAGTTCAGGGTAACGTCGATGGTGCCGAAAGCCACCGGCGTGGCGCTTACACGGCACGTCGGCGTCACCGTGGCCGAAATCTCCAGGTTAGTCGAAGTCGTCGATTGCGCCGACGCAGTTTGCGACCCGAACGCGAGGCCTGCAGTACAGATAGCAACGAACCCGTGCCGAATTTTCTTGCTGATCATCTTAATATCCCCATCAATGTTCTTCGCAAATCAAACTCGACACGCCTCACGAACAAGCACGGAGGTCTGTCCGCGCCTGTCAAACTCATCTGACGACGAAGTGCGACGGCCCCGGCATCACTGCCGAGGAAGCCTTTTGCGTAAATGTGAGAACCCCCCACGGATTCAATTGCCACCATTTTGGCGGCAGAGGTCAACTATTTGTTAACCCTAGAAAGATCAACTAAAAAACAGGTGACTGTCCGATTTTTCGACGAACGGTGGTGCGTTTCGGTAGCGTCTTAATGTTTGGTGACGCCAGATGCGTCGCCATGCGCCTCGCCCGCCGCCTGTCGAATAGCCGCAACCCGCTTATTGGCAGGCCAGGCACTCATCATAGTCGGTGGTCGAGGCGAGCTGGATTTCCTTGAGGTTGGGGGTGTTGTCGGCCTCCACCCCGCCGGCGAAACCGGCGCGCTGCACCGACTTCGAGCGCAGGTAATAGAGCGACTTGATGCCCAGTTCCCAGGCGCGAAAGTGGAGCATCAGCAGGTCCCACTTGTCGACGTCGGCCGGGATGAACAGGTTCAACGACTGCGCCTGGTCGATGAACGGCGTGCGGTCGGCGGCAAGCTCGATCAGCCAGCGCTGGTCGATTTCGAAGCTGGTCTTGAACGTGTCCTTTTCGTCCTGGGTCAGGAAGTCGAGGTGCTGCACGCTGCCGCCATTTTCGAGGATCGAGTTCCAGACGTTGGTCGAATCCTTCGACTTTTCCTGCAGCAGCCGCTCCAGGTACGGGTTCTTGATCGAGAAGCTGCCCGACAGCGTCTTGTGCGTGTAGACGTTGGCCGGGATCGGCTCGATGCAGGCGCTGGTGCCGCCGCAGATGATCGAGATCGACGCGGTCGGAGCGATCGCCATTTTGCAGGAAAAGCGCTCCATCACGCCCATGTCGGCGGCGTCGGGGCACGGCCCGCGCTCGACCGCGAGCTGCATCGAGGCTTCGTCGACCTGCGCCTTGATGTGCTTGAACATCTTGAGGTTCCAGCTTTTCGCCATCGCCCCTTCGAACGCCAGGTTCCGCTTTTGCAGGAAGCTGTGGAAGCCCATCACGCCAAGGCCGACCGACCGTTCGCGCTCGGCGCTGTACTTGGCGCGCGCCATTTCGTCCGGCGCGCGGGCGATATAATCGGTGAGCACGTTGTCGAGGAAGCGCATCACGTCCTCGATGAACTGCTTGTCGCCGTTCCATTCGTCCCAGGTTTCGAGGTTGAGCGAGGACAGGCAGCAGACCGCGGTGCGGTCGGCGCCGAGATGGTCCTTGCCCGTCGGAAGCGTGATTTCCGAGCATAGGTTGGAGGTCGAAACCTTGAGGCCGAGGTCGCGGTGATGCTTGGGCATCGACCGGTTCACTTGGTCGATGAAGATGATGTACGGCTCGCCGGTCGCAAGGCGGGTTTCGACCAGCTTCTGGAACAGGGCGCGGGCGTCGACCTTGCCGCGCTCCGATTGGTCCTTGGGGCTGCGCAGGATGAACTCGTCGCCGCTGCGCACCGCTTCCATGAACTCGTCGGTGACGAGCACGCCATGGTGCAGGTTGAGCGCCTTGCGGTTGAAGTCGCCGCTGGGCTTACGGATTTCGAGGAATTCCTCGATCTCCGGATGGTTGATGTCGAGGTAGCAGGCAGCCGACCCGCGGCGCAGCGAGCCCTGCGAAATCGCCAGCGTCAGCGAGTCCATGACCCGGACGAACGGGATGATGCCGCTGGTCTTGCCGTTGAGGCCGACCGGCTCACCAATGCCGCGAACGCTGCCCCAATAGGTGCCGATGCCGCCGCCCTTGGACGCCAGCCAGACATTCTCGTTCCAGGTGCCCACGATGCCTTCGAGGCTGTCGGAAACGCTGTTGAGGTAGCAGCTGATCGGCAGGCCGCGACCGGTGCCGCCATTGGACAGGACCGGCGTCGCCGGCATGAACCACAGGCGCGAGATATAGTCATAGACGCGCTGCGCGTGATCCTGGTCGTCGGCGTAAGCGGAAGCGACCCGGGCGAACAGGTCCTGGTAATTCTCGCCGGGCAGCAAATAGCGGTCGCGCAGCGTGTCCTTGCCGAATTCGGTCAGCAGCGCATCGCGCGACTCGTCGGTCTTCACGTCGAAAGCGCGGGTGTCGACAGTCTTGCTGTCACGGACGGTCGTGGTGACGACGTCGTCGCTGCTGACTTCGGTGCCGGTTGAAAAATCCATCGCGCTTCCCCGCTCGCTTGCCGATCCGCCCAAAGTATCCGGGCCGGACCTGTGTTCCTGACTTGTTCGACTCGGAGTCACCCGAGCCTGATACGCCCTTTTGCTGCCCAATGCCCGTATCCGAGAGTCCGGGCGGCTGTGGAAAACGGGGACGAAGCAGGTCCGTCACCGGAATAGCAGATTCCGGCGCCAAACACCATGTATTGCGTGCGTCCCCCGACGTCCTACCAGCTATTGTGCCTCAACTGTCGAACAACGCAAGCGGGTAAATGTGGGGTGAAGCATTTTTCCTGTGGATTTGGCGGACCGCCAGGCGACGGCTCGTCTCAGCTCGATCGTTTCGCGAAGGCCGCGTGGACGAGGTATTCGGGACCGTCGCCTTCAAGCGCTTCATAGCGGGCAAAAAGTTCGCCAAGCTCCTGCCCAAGCGCTCGAACCGTCGCGGTATCGAGTCGCAGGACTGCCCAGAGCTCGCCGGCGGATGGCGGTTGGTTAGCCTTTCTCGGGACCAGCTGAATCTCTGGCGCCCCGTCGGCGGTGGCGCTGACCCGCACGCCGGCAAGATCGGACTTGTAGAAGTTGTGCTCCAGCAAGGAACGAAGCTCGCTCGCCAGGTCGCTCGTGAACAGCTGCTCCATCGCCCCGGACGGAAGGAAGAAACTGGCGGCCGTGGTGCGGTAATATTTGACCGGCTTGCCCTGCCGCCGGTCCTCCCGAGCGACGTAAAGCAGGCCACGTTCGAGCAGGCGCTGGACATGGTAGAAGACGTAGCCGACCGGCCGTTCCAACGTGGCTGCGACCGCGGTGACGGACCTGGGCTCCGGCGCGAAGGCGAGAAGGATTCGCCGCTTCGCCTCGTCCGCGAACAGGCGCGCGAGCGCCGGATCGCTAACTACGCGCTCTGAACTTTGATCTTGGGCTGTTTTTCGCAATTCGCCACCTCCTACCAAGCGCCGGCAAACTTGGAAGGGGTGGAATTTGAAAACGCCAGATTCGATGAGGATGACGAAGACCAGGCTGCGCGGTTCGCTGGGACTGCTCGCAGCCGTATCGATGCTTGCCGGTGCCGCCGCGCAAGCGGCCCAGCCGGAGAGAATGGCAGTGGCTCAAGGACCTCAGGCGACCGGCAAGGCGATCATCGATTGCGCTGCCACATTTGCGGAGGCCGACGAATTTTTGGGCGTTGTGATGGTCCAGTCAGGCGGCCGGACGATCGCGTCCGCCGCATATGGCATGGCCGATCCGAGCCGGGGCGTGAGGAACAGGCTCGAGACGCCGTTCAACATCGCATCGGCCGGCAAGATCTTTACGTCGACCGCTATCGGCCAGTTGATCGACCGCGGCAAAGTTCGCCTCGACGACAAGGCGCGGACCTATTTGCCGGAGTTGCCTGCGGCATTCGCAACGATCACGGTTGGCCAGCTGCTCGACCATAGTTCCGGCCTGCCCGAGGCCGTCAAGGACAATCCCGGCGATCTTGCGCGCGCAACGACCGCCCGCGAACTTGTCCCGACAATCGCCGCGCACAAGCCATTGTTCGAGCCGGGGACCCAGCACCGTTATTCGAACACGGGCCCGATCCTCTCGGCGGCAATCGTCGAAGCGGTCACCGGCATGAGCTTTAGCGATTATGTCCAAAGGCATGTTTTCGGGCCGGCGGGGATGAAAGCAAGCACGGTGCGCACCAGGCCCGCCGACGCCGCCCAGATGTTGACTCGATCACTGGTCCTGACGGGCGAAATGCACATCGTGTCGAGCGAAAAGAGTCCGCGGCGGGTGTCGACATTCACCTCCGGCGGCGGGCCTTACGGCGGTGGTTACAGCAACGCTCCCGACTTGCTTCGCTTTGCCCGCACGCTCACGTCCGGCAAACTCCTCTCGGCGCGGACGAGGGCCGAACTTTGGGGCCATTCCGCGCGCGTGCCGGGGGCAGGCCCGGGAGACTATGCGTACGGCTTCCAGACGAGCAGGAATGGCGACAGGATGAGCGTCGGTCATAGCGGGCTGATGGGCGGCGCCAATGCCGAGGTGCATTGGGCGTCTGACGGTGCCTGGTCCTTCGTGATCCTGTCGAATTACGACCCGATGTCCGCGACCATTATCGGCAATGCGGCGCGCCTTGCGCTTCTGGGACTGGAAAATCCGAAAAACGCCTGCGCCGCAGCAAAGGGCGGACGCGGCATGCCGCAGCCGACGATAGTTGGTCCAGGCCCTGGGCCTGGCGGCCCTGCACCCGGCGCCATCGTCGGACCCGCGCCCGGCCCGCTGATGGGGCCGGGAGGCGGGCCGGTCGAAGCGCCGAGTTCCAGTGAGGGCGTAGAGCGCGGCTAGCGCGGCCGAGTAGGGATGCGCGGTTAGATGAAATGAACCTTGGCGCCCCGTTCCACGGCGCGGGCAAGTTCGGCGGCATCCCAATTGGTCAGGCGGACGCAGCCGTGGCTGCTGGTCTTGCCGATCAGCCGCGGCTCTGGCGTGCCGTGTATGCCATAGCCTTCGCGGCTGAGGTCGATCCACGTCGAGCCGACCGGATTGTTGGGCCCGGCGGCGATGGTGAGCGTTTCGTCAGGGCCCCAATCGCGCCCTTCCGGATCGAAATGGTAGGTGGGATTGGAAGCGATTGCCGTCACCTCCACCGTCGTGTCGGGCGACGGGTGAAAGCTGCTTCCGACCGTCGTCGGATAGGTCGCAACAAGCCGCTTGCCGGCGGCGTAGGCGCGAAGCTCATTGGCATCCTTATCGACCTCGATATCGACCACGGCATCGCCAAGCTTGTCCGCACCGGCATCGGCGATCACGATCCGGGTGCCGGCTTTGGCGAAGTCAGCGCCGGGATTGAGCGCCTCGAAGAAGCTTCTCGCCATGTGGAATTTCTCGGCCAACGCTTCGGCGGCCGATTCGTAGGTGACGGCGTCAAGCTCGGCCATCGCCGTCAACCCTTCGGGGACGCTGTGGAACGGGCCGGCGACGTCCGCCTCCGTCACCGTATAGGTTTTCAACAGCGCGCCTGCGTCGTTTGCGGAGAGGCGCTGGAGAAGCGCGGAGCCGACCTCGCCGGTCGGATCGAGCCCGTTGGCTTTCTGGTAGGCGAGGACGGAGCGGCGCGTATTCCCGCCTGCAGCGCCGTCGATGACTCCGGGCGAATGATGGGCCCGATCGAGAAGGATCTGCGCCGCAAGAATTTGTTGGGTGCGCGCACCGGCGAAGAGGCCGGGCGGGATCGCTGGATCGAGGTTGACGGAGGACTGGGTCTCCGCGGCCGCCGGTAATGCCGCGACGGAGGTCAGAAGCGGGAGCCCGAGGAGCATGAAAGCGAGGCGGTTGAAACGGTTGATGAGCGGTCTCCTTGGCTGCTGGTTTCGATCGCAGCTTTCGAAGCGCAATCCGGGTGCGAAGGGACCAGGCCCGGGTCGCTGCCGTTCCCCGCATCAAACCAATGCCTGGGCGCGCGCCCTGTTCCCCTGCGCGAGCCGGGATGACGGCCCGTCCACACGGTTTCGCAATCGACGGGAGCAATACTTCCTCGAGGAGCTGTTCGACCAAGGCGTCGAAATCCCGGCCGGCTGAGCGGCTGCATCTTTCAGCTTGGCGGCGGGCAGGCTAACGCTGCCCGACGTGGAGCTGCCTCTTCTCGGGATTTCAATCATGTTCAATCTTCGCCGCCTGTCCGTGCTCCTTGTCAGCGCTTCCACGCTGAGCGCCTGCGCAACCGCGCCGCAAGTCGCAGTTCCGGACGCGCCTTCATTCACGGCGACGACCCAGCCAGCGACGCCCCAGCCGGCCCCGGTCAGTGCCCTGGTCAGCGAAGTTTCGATCCCGCACAGCGGCTTCAAGCTGGCCAACGGGCTGACCGTGATCGTCCACGAGGACCATAAGGCGCCAGTGGTTGCGGTCAGCACATGGTATAATGTCGGGTCGAAGGACGAGCCGAAAGGCAAGACCGGCTTCGCGCATCTGTTCGAGCATCTGATGTTCAACGGTTCCGACAATCTGCCGGGCGATTATTTCGAATATCTGCAGCAGATCGGCGCGACCGATTATAACGGAACGACCTGGTTCGACCGGACCAATTATTTCCAGACGGTGCCGCGCTCGGCGCTCGAGCGGGCCTTGTTCATGGAAAGCGACCGCATGGGCTACCTGCTTGGCGCGGTGACCCAGGCCAAGCTCGATAACCAGCGCGGCGTCGTCCAGAACGAGAAGCGGCAGGGCGACAACCAGCCGGGTGGGCTGGTCGAATATGAAGTGCTGGAGAACCTGTTCCCCGACGGGCATCCGTACCAGCATTCGACCATCGGTTCGATGAGCGACCTTGACGCCGCCAGCCTGGCCGACGTGAAGCAGTGGTTCATCGACAAATATGCGCCGAACAACGCGGTGCTCGTCCTGGCCGGCGACATCGACGCCGCCGAAGCGCGGCCACTGGTCGAGAAATATTTCGGCGCGATCGAGCGCGGCCCGGTCAATGTCCCAGCCGCCGCCGACGTCCCGACGCTGTCCGCTTCCAAAAGCATCGTCATGAAGGACCGCGTCGCGGCGACCGAGATCCAGCGGCATTGGGCGGTGCCCGGGCTGCTGTCCGACCAGCGGGCGGCGCTCGACATCGGCGCGTCGATCCTTGGCGGGCTGGCCAGCTCGCGCCTCGACCGAATCCTGGTCCGCGACGAGAAACTTGCCGTCAGCGTCAGCACCGGATCGCAGCCATTCCAGCGGATCGGCATGTTCCAGGTCGGAGTCACCGTCAAACCGGGCGTCGATCCCGCGCTGGTCGAAAAGCGGCTGGATGAAATCATCGCCGATTTCGTCGCCAACGGACCGACCGAGGACGAGGTGCGGCGGGCCGCGACGCAGGAAATCAGCGGCGAAATCCGCGGGCTCGAGCAGGTCGGCGGGTTCGGCGGCAAGGCGGTCGCGCTTGCCGAAGGCCAAGTCTACGCGGGCGATTCCGACTTCTACAAAAAGACGCTGGACCGGTTCGCCAACGTCACTTCGGCGGACGTGAAGGCGGCGATGCAGCAGTGGCTGTCGCGGCCGGTGCTGGCGATCCGCCTGGAACCGGGTGACCGCCCCGAATATCGCGAGTCCGGCTTTAAGCCCAAGCGCGGCAAGAGCGCCGATATCCGCACCCCGAAGGTCAAGCGCGTGCTGCCGCCGCTGGGCGAGCCGGCGCCGCTCGATTTCCCGGAGGTGCAGCACAGCGCATTGTCGAATGGCGTGCGCGTTCATTATGCGCAGCGCACGACGGTGCCGCTGACCCAGGTCGGGCTTGCGTTCGACGCCGGCTTCGCCGCCGATGCCCCGGGCCGCCGCGGACTGCAGAATTTGACCTTGTCGTTGCTCGACGAAGGCGCCGCGGGCCGAAGCTCGCAAGCGCTGGCCGAGGAAGAAGAGCGGCTCGGTGCGCGGATCTCGGCCGGCGGCGGCGCCGACCAGAGCAGCGTGAGCATGTCGGCGCTGAGCGCCAATCTTGGCGCCTCGCTCGACCTGCTGGCGGATCTCGTCCAGCGGCCCGACTTCAACCCGGCCGACATCGACCGGGTCCGCACGCAGGTGCTGACCGCCATTTCCCAGCAGCAGAAAGACCCGCAGGACATCGCCAACCGAGTTCTGCCGGCGCTGCTCTATGGCGAAAACCATCCCTACGGCGGCACGCAATATGGCAATCCCGAGGCGGTAAAGAGCTTCACGCGCGCGGACCTGGCCAGCTTTCACCAGCGGTGGCTGCGCCCCGACAACCTTGAAATCTTCGTCGTTTCGAACCTGCCGCTGGCCGATGTCCGGCAAAAGCTGGAGCGGGCGTTTGGCGGCTGGACGGCCCCCGCAGTGCCGAAGGGCGTCAAGGCGTTCGGCGCGACTCCGAAGCGTGCCCTGGCCGAGCGGATCGTGCTGATCGATCGGCCGGGATCGCCGCAATCCTACATCATGGCCGGGCAGGTCACGCCGGTCGATCCGCGCAGCGACGTCACCGCTCTCAACAGCGCCAACGACATCCTGGGTTCAAGCTTCCTGTCGCGGATCAACATGAACCTGCGCGAAGACAAGGGCTGGTCCTACGGGGTCCGCGGCACCACCCAGATCAACGCCAAGGTCGTGCCTTATATCGTCACCGCGCCGGTCCAGGCCGACCGCACCGGCGATTCGATCCGCGAACTGCGCAAGGACATTCGCGACATCCTGACCACCAAGGGCGTGACCAGCGCCGAGCTCGATCGGACGATCGCCAACCGGATGAAGCAACTGCCCGGCCAGTTCGAAACGTCGGGCGCGGTGCTTGGCGCGATGCAGTCGAACGCGCTGCTTGGCCGGCCGGACAATTATTACGAGCTGCTGGCCGATCGCTATCGCGGCCAGACCCGCGCGAGCCTCGACGCGGCGCTGCGTTCGGCGATCGACCCCAACGGCTTCGTCTGGATCGTCGTCGGCGACGCGGCGAAGGTGCGACCGCAGCTCAAGGCGCTGAAGCTTCCGATCGAGGAAATCGAACCGCGCTAGGCCGGCCCGGCGCGGCGGCCGCTCAGCGCGCGCGCTTGACCGCGCCGCCGCCGACGATGGCGGTCGAGACCCGCGGATTGCCGGCGTAGGTGATCAGGCCGCCGCCATTGATCGCGGCGTTGACGACTGGCGACGTGCCCGTCGCGATCCGGCCGCCGCCCATGATCGCAGTGTTGAAGGAGGCAGCGTCGACCGAGCGCAGGTCGATGTTGCCGCCGCCGCTGACCGCCGCGGCAAGGTGACGCTGCCGGCCGAAGCCGCTGGCGGCGACGATTTCGCCCCCGCCCTCGATCCTCAAGCTTGGGACCGCGGGCGCCTGGATGTCGACGCGCACCTTGTAACTGGCCGGGCAGTTGCGGCTACAGGCATCGATCGTCAGCCGGCCATCGGCAGCGACCGCGAATTTGGTGATCGCCGAATCTCCCTCGACCAGGGTCACGCGCTGTTCGGGGCCGGGTCGGACCGTGACGCTCCCGCCGCCACGCAACTCGACGGATTGGAACTGCGAAACCGGCACCGTCTGCGCGGCGGCGAGCGGTGCGGCGGTGACGGCAATGGCGATGAAGGCGAGGGTCGAGCGCATCGAGAAAACCTTTCGTCGGCCGCAGCGGATGGCGAACCTGCTACATTTGTGGCGCTACATTTGTAGTTTGTCTAGCCCAGTCGCGTGACGTGGCCCATTTTGCGCCCGGGCCGGGGCGCGCCCTTGCCGTAAAGGTGGACGTGCGCGCCTGCTTCACCGACCAGCGCGGGCCAGCGCGCGATATCGTCGCCGAGCAAGTTTTCCATCGTCGCCGACCCGGTGATCCGCTCCGTCGAGCCGAGGGGCAGGCCGCACACGGCGCGGATATGCTGTTCGAACTGCGACGTCAGCGCACCTTCGATCGTCCAGTGGCCCGAATTGTGAACGCGCGGCGCGATTTCGTTGACGAGCGGGCCGTCCGTAGTGGCGAAGAATTCGACCGTCAGCACGCCGACATGGCCGAGCGCCTGGGCGATGGCGGTCGCGATCCGAACAGCCTCGGCGGACTGATTGTCGATGGTCGCGCCGCCGGGAACGGTCGAGCGGCGCAGGATGCCGCCTTCGTGCTGGTTGAGCGGAAGATCCCACGCCGCGACTTGGCCGTCGTCCGACCGCGCGAGGATGACCGAGAACTCGCAAAGGTAATCGACCGCCGCCTCGGCGACGGCCGGCTGGCGACCGATCGCTTGCCAGGCGTCGACGACCGAACCGGCCTCCCGCGCCCAGGCCTGTCCCTTGCCGTCATAGCCCATTCGCCGTGTCTTCAGCACCAGCGGCAGGCCGAGTAATTCCTCCGCCGCGCGTGCGTCGGCGTCGCTGTCGATGCACTGCCAGCGGCTAACCCGGCCGCCGGTGCGCTCAATAAACGCCTTTTCGGTCGCGCGGTCCTGCCCGATCTGCAGCGATGCGACGCCAGGCCTGAGCTTAGCCGCGATCGCTTCCAGCGAAGCGGCGGGGACGTTTTCGAATTCGTAGGTGGCGATGTCGACGCTGTCGGCGAAGCGGCGCAGCGCCTCGACATCGGCATAGTCGCCGCGGGTGAATTTCGCCGCGACGTCGGCGGCGCAGGGGCTCTCGCCGGGTTCGAAAATGTGGCAGCGATAGCCAAGCTGGGCCGCGGCGACGGCGAGCATCTTGCCCAGCTGGCCCCCGCCGATGATGCCGATGGTCGCGCCGGGGCCGATCATTCGGGCGTTTCGGCCACCGCTGCGGTTTGTTCGGCGCGCTGCCGTTCGAGGCGCTCCGCCAGCCGGTCGTCGCCGGCGGCAAGGATCGCCGCCGCCAGAAGCGCCGCATTGACCGCACCAGGCTTGCCGATCGCCAGCGTCCCGACGGGAACGCCGGCCGGCATCTGAACGATCGACAGCAGGCTATCCATGCCCTTGAGCGATTGCGATTCAACCGGCACGCCGAGCACCGGGAGGATCGTCATCGAGGCCGCCATGCCGGGCAAATGGGCCGCCCCGCCGGCGCCCGCGATAATCACCTTCAGCCCACGCGCGCGGGCGCCGGTGGCATATTCGTAGAGACGCTGGGGCGTGCGATGGGCGGAAACGACCTTGGTCTCGTGCGCGACGCCGAGCTTTTCGAGCGTCTCGGCCGCGTGGCGCATCGTCTCCCAATCGGACTTGCTGCCCATGATGATGCCGACTTGGGGTTCGGGCAAGGTAACGCCTTCCTGATCGGGGGTGCGCAAAGCGGCGGTTTAGGGTTGGCTTCGACTGTGCGCAATCAGGACACCTCTAACCTGTGCAATTTCAAGCCGGCCGCTTCTGGGCTATTCAGTCCGCGTCGATTGTGAGTGCCGAATGCAGGACAGCCTGGTCAGCCTTGAAGATGCGGAAGCCTTGATCGGCGAGATCGAGCGCCTGCGGGCGGAAGTCGCGCGACTGGAAGCGCGCGTCGGGCAGCTCGATGAAATGGCCCATCGCGACGCACTGGTCGAACTGCCCAACCGGCGCAGCTTTTCGGCCAGCCTGGAGCGGCTGATCGGACGGGTCGAGCGCTATGGCGATTCCGCCGCAATGCTGTTCATCGACGTCGACGGCCTGAAATCGATCAACGACCGCTACGGCCACAAGGCCGGCGACGACGCGCTGATCCAGGTGTCGAAAATCCTCGTCGCGGCGGTGCGCAAGTCGGACGCCATAGCGCGCATCGGCGGGGACGAGTTCGCGGTCCTGCTCGAGCGCGCGGATGAGCAAAGCGGCTGGCAGATGGCGCTGAGGATCGTCGAAACGGTGCTTGCCGCCGACTTCCGGATCGATGGCGAGCCGGTGTCGCTAAGCGTTGCGGTCGGCGTGACCGCGATCAAGCCCGACGACGACCCGGCGTCCGTCATCGAACGCGCCGACCGGGAGATGTACCGGGTGAAGGCGGCCTAGCGCTCGCTCAGATAATAGCTGTCGGTGGCGCACAGATCGTCGCCAAGTTCGAACACCATCGGTTGCCCGGTCGGGATTTCGACCCCCACGATATCTTCGTCGCTGACGCCGTTGAGGTGCTTGTAGAGCGCGCGGATGGAATTGCCGTGCGCGGAAATCAGCACCCGCTGGCCGGCCTGAAGCGCGGGCGCGATCGCTTCGCGCCAATAGGGCAGCACCCGCTCGATCGTGTCCTTCAGGCTTTCGGTATCCGGCACGTCGATGCCCGCGTAGCGCCGGTCGCCGGCGACGTCATACTGGCTGCCGGCTTCCAGCGGCGGCGGTGGAATGTCGAACGACCGGCGCCAGACCTTGACCTGTTCGGCGCCGACCTTGTCGATCATCTCCTGCTTATTGAGGCCGGTCAGCCCGCCGTAATGGCGCTCGTTCAGCCGCCAGTCCTTGATCACCGGCAGCCACAGCCGATCCATCGCCTCCAGACTGAGGTTCAGGGTCCGGATCGCGCGGGTCAGCAGGCTGGTGAAGCAGATGTCGAAATCCAGGCCTTTGTCGCGCATCAGCGCGCCCGCGGCCCGGGCCTCGGCAACGCCCTGATCGGTCAGGTTGACGTCGAACCAGCCGGTGAAGCGGTTTTCCAGGTTCCACTGCGACTGGCCGTGGCGGATGAGGACGAGGCGCGGCACGGCCTAAGCCTTCCGGGCTTTCAGCTCCGGCAGGATCGCGTGGAGCGCGTCGAGGCATGACTTGGCCAGGTAGCGCGAACGCTCCGGGCTCCACCCATAGGTTTCGTCGGGCAGGTTGAAATTGTCCTTGAAGGGCATTTCCAACGTCATCGACACACACCCGAAGCGTTCGGCGAGCTGGGTCGTGGACATCGACATATTGGCCTGGCCCGGCGCCGGGATTTCATAGCCCTGCGCCGTCTGGAAATCGGGCGAGAGGCGTTCGAGGGTGTCGCTAAACAGCTTGAACAATTCGGTCTGCCGGGCAGTCAGCGACGGAATGCCTTCGAAGCCGGCGAGGAAGTTGGCCGGGATCGCCTCGTCACCATGGATGTCCATCGCGAAATCGACGCCGGTTTCGTCCATCGCGTTGCGCACGCACAGCACTTCCGGGCTCTTGTCGGCCGATGGCGCATGCCATTCGCGGTTGAGGTTTACGCCGACCGCATTGGTGCGCAGGTGGCCGCGCCGCGACCCGTCCGGGTTCATGTTGGAGACGACGTTGAACGTACATTCCCGGCGCAACACACGGGCGACGGGATCGTCGGGATCGGTGAGCTTTTCGAGCGCGCCTTCCATCCACCATTCGGCCATCGTCTCGCCCGGGTGCTGGCGAGCGTAAAGCCAGACGCTGAGCGGGCCGTTGCCGATCGTCAGGCAATCGATGTCCTGCCCGTCGAGGCTCTGGCCAAGCGAGCGATAAGCAACGCCCGGGACCGCCGCGACCGTGGCGACGAGGTCGTGGTGACGCTCCATCGAAAAAGGCGCGAAATAAGCGATCCAGACCGCGTCCGACGGCGGCGTGAAGCGCATCGTCAATATCCCGTCGGCGAAGCTGGTGCCGTCGATCCGCACCCATTCCTCACGGTCGAGCGAAAGGCAGGCGCGATAGTCCGGCCAGCCGTCGGGGTAGGCCGAACCGCCGCAATTGGTGATGCGCAAGGTCACTTCCCGGCCCGCCGCGCCGGCCAGCTTGAAATAGAACCACTGATAGAAGTCCGACATGTGGTCGGCGACGATCTCCAGGTCGGCGGAGTCGCCGTTGCTGCTGACGACGCGGATGTTCCCCGCGTCGAACGCGCTTGAAATTGTCAGTGCCATGAAGCCTTCTCGAAACGAGCAATGAAGTCTGCCGCGCTGATAGTGCGCGCTCCCCGAACAGGCAAACCGCTTGGGGCCGCGGGCGGCACTTGCGTCTGGCGGCCCGCCCCTGCCTTCGTTAGGGCCGTTGCCGGCGCGGCTTGCAGCAGCTTGGCGGCCGCTCGTCGAAACGGCAGCGTGCGACCGCGCGCCGCCGGGCATGGGAGAATGCATGAGCCTGCTGACCGGATTGCGCGCACGATCGCGCTTCGCCTTCGTCCTGCCGATTGCGGCGACCCTGCTTGGCGCTGCGCCGCCCGCGCAAAGCGTCGGCGACCCCGCCGCTGCGCAGCGCATTCGCGCCGATGTCGAGTTCCTGGCCAGCGACTTGCTTGAAGGCCGCGACACCGGATCGCGCGGCTACGACATTGCGGCGGCCTATGTCGCCACGCAGTTCCGCGCCGTCGGCCTGAAACCCGCGGGCGAGAACGGTAGCTGGTTGCAGCAGGTGCCCTTCCGCCGGTCCACCCACGTCGGCGTCCCGCAGGCCAGCGTTACGCTTGGCGGCAAGTCCGTCGCGCTTCGGCACGGCCCCGACATCGCGGTGCGGCCGAGCCTGGCCCAGCAGCAACGGGCAATCGATGCGCCGCTGGTCTTCGCCGGCCACGGAGTCAGCGACCGGGCGCTTGGGATCGACGATTATGCCGGGCTCAACGTGCGCGGGAAGATTGTCGTCGTGCTGGAGGGGACGCCCAAGGGCCTGGACAGCGAAGTCGCTTCCCACGTTGAGTCGACCAAGAACCGCACCGCCGCGAGCAAGGGCGCGATCGGCCTGATAATCATCGCCAACAGCAGCGCGGCGCCCGCCTATGACATACTGAAATATGTGGGCCGGCCGTTGGTCGACTGGGTCAACCCTGCCGGAAAGACGGTGAGCGACAGCAACGTCCTGTCGCTCTCGGCAGCGATTTCCCAGAACCTGGCCAAGCGCATCTTCGCCGCCGCGGGCCAGGATTACGCCAAGGTCCGCGCCGCCGGCTTCCGCGCCGGGGCGATGCGCGGGTTCGACCTTGGCGCGCGCTTCAGCCTGCGCGACCAGGCCAGCTGGCAGAATTTCACAAGCCCGGAAGTCGTCGGCCTGTTGCCCGGGTCGGATCCCAAGCTGCGCGACGAATATGTGGTGCTGATGGGCCACCTGGACCACCTTGGAATCAACCCCGACGCGAAGCCGGGCGAGGATGCAATCTACAACGGCGCGCTCGACAATGCCGCGGGTGTTGCGACCATGCTGGAGGCGGCGCGGAGCTTTGCCAACTCGGGCAAGCCGCCGCGCCGGTCGGTGCTGTTCATCGCCAATACCGGCGAAGAAAAGGGCCTTCGCGGCGCCGATTACTTCGCCGCCAACCCGACGGTGCCGCGCAACAAGATCGTCGGCGTCGTCGACCTCGACATGCCCGTCCTGCTATACGACTTCACCGACGTCACCGCCTTCGGTGCGGACCATTCGACGGTTGCGGTCGCGGTGCGCGACGCCGCCCGCTCGATCGGCGTCAAGGTCGCGCCCGACCCGATGCCCGAGGAGGCGATCTTCACCCGGTCCGACCATTACCGCTTCGTCACCCGCGGCATCCCCGCGATCCTGCTGATGACCGGTTACGGCAACGGCGGCGAGCGCAAGTGGAAGGACTTCTTCGCCAAGGCCTATCACAAGGTCACCGACGACATGTCGCAGCCGATCCGCTGGGACCAGGGCGCGCGCTACGCCGATCTGAACTATCGGATCGCGCGGTCGCTGGCCGACGCGGACACCCGGCCGTTGTGGTACGAATCCGACTATTTCGGCGACATGTTCGCGCCCGGGCAGCCGAAGGCGAGGCGCACCCGCCCCTAGGTTGGGCCTTAAGCGAGCGTGACCTTGTCGAGATCGTCATTGCGGACGAGCACCTTGATCTGGTCCCCGGCCTTGATCTCGTAGAACTCGTCGTCGCCGCCGGTGAACTTGAGCTGCGCGGTGTGTGCCTCGCCGTCCTGCGGTGCGATATATTGCAGGTGGACGGTGGCCTTGCCGGAAACCCGCTTGCTGCGTTCTTCGCGGACCTTGCCCCACTCGCCGGTGGAATTGCACGAATCCGTGACCCCGCGCATCGTCTTCTTGCCGTTTTCGTCGGTGGTCGTTTCCGTGAAGTTGCAAGTGCGGTCGATCATCACGACTGAGGCGGTCGCCGGCTTGTAATTGGCCGACCGGCTGGCGGCGCCATAGCCGCCGATCGCTGCAACACCCACGAATGCGAATACCATGCCACGCAAAGAGCTCACGCGCCGTCCCCCTCGATTGCGACGTGGAGCCTAAGGCGGCAGCGGTTACAAAAATCCAAACGCGGCAGCTTTCAGCGTTTTTTTACCGTCGCTCGGTAATTTGGCGCGATGGGCCGTAGCTATCTTGTCATCATCGTCCTGATGGGCGTGTTCAGCGCAGTCGTGAGCGGCATCAACCCGCCATCGTCCTCGGCGTCGAAGACCTTTGAGAAAAGGCTTTCCGATGACGG
Organism: Sphingomonas sinipercae; assembly: GCF_011302055.1. Lineage (NCBI taxonomy): Bacteria > Pseudomonadati > Pseudomonadota > Alphaproteobacteria > Sphingomonadales > Sphingomonadaceae > Sphingomonas > Sphingomonas sinipercae. The sequence goes on from NZ_CP049871.1 coordinate 2,065,989, forward strand.
CGGCAGCGGATCCGGCGAATCGTCCGATTCGAGCAGCAGCAGCGGCGGGAGCAGCTGGTCGAACGACGGCAGCATTGAGCTGCTCCGCAATAGCGATGGGCATTTCTACGCCGACGTGCAGATCAACGGAGCGACGGTCCACGCCCTGGTTGATACCGGGGCAAGCAGCATTGCCTTGTCGCGCGACGATGCGCGCTCGGCCGGGGTCGGCACCTCGATCGGGATGCCCGAAGTCGTCGGCGAAGGCGCCAACGGCGCGGTCCGGGGCGAATATGTGACCCTCGATTCGGTGAGCCTTGGCAACAAGCGGGTCGAGCGGATCGACGCGATCGTCCTCGATTCGGGCAACATGACCCTGCTTGGCCAAAGCTTCCTCAGCCGCTTCGCCAAAGTCGAGATCGAAGGCGACCGCATGGTGCTACGCTAAACCGCGGCCGACCTTGACTTCGCCGGCTGCTCACCATACCTGAGCCGCGGTTTTCGAACCCCCCACAATTTGAACCAAGAGAACGAGCAGGCGCCCGGCCATGAAGATTCGCAATAGCTTGAAGTCCCTCAAGGACCGCCACCGGGATTGCCGGGTCATCCGCCGTCGTGGGCGTACCTACGTCATCAACAAGACGAACCGCCGCTTCAAGGCGCGCCAGGGCTAGTAGGGCGGAGCTTCAGGCTCCCACTACCGGCTAACCCACTCGCGCCCTTACAAAATCGGGCGTTTCAGCCTATATATCACTCGCCTGACCGGTCTACGCCGGCAGCATCCTTCACGTCCGGTTCACTGGCCCGGGCGTAGAAAGGCATCGTGAGGAGTGGTGTAATGAAGTCGGTTCGCAATGCTGTAGCGGTGATGATGGTCGGGGCCTTCGGCTTTGCCACGCTCGCGTCGGCCGAGCCTGCTGCCTCCGAGCGCAAGCAAGGCACCCCAAGTAGCTGGAAATATGAGCTGAACGGCAAGAATCGCGTGCCCAAGGGCAGCCGCGTGACCAACCCGGACGGCAGCTGGCGCGAGGAAATCCGCGACCGCAACAATTGCGTGACGGTCAAGGAAAAGACCGCCGCTGGCGAGTATAAAGAGACCCGCCACTGCTAAGCCTGGCCTAGCCGGCCGGAGCCGCGGCGGGCGTTTCCACAATCTTGCATTCGGGTAGGCCGAACTTGGCCACGTCGCCGCAATCGCGGACCTGCGCGCTGCCGTCGGGGCCGACGAAGATCGCCCAGTCGTTGGCCCGGTCGCCCGAGCAATTCGCCGTCCACATGTCGAGATTCTTGTACTGGCCGACGAAGCCCGCCTTTTCGACTCGCCGGCAGACGTAGCCGCCGTCCTGGATCGCCCGCTTCAGCGCGATCGCGAGGTTGGCGGGATTGAGCGCGCGCAAGGCATCCTGCTCCGCGCTCCGGACGCTGATCGATTGCTTGGGCTGTTCCTGCGGCGCGGACGGGCCGCAAGCAGTCAGCAACAGGATCGGAATCAGCGCAGCGCCCAATTTGTTCATTGCAAGTCTCCTGCCGGATGGAACGCGCCGGCAACCCGGTTGCTCCTGATCATCCATCATAGCAGATTCGGACCTTGGCCGCCGCCGCTTTCGCAAGCTCGACCGCATCAGCAGCGGTGGACGCGCGGGCAAGGGCGACGCCCATGCGACGGCGGGGGAGAGTCGCGGGCTTGGCGAACAGGCGCAGTTCGACCGGCGCTTCGCCCGACCCGTGCGCAAGCGCGTCGGCCACGCCGTCGAACGCAAAGCGTTCGCTTTCGCGATCGGCGAGAATGACCGCCGAGGCGGATGGGCCGGCCAATTCGATCGCCGGGATCGGCAGGCCGAGGACCGCGCGCAAGTGCAGTTCAAACTCGTTCGGCGATTGCGAGATCAGCGTCACCATCCCGGTGTCGTGCGGCCTCGGGCTCAATTCCGAGAAAATCGCTTCGTCGCCGCGGATGAAGAATTCGACCCCGAAGATGCCGTTGCCGCCAAGCGCCTGGACCACCTTTCCGGCCTGCTCCTGCGCCGACGCCAGCGCCAATGCCGACAGGGCGGCGGGCTGCCAGCTTTCGCGATAGTCGCCATGTTCCTGCCGGTGGCCGATGGGCGCGCAGAACAGCACGCCGGCCTTCGTCGCCACGGTCAGCAAGGTGATCTCGCTGTCGAAGCGGATGAACTCCTCGACGATCACGCGCGGCCGGTCGCCGCGCATGTTCGCCACCGCATAGTCCCACGCCTGCCCGAGCTCGGCGACGGTGGCGGCGGTGCTCTGCCCCTTGCCCGAGCTCGACATGACCGGCTTCACTACGCACGGCAGGCCGACGGCGTCCGCCGCGGCAATGGCTTCGTCGCGCGATTCGGCGAAGCGGTAGCGCGAGGTGCGCAGGCCCAATTGCTGGACCGCGAAGTCGCGGATGCCGTCGCGGTTCATGGTCAGCTGCACCGCGCGCGCCGAGGGCGCCACATGCCAACCTTCATTCTCCAGCTCGGCCAGGGCGGCGGTGTCGATTGCCTCGATTTCCGGCACGATGACGTCGGGACGATGCTTTTCCACCGCCGCCCGGAGCGCCGCTCCGTCAAGCATCGAAAAGACCTCGAAGTCGTCGGCCAGCTGCATGGCCGGGGCATTGGGATAGCGGTCGCAGGCAATGATTCGGCAACCGAGCCGCTTGGCCGCGATTGCGAATTCCCGGCCCAGTTCGCCGGAGCCGAGCAGCATCAGGCTGGCAAAATACATGGCGGCGTGGCTATCGTCTCCGCGCCAAAACACAAGGAAACCGAATGCGCCCGATGCTCGCCCTGCCATTGATGGTCCTGACCGCCGCAGCGCCGGCCGCAGCGCCGAAGACGCCCACGGAGATCGTCGCCGCCGCCCCGACAAGCGCATGGCGGACCATTCCTGCCGGGGACCTGCTGGTGATGGAGCTGAAGGGCGGCGGGCGCGTGGTCATCCAGCTGGCACCCTTGTTCGCGCCAGTCCACGCCGAAAACATTCGCGAACTTGCCCGCCATGGCTGGTGGGACGGGTCCGCAATCTACCGGGTGCAGGACAATTACGTCGTGCAATGGGGCAAGAATGAAAGCGCGGACCCGCTGCCCATGGCGGTCGTCGCCAAGCCGCCGGCGGAATATGCCCGCTCGGCCAGGGGACTGAAGATCACGCCGCTTGGCTATGCCGACGCCTATGCGCCGCGGGCCGGCTTCATTGCCGGCTGGCCCGTCGGACATGATCCGAAGACCGGCACCGCGAACCTGGTCCATTGCTACGGTTACGTCGGGGTCGGCCGGGACCTGTCGCCGGACACTGGGACCGGGGGCGAATTATATGCAGTGATCGGCCACGCGCCGCGGCACCTGGATCGCAACATCGCGGTGGTCGGCCGGGTCATTAGCGGGATCGAGCGGCTAAGCGCACTGCCGCGCGGGACGGAGGCGCTGGGGTTTTACAAGGAGCGGAGTCAGGACGTGCCCATCGCATCAATCGCGATGGCGAGCCAGTTGCAGGAATCGGCGCGGCCTTCGTTCCAATATCTGGACACCGCGTCCGCAAGCTTTGCAGCCTACGTCCGGGCGCGCGCCAATCGGAAAGACGATTTCTTCATTAGGCCGGCCGGCGGCGTCGACCTTTGCAACGCCGCCGTCCCGATCCGGGCGACCCCGGCGCGCTAGGCTTAAGCGGCCCAGGCCTGCTGCAGGTCGCGGTTCTTGTGCTGGATGACCACCGGGCCGTTGTGCGAGCGCATGCTCGCTTCGGCCAGCGGCAGGGCCGTGGTGCAGAAGGCGCATTCGGCCGACATGCGACCGATAATCCAGTGCGTGCGGCCGCAGCCGGGACAGTGATTCACTTCCCGCTCGCGGTAGACCGCATGATACCCCCGGCCAGCGGGATGGTAAGTCTGACTGACGTCGTTGAGGCTGAAATTGCCCGCCATCTTGGACCTTCCTTTCGGCACAATTGAACGAGCCAAAAGGACTGCGGTTTCATAAAATCGTCATTGATGGGGATGGTGAGGCGGTTGGGCCACACCAAAAGGCGCCGTTTATCGAGCCACTTACGGGAGCAGGTCGTCGATCGCGTTCGCTTCTGCGAACTCGGCGCCGAGCTTGTCGCCAGCGGTCCATTTGACGACCGCATTGGCGCGCTGGCGGCCCGGAAGCATCAGCCAGACGCGGGCGCCAACCTCAAACCGGGCTTCGGATTCGGCCATGAAGCCGGTTTCGGAGATGTTGAGGATGCGCGCCTCCGCTCCGGTCGCTCCAAGCTCCCGCATTTGCGCATCGATTTCGACCGGCAGCCGCAACGCCCGCCGCCGTTCGTTTGGATCCGCCACTTCGGCAATCCGCGCCCTGATCATCGAAAACCCCAAATCCATCGCCGTCACGCCAACGGAGCCGAGAAGCTCACGCCGATCCGGCCATCACGCACCCACCGAACCTGCCCGTCCACTAGGCCCTGCCCGATAAGCTGGAGCTTTATCGGCTCGCCAATGTGCGGGATCAAGGAGAAGATGACCATGGCCCCCGAGCGGGAAATGTTGACGAGGCGGATTACGTGACGCCGGCCGCGATATTCCATCACCGCGGTTTGCGATTGGGCGTCGATCCGCTCCTCGTCGCGGTGGTCGGCGCTGCGCTGCGCATTGCGCGGGATCATCGCGCCGTCGAGGGTGAAGTTGCTGGCCATCCGTTCCCCACTATTCGCCGATCGTACCGCCGGCGCCTTAAGGATTGGTTTTCCCCGCATTTTCCCGGACCGATGTGGCGCCGGGATCACTGGCCGCATCCGTTCATCCTGTGTAAGAACCGGGCAGGCAATAGGCTGCCGCAGTTCTGGGCAAGAGGCGAGCTTTACCGTGATTATCGCGCATCATCTCAAAAGGTTGACGGTTTTTGCCGGGGTTTCGGCAGTGGCCGTCGTCGCCCACGCCCAGCAGCCGGTCGGCCAGCCGGTCACGCTTCCGGCGCAAACGCAGCAGGCCGTGCAGGTCGCCGAGCCCGCGCCGCTTCCGCCGCCGCTGTGGGCGCCGCAGGACGTGCAGG